>NZ_JBGKFB010000001.1:0-670000 GCF_041333735.1 Veillonella sp.
TAGACTAAACATAATACTTTTAACTGGTAGTATCTCGCTAACCATATATATTTAGACTAAGTATAGTACATTTTACTGATAGAGTTAATTAAAATAAATCTTCTTCAAGAGTTGTTGTTTTGCTTAGTTCTTCTTCAATATAGCCAACTTCATCAGTGGCTTCATCTTCGTCACGTGTGTCAATATAGATACTAATAAGCGCTAGTCCGCCTTCTTCATTGAGGGTTGCAATGGCACTCATAGGACCATAGGTTAAAATAAGGCCATCTTCTTCATCGCGAATGATATGAGGTACCGCATCAAAGTGTTGGTTCATGAGCTGATCAAAGTAATCTTCTACATCAAGGCCACTTTCAAGGGTGATGGATTCAGCATCGCCTTTTTGGAATACAACACGTGTGTCTTCATCGATGTACTGATAAAAATCATCCACATCGACATTCGCTGTTTCAAGCCACATGCTGAGGGCTGTAATCCAATCCTTTACCGTAGTTGGTGCAGAAATAAAAGCATACTCGCTTTCATCATCGCCAAAATGAAGATCATCATACTCAATACTATAGTTTTCCTGACTAGATACAATGCGGTCTACGAGCCCCTCATCATTTACATCTACAAAAATCATGTACACATAGTTATCGCCGCTTTCATAAGAAACAGTCAAACCATGACGGCCTTCATGGAATAGCGCATCCTCCTCGTACACATCGGTAATATGCATCACCTTGCACGTAACAGGCACATTATCTGCCTTAATAGACTCAGTCATAGAGGATAAAAACTCAATACTTTCATTACGATTGCGGCCAATAATACCACGCCCTGTGGACATGTATTCGCAATCCTCGGCTAGAATATTTTCAATGCCGTGAATATCTGCGGATTCAAGAATAGATTTTATCAATAAAAGAGCTTGTATTTCAGTCATACTACGCCTCCTATACGCTGTAATAATTACTGCTACTATTGTAACACAATTATAGTAACAAATACGGCTATTCTCTTGATTTTCTCCATATTTATCATATACTTATAAAGTATATAGATTTCGTATTGGAGGTCCCCATGAAATATACAACCATCGTTTTTGATTGCGACGGCACATTGCTCGATACGGCTACAGATTTAGCAAATGCTGTAAATCATGTACTACGTACACATAACTTCCCTGAAAAGTCTCTAGCAGAGGTTAAGGCAGCACTTGGTAATGCAGTAACGTACTTGATGCGTCAATGCTTGCCTAGTACAGTATCAGATCATGAATTAGAACCATATATTGAGGAGTTCAAAATCTACTATGGAGAACATCTAAAAGATACTACAGCACCATATCCTGGCATCTTAGATATGCTAGATGCATTGCGTGAAAAAGGCTATAAATTAGCCATTGTATCTAATAAAATTCAAGAAGGTGTTACACCTTTAAATAAAGAATATTTTGGCGATCGCTTACCTGTTGCTATTGGTGAAAGACCAGGATTACAACGTAAACCAGCACCAGACATGGTACTCCAAGCATTAAAAGAGTTAAACTCTACTCCTGAAGAATCTATCTATGTTGGTGACTCTGAAGTTGACGTTGCTACTGCAGAAAACTCCGGCCTACTATGTATCGGTATTACCTGGGGCTTTAGAGAAGAATCTCTCCACCAAGAACTAGGCGTAACACACATTGCTCGTAAAGCAGAAGATATTCTAAGCATTGTGGAAAACTTAAATAAATAAGGTACAAAGTTATAATCATTAATCTATAACAAATTCATATAAATTAAACGATTTACATCTTAAAACCGCTCAAAAATGGGAATTAAAATATTAGATTTCTCATTTTTCGCGGTTTTTCTTTTATTCTTTCTAATCTATTTCAATTTTCACATTATATTTTTTACGCATAAATACTATCCTTAATCTATTGCCTTAAAAATGTGATATATATTACATTTATGAGGCAGTACTTTCACATGTACACGCCGTCAATTCAATAGTTAGTGTATTGAACTTAAGGCCTATAAATAGCTCCATTCTTAGCTAATCTTATAGAGATTGGCAGTAAGATTTCCATCAATTGAATCATTAGTATGATATAATATTATTTTGTATACTAAGTTATGTATTTGAAAGGAGGAAAATATAATGCAACAATCATGGAAAATTGCATTTGCCTACATAGGTGTTATTGTAGGTGCAGGACTCTCGAGTGGACAAGATCTTCTACAATATTTTATAAGTTTTGGCCAAATAGGTCTTATTGGTGTTCTATTACTAGGTCTATTAAATGCCGCATTTGGTAAAATCATGCTTTCTTTGGGGAGCTACTATCGTGCAGACAATCATGAAGAAGTTTTTACACAGATTTCCCATCCAATCATTACAAAAATCCTTGATTTTGTTCTAATCGCTGGTAGTTTTATTATGGGCTTCGTTATGATAGCCGGTGCAGGATCAAACTTAGAACAACAATTTGGACTTCCTTTTTGGGTTGGCGGATTAATTTGCTCACTTTTAATCATAACCGTATCATTTATGGACTTTGATAAAATTACCAGTGTTCTAGGTGTTTTTACACCTATTATGATTGTAATGATATTCATCATTACAGGTTACTCTTTTATTGGTAAAAGTCATGATTGGACTACATTAGAGGCTATAGCCCACACAATCAAACCAGCCACAAGCAATGTATGGTTTTCTGTCATTAATTATTATTCTCTATGTGCTATGACAGCTGTTTCTATGGCCTTTATTTTAGGTGGTTCTGTTGTTCGAATTGGTATTGCAGAAAAAGGTGGCACTCGTGGCGGCCTATTAGTCGGATTAGTTGTTTTTATAGCTGCTATCTCTATTTTTGCCAATCTAGATACAGTAAAAGATGCAGATTTGCCGATTCTTGCTATTGCCAATCAAATTCATCCTTGGCTAGCATATATATATGCAATCACAGTCTTTTCACTTATTTTTAATACAGCATTCTCTCTTTTTTATTCTATTGCTAGACGTTTTGCCAACGGCAGCACAAAAAGAATGAGAATTATTATTATTTCTGTAGTAATCATAGGATATATATGTAGTTTCTTTGGTTTTAAAGATTTGATTAGTATCCTCTACCCAATTCTCGGTTATATGGGACTATTACTCCTAATTATTCTTATTTATGGCTGGCTCCGCGATCGTAAAGATATCATTATGGAAAAACTCTTCCGAAGAAAGATGCTCCATTTATCATTAAAAAAACATAGTCCTCACAAAAATCTTTCAGAAAAAGAACGCGAACTATTCCATACATTAGGTGATATTAGTCAAGCAGATACAAAATCTCTTAAAGAAGATATTCATAATGAAGCAAAAGAAATACTTTCAAATACGGAAACAGTTCAAGAGCTAAAAGACTATGTAGAAGAGCATCTCTCAATAGACGAAGAAGTTATACATCAAAATATCAATATTCTACAAGAACAACAGGAAGAATCAAAATCAACTGAATCTTCTAAAGGTAGACCTATCAAAAAGTCCAATATAAATAACAATGAAGTAAAATGAATAACGAGGAAATAATGACAGGTGTGGAATTAGAAATTATACTAAAAGCTGGGAAAATACTACTTAGCAGTGGCGCCGAAATCAGTCGTACAGAGGATACTATGAACTACATAGCACGAGCTATGAATTTTAAATATTTAGAAGCCTACGTATCCAATAGAGGTATTTTTGCAACTGCTAAGAAAGCTGATGGAACTGAAATTACTCGTATTTATAACGTTCCTGAAGTCGATATTAACCTCAGTAAAATTGAATCTGTTAATGCTCTCTCCCGACGTATCACACAAAAAAATATTACTATTGAGGAGATTGAAAGTGAACTTAATCAAATTGATACCATGTCAGACTATTCTTTTTTTTGGAGATTAGTAGCTTATACGTTAGGAGCTTCGGGCTTTAGCTATGCAATTGGTAGTTCAATAACAGACTCTATAATTGCAGGTATTATAGGCTTAATATTAGGCGTCTATATGTGTACCATCAAACGCATACTTAGCTCTGATGTATTGATTACCATTTTAGGTAGTATTCTAATAGCCTTATTGGGTAATCTCTTTATCCACTTTGAATTAGGCTCCAACCTATCAGTTATATTACTAGGAGCCATGATTGACATTGTTCCCGGAGTTCCTTTCGTCAATGCTATTAGAGAGTATAGCCAGAATAACTATAATACAGGAATAACCCTTATGATGGGCGCGTTACTTACCTGTATTTCAATGGCTGTAGGAGTCGCAGTAGTACAATCACTACTCTTCAACACACAAATGATTCCTCTTTATACCTCTAATTTAGATACTAATTCCTTAGCCTCTATGTTTATGCGTAGTATAATGGCTGGTATTGGTACGACAGCATTTGCAATCTTATTCCGTGTAGCTAAACAACATTTTATCGATTGTACAATATTAGGATTCATCTCATGGTTCTTGTTCTTAACATTATCTTCACTACAGTCTAATGTTATGCTCTCCATATTCATCAGTGGTTTTATCATCGCCATAGCATCAAGAATATTGGCTGTTAAACGGAAATGCCCTGCTATAGTTTTCCTAATGACTAGCTTATTCCCTTTACTACCAGGGCTCAGCTTTTATCGATCCATTTATTATATGCTAATGGGACAAGAAACTATTGCCATTAGCTTCGCAAAAGAATCCTTTTTGATAGCTTTTACAATTGCTATATCTATCGTAATTGTAAAACATATAAAACCACCACGAATCAAAAAACACACTTATAAGTAATATAACCTTATAACAAATTCATGTAAATTACTTGCCCGACAAAAGAGGTTCCTATAAGTCACTACTGTGACCATTAGGAACCTCTTTTATTTATAACTATATTGTGCTAATTAGATATCACTTATTTATAACTGAACTGCGCATCCATAATCATTTGGCGCAACTGCTCAATGCGAATACCTTCAGGTAGCTTGTCTCTATAAAACTGCAAATTATAATAGTAACGAGTATCTTCATAATCAGTAACTAATACCATATCCATCCTATTATGTAATGGCCAGCCATACATAAATTCGGCTAGCAAACTACGCACGCCATCATTATTGACCTCTATTACATCATGCTTAACAGGCAATACCATCTTAACTGTAGGTTCAGGAACCGTTCTATCTTCAATAATCTTCTTAACCTCTTTATCTAAGGATGCACTACTTTTATCAATAGATCTAGCCTTTACATGCATAAATACTCCATCAGAGGTTCTAAACGCCCTACCATCAATGTCCTTTGTTTCACCCTGTGTTTCGATAGCATTCTTTAATACTCGGAATTGATACGGTCCATAAAACTTTGTATCTGTAATAGCATCTAATGCCGCATCATATTGACCATTATGTACATTCGTAACATACATAACAGGATTTATATCGCTAGCTTGTGAAAGCATTGGTACGGCTAAACACAAGCCTAAGCTTATTAATGTAATACAACGTTTCATATGAGTCTCCCTCTCCCTAAAAACTATTATCTTATTTGTATTGTAACATAATTAATCTATTCCATTATAATAGTTACAAAACGAAAGAGGTTCCTATTGGTCACCTAGGTGACTATTAGGAACCTCTAATCTATTTACTTTTATTATTTACACATCTATATTGAAATTGAGGCCTCTAAATGGGTCCAGCCTTTGCTAATCTTCTAGAGATTGGCGGTGAGAGATTACATGAAAAAAGGCCCGACATAGAAGTCAGACCGTTTCTTCAATTTTAAATTACTAGAAGCGAAGTCTGGCGACCAAACCATTTATGCCTCACTTTGATATAAATTATATCATATCTAAATAGGGAAGGGAATTAGACAATTTCCGTCCCTATTTAGTTTATAAACCTTACAGTTGTTATAACAGAGTGACTTATATCATCGACAAGATATAGTATCAATTGATATACTAATAATATATTCCTACTGGGCTGACGGATTCGTAGAATTGACTACATGCACAGTAGCACACATCGTGTGATAGCCGACCGTCTGGGCAAACTTTTGTTCAGGCGGTCTTTTTTTATTTTCTTGTAGCAAATAATACTGTACAAAGTTTTAATCATTTCACCTATATGAAAGGAGTTTTCTTATGAGAAATCGTTGGCTTATTGCACTAGCAGCCATTGGTCTACATATATCTATCGGTAGTGTGTACGCATGGAGCGTGCTCACACGACCTATTATGGCAGATATGGGCTTTACTATGTCACAAACAACATGGACCTTCTCCCTAGCTATCCTGATGCTTGGACTTTCTGCAGGCTTTTTAGGATCCTTTGCAGAAAAAATAGGTCCTAAGAAAAGCGGCCTTCTTGCCATGTTATTCTGGGTGACAGGACTATTAGGTACTGCTTATGCACTTAGTGTCCATAATCTTACCTTACTCTATCTATTCTATGGTATCATCGGTGGTATCGGACTAGGTATTGGTTATATAACACCAGTATCTACACTGGTAAAATACTTTCCTAATCGCCCAGGATTTGCTACGGGATTAGCTATTATGGGTTTTGGATTTGCTTCACTCATTGCAGGACCACTTATGCAATTCCTCGTAGCTCAAGTTGGATTAGTAAATAACTTCATTATCCTCGGCGTAATCTATCTAGTGGTTATGGGCGCCTCTTCTCTCTATTTGAAAGCACCTCAACCAAAACAACCACCTCGAACTACGAAAGATAAATCCACTATGTACGTTCATAACCATGGCATGCTAGCCAATGATGCTATGAAAACTTGGCAATTTGGTGCCCTTTGGTGGATTTTCTTTATTAATAGTACCTGTGGTATAGGTCTTCTATCCTTAGCGTCCCCTATGGCACAAGAAACCATTGGTATGACGCCTGCAGCGGCTGCATCACTAGTTGGTATCATCGGTATCTTCAATGGTGGAGGTCGCATTGCATGGTCTACTATCTCCGACTACTTTGGCCGAGCACAAACTTACATACTATTCTTTATTATACAAATCATCGCATTCTACGTACTTGCCGAAACCAATAATGCTCTAACATTCCAAGTTTTAATTCTTCTCATTATCACCTGCTATGGCGGCGGATTCGCCTGTATGCCAGCATATCTTGCAGACCTCTATGGCATACGCCAACTCTCCACTATTCATGGCCGCATTCTAACCGCTTGGGGATTAGCAGGTATCGTTGGTCCTATGCTCGTGTCATACTTTCACGAAGCAGGATATGGATATACTACAGCCTTAATATGCTTTGCTCTTCTATTCGTATTAAATGCAATTATTGCTATAATCTTAAAAATATATGGCAAACGAGGTCTGCATAACTGATACTTAATTCTAGTACTATAAAATTGTAAATGAATTATCACAACCAAAATCCCCCGAATTAATTACAAATCTAAAGAGGTTCCTATTGGTCACCCAGGTGACTATTAGGAACCTCTAATCTATTTACTTTTATAATTAACAGCACTATATTGAACTTGAGGCCTCTAAATGGGGCCAGCCTTTGCTAATCTTCTAGAGATTGGCGGTGAGAGAACGCATGAAAAAAGGCCCGACATAGAAGTCAGACCGTTTCTTCAAATTTTTACTTTAGAAGCGAAGTCTGGCGTCGAAACCATTTATGCCTCACTTTGATATAAATTATATCATATCTAAACAGGGAAAGAAATCGTATGATTTCTTTCCCTGTTATCATTGTGCGCCAAATAGGCATATATATGTTTATTAGGCTCCACTATTTTATTACTTATTGCAATTCAAGATAAGCTAAGACTTTAATCTTAGATTAAATAAGTCAATATCTCTATTATATATATCTCCAGTATTTAACAACTTTACATCTAACAACATATTTTTTAGTTGCTCCAAAGTATAATAGCCATTTACTCGATATGAAACAATATGACGATATTCATAGTCCTTATCGCGTGTTATAAATTCTAATCTACCCTCTCCATTAGATAATTCATAATCCAATAATAACCCCGGAATACCATCAAACCAGACGAAGCTTTTACTAATCCGAGACAATCTAATCTCTTTATTTAAGGTATGACCATATAAAGAATTAATATACTCAATATGGGTCTCAAAGTTATATGGATCATCTGGTTTGGCATTCAATAAAAAATGCTGTTGCTTATCATGTAGTGGAATCATCTGAAGGACTTGATTTACTCCATGTGGTCCTTTATGCGTTACAGTATAAGATTTAGATCCATATATACTGTCCTTATCTGTCGATTCTGTACGAGTTGAACCATTTAGTATCCGATACTGTAAATTCTTCGACATCGTAATAGTAGAAAATTCGTTAAGTCTATTCAAGGAACGTACCGAAGGCAATACATAATTGGCAAGAATTCTATTGGCTTTTATATTACGTTCTGACTCTGATTCAGATCCTGCAACATACGTACCAATACTATGACTAGTATTAGGATTATCTTTGCTTGTAAAAGTAATGCCTACAATAGTACCTTGATTTGATTTATCCAAATTAGTAACGTTTAGATTCCAATATTTTGTATTATCTAATTTTTTATAAATAAATGTTCTTTCAGAACCACCTTTTTCAACAACATTATAATCTCTAGCGACATATGTACTGCCAGTAAGACCTTCTAAGGTATAGTTATGTTCACTATTTTGAATCTTAAATATACTTGAAAATGGAACTGTGAGCTGTATCCCACTATTTTCTGTATGTTCTATTATTTCTGTTTGTCCATCTATTGGCGTCATAAACTGCTTAAAATCATGGCGTAACGTTTTCTCCAATTCAGCATCATCAGATATCTTACGCCATTCTTTTAATTTTTCAAAAGTACCATCAGCTTTAATTTGATTAATCATAGCCTGTGTACTAGCAATTTGCTCCAATGCGATTTTAGGACTAAGATATACATAATCTTTATACTCATCTTCAGGTATTTTGGAGTTTGCACCAGGTAGGTCTACATCTATAGCATGACAAGATACACAAATTGAACTCAATACAATAGCACTTAATAATAATCGTTTTAACATATACATCTCTCCAAAAATAGTAATTTTAACTGTATTGTAACATAATAAGAACACAATTATGAATACGATTACAAAACGAAAAAGGTTCCTATTGGTCACCTAGGTGACTATTAGGAACCTCTAATCTATTTACTTTTATTATTCACAACATTATATTGAACTTGAGGCCTCTAAATGGGTCCAGTCTTTGCTAATCTTCTAGAGATTGGCGGTGATCAATATAAGTACATACAAAGTGTTATCGTTAATGATTTCCTTTGGTATACTTGTAGCGACCATTATCATGGCAGCTAAATAAATTGACGTCTAGCTAAAGCTAGCTTTTCACGGCATTAAGCCATGAAAAAAGGCCCGACTGTGAAGTCAGACCGTTTCTTCAAATTTTTACTTTAGAAGCGAAGTCTGGCGTCCAAACCATTTATGCCTCACTTTGATATAAATTATATCATATCTAAACAGGGAAAGAAATCGAAAGAGTTCTTTCCTTGTTTTATTGTTATAACTTAAAACTTTTCCCAATCAAAAGCTTCAATCGTTTCTCTTAGCTTGCAATCAATATCGCGTACCCACTCAATAAACGGTTGTCCTTTATTTTCATCCCAAGAGGCTAACACTTGTTCAATACCAATATGAATCAAGGTATTTTCATAATAGTTACCATGTTGAGGTCTAGTAACACATTGATTATAAGCTCGACTTAATGTCTCCAATTCATTCGAAATGGCTTTATCAATCATAGTAATAAGCTGAGCATATACCCTTTTACGTAATACCTTTCCGGCTTCGCTTGAGTCATTATTATAATATCGCAGTGATAGATATAAACCTTTTGAGTCATGATCTACGCGCCAAAACATCCAAGGCTTAAAGCTAGTTGGCGGGTCAGACCAGATATCCTCTGCTTCTATCCGACTCCAAAAACGACGGTTAGTCCAAGGACTGCCGCCCTGATTTGTACCGGTACTATATTAATTGGTATATGTACTCATATCTTTCCATAACCAAGTTCCATCCAAACTTTCATTATCAAATAGAACCTGTAGAAAACCATGCTGCGTTATACGTTCCCACTTAATATAATGACAATCTTCATCATCATATTTTCCATCAATCTTAGATACAGCTTGATACCAATCTAGTTGATTTTTTAAGTGCTCACAATATCCTCTTAAAATATCACTTTCACAGTCATGATAATGCTTCAAGATATCCCAAAACATAGGACCAGTTAAATAATTATCCACTGAAGCACTATGAGCTACTTGCCAATCATAATCAAAGTAATAGCCTGTCTTAAAATAGACCGTATGAATATGATAATTTACTATATCAGCATGTTCAATATTAAGTTCTAGTAACTTAAAAGCTTTTTCTAATTTACTATAAGCATTACAAGGTTTCTTATTTTTAAAAACATCCTCAAGAGACTCTCTATAAAATTCAATTTGATTCCCATGCTCACTAGTACTTGTTTTATCTTCTATGATAATAGCTAACTTATATTGAGGAATTATAGCTAATACATCAATATTTAACACTTGTTGAACTAAAATAATTTTATCTATTGAATTAATATCTACATTTATTAATTGATTTTTTTCTGACAAGTTATCTATTAGCTTTGCTAGTAAATCTAAACCAAGTTGACGATATCTATGTGTAGTTACATTATCTGGTTCATTAATCCAATTAAGACACCAGCAAATAAAAGCATCTTGAGATAACTCGCCGGTGGCAAAAGAAAATATATTATTCATAAATTTATTGCAACTCCGATTTAATATTTTTTAGTAATTATCCGCTATAATAATATTATTATACTATTGATTTTCCAAAAATGAAAATTAAGTGAACCATTATGAATTAAGAATATAAGGCTAACAATAAATATGATTATCTACTCTTCCACAAAACAAGATTTTATCCAAGATTTTGAACAAGGTGTCTTGGTCAAAAAATTACATCAAACATTAACAGAGAAATATCGTCGTGTTGGCGAATCTGAGATTCATTCATGGCAAACTTCTTTATCTTATATGGCTAATGTTATGCGTGATTTTGCTATACCGGACTTAGCTGGTGTTGCTATCGAATATATTGTTCCAAATACGCAAAAACGTGTAGACTTCATTATTACAGGACTAGATCAAGAGAATAAAGAGCATGTAGTTATTGTGGAGCTTAAACAATGGGGCGAAGCTTTCAAGGTAACAGATAAAGATAATATTGTATCAACCTACCTTGGCGGTGGAATTCGTGAAGTAACCCACCCTTCTTATCAAGCTTGGTCTTATTGTAGTCTTATTGAAAACTTCAATGAGGATGTGCAGAATCGACCTATTGAGTTACATCCATGTGCTTTTTTGCATAATTTTGATGAAAGTATATCTCCTGAGCTCCGTGACCCCATCTATCATAGTATTTTAGATATTTCTCCAATGTTCACATTGGGCCAGATGGATAGCTTACGTAACTTTATCAAAACCTATATTCCAAAGCCTGATACTACAAATATCATGGAGTCCATTGAACATGGTAAGTTGAGACCATCAAAATCACTTCAAGATTCTATTTTAAATATGTTAAAAGGCAATAAGGAGTTTATTCTTATTGATGATCAAAAGGTTGAGTTTGAACAAATAAAAAAAGCGGCGCTTGATGCTATTAAAAATAATCAAAAAACGGTGTATATAGTTCGTGGTGGTCCTGGTACTGGTAAAAGTGTAGTAGCGATCAACTTATTAGCAGAATGTATTCATAATGGTTATATGGCACAGTATATTACTTCAAATGCTGCTCCACGAAATGTATATAGCACCATGCTACAAAAAGGATTTAAGAAAACAGATATTAAAGCACTATTCCAAAGTAGTGGCACCTTCCATACACGGAAAAAGAACGAACTTCAAATTGCAATTGTTGATGAAGCTCATAGATTACGTGAAAAATCTGGTATGTTCCAAAACCAAGGTGAAGATCAAATCAAGGAAATCATTAACGCCTCTATCTTTAGTGTATTCTTTATCGATAGAAATCAACGTGTTACCTTTAATGATGCTGGTACAATTGATAAAATCCGAAACTTTGCACAAAAGCAAAATTCACTAATATATGAAGGTGTACTAGAATCTCAATTCCGTTGTAATGGCTCAGATGGCTATTTAGCATGGCTTGATAATGTACTACAAATTGCAGAAACAGCTAACTACGACGGATTTGAAGGTGATTATGATTTTAAAATCTTTGATAACCCTCATGAAATGTATGATGCTATAAAAGAAAAAAACAAAATAAACAATAAATCTCGAGTTCTAGCAGGTTATTGTTGGGACTGGCCTAAAGAAGGTCGCATGACATCGCTCGTAAAAGATATCCAAATACCAGAACATAATTTTGGAATCAGTTGGAATCTAGGTAACTCTGATACATATGCTATTGATCCTGACTCTATCAATGAAGCTGGATGCATTCATACTACTCAAGGCCTTGAATTTGAATACGTAGGTGTAATTATTGGTGATGATCTACGTTATGAAAACGGCAAACTCATTGTGGACATTAATAAACGTGCAAAAACAGATCAATCTATTAAAGGTATCAAAAAACTTTTAAAGGAAAATCCTGAAGAAGCACAACGTATTGCTAATGAGATTGTGAAAAATACCTACCGAACATTAATGACACGAGGCCAAAAGGGCTGTTATATTTACTGTATAAATAAAGAGCTATCTAACTATTTTAAACTAGCATATAACCATCAATTGAGCTATACTTACAACGAACCTCAAGTTGTTCTATCAGAACAACCACTGGCGGCCGATAAAACAAATTCTAATATAGATAAACTTAATCTCAAGTTAGATAAGTAAGAAAATAGAGAGCCAGTAGTGCTATTTCTATAGCACTACTGGCTCTCTCATATTTAAAACAAATTTAATCTACATACATTAACTATTTACTTCTTCCTCACCAACTGATAACTCATATCCACTAACATTTTAAGTTTCTCTATATCTTCATATCTTTCAATATCCACCGAGATCCAGTGTTGTTTATTCATATGATACGCAGGGTAGATTCCACTTTCACGAATTAGGGTAGGAATTAATTTACTGCTTTTTAGGAAATAAAGTCATATTAACCACACCGCTTAGTACAGCTAACATACCGACTAAACTTTCTGAGTATTTATCTTTATCATTTACATTATCTACGTATTGGACCATATCACATAAATCTTTTGACGATACTTTATAATCTAAATCTGACATGATATAGCGCATATATAAATACTTATTCTCTATTTCTTTAACACTTGCTGATATTGATTAAATTCAGCCTTAGCCACATTAATTATTTTTCTATATAAATCCTGATTAACTTCCATATCTGTATAACGAATAAACTCACCAGTTTTATCAAATGGTTTCGATTTCGAAGCAAATGGATTAACATGAGAAGCCACGCCAGCTTCTCTCCCAATAATTAATGAATCATGGTATGGATTTACATAAAACAGATAGTAAGTGCCTAAATGGCTTCCACCAGATGCACAATAAGCCACAGGAACTAGTCCATAATCCTTAAATGTACGCATAGAATATGCTGCTACTTCAGATACAACACCA
The DNA here is from genome assembly GCF_041333735.1 of Veillonella sp. Taxonomy (NCBI): domain Bacteria; kingdom Bacillati; phylum Bacillota; class Negativicutes; order Veillonellales; family Veillonellaceae; genus Veillonella; species Veillonella sp. Next base: position 13,686 of record NZ_JBGKFB010000001.1, read on the forward strand.
TCATTTATAGACATATCTGCAACAACCCAACCATTGTAAGGACCGTAGCCCTCGCCTTTACCAACTATCTCAGATGTTCTTGCTTGACAACTAAAAGCAATTGTACTAATAGCTAGTAGTGCTAATAATAACTTTTTCATTTAATTATTTCCCTCCTGAATTCTCTCAAATACTATATATATAGAATATCATATTTTATTTGACTCATAGTAGTATACTATATGTATAGGAAGAAGGAGATGATATCTATGAAATTTACAAAACGTATAATTGTCATGACATTCTTAGCCGTGACTGCTGCTGTATCTACAGGATTTGCTTACGATTATGTATGCAATAACTCTCAGTACAATTGCAACACTAACACACAATACAACTGCAATAACAATGCGAACAATACTAACTATGCACCATGCAACAATAACAATCAAAATTATTGCGGTTCAAACTCTAATACTAGAGGATGCGGCGGATATAGAAGATAATATGGTAAACACGATAAAGGCCTATAGTACTAAACATGTACTATAGGCTTTTGTCATATACTTTCAGAAGATAAGAAAAATATTAAAATAGTACCTATTAACAAATTTGGCTACTTATGCCCCACCAACCGATAGCTCATATCCACTAGTATTTTAAGTTTCTCTATATCTTCATACCCTTCAATATCCACCGAGATCCAGTGTGTTTTATTCATATGATACGCAGGATAGATTCCGTTTTCATGGATCAGATTAGGAATCAAGTCAGATTCGCATTTTAGATTGACTATATTCATAGGTTCATTTGTATCATGACCTACTTGATAGCCTTTAATAGCAAAAATTCCAGCAAACCATTTTTGGTTATCCCTACGGCGGACAACCATATAGTCAGGGTATCTCTCCCAGGGATATTTAACATTACAGACATATTCTTGTTGTATGTATTGAAGTAATTCATTACGATTCATAATTTTCTACCGCGTTTTAGAAAAGTCCATATCAAACATATCTTTTGGTATAGCTGCCATACCTGGTAGACTTCTTGAGTATTTATCTGCATCATTTGCATTATCTACATATTGAACTATGTCACGCAGATCTTTTGCTGGCGTCTTATAATCAAAGTCCGCCATTATAAAGTGTGTATACAAATATTTATCGTCATACAGCGATTGAATGTACATTCTAGATGTAGAACGTTCTACCTCCATATAGATGGCCGGAGTAGCATCATTCCAAACTGTAGCGTATTGGATTGGTTTATAATCAGAATAAGGCTTATACATAATGAAATGTTGTATTAATTTAGAGTTAATTTTATGGCGATTTGCTAACTCCTCTGGCCGTAACTCTCTGACCATAATGCCTTCACGATAACTTTTACCATCATAAATATAAATTGAATCATTATCCGGACCATGATATGTCAAATTACTTGATTTTAATGTTTGGAATGTAAATCCATTTATAGTTATTGGTTTAGTTTTGGAAAGTAACTGTTTAGCTGGTTCAATAGATGGTAAAACATAATTAACTAATGGAGACATTAATTCTTTATACACATATTCCTGATCATGTTTCTTTAACAGTTCTACTTCTCTTTTTTTAGACAAATCATAACTTATACGATAATACATAGAAGGCTCTGATTTAACGCTAAAGTTAATTGCCCCTTCTAAAGCACCAGTTTGCGTTGGACTAATCTCCCATGTAGCATGTTTAATAGTAGGATATGAAAAGGAGTTTCCTTTTATGGAGTTTTCATTATCCCTACGAATGGTATAATGTAAATTTCCATCAATCAAAAGAATATTTCCTTTTTTAACATCTGTAGTTAATGGGTCCCCTTCCACAGTTTTACCAAACTGACTACTCACAGGCATCGTAAATTTAATATTTGCACCATTACCTTTAAGAATAAAAACAGAGGACGAGAAATTTACGGAATGATTCAGTTCCTCAGTAATGTATACTAACTCATCCATTGACCATTTTCCAGGCATATTGTTAGTATATTTTGCCTTAATTTGACTACCTACATCTACTTCCATATCCTTAGCAGTTTTATCAACTTTACGATAGTTTTGATACGCATCCTTTGAAATTGATGGATCTGCACCGGGAATATTCACATCAACAGCATAACTAGATACACTAACGGCACTTAATATTACAGCACTTAGTAATAATCGTTTTAACATATACAGCTCTCCATAAAATAGTAATCTATAAAACAATTTTCTTTAATTTAGTTCATAACTGGTATCATATTTTCAAAACTTGTGCCATATGCTTCTTTAAAAATATAATTTCCCACTACGTATTTAGGATCACGTAAAGCTACATCAATATATTGTTCTGCCCTATTATTAGAATTAGCAAAAGCTATACCTTCATAATTAAAGTCTTCTATACTATTCATAGTCAATCTCATACCAGAACCAGCTTGTTTGGCATAAATAAGCAAAGAATAATCTTGTGAATACTGTGGTACACGCAATATGCTAGCTACTGTATGTCTTATATCATATCGATATGTAACTAAAACCTTATGAATATATGGATTAAGTCTATGACTATTTTTATTTTCAACCTCATATACAACTGCTTGAACTTTATAAATAGATTGATCTTCTTCAATACTTTTAATAGAACTCTTATCTACAAAATATGTGATAGAATTCTCACCTGTAATAATAGGAATATTATTTTTATTAATCTTTATATCTTGCATCGATATAGCCTGAATTTGTAATGGTAACACTATACAAGACAATAATAAAATGATAAGTATTTTTTTCATTATATTTCCTTCTCTCTTATCTATTTACATATACTTTTTATAATTTATAACTCTAGCATATCACATAATGAACTATTTCTTTCATTATATTAAAGCCTGTAATACTCAACATAAGTATTACAGGCTTTTATGCTATTTCAAGTTTATATTAGAACTCAACCTATCAATATACTATTTTCTAACCATTCATACGGTTAAAGTATTCTATGGCTTTTGGTGAGAATTCAACGAATGTATTCCCATAAGAGAATGGTCCCAATTCATATGGTTGATATACAAGACCTATAGCGCCTTTACCTTTCAAGTAGTAGTTGTCAGAAACATATTCTACATTCCAGTTAGGTAGTAAGTCTGCTTTTTTATGACCTTCACTGTAGAAGCGCAAAATCCCAGAGTTAATGCCTCGTTCTATTTGTTGTGGATTAGCAATTTTTACATAGTTATATAACGGAATTCTTTGACCCGTAATCTTGTTATATACTAAGCCTTTAGTGTTATACATACCATGTGCACTACCAGCATGGTAATGATAGGTAGTTAACAAAATAGATACTACTTGAGAGTCTTCATAGGTAACTTTATAATTTTGCTTTACCTGATATGCATGTTGATCGTAATAAACTGATTTTGCGTATAAAACATAGTTAGCAATGTCTGTATTAATTGCTTTTTGTGCAAACATATTATTGGTATATACCAATGGATATTTTAATTCCATGTTTACATCGGACTGACTACCTGTAACAAAAGTTGCATAGGTAGGTACCGCCAACATAACACCTAACAAAGAGGTCATACATAGTTTTTTAAAGATTCCCATAATACTGTCTCCTTTTAACAAACACCTTTAAATAGGTCATTACTGTGTTAGTTCTACAAGCTATGATAAAACTCCTCTTTTTCTATTTCACTTTTCTGATAATTTATTCATTATATAAAATAGCCAAAACTATCTACTATTTCACACTAAAGTGTTAGGAAGAACTCCGCCTAATACAGCAATAATAAGTCCAAGTACAATCATCCAAATTGATATAAACATTAGAACAAAGGAAGTATGTGTATAGATTTGTATAGTAAATTGATTATAATCAACCGCACCTTTAATTACCTTATCGCCTACTTTTTTCATAACTGTATCTAATACAAAGGGATCTTCTGTAATGGACAGTCTATAGGTACCTGGCCTCGCATCAAAGGTATATAATTCCATTCTTGAGTGAGTAATGCCATTAACTCGAGCGCGCATAATAGATAGAAATAAAGGAATTGTCCTTCCCGTTTTTTCATCAACTAAGTTAAAAGCAAATTCGCCAATAGGCGCCTTTGTAAACATTTTTCCACTAAGCCATAGGCCATAAGTACCTGCTCGCTCTAACGTAAAGGTGCCTTCTTTATTTACATAAGGCATTTCATAGAGCATCTTAGCTCTACCAAAGCGAATCGTGTATTTAATACCTAAATAAAACAAACAAAGACCCAAAGGTATCAACAGATAAAATAACTGTTCCATTACCTACTCCTCCTCTATTCTCCCGCTTTTACAGAACACAATATGTGTTTTCACTATATCATACTTTCACCATACAAAAAAGGACCCTCCAAAGAGAGTCCTTAGTCTGTATTGTTATGCTATTAAGCGTTTTTAGCTACTTCAACAAGTTTAGCGAATGCTGCTGCATCGTTAACTGCCAAGTCAGCCAACATTTTACGGTTAACTTCAACGCCTGCTTTAGCTAAACCAGCGATGAAACGGCTGTAAGTTGTGCCATTGATGCGAGCCGCTGCGTTGATACGAGCGATCCACAATTGACGGAATTCGCGTTTTTTCGCACGACGGTCACGACGAGCGTAGTACAACGCTTTCATTACTGTTTCGTTAGCTTTTTTGAACAAACGGGAACGTGTACCGCGGTAACCTTTAGCTAATTTTAAAATCTTTTTATGACGTGCATGAGCTGTAACGCCTTTTTTCACTCTTGCCATTGTATATTCCTCCTAAATTACGATGTATCGATCTAATAGTTAACGATTAAGCGTATGGTAAGCATTTAGCTACGCGTTTGTGGTCAGCTTTTGCAACCAATGTAGCTTTACGCAAATTACGTTTACGAGCTGGAGATTTTTTCTCAAGAATGTGGCTTTTGAAAGCTTTTGCACGCTTGAATTCACCAGTACCAGTTACTGCGAAACGTTTAGCCGCTGCGCGACGAGTTTTAATTTTTGGCATAATTATAATCCTCCCAAAACATTATTTACTTACTAAAATCATGGTCATGTTACGACCTTCTAATTTAGCTGCTTTTTCAATAGACGCTGTTTCTTTGAGTTCTTCAGCGAAACGTGTCAACACTGCCATGCCTAGTTCTGGATGTGAAAGTTCACGACCGCGGAACATGATGGTTACTTTTACTTTGTTACCTTCACCCAAGAATTTGGATGCGTTTTTCATTTTTACGTAAAAGTCATGGTCTTCAATATGTGGACGTAACTTAACTTCTTTTAAAGTTACGATTTTTTGTTTCTTCTTCGCTTCTTTCTCGCGTTTTTGTTGTTCATAACGATATTTACCGTAGTTCATAATGCGAGCTACTGGTGGTTTAGCGTTAGGTGCAATTTCCACAAGATCAAGATGCTTTTCTTCAGCCAAAGCCAACGCTTCACGGCCAGACATGATGCCGATTTGTTCGTTTTCAGGACCTACGACACGAAGTTCACGAGCACGAATCTCTTCATTAATGCGTGGTGTATCCTTGCTAATAGCGTTCACCTCCAAGAGAATAAAAAAAACGGACGGCAAACACCATCCGAATAGAGTTCTCTATATTAACCTCATACTTCTTGGTATTAGGTGAGTGGCGGATGGCCTCTGCTTCATAAATTACTTAATTATAATAACAAATCGAATGGTGAAAGTCAACAATAATATTGAACTTTCAACAATAAATTTGTTATCACAACTTTTATAGTATAACAGACATTAGAAGTTCTGTATATAGGTATACTTACTGACACCTATCCCCTTTATGTATACAATATTCTTATAATTAAAATAACTAATTCTATAGAAAATACGATACAATAATATTCATAGCATAGACTATCTTATATAGTGTACCTTATAGCATAATCTATCTTATATAATCTAGCTTATATAATCTAGCTTATATAGTCTAGCTTATATAAACTAGCTTATATAGTCTAGCTTATATAGTCTAGCTTATATAATCTAACTTATATAGTCTAACTTATATAGTTTACCTTATAGGATAGTCTAACTCATATAGTTCACCTTATTAGATGTTATAAAGTAATAGGTATTACACAATTAGAAAGGAGTTTTATTATGAGTGTAACAACCACTGCTCCTCTACAAAAGGCGCGTACAACAGCTCAAAATATTGGACTTATTTTATCCTTCATTGTTTTAGGTGGCATTTTATTATTGCCTACACCGGACACATTATCTACCGGTGGTCATCGTATGATCGGTGTGCTCGCCTTTGCTATCATCTTGTGGATGACGTCAGCAGTTTCCTATCCAGTAAGTGCTACCATGATTACAGCGCTTACGGCCTTATTGTTAGGGTTCTCACCAAATCCTGAAGCACCTGCTAAGGCGATGGGCACAGCCAATGCATTAAAGCTTATCATTTCTGGTTATTCTTCACCGGCTATGATTCTCGTAGGCGCGGCTATGTTTATCTCTGTAGCCATGCGTAAAACAGGTCTAGACCGTCGTATTGCCATGTTGGTGCTGTCTAGTGTTGGTACTAAGGTGAGCCGTATTTATTTAGGTGTTATTATTACAGGCCTTATCCTCGCCTTCTTCGTACCAAGTGCAACAGCTCGTATTGCCTGCTTAGCACCAATTATCATCGGTATTGTTGAGAACTTAGGCATTGAACGTAAAAGCCGCGTAGCAGCTCTACTCATGGTAGGTGCTGTACAGGCCGATACATTCTGGAATATTATGATCCAAACGGCAGCTGCACAAAATCTTGTAGCCGTAGGCTTTATGCAAACGCAGATGAATACATCTGTCAGTTGGATAGATTGGCTAACTGCAGCAGCCCCATTCTCTATTATTATGGTCATCATCGCCTACTTCTTAACACAAGCATTAATTAAGCCTGAGTTCAAAGAACTTGTAGGTGGCGATGTACAGCTGGCTAAAATGCGCCAAGAAATTGGTCCTATGAGTACAGACGAAAAGAAACTATTATGTATCTCTATTGGTCTACTCGCATTATGGGCTACTGGTGGCAAGCTACATTCCATCGACACAACGACTACAACAATCGTTGCCATTGCATTATTCTTCTTCCCTAAAATCGGCATTATGGACTGGAAATTTGCACAGCCAAACATCGACTGGGGTTCCATCGTTATGTTTGGTGCTGGTATCGGTCTTGGCTCTGTATTGCTTAAAACAAAAGCGGCTACATGGCTCGCTCAAGTATTCGTAAATGCTTTCTCCCTTGAAAGCGCTAGCGTATTTATCTTAATTGCTGTAATGGCCGCCTTCCTCATTGTTATTCATTTAGGCTTTGCATCTGCTACAGCCCTCTCCTCTGCTATGATCCCTATCGTAATCTCCATCGTAGTAGGTCACAATGCAGAAGGGCTAAACCCAATCGGCGTAACCATGCTCATGCAATACGCAATCTGCTTTGGTCTAGTATTACCAGTAAATTCACCTCAAGGTATGGTGGCTTACGGTACAGACACATTCGACGTAAAAACTTTTATGACTACAGGCATTCCATTAACCATCATCGGCTATGTTATGATGCTCGTATTTGCCCTAACATACTGGCACTGGATTGGCATCGCTTAAAACTAACTATCAGAACATCAAAATCCTACAATTTCTTATTAGCAGAAATTGTAGGATTTTTTTACTTTAACCAATTAATTTCCCCTACTAACCCTATTTCCTCTATTTTCACTATTCCCCTACTCAGTCTATGTTCCCATTTAATCTATCGTCCCCACTTAATCTATTATCCTCACTCACTCTATCGATTACTCTATTACTTTCTTTAATGCTATTATTCTATTTTTTCTGGACTGAAATGTTTAAGTATATATGCTAAATCAGATCTAATATCACTTTTCTTATTTTTACACATAACTGAAAACATGTTACCTAACACTTTATCATGTACAACTTGTACTTCTTCAAATAAAAGCTTTCCTTCATAAGTCAAACTGAGGCTTTTGGATCGTCTATCAGTTGAACATACACTACAAGTCAATAAACCTTTCTTTGTTAAATTTTTTACAACGGCAAATAAATTTCCATACGATACTCGTAACTCATCCACTATAAATCCCAATGTTGGTTTACACGACGAAACATAAACAAACTCCAATACATTATATTGCATCGGTGTCAAACCAAACCGTCTTAATACAGCTACCTCCTTATCATGAAACACCGTATAAATACGTTCAAATAAAAACCATAACTGCTTATCCTCTGGCAAAAATATATCTCTAGGCACCTTTTTTGCTAACTTTAACCGTTTACCATATCGCATAGCTCGCTCTAATCGATTAAAATCTTTTTCACTGTCACTAACCTCACGTAATCGTAACCGCGCCACTAAGATCACTCCTTTACCTTTTTACAATTTTTCCATACATAACCTATTTTCCAGATACTACCAGTTAAAAATATTTATTTTTAACTGGTAGTATCTCCAAATTGACTTGTATCTTCACCTAACAAAATTAGTTTTAACTAGTAGTATCTCTAAAATGACATATATCTCCACTTAGCAAAATTACTTTTAACTGGTAGTATCTCTAAAATGACTTATATCTTCACTTATCAAATTTAGTTTTAACTGGTACTATCTCTAAAATGGCCTATATCTCCACCTAACAAAGTTACTTTTAACTGGTAGTATCTCTAAAATGACATATATCTCCACTTAGCAAAATTACTTTTAACTGGTAGTAGCAGCAGCTTGCGTTGTGTTTTTACATCAAAATGTTAATAGCCAAAATAGTATTCGACAAAGCGTATAAAACTCCTGCAAAATAGCTTTATTTTCCATAAATTACAAGAGATATAATTACAAATTTAAATACAGATACAAAAAAAGCGCCGTCCGAAGACAGCGCTTAATGTAGTTAAATTATTTACTAGTCTTATTTACTAGTCTTATTTACTAGTTTTGTTTACTAATCTTATTTACTAGTTTTATTTACTAATTGTATATACTAGTCTTATGTATTAGTCTTATTTACTAGTTTTCTTATTCTAATTCTTTACCTTTAAGTTCTGGAATTAAGAATACAGTTGCTAGAATATCAAGTACGTAGATAATAGCTAGGAATGCAATTGCTACTTGGTAGGAGTACATAGAGATAATCATACCTACTACCATTGGACTAAAGCCACCTACAGCACGGCCGATGTTAAACAGTACGTTTTGAGCAGTTGCACGGGCAGTTGTTGGGTAGGCTTCTGCCATCAAGGCACCATATCCACCCATCATACCATTTACAGAGGCACCTAAGATAGCACCGGCAAATAGCATCGCTGTTGGATCAGATAGTTGAGAGTAGATTAAAATAGATACTACAGCACATACTTGGAATAGAATGAATGTAGGTTTACGACCTATTTTATCAGCCAAGCGACCAAATAACCAAATACCTACCATCATGCCACAAACAGTAACCGCTGTCCACAAACCAGATTTTGTAAGGGAGAAGCCTAATTGCTTACTTAAGAAATTAGGTAACCAAATCATAATACCGTAATAACCAAAGTTCTGAACAGATGTTAAAATAGCAACACCAATTGATGTCTTTGTAGTTCTTACATCTTTTACTAATAACTTAAAAGAGTTTATATGTGAATGTTCCTTAGCTTCTTTACTTTGTACAAAGATTTCTGGTTCATGTAGTTTAGCACGGAATACCCAAGCAATTAAAGCTGGAATAATACCAACCATAAACATGCCACGCCATCCAATGATAGGAATGAGTAAAGGTGTTAACAAAGCGGCAGCCAACACGCCTAATTGCCAACCAAGGGCAACATAGCTTGTCGCTTTGGCACGATGCTGTGCAGGCCAAGCTTCAGCAGCGAGTGCCATACCAATACCAAATTCACCACCTAAACCAATACCTGCAATTGTACGATAAATAAGAAGATCCCAATAGCCTTGAGCAAAGGCACAGAGGCCAGTAAATACGGCAAAGAGTACGATAGTCCAAGTCAATACGCGAACGCGACCAAATTTATCTGACAAGGTACCAAAGATGAAACCACCAAGTACAGCACCAACCAAGGTCCATGTCACAAGAGACCCCGCTTGACCTGTGGTCAAACCTAAATCTCCAGAAATTAAGGTCAACATAAATCCAAGAATTAAGAGATCAAAGCCATCCATGGCATACCCAATAGAGGAACCAATAACAGCTTTCCAACCATATGAATTTACTTCTTTCATACTATTTCCTTTCGCTACTCACAGGTAACAATTAAAGATATAGCCCCCACTATACAAACGGCCAACTCCTAGACTTAAGTCTAATGAAAGGCTTTAGTATATGGGGGCTAAATTATTAGTTACGGTCTTTAATTTCAATTTTAATGGAATTGAAGAATTCTTCGAATGGTACGGAACCTAATTCGTCACCACCGTGTTTACGAACGTTAACTGTACCTTCTTCAACTTCTTTATCACCCACAACAAGCATGTAAGGAACTTTTGCCATTTGTGCTTGACGGATTTTGTAGCCAATTTTTTCGCTACGATCATCCACTTCTACACGTACATAGTCGCGGTGCATTTGTTTTGCCAATTCTTTAGCATATTCAACATGTTTTTCAGAGATAGGCAAGATTTTAACTTGTACAGGAGCCATCCAAGTTGGGAATGCGCCTGCATAGTGTTCAGTTAAGATACCGATGAAACGTTCCATGGAGCCGAAGCATGCACGGTGAATCATGATAGGACGATGTTTTTGACCATCTTCACCAACATATTCAATTTGGAAACGTTCAGGCAAGTTCATATCCAATTGGATAGTACCACATTGCCATGTACGACCTAAGGAGTCTTCGATATGGTAGTCAAGTTTAGGACCATAGAATGCACCATCGCCAGGGTTGATTACGTAAGGAATACCTTTTGCTTCAATTGCATTGCGCAATGCTTCTGTAGCTGCTTCCCAGATTGCATCATCACCCATTGCATTGTCTGGTTTAGTAGACAATTCAACATGGTATTTTAAGCCAAATTGGCTATAAATGCGGTCGAACAATTCGATAACTTTCATCAATTCAGATTGCATTTGGTCTGGCAACATGAATACGTGAGCATCATCTTGTGTAAATGCACGTACACGGAATAAGCCGTGTAAAGCACCGGACAATTCATGACGGTGTACTAAACCAAGTTCAGCGTAACGCAATGGGAAGTCACGGTAAGAATGCATTTCGTTTTGGTAAACCAAGATACCGCCTGGGCAGTTCATTGGTTTAATTGCATATTCTTCATCATCGATGATTGTAGTGTACATATTTTCACGGTAATGGAACCAGTGACCAGATGTTTCCCACAATTGTTTATTTAAGATGATTGGTGTGCGAATTTCTTCGTAATCAAATTCATGATGAACTTCGCGCCAGAAGTTTTCCAATTCGTTGCGAAGAGCCATACCTTTTGGTAAGAAGAATGGGAAGCCAGGACCTTCTTCTTTGATAACGAACAAGCCAAGTTCTTTACCAAGTTTACGGTGGTCGCGTTTAGCTGCTTCTTCAAGCAAGTGAAGGTATGCATCAAGTTCTTCTTTCTTTTCAAATGCTGTACCGTAAATACGTTGCAACATTTTATTCTTTTCATCGCCGCGCCAGTATGCACCTGCAATGCTTTGTAATTTGAAAGCTTTCACCTTACCAGTGGATGCCACGTGAGGACCTGCACAAAGATCGATGAAATCACCTTGCGCGTAGCAAGAGATAACAGCATCTTCAGGAAGATCTTCGATCAATTCTACCTTGTAGTCTTCGTTTTTAGATTTGAAGAACTCGATAGCTTCTTGACGGGACATTACAGATTTAGTGATAGGCAAGTTTTCTTTTACAATACGGCTCATTTCCTTTTCAATTTTACCCAAATCTTCAGGAGTCAAAGTATGTTCCATATCGATATCATAGTAGAAACCTTTATCGATTGCAGGACCGATAGCCAATTTAGCTTCAGGCCATAAGCGTTTAACCGCTTGCGCCAAGATATGAGAAGCTGTGTGGCGCAAAGTATGTTTACCACCATCTTCTTCGAATGTTAAGAATGCTACTTCAGAACCATCAACGAGTTCTTCGCGAAGGTCTGTTAATTCTCCATTTACATTTGCAGCTAGTACTTTTTTAGCCAAGCTGTTAGATAATTGTTTTACTGCTTCCCCAAGAGTAGTGCCAGCAGCGTATTCCTTCGCACTACCATCAGGTAAAATGATTTTTACATCTGCCATTTTAATTTCCTCCAATTATTATCTAGGATAGACTGGATTTTTGTAATAAAAAAAGACCCTCTATCCCTACAAAACAAGGGACGAAGATCATTCGCGGTTCCACCCTAGTTAACTACCTATACGAATCTATGTGTATAGTTAATTCACTTCATTAAGCCCGATAACGGTGGCGGCCGTATTTGCCTACTTAGGTTCGACAAATCAGTTTAAAGGGGGTAACTCTGATATATGTGTAAGGCATTTCCAGCATCAGCCTCTCTCTGGTACACAGGGATATGAGAATCATGTCCTTTGCATAACTTTTACTAGACTATAGTATCATAGGGAATTAAAAAATTCAATACGGTTCAATAGTAAATTTCATAAATTCTATAAATTCAACATAATGCCCTTATCTTCTAAAACCAAAAGAAAACGGCCCGTATATCGAGCCGTTTTGTAAGACCTATTAAACTTTGAAGATTTTGTTAGATCTATTAGCGTTTGAAGTTTGTAGATAACATAGCACCAATTACCTTTTCCAATTTGCTATTGGAAAGATCTGGGCCTTTGTAAAGTGTTAAGAGTACATCATTGGAGTTATCTTGTTTAGATACCATCATAACACCGCTACCACGAGCACCGTTATCGTCGTAATCTTTTGCTACGATAACTAGGTTCAAATAGTGGTCCTTCATGTATGTGTATACCTTGCTTGTACGAGCAGAGGAACCAATCATTTTCGCCATACTCATGCCACGGTTAAATACGATTGCATTAGCATTGTGTGGATTTGCAGCTAATTGTTGTTTTTCCTCATCATTTAGAGGCATAAGGTTTACCATGAGGGAATCACCCATTTTACCACGGAACATGGCTGGCATTGTTTCCCGTACGTCTTCAGGAATACCTGTATCCGCAGTTAATTTCAATTCCTTAGGAACTGTCATATATAGAACGCCTTTGCTATTGCGGCCTACCTCTGTTGTACTGAGGTCTACAGCGCTAAGCATAATAGAATCTTTAATAGTTGCTACTTGGTTTGCCAATGGTTTTTCTGGAACGCCACGGCTTGCCAATTGTACATCACCGGATTTAGTTTTCTTCAACGTTTCTACATTCCAGTTAGCCCCTTTTTTGTCTGCATCGCTAGCTTCTGTAAAAGCATTTGCTCCATCTTTTGTACCTACATACACGTAAGTTTGAGCTGGAATAATGTTATCTGGTGCACCAGTTTTATTGAAAGCAGCACCATATACTACATTAGGAATCACAGTAGAGCCAATTTGTAAGTTGTTATTCGTTTGGCTTTCCACATCAAAGTTGATATTACCAGTGAAGGTCATATCAGGGCCATGATTGATAACAACTACATCCCCTGCTTGAGGAATGATAACAGGACCTACAGGCCCTGCCATAGCTACGCCAGCCATAGATACACTAAGGCAAGCTGTTAATAATGCACGTTTCAAAATAGATTGTTTCATAGATATACTCTCATTTCTCTATAGTGACATAATCAGATAAGCTAGTTAATACTTCAATGGCTAATGGCTTTGTAGATGGTGTGCAGCGCAACATGCACCGCCCACTAGTATCTACAGATGTCATAACACCTAAATATTCATAGCCTTCAATGATGCGATTGATATAGTTTGTATGCTTCGGCTCAAGATGAAAGAACACATACGCCTCTTCCCCAGAGGTCTCTAGATCTGGTACATCCGGAAATGCACCGATAGATTTACTCGGTTCTAATGGTATACCACTCATAATTACTCTGCTTTTGGTTTGCACTCACGACGCATCATGGAGTATGGTTCAAGTGGTGTATCCATATAAATGTGCACTTTCATTTGTGCATGTGGAGCTACATCGATTGGATTACCATCTTCATCTGTCATTTTTTCAATTACAGTCTCAACAAGCTCACCCTTAGGTTGGCAGAATTCTACTTTATCGCCTACCTTGAAGTTATTACGTTGTTCAAGATCAACGTATTTTTCTTCTTCGTTATAACCCAAAACTAAACCGATGAAATCATGGCTTTGTGTATTTGTAGATTTACCATAGTTTTGAGCAGTTTCGTCAGGACGGCCTTCTGCAAAGCCATCTGTATATGGACGGTGAGAAATCTTTTCTAATTCTGCAATCCATTCTGGACGAACATACCAATCTTTACCTTCTTTAAGGTATGTATCGATAGCTGTACGGTAAACCTTTGCTACTGTTGCACAGTAGTGAACGGATTTCATACGGCCTTCGATTTTAAGGCTGTCGATACCAGCTTCATATAAATCTGGAATACGATGAATCAAGCACAAGTCTTTAGAGTTAAAGATATATGTACCATGCTCATCTTCTTCGATTGGGTAATATTCACCAGGTCGATTGGATTCAACAAGGGAGTATTTCCAACGGCAAGATTGAGAGCATTGACCACGGTTAGCATCGCGGTTGCCTGTCATGTAGTTAGATAATAGGCAACGACCAGAGTAAGAAATACACATGGAACCATGTACGAAGGATTCGATTTCGATATCTACATTGTCCTTCATTTCTTTGAGGTCAGCCAAGGATACTTCACGAGCTGCTACTACGCGTGTAGCACCAAGTTCTTTCCACATTTGAACTGTGTGCCAGTTTGTTGTAGATGCTTGTGTACTTACATGAAGTTCAAGGCCTGGAGCTACGCGTTTAGCAAGGCTAAAGATACCCATGTCGGCTACGATGATCGCATCTACACCGATACTTTCAAGGAATCTCAAATAATCCTCTAAACCTTCAAAGTCCTCATTATGAGGAATGATATTACATGTTACATGGATTTTTTTACCATGAGCATGTACGAATTCTACAGCTTCCTTTAATTCCTCGTCGGAGAAATTAGAGTTACCTGCGCGCAAGCCAAAACGTTTGCCTGCACAATATACAGCATCCGCACCATAGCGAATAGCCATTTTAAGCTTGTCCATATTACCGGCTGGACAAAGCAATTCCATAAAATGTTCTGCCATTATTTGTTGTGCCCTTTCCACACACTCACACTCATACCATCACCCATTGGATAGATGGTGGTGTTAAACAATTCTTTATTTTCAACATACGTTAAGTATTCTTTTAACCGTTTTACGATAGTCTTAAACCGTTTTGGCGGCTCTTTATCGCCCCTTACATAGCCTCTAAAGAGTACATTGTCTGCAAGGATAACGCCTCCTTCTTTCACATGCGGCAAAATGAGCTCTAATTGCTTTAGATATTGTCCCTTAGGACCATCTAAGAACACTAGATCATATTCACCTGTGAGTTCCGTTAAGACTTGAGACGCATCACCTTTCAGCAATGTAATTGTATCAGCGTAATCGGATTGGTTAATATAATATTTTGCCATTTCATGACGCACATCATCTAGTTCAATAGAGGTAATGTGCCCCTCCTCTTTATCGAGTAGCGGAGCCATCAACAAAGCAGAGTAACCAATGGCGGTGCCCACCTCTAACACAGAGGTGGGCCGGTACAAACCTATTAATTCTTCAAATAGATGAACCTCAGATTCGCGCAGAATCGGTACATCATTAATCATCGCATAAATGCGCTGTTCATTTAAAATATCATTTAATGTCATGAAAGTAGATTAAATCTCCTACATTACTTAGTACTATTACTACCAGGGATTACAAGCGTAGAGCGATCAACAGATTCAGCTGGCTTTACTTCAATATGAGGTTCTTGTTGTGTACTTGGTACAACATTTTGCATAGATTCTGGAGCAGGTGTTGTAGTTGGCACATAAGAATTAGAACTAGATGATTGAGTTGCTGGTGCAGATTGAGCTGGTGCTTGTGGAGCTGGTGTTGGTGCTGGAATTTCAGCAGCTGGAACCGTTGTTGGTGTATATTTGTACGTAGGTTCCACATTAACATATTGAGAATCTGCTTCCACCGCTTCTTCAGAGCTGTAATTGTAGTTAGGCTCTGTCGTTGCCACAGCCACGTCATAGTTAGGACCAGCTTGTACTGCGGCCTCTGTATTAGAGGATGTAGCCGTATCATTACCATAGATTTTATGAACTTCCGCTAAATGTTCTTCATATGTTTTAGAGAAGTGGTTATGCCCCTCTTTATCCGCTACGAAGTATAGATAATCTGTATCTTCAGAATGCAATACTGCATCTAACGCTTTTTTACCAGGGTTAGCAATTGGTCCTGGCGGCAAGCCTTTAGACACATATGTATTGTACGGACTTTGTAATTGTGTATCGCCAATGGTTACATCTTCCTTCGCATAACCTAGTACATAGGAAATGGTTGCATCAGATTGCAATGGAATACCATGGGCTAAACGCTTTTTAAATACCCCTGCAATTGTTGGGCGATCCGCATCAAATAAAGATTCACGTTCAACAATAGATGCCAATGTTACAAAGTCATGAATACTCATGTGTTGAGCTTGAATTTGTTTCTTCACAGCTGGTGTGAGGTAACGATTCATTTCATCCGCCATCATTTGAATGACTTCGCGTGGCGTTGCCCCTACTGGAATCTCATAGGTACTTGGGAATAAGAAGCCTTCCACAGGATATGTAGCCGGTCTTGTGCCCTTCATGTATGGATATGGTACAAAGGTTTTTGCTTCTGCTAAGAAGTCCTTGGCCTTCATGATTTGATTTTTTTCTAGAACGATAGCAATATCCCCAACAGTATATCCTTCAGGAATGGTAACACGAATAGATTCTACATGACCTTCTTGTAATAAAGAAATGAGTTCGCGCACAGTTACCTTATTAGGAATTTGGTAGTGACCAGTTTGAAGTTTATCATTGGTACCGCTCAAATATAACCAAAGCTTAAAACCTTGCGTAGAACGAATGAGACCTCGTTCATAGAGCATTTCTGCAATTTCAGTGCCAGTCTGCCCCTTTTCAATGACAAGTACCTGACTACCATCATCTTGAGCAAAGGTATTTGGCACTAAATAGATTGCCCCAAGGCCACCTGCGATGATTAATACGCCTACAATAATAAGGATTAAAATATATCTTAAGGCTTTTCTCACGATGTTGAGTTCCTTTCTGTAACATAACAGTATTTATCACTTTATTATACCATAAAGTCTATATTTCCCCTACATTTAAGGACATTATCTTATTATCGTCCCCAATTATGTTATATATCAATTATAGTCATCTCTTATGCTACTAGTATGAAAGGAAAATATATAAATATAATTCACCTTCTATTATAAAGCGTTTATGTATATCAAATAAAAATAGCGCATTGTCCTAAGACAACACGCTAGATTTACAAGGAAGTCGACTACTCGCCATCTTCCATTTCTTCATACAATTTTACTAGAGTTTCAAAGTTATCGTCATCTTCATCTAAAGGTACGTATTCTTCTACGCCTTCTTCATTTTTTTCGATGCGAGCCAAGATCATGTATGTGTCATCTTGACCTTCATGGTCAGCCTCTTCATCTTGTACATGCACAAGAACAGCATATTCTTGGCCTTCATGGCTCAAAATAATATCCTCTGTGAAGTACTGTTTGTTACCGTTTTCATCTTCGAATTCCAAGTAATATACTTCGCCTTCAAAATTTTGGTCAACCATCGGAAACCCTCCTTAAGAAAAATACTTATTTATTAAACTGCAAGCGATCTAAATATCCTTGCAAAATTACAACCGCTGCCATTTTATCAATAACGGACTTACGTTTTTTACGACTCACGTCAGCTGCAATGAGTTGACGTTCAGCCATAACAGTAGATAACCGCTCATCCCAATATGTTACAGGTAAATCGATGACTACCTTCATCTTTTCGACAAACTCTTCGGTCTTTTCAGCCCGTTCACCTTTTGTACCATTCATATTCTTTGGCATACCTACTACTAATTCATGTACTTCATATTCAGCAATGAGTTCTTGTAAGCGGTTAAAGTCTTTTTCAAGAGATGTTCTACGAATGGTTTCAATACCTTGTGCTGTCATGAGCAGTGCATCGCTACAGGCAATGCCGATAGTACGGCTGCCCACATCTAATGACATAATTCTCATTATAGTTGTTTTGCCTTTGCGTATTCTTTCAACAATTCCTCAATCAAGTCATCCCGTTCTAAACGGCGGATATCAGAACGCGCATTATTATAGCTTGTAATGTACGCTGGATCACCAGAGATTAGATAGCCTAAGATTTGATTAATTGGATTGTAACCTTTTTCTTGAATAGATTGATAAACCCGAGTGAGAACCTCTTCAGCTGTCATCGGTTCATCGTCTACTTTACGGAATAACATAGTTTCATCAGAAACCTTCATCGTATCCCTCCTTTTTATTACATTGGCAGGTTTCACTGTAAAAGTGAAACCTCGCCTCCTATTATACTTGAATTAAAGCTACAAAGTCAGTAACTTTTTATGCATTATAAAAAATTTCTATAACAGATACAAGTATAATTATAAAATTATATGCCTATTGTAACATAGATGTTAAAGCTTCACCACCAGCTTTTAATGCTTCCATCAATTTAGCTGGTTCTTTACCACCTGCTTGAGCCATGTCTGGACGGCCACCGCCATTACCCCCAGCTACTTGAGCCGCAGCTTTTACGATGTTACCTGCTTTAGCACCTTTAGCCACTACGTCTTTGGATACTTTACATACAAAGTTAACTTTGTCATCACTCATAGCAGCGCCTACGAGCACTACGCCAGAACCATCTAATTTATCAAGGCCCATATCAGCTAGGTCACGTAATTCATCAACAGAGGAAGCTTTTACAGAAGCCGCTACAAATGCTACATCGCCAATCATAACCTTACCAGCAATGATATCAGCTGCACCTGCTGCAGAAAGCTCTTTACGAATTTGTTCTAATTCTTTAGCCGTTTCTTTTGCTTCTGCCAATACTTGATGTAAGCGTTCTTCTACTTGAGGAGCTTTAGTTTTAAGTTCCCCTGCCATACGTTCGATAGTTAAACGATCATGTTTTGCTGCATCAAGAGCTGCACGACCTGTAATCGCTTCAATACGACGTACACCAGAACCGATACCAGCTTCAGAAGTTAAGCGGAAGGAACTAATGAAAGCAGTATTGCCTACATGAGAACCACCACATAATTCAACGGAGAAACCAGGAACCTCTACAACGCGAACTACATCGCCATATTTATCGCCAAAGAGTGCCATTGCACCTTTCGCTTTTGCTTCGTCCATGGACATTTCAGCAATAGCTAGGTCTGTAGCTTTTAAAATTTCTTCATTTACAAGAGCTTCGATTTGATCAAGTTCCTCTTGTGTTACAGGGGAGAAATGAGTGAAGTCAAAGCGCAAGTAATCCGGAGTTACTAGAGAACCAGCTTGGTTAACATGCTCGCCAAGAACCTTTTTCAAAGCTGCATGTAACAAGTGTGTTGCTGTATGGTTGCGGGCCATTGCTGCACGACGATTTGTATCCACTTCAAGTGTTACATCATCACCTTCAGAGATAGAACCTTCTACAACAGTACCGATATGATATACAGTGCCTTCAGGTAATCGTTTTGTATTATGAACCTCTACCTTACCCATTGGGCCAACGATAAAGCCTGTATCACCTAATTGACCGCCCCCTTCAGCATGGAATGGAGTAGTGCGTACGATAACAGTAATTTCATCGCCATCAGCCGCTGTTTCTAAGCGTTCAGAACCTTTACCAAGCATCAATACGGAGGATGCAGTTTCTGCTTCATCTTCAACAAGTTCTTCGTCTTTCAAGAACGTAATGTCTGGTGTTGCTACCTTCGCATCTTCTTTTACACGAGCTTCACGAGCGCGTTCACGTTGTTCCTTCATAGCTGCTTCAAAACCTTCATGGTCAATTGTAAAGCCGCGTTCAGAAGCAATTTCTTCTGTTAATTCCCAAGGGAATCCATATGTATCATAGAGTTTAAATACTTCTGTGCCAGGAACTACAGTAGCTTTTTCAGCTGCAAGTGTATCAATCAAGGAGTTTAATAACTCAAGACCTTGTTCCAATGTTTGGTTGAAGCGTTCTTCTTCATTTTGTACAACACGTTTAACGAAGTCTTGTTTTTCAGCGATGGATTTAATACCAGGGCCAAGGATGTCTACCACAACATCAATAAGTGGTGTTAAGAAGATACCCTCAATACCAAGCAGACGACCATGACGTACAGCACGACGCAAAATACGACGCAATACGTAACCGCGACCTTCGTTGGATGGCAATACACCATCGGAAATCAATGCAGTAACAGCACGAGCGTGGTCAGCAATAACCTTCAAAGAAACATCTGTATTTGGATCTTCGTTATACTTAACACCAGCGCGTTTTGCAGTCGTTTCGATGATTGGGAAAATTAAATCTGTTTCAAAGTTTGTTTTACAACCTTGTAATACGGAAGCCAATCGTTCAAGACCAGCGCCAGTATCGATGTTTTTATGTTGCAATGGTTCGTAGGAACCATCTGGCATTTTATTGAATTGTGTAAATACTAAGTTCCAGATTTCAAGATATCGATCGCAGTCACAACCTGGTGCACAGTTAGGATCATCACAACCATGTTCAGGACCTTGGTCGAAGAAGATTTCACTATCAGGACCGCATGGACCTTCACCAATTTCCCAGAAGTTATCTTCAAGACGTGTAATGTGGCTTTCTTCTACACCACAATCATTATGCCAAGTATCATATGCTTCTTGGTCATCTGGATATACAGTTACATATAATCTATTTTTATCGAGTTTAATAACTTCAGTTAAGAACTCCCATGCCCAGTGAATCGCTTCTTTTTTGAAGTAATCACCGAAGGAGAAGTTACCAAGCATTTCAAAGAATGTATGGTGACGAGCTGTGCGACCTACGTTTTCAAGGTCACCAGTACGCATACATTTTTGGCTTGTTGTAATACGATGACAAGGAGGTACCAATTTACCTGTAAAGAAAGGCTTCAATGGCGCCATACCTGCCCCGATCAATAATAGAGACGGATCGTTTTCTGGAATAAGAGAAAAACTATCTAATTTTAAATGTCCTTTGCTTTCAAAAAACTGCAAGTATGCTTGACGCAGTTCATTACCCTTCATGTGTATATTCCTCCTAAAATTATTTACTCTTCATTATAACGTAAATCCGATATAAAATCTATCAAAAACATTGAAGTCATGCGGAGTTCCTATACTTTTACAATGAGAAAAGTTAGGATAAAATTCAAGTTTTACATAAACGAAAAAGAGGTTATACAAATCAACAGAACATAATTGATTCGTATAGCCTCTTTTAAAGCTAGTTATATATTAGCTTAGATAACGCGTTTTGCGCCGATATAGCGTTCACCCCAATAGCCAGTATCAAGATCTGCTACTGCAACACCACGACTGGAAGTGGCGCTGATGAACTTGCCATCGCCAATATAAATACCGGAGTGAGACGGACCTGGTTCATATGTTTCAAAGAATACCAAATCCCCGGCTTTCAAGTTTGCACGAGAAACTTCAACACCTACGTTATATTGTTCATCTGCCAAACGTGGTAAAGAGATACCTTGTTTCGCAAATACATATTTAACATAACCAGAGCAGTCAAAACCACTTGGAGTAGTACCGCCAAATACATATGGTACACCGCGGTATTTGTCCGCTTCTGCCAAGATAGCATGGATGCTATTTGGTGTTTCATTTTTTGTAATATTATTTAATTTAATATTTTTGCCAGTAATGGATTGACCTGCAATACGACGAGACGTCGCATTGTTGTTTGTGAAAGCGGATTTTGTCGCTACTGCTTTTGTCGCTGCATTTTGAGTCAATACTGCCTTCGTAGAACGAGGAGCACTCATCAACGCATTATACGTAGCAGGACCTACGATACCGTCCACTGGTAAGCCACGATCTTGTTGGAACAGACGAACTGCCCATTTCGTTTCTTTACCATATACACCATTTTTATCTGTAGCATTATAACCGTGTTTAATTAGTTGTTGTTGAACCGCTGTAACACTTTTGCCCTTATCACCATATTGTAATGTTGTTGCACCTACCATGGCTGTTGTGGCACACACAAAAGTTAATGTTAATGCCGTTATTTTAACCTTACTATATTTTGACTTCATATGCTTCCTTTCCAAAAACTTTTAAAGTAAGTTATTTATTCAAAATATACTAACCGTCTATTTATTTGCATTCACAAATACAGCTAGTCTTCTTTGCTTTTGTGAGTATAAGTCTCAGGTGCCATAAACACATCTGCACTACTAGGTCCAAGTAATGGAGCCTCTTCATGCTCATCAAAGTTTATAGCTGACTTAACCCAATACAAAGGCCGTTGCTTCACCTCTTCAAAAATACGACCTACATACTCGCCAATAATTCCCAGTCCGACGAGTTGAATCCCACCAATGAACAAAATTGATACGCCCAAGGTAGTCCATCCATTCAAGGCTTGACCCGTAAGATATACATACAAGAGGTGCAATATAAGCAAGAAGCTTAACCCACCACATAGTACACCGACGTACAAAGCAGCCCGTAAAGGAACTCTTGAAAAGGCTGTTACCCCATCGAGAGCAAATCGTATCATTTTGCGCACACTAAACTTTGAAACCCCTGCAAAACGAGGTGGCGCCACAAAGTGCAACTCAGCTTGTCTATACCCTAAGGCACCGACAATACCGCGCAAGAAACGACCATGTTCTCTAAACCGTTTCAATGTGCCCAATGCTTTACTATTCATGAGGCGGAAATCAGACCCACCTTCAACAATAGGAACATCAGCCATTTTGTTCATTAGTTTGTAATAATACTTAGACGTGAAAGATTTAGCCCAACTAGCATCTTCAGTTGAATCGCGTATGGTGCGCACCACATCATACCCCGATTCCCACAACCGAACAAGTTCAGGAATCAAAGCTGGTGGATGCTGCATGTCACCGTCCATTGTAATAACTGCATCTCCATGAGCATAATCAAGACCACAAGTAAGCGCAGTCTGATGCCCAAAATTACGAGCAAGCAATAACACTTTGACATGTTTATCATTGTAAGCAATTTCACGCAATATCATAGATGACGAATCACTAGAACCGTCGTCTACGAAGATTATTTCATAATCGTACGTGAGTCCTGACATAACATCAGTTACAGCTTTATAAAAATTCGCTATGTTCTCTTCTTCGTTATATACAGGCACTACAATAGAAAGTAACATAAATCCTCCAAAGTATTTTACTCACATATTTTAAGTTAATTAGTAAATTAAGGCAAATCATCAAGGTTAACAATAGGCAGATTTATATCTACAAATTCAGTAAATAAGCGATTTCTTAACACTCTACCGCTTTTCCTCTTCATTTACTCTATATATAAGTATGCCAAATAAGTAAAATATTATTTTATATATAAAACTACTTAATAAGCCGCATTATAAAATAAATTTATATCAGTAGAAAATAACAAATGCTGTTATTAACTAGCCAAATCAAGAATTAATCAAAAAATCAAATATATTTTCTACATCAAATACAAGGAATCTAACTGATTTCATTTAATTTTCATGAATCTCGTAGCAAATTTACAAATTCTTCTATCTATAAACCAATTATATATACTCAAAATATGAATAAAATACTAACATTATAAAAAAACAAAGCTAATTTAATGATTCTAACTAACTGAATCACCAAAATCTTCTCCTATAGAGAAGAAAGAGACCCTTATAAGGGTCTCTTATATTATAGGCCAGCAGCATCAATCCAAGATTGTAAATCCGCCTCTGCTAACTCCATATCCTCTTCATATGCACCAGCTACGACTGGATATTTAGCAACCTCTACAGTGTGCAAAATCGAATCATCTCGGCCATTTTTAAAGGTGCCAATCCAAATTCCAGAGAATTGAGATTCATACCACTCTACAGGCTGATCTGTTTCATTGAAGTTAATCGTAATATGACCACGACCAAGTGTTTCTAATACCTCCACTTGCTCTTCTTCTGCAAGACCTGTTTTTTCTATATAAATAGAATAAGTCTCACCTGTTTCGCGCAAATTTTTAAGTGCTAAACGCAACTCATTTAAAACGGCGCGAACATTACCATAATTCTCAATCATAAATACTCCTATTAGAGATAAATTTACATCCTATATACCTATTAGTTTAAGTGTTAGGTTCTGCAGTTACGCCCCATTCTCGTAACACATTGAGTACACGCTCTTTCACCTCTGGTAAAGCTCGTTGTACAGGTGCACTAGGTTCAAAACCAATCTCTAACGATTCTGGTTCCACCCCAATAACGACAGCATCCTCTAAGGGATCCTCTTGAATGGCGCGGATACGTAAAATATCTTGCATCCCTACTTCGTGTACAGAAATATGTTCTGTGAAATATTGTTCTAATTCCTTATGAGGAAACTCATATATAGTTCCTGGAGCTTCCCCACCATTAATGGCGTCTACGAGCAGAATTTTCTTCATACCACGCATATACGTAAGTAGTTCCATCCCCATCGTTCCACCATCAATAATAGAAATAGACGGTGTAAATGTGAAAGACTCTTTCAACTCTTTTACTACATGAACCCCTAATCCCTCGTCAGTAAGTAATATATTACCTACACCGAGTAGGACGATTTCATTATTACCATCATCATAAAGGCTATTTAAATCAATACGCGGACCCTCTGAGTCCGCGTATTGTTCCAAGCCACTGATGAGTTCAGTACTTGTATTAGTCATTTTCTTGTAATTCTCTTTCTCTAGGATCGTTAGGATCACTTGGACGATATGTTGTACCAGATGGTTTATCGATACGTTCACCACGACGGCGTTTGCCATTGAGGTCTTCAATATCGATTGGGTCATGCGCATAATACTTCATACCAGAAACCATGGCAGATACTTCGCCAGATTCTTCCATAACGTCTTCTCGGAATGCCATGTACACATGAACAATAGTGAAGAACAAGAAGCCCCAAGCAATATAGTGATGGATAATATGAACCTTGTATTCACCACCAAATAGTGTAACAACTGGAGCAAATAAAGTTCCTAAAATACCATTAGGATCAACCATTGAATACATTGTAAAACCTGTTAAGATTTCAAAGAAGAACATAATGTACACCATCATGTACGCAGTTCTCGCTAAGGAGTTACGAAGCCAATGATGTTCATGCTTTTGAGGAATCATCAAATAGTGCAATGTAGTTTCTTTAAGACCATACCAATACCGTTTTTGGCGGAATTTAGGTAATAATCTGTCTCCTCGATTCCAAAGAGCACCAGCAAATCGGAAGATAAAGGAGAATGTTAAGATAACCCCTGCAATGAAATGGATACGACGCATGGTTTCCATAGAGAACCAGCCATCAATAGCAAAGGTTGGCTCTGGATTACCTGTGATAGCTGAAAATCCTGGGTCACCGATATATAAACCTGTCCAGAATAATGCAGTTACGCTTAGCACCATAGTCCAGTGGAATATGCGCAGCCATAGACTAAATACGACATACGCCTTTTTGTCAGTATGTATTAACATAAGCCCACCACCCTTTATTTACACAATGCATCTGTATTGACGGAAACAATTTTTTCGCCTTTTTTATTGTATAAATGGGTTGCACATGCGAGACATGGATCAAAGGAGTGAATTACCTTCAAGATTTCAAGTGGTTTATCTGCAATTTTTACATGTGTATCAATCATGGAATCTTCGTAGGCACCATGTTCATTTGCTGCAGTCTTAGGACATGCATTCCATGTAGATGGTACGATACATTGATAGTTTGCAGAGCGGCCATCTTTAATGTGAATCCAGTGGCCCAAACCACCACGAGGAGCATCTACAAGGCCAACGCCTTTAGCATCTTTATCCCATGTCTTTGGCTCAAACTTAGTCATATCAGCCACTGTAGTATCGCCATTCTTGATGTTAGCAACAAGTTTATCAAAGAAGTATTGACTCATATTTGCTGCTACTTGTGCATCAAGGCCACGACATGCTGTACGACCAACCATTGTAGTCATCCATACGTGAGCAGGAACGCCAAGTACTTGAGATACTGTATCGATTTGACGAACAATCATAGATTCTGCCCAAGTTGGGTCTTTAATGATACCTTGTTTTACTTTTGTATATACAACGATATATTTTGCTAATGGGCCAACTTCTGCAGTTTTGCCTTTGAAAGTTGGGGATTTAATCCAAGAATATTTTTTATCTTCATCAAGGAATTCCCATTTTTCTTTTGTACCAGATTTAGGGCCTGTAAACTTAGGATCGGTAACACCTTCGATAGGATGAAGAGAGCTTTTACCATCTGGATATGTGAACCAGGAGTGATCAACCTCTTCACTGAGGTATTGAGGATCCATGAAGTCTTTACCTTCCAATGGAATAAATGTAGCTTTATCTACGCCTAATGCGAAGTTTTCAACTACGCCATTAGAACGAACAACACATTTTTTATGGTAGTCGCCATTAGAAATGCCAGAATATGTATCATCTGGATAGTCACCGTAGGACATAACGCGTTTTTTCGCAAGGCCACCGCCATCAATCATGCCTTTTTCTACATACATTTTGCCGATAGCTAATAGATCTGGCACGTAGAAATTATCAACTAAGTCTTTAGCTAATGCAATAGATTGCTCTACTGCAGCAAGACGTTGTGTATTGATAGGCGCATTCATATCATTCATAGAGATAGAACATGGCATACCACCAACGATGTAATGTGGATGAGGGTTTTTACCACCGAATACAACGTGAGGAATTACGATATCACGTTGACGGTCAAGAATATTCAAGTAATGGGATACGGCCATTAAATGAACCTCTGGTGGCAACAAATTATAATCAGGATGATCCCACCATTGAGCGGAGAAAATACCCAACTGACCAGATTCTACGATTTTCTTAACCTTTTGTTGTACAGCTGTAAAATAAGCAGCTGTAGCTTTAGGGAACTCTTTAGGATATGCTGAGTCTTTAGACGCAGTTTCAGCTGGTGCTAAACCACTTACATTATAAGTATTTAATACATCGTTTTGTAATTGTGCGGTTTTAGCTGGATCTGCACTAAGAGCTGCTACAGGGCTAACCCAGTCAAGAGCATGCAAATGATAGAAGTGAACAATATGGTCATGTACATCTAAACAACTATGCATGATATTACGAATGTAGTTTGCATTTTTAGGAATCGTAATGCCAATCGCATCCTCTACAGCACGTAATGCCGCCAAAGCATGTGTTGAAGTACATACGCCACAAATACGTTGCACGAACGCCCAAAGGTCACGAGGATCGCGATCTTTAGCAACAAGTTCGATACCGCGCCAAGCAGTACCAGAAGACAATGCGTCCTCTACTTTACCACTCGCTTCATCAACTTTTATTTCTACCCGTAAGTGACCTTCAATACGGGAAATCGGATCTACTACTACGCGTTTCATTAGTGACCTCCTCCATTATTATGTTTCTTTTCATCCCATAAGCCTTGTTCTTTTAAGCGTTTTTCTTCTTTCATATCAAGAATTTTATTACGCGTAAGAGTTGCAGCACCATGAACGATAACTGCTGCAGTAGCACCAACAGCAGCTACTGTACCGATTGTATCAGCAGTTGTGATGGTATTAGCCAATGGAATATCTGGTAAACGTTTGTAGAATACGTCATTATCCCAGAAGCCCTTTTCAGAGCAACCAATACAGCCGTGACCGGATTGAATTGGATAGGACAAACCATTCCACCAACGTAAGTTACCACAAGAATTATATGTTTGAGGTCCACGACAACCTACTTTATACAAGCACCAACCAGATTTGGATGCATCGTCGTCGAATTTTTCAACGAAGAGACCAGAGTCAAAGAAGGCACGGCGGTAGCATGTGTCGTGAATACGATTGCCATAAAATTGTTTAGGACGGCCTTGAGAATCAAGAGGTGGAATTTGACCAAATAATGCATAATGCATGATTACACCAGTCATAACCTCTGGAATTGGAGGGCACCCAGGAACTTTGATAATAGGTTTGCCAGATACAACAGAAGATACAGATACTGTATTTGTTGGATTTGGTTTAGCCGCTTGAATACCGCCCCAAGATGCACAAGAGCCATATTCGATGATTGCTGCTGCACCTTTAGCCGCTTCTAATAAGGATTCTTTAAATGTGCGACCACCTACTGTACAGTAAACACCATTTTCATCAAGTGGAACACCACCTTCAACCGCCAAGATGTATTTGCCTGCTTTTTCTTTGATGATTTTTTCTAAATGTTCCTCTAATGGTGCACCAGATGCAGCCGCCAAGGTATCATCATATTCAAGAGAAATCATATTCAAAATTACATCAGATGTAAATGGAGAAGATGAGCGAATAAAGGACTCACTACAACCAGTACATTCATGACCATGTAGCCAAATTACCGTAGGCAATTCAGTTGTTTCAGCAGCCTTAACAACGGTGTCTAACATCGTTGGTGGCAAACCTAAAATAGCGGTGAGTGCTACACAGGATTTCATAAATGTGCGTCGACTCAAACGTCGCTCTTGGAAGAGTGTCCATAAACTGTTTATACGATTCTTCACGGAATATAGCCTCCTTACAACAACTTTGCGCAATATATCAATATTACTTAATGAACTACAACTATTATGATAATAATCATACTATGAAAATTAAATAATATACTACTTAATTCATCACAGCTATTACGATAACAATCATATTCTTACTACTTTATTATATCACTTAATATTTATGAAAACTATATAATTCAAATAAAAAAGCTGTATACAAGAAATTTTATTTAACTTGCATACAGCCTTGTATTATATATTTTTTGTAAAATTTATTAGTTATCAATAAATTAGATAACTTCCTTGATTAGGGACTCAAGCACATCAGCTTTCTTGTAACCCACAAGGGAATCAAGCATTTTGCCATCACGGAAGAATACCATAGATGGAATACCATCAATATCTTCTTTCAACAAAATACCACGAAGATTTTTATCTTCTGCATCAACACTAAAGAACTCTACTTGTCCTTTTAAACGTTCAGCTACTGCTTCTACTTCTGGACGCATAACAGTGCAAGGTTCGCACCAGGCAGCCCAGAAATCAACAATAGCTAAACCTTTAGAGCCAAGTACTTTTTCATCAAATTCTTGTACACTAGTAATCGCTGTAATTGCCATGAAGTTCTCCTAACAAAGATCTACAATCTTATATACTATAAATTATATCTTAAATATGGAAGCAAGCAATCAATAAGCCGAGTTCTGTTCCGCTTGCGCGGTGACGATTATCTTTCTAGGCGTACAGTCGCCTGCACGCTCGAGCGACACAACCCGGAAGGTAGGCGGGACCACCCTTAACCCTTCCCTATTCGGTCTTGCTCCGGATGGGGTTTACCGAGCCAGCCTGTTACCAGACTGCTGGTGAGCTCTTACCTCACCTTTCCACCCTTACCACTAACGTGGCGGTTTCCTTTTCTATGGCACTTTCCCTAAGGTTACCCTCGCCAGACGTTATCTGGCATCCTGCCCTATGGAGCTCGGACTTTCCTCGAGCCCTATGGACTCGCAACCGTCTTTCATACTTGCTTCAATTCAGTTTATCATAGCTAACCCATTTGTTGCAAGAAAATGCAATATTATAAGAAAAAGAAATCATTCTGTTCTGTAAAAGCTTTCACAGGAACAGGTACATCTTGACTAAGTAAATAGTCACATAAGCCTCTCGCAACAATAGATTCTGTGCCAAAATGTCCCGCATCAACTACGAGCAATCCCAGCTCTTTAGCCAATTGGGCATCATGATATTTCACATCGCCTGTAATATATGCATCCACATGTAGACGAGCTGCATCCTTAATAAATTCTGCGCCAGCACCAGAGCAGAGTGCTATAGATTGTATTTCTTGAGGAGCTACCCCAGCAAAACGTATATTAGCGTCTGGTAAAGCTTCCTGAACCCATTCACGGAATGTATCTAAATTAAGTGCATTTGGTAATCGACCAATACGGCCTAAATATTGAATTGAACCCTTTGGCTCAGCCAAGGATACTACTTCATAAGCTACCTCTTCATAAGGATGGGACTCTTTCATTGCCTCTACAACTTGGCTTAAATGTGTACCATCAACGACAGCATTCACTTGTACCTCAGTTGCCACCGTTAAAGCACCAGCTTCACCGATAACAGGATTAGAAGCTGCGTTACCAATGAAGCGACCTTCACCATGAATACTAAAGCTACAATGCTCATAATTACCAATTTTACCTGCACCAGCAGCACCCATAGCATGACGAACCGCATCAGCTGCATTTTCAGGTACAAATGTAGTTAATTTATATAGCGCATCTTCACCGGTTTTGATAAAGCCCTTAACATCTATAAGACCTAATCGTTCTGCCAACATATCGTTTAAGCCACCAGGTGCAATATCAAGATTCGTATGGGCACTGTATACGGCAATCTTATGTTGAATCAATTTATGAATCATGCGACCTTGAGTCGTATCACAAGATAATTGTTTTAATCCTTTAAAAATTAACGGGTGATGACTAATGATTAAATTACAGTCATGTTCAATGGCATACGAAATGGTTTCCTCTGTTACATCTAATGTAGTTAATACACCTGTAACCATAGCGTTTCTATCGCCTACCATAAGTCCTACATTATCCCAAGATTCGGCATAGGATCGAGGTGCTAATTGTTCCATTAAGGTAATGACTTGTTGAACAGTTGTCATAAAACTCACTTCTTTCTATTTATTTCCTAAAAGACTGCGAAGAAATTCGACTTCGCGCTCTAAATCCCGATATTTATCAGTATGACTCAATTTCTCTGTCATACCATCTAAGGCACATTGTCGTTGATATATTAAATACTCAATATATTTCGACCAAAGAGGTGGACGTTCTTGTTCAAGAAGAGCCCCTACTGACCACAGCAAAGAATCCTCTGGTAATGATTGATACACATCTACATATTCAGCCATGCCCGTATACGCTTCTACCTGATCATTACGAACAGCCAAAAATGCGGTATATAATTTTCCTGCATCTTCTACGATAATTTCAAGAACAATAATATAGCCTTTTTGCACCATATACTGACGCAATTCTTTTTGCCCATTCTGCGGTTGTAATACGTAAAACTCCAACGGCTCCGGCCCTGCATCTACAATATCGCGCATGAGGTATCCCCCCATACCACAGCAAATGGCGCCATTTAATTCGCCCTTCTCCGTAACCTTTAGTCCATCCCCTAATCGACAATCAATTTTAGAGCTTAAACCACAAGACTGAACATATTCCTTTGCAGACTCTAAAGGGCCTTTATGTACATCACCGGCTATAACAAAATCAGCACGATTACGGTTGATAAGTTCTACTGCTAAGTATCCATGATCAGTACCAATATCAGCTATTGCACGAGCCTTTGGCACAATCGAAAAAACCGCCTCTAAGCGATCCATCATAGGTCTAGGTTCCATAATTCCTCTATTTGCTATTTATCTCTTAGTAAACTCATAAATCTGACGATAGATACTGTAGAGTATCATCTACTATCCATCTTAGTAATAACTATTGTATCTAAGAAATAAATGGATTACATATAAAAATAACCGCCCTTGAAATCTCAAGGACGGTAGATATCAACATAATTGGTGGGCCCACCTGGGATCGAACCAGGGACCGACCGGTTATGAGCCGGTTGCTCTACCCCTGAGCTATAGGCCCACAGTTAGTTTCTAGCTTATTAATTATACCGAATAGCCTAACTATTAGTCAAGATATCTAGTCTATGACTGTTTCATCAACATAAACCGGTGAATCATATTATCTTCGTTAAATACACCCTTTGTAGCTAATGTAGTAGTCTGGCTATCTGTAGATTTAATCCCTCTTGCACTCATACAACTATGAGAAGATGTAATATGAACAATAACATCCTCTGACCCTGTAGCCAGTGAAATAACTTCACCGATATCTTCTCCAATTTTCTCTTGTAATTGCAATCGTTTGCAACACATTTCAGCAATGCGAGGTATTTTAGATAAGCCAATAACACGACCTTTAGGGATATAGCCAATGCTAATACTCATATCATACATCAAAGCCATATGGTGTTCGCAATGGGAAAAACAAGTAATATCCTTTACTACAACCATTTGATTTGTATCAACTTCAAAGGTCTTACCATACATTTCTGCAATCTCAGCATTCGTATACTGAATCCCTTCGTATACCTCTGCCATCATTTGAGCTACGCGCTTAGGCGTTTCTACTAAACCTTCACGATTAGGGTCCTCCCCCAAGGCTTCTAGCAATTGATATACAAGTGATTCTATTTTTTCTGTATCCATATGTTCCCCTTTATATCACGGTGTCATCATACTGCATAAAAAACATTCGATACTCTACACTCGATACTCTACCTACACCCTAACTATACACCTTTCGCATCAGGATCCCATACAAATTTATGAATCTGTAATTGGAATCGTACATTTTGTAGATTATGCTCTTTCATATAATCAATAATGGCAGCTGCCTCAATCTTCCCCCACACTGGCGATACATAAATTTGAGCCTTTGTAGGATAATGATTAATCATATGACGCATACAGTCTAAATCCTCTACGGAACCTACTACAAATTTAATTAAATCCTGATCCCTAGAAACTTTGAATATATCTAAATTCATAGATTCCTCAGCTAAAGAGGATGGTGTTTTATAATCGTAGGTAAACCACACATTTTCTCGGTGAAAGCTCGGTATAATCGTACCATTTGTTTCAATATTGAAATCGTAAGGACTTTCACTATCTAATACGTCCTGAATATCTTCAGATACGTTATTTCCCGTAGTCGATTTTATATCAGTACACGGTTTATCCTCTAATTTAGCAGATTTACGACGATTTAATTCATCGATTAGCTCTACTACAGCAGCTTCTTGTAATAGTGGCTCACCACCTGTAATGGTGATTCGATGATTTCCTAAACTTTCAATAGCATCAGCCACCTCTCGGACGGTCATGTCTGTGAAAGTACTATCAATACCATAACTATAGGTAGTATCACAATATGAACAACGTATATTGCAATCATGAAGGCGTAAGAATGTGGTTAATAGCCCTTGTCGACTTCCTTCACCATCAATAGAAGCGAAGATTTCAATCACGTTCATAAATAGCTGTGTTCCCTTCAGACTCTTGAACCTCTACCTTGAAACATTTAGGGCCCAACTCATCGGCAATCCATTTTGCCATGTTTTCAGCAGTAGGATTGATATCGCCTAATACATCATTGATATGGCGATGATCTAAGCGGCCATGTATTTTTTCTTTAATAATGGTAAAGTCAATAACCATGCCATTATGGTCTAACTCTTCAGAACGAGCATGAACCGTAATAATCCAATTATGCCCATGAAGATTTTGACATTTACTTGGATAATCTAATTTCAATTGGTGAGACGCACTCACCTCTAATCGTTTTGTAACTGTAAACATTATATCTCCTAAATATTATATGAACTTTAATATATTATATGCACTTTAATATTTGCTATGTATTACATTAAAAGGCTTTAACGTACTTTTATCACTTACTTTTATCACTTACGTTTACTATCTTTAATTATATCACAAAAGGGTTGCAACACAGCACAATAGCACTGTATTACAACCCTTAAGAGATTCAACATCTTATAAGAAGTCTTTAATTTTATCGCGTTTACCACGATTGCGCAATTTAGTAAGCGCCTTACCTTCGATTTGACGGATACGTTCACGAGTTACATTGAAATGTTGACCTACTTCTTCCAATGTACGCGGTTTACCATCTTTCAAACCAAAGCGCAAGATCAATACTTGTTGCTCACGGTCCGTTAAGCATGTAAATACATCTTCAATTTGTTCTTGCAATAAGATGTAGCTAGCTGCATCATCTGGAGCAATAGCATCTTGGTCTTCAATGAAGTCTCCCAAGTGAGAGTCTTCCTCTTCACCAATTGGAGTTTCCAATGATACTGGTTCTTGTGCGATTTTTTGAATTTCACGCACACGCTCTACCGTAATACCCATACCTTCTGCAATTTCCTCTGGTAATGGTTCACGACCTTTATCTTGCAACAATTGTCGGGAAATACGAATCAGTTTATTGATTGTTTCTACCATATGTACTGGAATACGAATTGTACGAGCTTGGTCCGCAATAGCGCGAGTAATCGCTTGACGAATCCACCATGTAGCATATGTGGAGAATTTATAACCCTTTGTATAATCGAACTTATCTACAGCTTTAATAAGGCCCAAGTTACCTTCTTGAATCAAGTCCAAGAACAACATCCCACGACCTACATAGCGTTTTGCAATACTTACAACGAGGCGCAAGTTCGCATCTACCAATTTTTTCTTAGCCTTTTTGGCAAGTTGAATATCTTTATATGTAGCATCTTCTGCTGCGCCTGCTTCAATTTGCTTAGCTAAAACAATTTCCTCATCAGCGGAAAGCAATGGGACACGACCGATCTCCTTGAGGTACATACGTACAGGATCGTCAATGTTAACGCCAGAGTCTACACTTAAATCGATGGAGATATTCTTTTCGCTAGAAGTATCTTCTTCATCCTCTTCTTCTGGCTCTATTGGATTAGCATCAGCGTCCTCACCGTCGATATCAGCTACTACTTCAATGTTTAATTTACCAAATGTAGTATAAATATCATCTAATTGTTCTGCAGTAAGATCAGTCTGCTCATGAAGAGCATCTGAAATCTCTGATTGTGTCAACACACCGGTTTTCCGGCCTTTTTCAAGAAGTTGTTCAACAATCTCCTCTATTTGACTTTTTTGTACTTTCTTAGCCACAGCGCTCTCCTTTTTACATTATATTACTTAGACCATTCTCTAATTAAGTTCTGTATTTCCTGACACTTATGTAATTCGCTAATAAATGTCGAATCTCCTGCCCGTTTTAGTTGATCCGCCATAATTGAATGCGCTTTATACTGTTCACGCAATGAATGAAGCCTTATCTTGCGGATTAATCCAGGCACTTGCACCTTATATTCATCGTCACTCATAACAACCAATCTAGAGTAAATATCATACTCCGATGGGGATAAAACAGATTGAATGGCAGTATCATCTAGACGACCTTCTTCTTTAAATAAGGTGAATATCTTTTCTATTATACCGCGATATTCAATTTTTTCAAAGTCTTCTAATGGCAAATAGCTCATCATATGTTGTAACACTTCACCATCTGTAAAGGCTAAGGACAATAATTTTTCTGCATCACCTTTAGGTAAATCCTGTGTTGGCAACGGTGCAGACGCAGTATCAACCAATTCAATTTGTCCTTTTTTTACATAGTCTCGGAAATATCTAAAAATACTACTATTATCAAGCCATAGTGGTAATGCCAATGTCTTTAGAGCATCATCTCGTTGTGTTTGACTATCTATATTAGCAATATAGGGGAATACATCAGCCATAACAGCTTGCTTCCCTTCCGTATCATTTGTGTCGTGTTTAATTAAGGACTCACTTAATAAATAATCAAGAGGCTTAACCGCTTTAGCCACTAAATCTTTGAATGCTTGTCCTCCATGATTACGTAAATAATCATCGGGATCCTTACCATCTGGCATAGCCAGAACACGTACCTTAAAGTCCGTATTTTGTAATAATTCTATAGCCCTAGCTGCTGCTTGACGACCTGCTCCATCCATATCATAGGCCAGTACAATTTCATCAGCCTGTCTCATTAAGATATGACCATGATCTCGTGTATAAGCCGTCCCCAAGGATGCTACTACATTAGTAACACCATGGTTATGAGCAGATATAACGTCCATATACCCTTCCACAAGGATAGCCTGTCGCTCTTGACGAATAGATTTATAAGCCTTATCAAAGGCAAATAATAGTTTTCCCTTTTCAAAGATGGCTGATTCTGGTGAGTTTAAATATTTTGGCGTGCTATCATCCATAACACGACCACCAAAGGCAACTACACGACCTTTACCATCCATGATAGGGAACATAATACGGTTTCTAAAGAAATCGTAAAACTGCCCCTTTTGATTTTTACGAACTAGATTTAGCTCCAAGAGAATCGAATCATCGATACCGCGTTCGTGAAAGGCACGATACAACTTATCCCAACCATCTGGAGCAAAGCCTAATTTAAATTTCTCAATCGTCTCTTTTGTAAGGCCCCGTTTTTTTAAGTAATCAAGGCCAACCTTACCAATCGATGTTTGAGTAAGGCAATTATGAAAAAATGTAGCCGCTAGTTCTGACGCTTCATATAGTTTTTTCCGTCGTTCATCTCGAGCTCGTTGTTCTGGTGAAAGCTTTGCCTCTGGCAATGGAATATTAGCGCGATTAGCAAGGTGCTCTAAGACCTCAACAAAGCTTAAATGCTCAAGTTCCATAAGGAATTTAATGACATTCCCCGATGCATGACAGCCAAAACAATAATAAAAGCCCTTTTCAGGGGCAACACTAAAGGACGGCGTCTTTTCATTATGAAATGGACAACAACCCCAATAGTTCTTGCCCCGTTTCTTTAAGGCTACATGCTCAGATATTACAGATACAATATCATTTGCATCTTTGATTTGTTCAATCAATTCATTTTCAAAATATCGGCTCATAGCCAACGCCTCCTTCCCTTATATATATTAATTCGATATACAAATAAAAAATCCTCTATTTGTAAAGTAATTTAATCAATTATCAAGTCAAACCGATTTAGTAACTGATACGAATCATAGGAATCACCATCTATTATGGATCAATACATGATGATTCCTATACGCCGTATTCTTTAATAGGCTGCGAATAATAATTTGATAATAATAGGCTGCAATGAAATCATTGCAGCCTATACTTATCGCTTATAGCATATTATTTTGCGTAATCCACAACGCGAGTTTCACGAATAATTACGACCTTAATTTGGCCTGGATATTCGAGTTCAGACTCGATGCGTTTTACGATATTCCGAACGAGTAATGTAGACTCAGCTTCATCAATCTTATCCGGTTTTACTACAACGCGAATCTCACGACCTGCTTGAATAGCAAAGCATTTTTCAACGCCTTCGAAGGATTCAGCGATTTCTTCCAATTTAGATAAACGTTTCAAGTAGTTTTCTAATGTTTCTCGACGTGCTCCAGGACGAGCCGCAGAGATAGCATCAGCAGCTGCAACTAATACAGCTTCTACAGATTGGAACTCTTCATCACCATGATGAGCGCCAATGCAGTTAATTACTGCTGCGCTTTCACGATATTTACGAGCCACATCAACACCGATTTGAACATGAGAACCCTCAAGTTCACGGTCCAATGCTTTACCAATATCATGGATTAAACCACCTCGTTTAGCCAATGTTACATCACAGCCTAGTTCAGCTGCCATCAAACCTGCTAAATGAGATACTTCAATAGAATGTTTC
The DNA here is from genome assembly GCF_041333735.1 of Veillonella sp. Taxonomy (NCBI): domain Bacteria; kingdom Bacillati; phylum Bacillota; class Negativicutes; order Veillonellales; family Veillonellaceae; genus Veillonella; species Veillonella sp. Next base: position 51,451 of record NZ_JBGKFB010000001.1, read on the forward strand.
AAAACGTTTTGACCGTAACTAGTACGATATTTCAAACGACCTAAAATCTTTACAATTTCAGGATGTAAGCCATGAACATCAGCTTCAAATGTTGCTTGTTCACCAGCTTCTTTAATAGTTTGGTCAACCTCTTTGCGAGCTTTACCAACCATTTCTTCAATACGAGCTGGATGGATACGACCGTCTACAATCAATTTTTCCAAAGCAATACGAGCCACTTCACGACGAATTGGATCGAAACCGGAAAGAATAACTGCTTCTGGTGTGTCATCGATAATCAAGTCAATACCTGTTAATGTTTCGAGTGCACGAATATTACGGCCTTCACGACCGATAATGCGACCCTTCATTTCATCATTAGGCAATGCCACTACGGATACGGTAGTCTCCGCTACATGGTCAGCTGCGCAACGTTGGATAGCAGAGGAGATAATTTCTTTTGCTTTTTTCTCCGCGTCATCCTTAGCTTGCTGCTCCATTTCCTTAACCATAATCGCCGTTTCATGACGAATTTCTTGTTCCACATTCGTTAACAAGATATTCTTAGCTTCTTCAAATGTCATACCGGAAATACGTTCCAATTCTGCCATTTGTTTTTCATACAAAGCTTCAATTTTTTCACGGCTTTGGGCTAAGTCAGCTTCTTTGCGATGTAAAGCTTCCTCTTTGTGCTCAATATTGTCTAATTTTTTATCCAAAGATTCTTCTTTTTGAAGAATACGACGTTCCATACGTTGAAGTTCGGAACGGCGATCTTTATTTTCTCGTTCTACATCAGAACGGAGCTTATGAATTTCTTCTTTCGCTTCTAATAAAGCTTCTTTCTTTTTAGACTCAGCTGTTCGCTCACCATTAGCGATGATACGTGCAGCCTCTTGCTCAGCTTGATTCAGTTTTCCTTCAGCAATATTTTTTCTAAAAAAATAGCCTGCCCCTAGTCCAATCAGTACCATTACCACTGCAATTAGACAATACTCTAAAATATGTCCCACATCTTCTAAAATCTGTCTCACCTCCTCTTAAATTCTCAAAATCGAGCTTTCATGCTCCTTTTTATGCCCTTCATGCATTAAATTATCATTTAGCCATATCATCATATAAATAAATAAGGCTATTATTAATTTTAGACTTGAAAGCCCTTTCTGTCAAGATTTTACAAGCCTAGTAAGGCCTCAGAAAAAGTACTATCTATTCATAAAAATCATTGCACACAACTTGGATAGTACTCGTTGAAAACCCTCTATATTTGAGAAAATTAAAGACTTTTACACGAGGAGTGCAGTCCTCATTGAGAATGGAACCAAATTTTTTCTCCACCACACGATAAGCAGCTTTCACTTCATCATAATTAGAGATTTCCTGAGGCACTGTAAGACCTCGCAGCTTCATCTTTTGCTTAATCATATACGCACCGTATTTCTGTTCTTTCATCAAGTACGCCAATACTTGCTCAGATAAGCGTTCATCATTGATGTAATCATAGTCTCTAAGACGTTCAAGGACCCGCTCAATGATTGGGTCCTCGATTTGTTTACGTCTCATTTTTTGTGTCAGTTCATAGGAACTAAGAAATCGTTGAGCTAGGAAGCGATACGCTTGATCCATAGCAGCTTGCAGCGTTTCGTCACTCATGATTATACTTCTTCAGTTACTTCTTCACCGATTACATCAATTTCTTCAGTGCCAACCGCTAATGTATCGCGAATAATACGATCGATTTCATCAGCGATTTGTGGATTATCTAACAAATATTGTTTAGCTGCTTCTTTACCTTGGCCCATGCGTTCACCGTTATAGGAATACCATGCACCAGATTTATTGATGATTTCCATATTTGTGCCAATATCGATAAGTGTACCAGCTTTGGAGATACCTTCACCGTACATCAAATCAAACTCAGCTGTTTTGAATGGAGGTGCTACTTTATTCTTAACAACTTTAACTTTAGTGCGAGCACCAACATTTTCGTTATTAGCTTTAATTAATTCACCCTTACGAACATCAAGACGTACGGAGGAATAGAATTTCAACGCACGACCACCTGTTGTAGTTTCAGGATTACCAAACATTACGCCTACTTTTTCACGCAATTGGTTGATAAAGATAACAACAGTTTTAGATTTGCTGATGATACCAGTCAATTTACGCAATGCTTTACTCATCAAACGAGCTTGAAGACCTACGTGAGCATCGCCCATTTCGCCTTCGATTTCAGCTTTAGGAACTAAAGCTGCAACTGAGTCAACTACGACAATATCTACAGCGCCACTACGAACAAGAGCTTCTGTAATTTCAAGAGCTTGCTCACCATTGTCTGGTTGAGAAATCAATAAGTTATTGATATCTACGCCCAAGTTACGAGCATATACCGGATCCATCGCATGCTCCGCATCAATAAATGCCGCAATACCACCTTGTTTTTGCGCTTCTGCTACAGCATGAAGCGCTACTGTTGTTTTACCAGAAGATTCTGGACCGTAAATTTCAATTACACGGCCGCGAGGGAAGCCCCCTACACCAACAGCGATATCGATAGCAAGGGAACCGGAGGAGATAACCTCTACATTCATGCGATCTGCTGCTTCACCAAGGCGCATAATAGCGCCTTTACCAAAGTCTTTTTCAATTTGTTTTAACGCGTTATCCAACGCTGCTTGTCTGCCATCTACAGCCATTATTTTATTTCCCCTTTTCTGTTATATAAGTATACACATAATATAGTGCTAGCTCTGCTGCACTTTGTCGAATATCTTCGCGATTACCAATTAAATTAGCCTTGTGAGCTACTGTCCCATGAGGTCCAGTTACACCGAACCACACAAGACCAACCGGCTTCTCAGGACTACCACCACCGGGACCAGCTATACCAGTCGTAGAAACGGCATATGTTGTTTGACCCACAGTTCGTGCCCCCTCTGCCATAGCCTTAGCGACTTGCTCACTTACGGCACCATACGTATCGAGCATATCTTGAGGTACACTTAGTACACGATGTTTTATGTCGTTGCTATACGAAATAACGCCACCCATGTAGTACTCACTACTGCCACTCACATTAGTTAGTAATTTACCAACTAATCCAGAAGTACAGGATTCAGCAGTACTAATAGTGCTATGCTCTTCAAGTAACACATGACCAAGTGTTTCCTCCATAGAAACAGTCAAGTCACGTCCTACACGAGCTCCTAATCGTTCTCGAATGATAGCATCCCAAGGGTTGAGAACCTCATGGGCAGCCTCTAAGGTGTCAGCCTTAGCAGTAATACGAACCTCTATGTACCCCTTTTTAATGAGCAAAGCAATGGTTGGATTTGATTGGTTCTTAATGAGATCCATTAAGGTATTTTCTAAACCAATTTCGCGAATATCGTATACCCCATAGCGATAGGAGGTAACAACACCTTGTGAACCAAATCGATTCATTAAATAAGGCACCACACTATCGTGGAACATACCCTTCATCTCACCTGGAGGTCCTGGCAAAAGTATGTATGTAGTATCTCCATCTTCCACTACAACACCAGGCGCTACGCCTACCGGATTATGTAATACGTTTGCGCCTTCAGGCAACTCAGCTTCTCGACGACTTGCATCCGGCACGGTACGTTTTACACGGTCAAAGAATTTTTTAACCTCATCCATAGCCTCTTGATTAAATACAATAGGTCGTCCAATAGAATCGGCTAATACATTTCGTGTAATATCCCCTTGCGTTGGTCCTAATCCGCCAGTACTAATAACGATGTCCGCTCTAGTGCTAGCTAATTGAAAGACCTCTGCCATGCGCTTAGGATTATCCCCCACGACAGATTGATGAGCAATAGTATATCCTAATTTATTTAATTCTTGTGCTAACCAAGATACATTAGTGTTAACTGTATCACCTAGCAATAACTCTGAACCTGTAGAAATGAGTTCTACAATCATCAGATCACCTCCACAATCGAATGTATCGAGCTGTGTTTTATTCTACAACCGTAGCTACTACGTCGTAAGCAAAGCCCTGCTCTACTTGTACCTTAAGAATATCTCCAGGTTGAATCTCTTCTCCGCAGTCTTCAATGTACATATTACCGTCTACATCAGGTGCTTGAGATTTTAAGCGTCCTTTAGCGAGTAATGTACCATTCTCACCTTCCTCGATTTCTTCTACCATTGCATAGTCAATAGTACCTTCTAAATCGCGGTTATTTTCTTCAGAAATAGCGGCTTGGATGGACATGAGAATATGATAACGGTCTTCTTTTACCTCTTCTGGCACTTGGTCTTCACGCGCACCAGCTGGTGTACCTTCCTCTTGAGAATAAGTAAATACGCCCATATTATCAAATTTGATTTCTTTTACAAAGTCGCAAAGTTCCTCAAATTGCTCATCTGTTTCACCAGGGAAGCCAACAATAATAGATGTACGCAATGTAATATGTGTAGGAGCATTTCTAATTTTCTTAAGCAACCGTTCAATATCATTGCGATCATCTCGACGATTCATTTGTTTTAAAATATCGTTATTAACATGTTGTAATGGGATATCTACATATTTACAAAGTTTTGGCTCATTAACGATAAGATCTAACAATTCATCAGAGAAGAATGTTGGATATAGGTATAACATACGAATCCATTCGATGCCTTCTACTGTAGTTAACTCCTTAAGCAATGTAGTCAACAAAGGCTTGCCATCGTTAAGGTCAATGCCATAACTAGTCGTATCTTGAGCAATAAGAACAACCTCTTTAACACCTGCTGCAGCTAAGCGTTCCACTTCGGCCTTAATAGATTCGATAGTACGACTGCGGAATGCACCACGCACCTTTGGAATAATGCAGAAGGTACAACCATTGTTACAGCCTTCCGCAATTTTTACATACGCACTGTAACGAGGTGTTGTTTGAATACGAGGCATGCGCTCATCATAGATATTTGTAATATTTTCCATGATACAACTACGGTTGCCATGCTCAATAGCATCAACAGCTACCATGATTTGGTCCCATGCACCTGTACCGATCAAAGCATCAATTTCAGGAATTTCTTTGAATAGCTCATCTTGATATTGTTGGCTTAAGCAACCTGCTACAATAAGGCCTTTACATGTACCATCTTCTTTATATTGAGCTACCTCAAGAATGGTATTGATAGACTCCGCTTTGGCTTTCTCAATAAAAGTACAGGTATTTACGACGATAAGATCTGCTTCGCTTAGGTCCTCTGTAATCGTATAGCCATTATCTTTCAATAAGCCTAACATTACCTCTGTATCTACTAAGTTTTTAGCACAACCTAGGCTAACATATCCTAATTTCTTACCCATTCTATATCCTTTCTTAACAAGATTATTTTCAATTTACTACCTTAATAGGATCTATATAACTGAGTTATTCCTTACGGAAACGCACTTGGCTAACCCAGTGATTTAGTAATAATTTTTTACCATCAATGGTGTAACCGCCATTTACAGGCCATAAAATTAGCTCATGTCCCAATGAGTCTTTTGGCTCATCCATTTCTGGATTTGTAAATATATAGGTGAAGTTATTTTCAACCATATATTTTGCGGTCTTTGTAGATAACAACCAATTAATAAATTCGACGCTATCTGCTTTATGTTTTGAATTTTTTAATACGGCCGCCCCAGTTACATAATAAGAGGTCCCATCCGTTGGATAAATGACCTTAATTGGATATCCATGACGCGTATATTGGGCCGCATCAGATAAATTACCAATGCCGATATTAGACTCTCCAAGCGCTGTTAAACGAACTGGGGTAGACAAGAACTTAGCATGTTGTATTACATGAGGTTTTAAGCTATATAGATAGTTTAATGCTTCAGGCTCCCCTCTATATTCCACCATGTTATATAACAAGTTTGCCGCATTCTGAGAGGCTACAAAATCGGTCATTACAATGGTCCAATCACCTTGTTTTGCCAAGGTATCCCATGTAGTAATATATTTACCAACCCCATTGTAGAAGGTATCATTTTGAACAAATACGATAGGATCATACCAAAGGCCTACCCAATATCCATTTGTATCCTTTAGATTGTCACGAACCTCGTCAATTTTCTCATTAACAATAGGTGCATATTTCCCAGTATTGGCGCCTACAACGAGGTTATCCTCAGAGGTAAGTACAATATCACCAGATGTATCAGCTACATTTGAGGCCGAACGTTGCGCCATTTGCTCTTCTGTAAGAGGCATAACTGTAACTTTTACATTCTTCTCATCTTCATAACGATCGGCAAGCAATGTAGTTATATTATTCGGTAAGTCTGTATAAACTATAATCTCACCACGAACAGGCTCTTTTTCATGTTCCAATTGTTCTTGATGGTAAAAGTTTACGCCATAGGTCAACATCCCTACCACAAAAAGGGCTAAAATGCCCGGAGCAATCCATCGTTTCATATATGCCTCCTATAAGACATAAAGTATCCCCAAATGAGATTAGATAAAACTAATCTCTATAATTAACGACCACCACGGCTTTTGTTAGAGGGACGACCTTTAGTCATACCACTGCGAGATGATCTCCCCTTACTAAGAGCAGCCTGTTGGTTAGAGCACGTGTTTCCCTTACTACGCTGCTCACCTGATTGACGTCCGCTGCGACGATTATTAGCTTGTACTCTATTACGGTTGCCAGTGCCCGCACCAGTACGATTACTATTGCGACCAATTGGGCGTGGTGGAATCAAACATTCTGGTCCAAATCCAATTAAATCACGCCGATTAGCTTCAATGAGTGCTTCTTTTACAAGATCATAATTTTCAATATTTTTATATTGCATTAAAGCACGTTGCTTAGCTTTATCTCTACCTTTTTTGGCTACGTATACAGGCTTTCCATCTAGAGGATTAATCCCCGTATAGTACATACAAGTCGATAGGCTGCCCGGTGTTGGAATAAAATCCTGTACTTGTTCTGGATACATATGTTGATCACGCAAGAACTCTGCTAATTCAATAGCATCCTCCAAGGCACAACCAGGATGAGAACTCATAAAGTATGGCACTAAATATTGCTTCTTACCAAGCTTTTTATTAGCCTCTTCAAACCAAGATTTGAAGGTGAGGAATTCTTCCTTACCCGCTTTCCCCATCATATTGGTAACCCGTTTAGATACGTGTTCTGGTGCTACCTTCAATTGGCCACTAACGTGAAACTCACACAGCTCTCGTACGAAGTCTTTATTGTTATCCGCCAGCACATAGTCATAGCGCAAACCAGAACGAACAAATACCTTTTTTACTCCTTTTAGCTTACGTAATTTACGGAGTAGTGCAATATAATCATCATGGTTTGTATTAAGGTTTTCACAAGGCTCTGGAGCTGCACATGTACGACCTTTACAAGCGCCATATACAGCTTGTTTATCACAGGCTAAATGACGGAAGTTTGCAGTAGGCCCCCCAACATCGTGAATATAACCCTTAAAATTGTCCATCTCAATCATCGTTTGGGCTTCGTCGATTAAAGACTCATGGCTACGATTTTGAATGATGCGACCTTGGTGATTGGTAATGGCACAGAATGAACAGCTACCAAAGCAGCCGCGTTGACTAACAAGGCTAAATTGTACTTCACTTAACGCTGGTACGCCACCTTTATCATCGTATTTAGGATGCCACTTACGTGTATATGGCAAGTTATATACACCATCCATTTCCTCCTGTGTCAAAGGCAAAGCAGGCGTATTTTGAATAAGATATCTGTCCCCATGCTTTTGGACTACCATACGACCATAAAATGGGTCTTGTTCATCATATTGAATACGGAATGCATCAGCAAAGGCCATCTTATCAGCTTTAATTTCCTCAAAAGACGGGCATTCAATATAGTCTATAGTAGGAATTTCCTTTGCCATGTAACAAATACCGCGAATAGATGGCAAGGACTCTTTAAAGCGACCTTGATCTAGAGCATCTGCTAATTCCACAATTTGAAGTTCACCCATACCATAAACAAGTACATCGGCCTTAGAATCAACTAAGATAGAGCGACGTACAGTATCTGACCAATAATCATAATGACCAAAGCGGCGCAAGGATGCCTCTATACCACCGATAATAAGCGGCACATCACTATATGCCTCTTTCATACGGTTCGCATATACCAAGGTAGCCCGATCTGGACGATGACCAGCTTCACCACCGGGAGAATAATCATCTTGACGGCGAATCTTCTTTGCGGCCGTAAATTTATTGAGCATTGAGTCTAGATTCCCTGCTGTAACAAGGGACGCTAGACGCGGTTTACCTAGTTTTTTGAAAGCCTCTACATCATTCCAATCTGGTTGATCTATAATGCCTACACGATAACCTTTGAACTCTAGGTACCTGCCGATAACAGCAGGAGCAAAGGATGGGTGGTCTACATAGGCGTCCCCACTGATGAGAACGAAATCTAATTCGGCCCAGCCACGTTCCTTCATATCCGAAGGTTCTGTTACTAAAAATCTATCCATCGATTGAGTAAATGCCTTTCTTTCCTTTTATTAGAAAAGGAATAACCATAGTAAAAATAATGCCATACAGAATAAAATTATGCCTAAAATAATGCGTTCTTGTACGATAGAGCGTTGACGTTTACGTTGACGTGTTTCTAAGGACATTCGTTTCTTAGAGGTTTGGTATTCAACGAACTCGCTTTGTACCAAATTAGGAGTAGCTTGAGCTTTCTGTCTCGTCACAGAGCGTAAAGAAAAAGTATCAATATCCCCTACTTGGCTTTGGTAGGCTTTCACCAAGCGATCACCATCAAGATCTAAATAATTGCCGTAATTACGAATAAAGCCTTTCACGTAGACCTGACCAGGAATGATGTCATATTTACCATCTTCGATAGCTTCCAAATAGGTTGTCTTAATGTGAAGTACTTGCTCCACATCTTTAAAGGTTAGATTACGTCTTACCCGTTCACGTCGTAATTCTTCGCCTAATTCAGCCATTTTCGTTCCTTTCTAACTCTACATACTACTCATATCGTAATCATTCAATTATTGTTCATCATTGGAGTCCGAGAAATAGCGAGCCTTTGCTTGTTCAGGACTCATTAAAATCTCTCGAGCTTTACTGCCCATGCTAGGGCCCACGATTTTAAGATCTTCCATCGTATCTACAAGACGAGCCGCACGAGTATATCCAATGCGGAAGCGCCGCTGCAACATGGATACAGAAGCTTGACCAGATTCCATTACAAGATTAACAGCACGCTCTAATAATTCATCGCGGTAAATATCATTTTCTTCAGATGATTCTTTCTCTGTTTCCTTTTCAGCCTCTTGTGTAACAGTATCATCATATTCTGGTTCTCGTTGAGCTTTTACAAATTCCACAAGATGTTCAACTTCATCATCAGAGATAAATGCACCTTGTACACGAATTGGTTTATTCGCCCCGATTGGAGCAAACAACATATCACCTTTACCAAGTAATTTCTCAGCCCCCGCCATATCGAGGATGGTACGGGAGTCAATTTGAGAGCCTACGGCAAAGGAAATACGGCTCGGTACATTGGCCTTAATAGAACCAGTAATAACGTTAACAGATGGACGTTGTGTAGCAAGTACCATATGAATACCCGCAGCACGCGCCATTTGTGCTAAGCGGCTAATAGATTCTTCAATATCATCAGGAGCTGTCATCATAAGGTCAGCTAACTCATCAATAATTAATACAATCAACGGCATAGCCGCCTTAGGATGCGCTTCGTTATAACTCTTAATATCTCGTTTACCAGATGCTGCAAAGGCTTTATAACGAGCCTCCATTTCACGAACGGCCCAACGCAATACAGCAGCTGCTTTTTTCATATCTGTTACAACTGGCGCCATCAAGTGAGGAATGCCGTTATAAATAGACAATTCAACCATCTTAGGGTCGATTAATAATAACTTGACCTCTTCCGGTTTACGACTAAATAGAATACTGGAAATCAAGGTATTAACACATACAGACTTACCAGAACCCGTAGTACCTGCTACAAGCAAGTGAGGCATCTTCGCAAGGTCTGTAATAACAGGTTTCCCTGCAATATCTTTACCAAGACCAACAGGAATGCCACCACGCGCATCCTTGAAGTCACTGCAATCAAGAACATCGCGCAAATGCACGGCCTCTGTTGTCTTATTAGGAACCTCAATACCTATAGCAGATTTACCAGGAATTGGAGCCTCCATACGAATATGTTGAGCCGCTAAATTAAGGGCAATATCATCTGTTAAATTAACGATACGGCTAACCTTTACACCCGGTGCAGGTTCAATTTCATAACGCGTAACAGTTGGACCTTGTGTTGCATTAACGACCTTAGCAGTGATGCCAAAGTTGCTCAATACATTTTCAAGCATCATTGCATTTTGAGCTACTTCTTCACCATTGCTTTGACTCCCCTTCCCTTTCGCCAAAATATCAAGGCTTGGGAAATGATAAGGTCTATCATAGGTACGGTGAATTTGACCCTCTTTAGACACTGCTACTTGTGCTGTATCTTCTGTAGTACTAATGGTAGACGGTACTTGTAAGCTCATACCAGTCATACCTGCACCAGCACTTACAGAACTTGCAGCAGCACCTGTTCCAGGCACCGCAGACGCTATGGCAGCATGGTTAGTTTCCAATGGACCCATCGTTGTATTTTGATATGTGAACTCCGGTTGGTCCTCATGAGTATTGTCTCCTGATTCAGAATCATCGGAATATCCTTCATCTGGAGTATATGTATAATCCTCATCTGGAACATACACATAATCATCACCAGTAGATCTACTAGTATCTAAGAATTGATCGAAATCATCCGCATCATAAGACTTCGCATCACCAGAAGCTTCAGAAATATTCGCCAATTGTTCTGCTGCTCGATTGCGTGCCTCTATCTCGGCTAATTCTTTCCAAGATGTAGGAGCCTTTGGTGTTTCCACAGTTGTGACTGTATCCGCTATTGGTTCCACCTCTACAGAGGTATCAGTTTCAAAGCTGTCTCTATCAGTAGTAATGCCTCGTTTTTCTAAAGTATCTAATGCTTGGTCTGCAGCATCTTCAAAGCGCGTATCTTTTTCCCTATTATAGGCTTTACGCTGTGCCGCCGCCTCTTTACGTTGCTCATTCCAGTCCTCAAAGACCTCTTTCGCCACGGCTACCTTCTCAGCAGCTACCTCTTTTGCTACATCTAAACCTACTTGAGTTTTATCCGCTGCCTTTTGCAACCCACTGCGCAAAGATAATCGAGTAATAAGAAGACCAAAGGCTAACAATAAGAATACATCAAGAATAATAGCACCTAAATTACCTAACAAAGTGCGCATGAATGTTGCAATGGCGCCACCTACAACACCACCTTGGTTAGCCAATTGTGTTGTGATAAGTTCCTGCCCCTCAGGAACGCGCCACAACGGAACGAGAGCTAACAAGAATAAGAAAAACAAGGTCATTACAATGCCTCGTTTTGTAATGGAAATAAATGTCCCCTTATATAATAATCTCCAACCTACCCAGAAAACACACAAACAAGGAATAATCCCACCTAGGCCGAAGCCGTAGCGGAATATACCTGTTAAGATTTCACCGACAAGACCGAGTTCAAAGCCAAAGAATCCGAGCAGGGAAATAACTGCAAAGGCAATTACAATTAAGCCTTTAACTTCGCTACGCAAGGAAAATCCTTGAGACTTAGTTTGCTGTTTTGTACTTGTTCGCTTTCGTCGTGTATTGCGTTTTTTGGTGGAAGTTTTTTCTTCTGCCATAAATCTATACAAACCCCTTACTTATATAACATTACAGTAAATTAACTTATCATTATATTATAGCATATATCGAAGTATTTAGTTAGCTTTTACGCCGTTCCTCCCAGTCGTGAAGTAACTGTTCTTCTTTGCCTCTTTTAATACCATTGTAATATATAGCATCCTTAAGAGGTGTTGGTAAATATTGCTGTTTTACATAGCCATTTGGATAGTTATGAGCATATTTATAAGTGTTCCCATGGCCTAGTTTGCTAGCACCACTATAATGACTATCTTTTAAATGATCTGGCACCTGTCCACAATCCTTGTGGCGCACATCGGCAATGGCTGCATCGATTGCCATATAAGCAGAATTACTTTTCGGCGCTAAGGCTACATAACAAGCCGCCTCAGATAATATAATGCGCGCTTCCGGGAAGCCTACCATATGAGCGGCTTGAGCGGCTGCATTAGCAAGAATTAAAGCTTGAGGATCTGCTAGACCTACATCTTCAGCAGCACAAATTACGATACGACGAGCGATAAAGTTTGGATCTTCGCCAGCTTCAATCATACGAGCGAGATAATGAACCGTCGCTTGTACATCAGAACCACGCATACTTTTAATAAACGCAGAAATCGTATCGTAGTGACTATCGCCTTTTTTGTCGTATGTATAAATACGGCGGCCTACGACCTTTTCAAGGACCTCTATAGTAATAGACCCTTCATCAGGTACCATTGCTGCTGCCTGCTCTAAAATATTTAACGCCATACGCCCATCGCCATTGACGAAAATCCCTACATCTTCAAGAACCTCATCTGTCACCTGTAGATGCCGTTTACCAAGGCCTACCTCTTCATCTGTAATAGCACGGCGCAAAATTTGGCCTATAGCCTTTGGTGTAAGCGCTTCTAGGGTAATTAACCTTAGACGAGATAAAAGTGGTCTATTTACCTCAAAAAATGGATTTTCTGTAGTAGCGCCAATGAGGATGATTGTGCCATCCTCTACACAAGGTAAAAGTACATCTTGTTGGCTTTTATTAAAACGGTGAATTTCATCGAGGAATAAAATGGTTCGTTGTTGTAAAGATCGCACTCGCTTACGAGCATCCTCTATGATATTACGCAGCTCACCTATGCCCGCATTAGTAGCATTTAAATTGACAAAATGACTATTGCTAACCTTCGCGATAATACCTGCTAGTGTAGTTTTACCCGTTCCACAAGGGCCATAAAAAAGCATAGATGGAATTGTATCCTTTTCAACCATGGCGCGCAAGAAAGTCCCCTTCCCTACCGCTTTTTCTTGACCATATAAATGGTCTAATGTGGTAGGACGCATACGCACCGGTAACGGTTCATACGTATTGGTAGGCGTCATATCAAATAAACTATCCATTCTATCACCTCAATCCATAACATCTTATCTATTAACTCTAAAGTTTTATTACTCGTACAGTCCAGTAAATTGTATTCATTAAGAATATAATTTATAGATCAATAGCCTATAATAACGATATTGGCTGGTCTTTTCTATATATAGTATATGACATTACATACCATTTTTACACGCAAAAAAGCCCCACCATGCCGTAATGTACCGCGTTTTGATCCTGCTTAGGGCAGGTGGGTGTCCTCCTCATCCTTCAGTTGTCCCGTAAGGGCGTAACGTTCAGACGAGAGTTCGGACTCCCGAAGTAAATGTGTTGGCTCAAAACTGCGATATCACACGCACATGGCAGGGATATCTTATACATAAATAGTATCAGAAAGATTCGTAATTAACAAGTCTTGACATTTCAAATTTAATCAATTCTTGCCTATGTTTTTACACCAAAGATTGCTCTTCTTCTTCCTCGATATCTGGTTTAATATGCAACTCTTTTAATTGCTTAGGTTCTACTTCAGATGGAGCTTGGCTCATTACATCAGAAGCAGATTGGGTTTTAGGGAATGCGATTACGTCGCGGATAGATTGACGTTTTGCCATCAACATAACAAGACGATCAAGGCCGAATGCACAACCAGCATGAGGAGGTGCACCGTATTGGAATGCATCAAGCATGAAGCCGAATTTAGATTTAGCTTCTTCTTCAGATAAACCAATAGCTTTGAATACTTTTTCTTGTACATCGGATTGGTAAATACGCAAGGAACCGCCACCGATTTCAACACCGTTCAATACCATATCGTAAGCAATCGCTTTTACGCTACCAGGATCAGATTCCAATTTATCAAGATCTTCATGACGAGGCATTGTGAACGGATGGTGCATTGCAACATAACGTTTTTCATCTTCGTTATATTCGAACATAGGGAAATCAGTTACCCATGTGAATGCCAATTTATCTTGGTCAATCATGTTCATGCGGCGTGCCATTTCAAGGCGCAATTCACCTAATGCACGTGCCACAGTAGCAGGTTTATCAGCAATCATCAATACAAGGTCGCCACCTTTAGCGCCCATTTTTTCACCGATATTGCGGATTGTATCTTCACCTAAGAACTTCATGATTTGAGACTTGATGGAACCATCTTCATTGAAGCAAGCCCATGCAAGGCCTTTTGCACCGTAACGGTTAACATATTCAACGAGGTCATCAAGTTCACGACGTGGAATACCAGCATCGCCAGGTACAACGATACCTTTAACTACACCACCGTTATCGATTACAGAGCGGAATACTTTAAATTCTGTATCTTTTACAAGATCAGTTACATCAGTAAAGGCCATGTCGAAGCGAAGGTCTGGTTTATCAGAACCGTATTTATCCATTGCTTCATCCCATGTAATACGAGGCATAGGCAATGGAATTTCTTTGCCCAATGTAGTTTTAAATACATGAGCAATCATTTCTTCAAGCATAGAGTAAATGTCTTCTTCATCTACGAAGGACATTTCCAAGTCGAGCTGAGTGAACTCAGGTTGACGGTCTGCACGCAAATCTTCATCGCGGAAGCAACGAACGATTTGGAAGTATTTTTCATAACCAGCAACCATCAAGATTTGTTTGAAAATTTGTGGAGATTGTGGCAATGCATAGAATGTACCAGCATTTACACGAGAAGGTACTAAATAGTCACGAGCGCCTTCTGGTGTAGATTTAGTAAGCATTGGAGTTTCAATTTCCAAGAAATCGCGGCTATCGAAGAAGTCGCGCATTGCTTTCGTTACTTTGTGACGCAAAATCAAGTTGCGTTGCATTTCTGGACGACGCAAGTCAAGGTAACGATATTTCAAACGAATATTTTCATCTACATCGATATCATCTTGAATATAGAATGGAGGAGTTTTAGCGGAGTTCAATACGCGCAACTCTTCACAGAACATTTCGTATGCACCTGTAGGAAGGTTTGGATTAATAGCGGCTTCATCACGTTTTGTAATTTTACCACGTACACAAAGTACATATTCATTACGAACATCCTCTGCTTTGTGGAAAGATTCTACGTTATGGTCTGGAGACGCTACTACTTGTACTACGCCAGAACGATCGCGTAGATCCAAGAAAATCAAACCACCGTGGTCACGACGGCGTTCAACCCAACCACATAATACGACCTCTTTACCTACCTCTTGTTCAGAGATGGTGCCACAACCGTGCGTACGGTGTAAGCCTTGCATTGTTTCCATTCTAATTGTCATCCTTTCACCAAAGAAGTTATACGTTCAGAAACTGTATCAAGTGGTACAGTTTCTTGTTCACTAGTTTCCATGAATCGGATTATGGCTTCCCCACGAGCCAATTCATCATCACCCAATATGATAACATATTTTGCATTAATTTTGTTAGCATATTTTAATTGTGCCTTCATACTCTTGCCCTGTCCGTCCATTTCAACGGATACATATGCATCATGTAATGCTTGGCAAATTTTGAAAGCCTCTACCTTAGCCGCATCACCAAGAGCCACTACAAATGCAGATGGTTCAACAGTTGGTTCAGGCAATAAGTTTTGTTTTTCAAGAGCTAATAATAAACGCTCCATGCCCATGGCAAAGCCAATGGCTGGTGTATGAGGACCATCAAGTTCCTCTACAAGGCCATCGTAACGTCCACCACCTGCTACGGCACTTTGTGCGCCTAATGGAGTGTATTGTACTTCGAATGCTGTTTTTGTGTAATAATCAAGACCACGTACAAGGCGAGGGTTCAATGTATATTGCACATTAGCAGCTGTTAAATATGTCTTCAATTCTTCAAAGTGATCATGACACTCTTCACATAAATGTTCGTGAATTTCAGGAGCACCTACGGACAAGGATTTACAGGTTTCATTTTTGCAATCCAAGATACGCAACGGATTTTTATATAAACGTTCTTGGCAATCACTGCATAATTGTTCTTTTTTAGGTTCAAAGAATTCAATTAATTTTTCACGATATACAGGGCGGCATGTTGGGCAACCTACAGAGTTCACCTCTACATTAAGGTCTTTAAGGCCAAAGTCTTTCAACAATTGTACAACCATACAGATAACTTCACTATCTACCACTGGAGATTGAGAGCCTAGTACCTCTGCACCAAATTGATGGAATTGACGGTAACGACCTGCTTGTGGTTTATCATGACGGAACATAGGTCCCATGTAATACCATTTTGTAAGGCCTTCTTTACCATATACTTTATTTTCTAAGTAGGCCCGTACAGCAGAAGCCGTATTTTCAGGACGCAATGTGAAGCTAGAGCCACCATCATCGCCTGTAGTAAATGTATACATTTCCTTTTGTACTACATCTGTAGTTTCACCGATACCGCGCAAGAATAATTTAGTATCTTCAAAGGCAGGTGTGCGAATTTCATTGAACCCGTATACTTTACAAATTTCACGCATACGTTGTTCAATATAGTGCCAATTTATCATTTGCTCTGGCAAAAAGTCTTGTGTACCTCTTGGTTTTCTAATAGCCATTACACAACCTCCCAAAATTTCTCACAAATTCTATGTCGTTTCTCTAATAGTGCATCTATCGTTGCGTGGTAAACATCAACATCCTTTGGCATGTGCTGTTTCAATTGACGATATTCAGGGGCGCGCATCCATTTAGATGAGCTACCAGGTCCCATGGATAGAATACTTTGTCGCTCTTCCATTATCTGAATATTATATTCGCACGCTTTACCTGGCAAGGTATAGCCAATATTCTCTAATTGCCCTCTCATATATTGTTGGCGATATAGATAATATGGCACATAGCCAGCTGCTTCAAGACGCTCTTTACCATATTGTACCATTTCTGCTACGAGATGTTCTTCAGGAATATCATCTTGCATATTTAAATCATACAATGGGCTACCACGTTTTAATGCTAACGTATGAATTGTAACATTTTCCGGCAAATTTTGACATACGTAATCCATATTCTCTACCATGTTTTGCATCGTTTGATGCGGTAAACCCGCAATAAAATCCATATTTACAGCAAATGGTGTATTAACTTTTACATATTGTAACAATTCATCAATATCTTGCGCACTATGTCCACGCCCAATGCGCCGCAAAATATCGTCTTGCATCGTTTGTGGATTAATACTGATACGATTTACACCAAAATCGAGCATAGATCGTATCTTCCGAGGATTAACAGAATCTGGACGCCCCGCCTCTACAGTAAACTCATGACCTTCTGGCACTAGTATAGATAACTGTTTTAGGATTTGGTGAAAGTCTTCATCACCTAATACCGTTGGTGTACCGCCACCCATATAGAGGGTATCTACCGATAAGCCATAAGACTGAGCAATAGCTTTCATATCCTCCATATCACGGCCTAAAGCTGTTAAGAATTGACTTTTATCAGTGTAATCCTGATAAAGACCATAAGGAAACGAGCAGTACACACAACGAGTATCACAGAAAGGAATGCCACAATAGAGACTCACCTTTTTATCGTCTGTATCAGCTAAAAATGGACGTTGATACTCACCGATAGCCCCCAACGTTGCAAGCTTTTCCATAGACACAGAAAACTCGTCCCTAATGTGACGAGTTGCTGCGTGGACAGAGCCATATGTATCTATATATTTATGTAGTAGCTTTGTAGGACGCACACCGACCATAGTCCCCCATGGGGCATCGGCTGGCAAACCTTGATATTCACGCAAATAGCGCAATAAGGCTTGGCCAATTTGACGACGGCCCATAGATGAAATATCACCGTCAAAAGTTTTTACGGTCTCACCAATGGTTACAGTCAAACGATATAAACCGTCTACCTCTATAGCCTCTAAAACAACGTCTGGATTAACCTTATCAGAGAATAAACCAGCAGCACCACAGTTATGGGCTACTACGGAGCCAAGTGGTAATGGCCCCGTATATAGATATCCATTAAGCATGGTGATGAGCCATACGTTCTAATTTTTCAAGTTCTGCTTCAGTCATATGATTTTGGCAATCGCTGCAGTAACCATATACTTTCAATTGATGGTCAATCGTGCGGAAGTTCAATTTTTTAGCGATGATAGACTCTAATGTTTCAAGCATATCGTCTTCGAACTCGGATACTTTACCACATTTTACACAAATCAAATGATGATGGAAATGAGCGAACTCTTCATCATTTAATTCGTAACGGTTACGACCATCACCGAAATCAAGGCGTTTTAACAAATCAAGTTCAGTGAATAGATCAAGTGTTCTGTAAATGGTAGCCAAACCGATATCAGGAGCAACTTCTTTTACAAGTACATATACGTCTTCTGCGCTCAAATGGTTTTCATCAGCATCGATGAAGGCTTGTAAAATTGTTTGACGTTGTGTAGTTAATTTGTATTTTTTATCTTTAATGCGTTCTTTTAATTTCTCTAATGTTGTGTTCATGATAACTATCCCCTTTACTTCTTACAAAAGTTTTATAAAACCTACG
This sequence comes from Veillonella sp., assembly GCF_041333735.1. Taxonomy (NCBI): domain Bacteria; kingdom Bacillati; phylum Bacillota; class Negativicutes; order Veillonellales; family Veillonellaceae; genus Veillonella; species Veillonella sp. The sequence continues at coordinate 70,056 of NZ_JBGKFB010000001.1, forward strand.
CCCCAACGAATGGGTTGTATTGTTTTTCATAACCTATATTTGTTTCTGGTCCATGACCAGGATATACCATTGTATTGTCAGGCAATTTATAAAGCTGAGTTTTAATGGATTCCATTAATGTCTCATATGATCCATTTGGAAAATCTGTACGACCTACGGAATCTCTAAATAGAGTATCTCCTACAAATACAAGACCTTCCATGTAATAACATACTCCACCTGGCGTATGCCCCGGTGTTTCAAGCACTTCAAGGTCAATAGCACCACAGGTAATGTGGTCACCTTGTTTAACCTCGATAATGTCAGCCTTTACCTTGATTGGTGTTGGATTACTATAAGCGCTGAGATTGAGTTCAGGATCTGACAGATACGGTATATCGCCCTTTTGAATATATACAGGCACATGATATGTATCTACAATCTCTTGAACGCCACCAATATGATCACCATGACCATGGGTTAATAAAATCGCCTTTGGTTTCAAGTCGTGCTTCTTTAGAGACTCTAATACTTCAGCAGTAGCAGGATCAATAATGAAAGCTTCGCCTACCGCTTTATCTCCAATAACATAGCAGTTAGTCCCTAATGGACCTAATGGCATGCGCATAAGCACTAATTGTTGTTCACTCATTAAGCCCCTCCTTTACTACGCTGTACGGTATATACTTCACGAATACGGCGCAACTTAGTCATAACAAAATCAAGTTGTGAAATATCACGGATATCGACCACAACATTGATACTTACAGTTTTAGTATCTTCTTGAACCTTAGCATTGATGTTTGTAATGGTGATTTTCAATTCTGAAAGTACCGCCATAACCTCCATCAACAGACCATTTCGATCGTATGCTTGAATATCGATACCTACATGGAAGGATTCACCAGAGGAACCATCCCAAGAGACTTCAATCATACGTTCTAAATCTTCTGGCGTATGGCCTAGGCTCGTACAATCGGAGCGATGGACAGATACACCACGGCCACGCGTGATGTAACCGATGATATCATCACCAGGAACTGGGCTACAGCATTTCGCCATACGTACCATGACACCAGCTTCCCCTTTTACGAGAACGCCCGTACCATTCTTAGTCGTTTTTGGCCCTTGAGCTTTTAACTTCTCAATGATTTGTTCAGTGCTGTGTTTAGACTCTTCTGCTTCTTTAGATTTTTTATAAAGTTCAATTAACCGCAAGAGAACAGTGCTGACAGGAATGCCGCCATAGCCACAAGCGGCAAACATTTCCTCTTCAGTACCTGCTTTAAGCTGTTTTGTAACTTGTTGGAGACGATTATCACCGATCAATTCTTTCCAACTATAGTTTAATCGTTTTGCTTCTTTTTCAAGCGCCTCTAGTCCTTTTTCAATGTTTTCAGCTTTATTTTCACGCTTGAACCAGTTGCGAATTTTGCTCTTACTTTCAGAAGAGCCTACGATATTAAGCCAATCAAGACTTGGGCGACCTGTTTTAGATGTAATAATATCTACAATATCGCCATTTTGTAAGGTGTAATCTAGCGGTACAATTTTACCATTTACCTTGGCACCTACGCATCTATGCCCTACATCGGTATGAACACGATATGCGAAATCTAGTGGAACAGACCCTATCGGCAATTTAACAACATCGCCTTTTGGTGTAAATACGAATACTTCACCAGAGAATACGTCTAATTTTAAAGCGTTTACAAGCTCTGTTGGATTACTTGTATCTTGCCATTCCAATACTTGGCGCAACCACGCAACCTTTTGGTCGAAATCCTTATCGCCATTTTTATTGCCTTCTTTATAACGCCAATGCGCTGCAACACCGTATTCAGATACGCGGTGCATTTCCCATGTACGAATTTGGATTTCTACAGGTTGCCCCATGGTACCGATAACCGTTGTATGCAAGGATTGATACATATTAGACTTCGGCATGGAAATGTAATCCTTGAAACGATACGGCAATGGTTTCCACAAGCTATGCGCAATACCTAGAACGGCATAGCAATCTGGAATTGTATCAACAATAACGCGAACAGCGAGCAAGTCGTAAATTTGAGATAAATCACGGTTGTCCTTTTTCATCTTCTTGTAAATGCTGTAGAAGTGTTTTGGACGACCTTTAATATCTGCCTTAATATGAGCTTCCCCTAACGCTTTTGTAAGTTGGCTCATCGTATCATTTACAATGTCCTCACGAGCTTGGCGTTTTTGTTTCATTTGATCTACAAGATCATAATATTTTTCCGGCTCTAAATAGCGGAATGATAAATCTTCTAGTTCCCATTTCACATTGAAGATACCAAGGCGATGTGCTAGAGGCGCAAAGATTTCTAAGGTTTCCTTTGCAATACGCTTTTGCTTGTCGCTACGCATATGCTTTAAGGTACGCATATTATGTAAGCGGTCACCTAGTTTAATAACAACGACGCGCACATCCTTCGCCATAGCCAAAATCATCTTCCGATAATTTTCCATTTGGCGATCTTCTTTTGTTTCATATTGGAACTGGTTTAATTTCGTTACACCATCAACGAGGAAAGCCACCTCAGAGCCAAACATTTTCTCTAAGTCTTCCTTCGAATACGATGTATCTTCAACCACATCATGCATAAGCGCAGCCATAAGCGTAATATGGTCGATTTGTAAGTGTGCCAAAATTTCAGCTACTGCTAGTGGATGCATGATATATGGCTCACCAGAAGCTCTCAATTGACCTTCATGAGCCTTATCAGCAAGTTCAAAAGCCTTCAATACTTGGTTACACTCATCATCTGTTAAATAGGTATGGATATATTCCATAAATTCAGCTAAAGCTTTTTCTTTGTTAAATGTACCTTGTTCAACCAAAGCTTTGCCTTCTTCATTTACAGTTGTCATGGTGTCACCTCCTATACACTATAGGTAAGAAATGTTACGGATGTGACAAGATCTAATTTTCCTTCAACGGCATTCCATCTTAGCATTAATTGACCATCATCACTTGTATATTCTTCTATGATGCCCAACTCCTTAAAAACATCTAAGGATGTAAGGGCACTACGATTATTTTGATCTGTCGGCTTGCGGCGCAAAATTTCTTGTTCCACATTGTAAACCGATTGACTACGACCACGCATAGCTTGTTTTACTATGACATACATTTGTCTAAGCCCTTCTGTTGAAAGTGTAATAGGCTCTTCAGTCAACGGTTCAATAGCTTGGATCATAAGCTGTGGAGAAACCATCCCTTGCCATTCATTCTTTTGCAATGAAAATGCTACTTTCACCACAGTTCCAACAAATATGGTTTTAAACAAATCAGGACGATTCCAAGCAATGGCATCTAACGTGCCACTTGAGGTTTCTAAAATCACCTTACAATGATTTTTTAACTGTCCCATAAGCATAATATCTTGTACCGTTGCTTCCATAACGGCAAAGACCGGCGTACTATTAGCCATACCATACGGTTCAAGAGCTGATACGCGGTCAATGATATCTACATCGATATCATCAACGGGTAGTTCCGCATCAATAGCAACGACAGGGATATATTCTTCCTGTGTCACATGCTCTTTACAATACGCCGTTAATCGGTCTCGTAGTTCATCTATACGACTTGCATCAATACTAAAGCCAGCTGCTGCAGCATGACCACCAAACTGTAGTAACACATCTTCACAGGACTTGAGTGCATCGTAAATATTAAAGCCATCAATACTACGGCAGGAACCTTTACCAACGCCATCATGAATACTGATGACTAAGGTTGGTTTATAAAACTCCTCAACTAAACGAGAGGCCACAATACCTATAACACCAGGATGCCAGTCTTCACCAGCCACCACCGTTACATAATCCGCTTTATGACCTTGATTAGCCACATCGATGCGAGCAAGTTCATGAATATTCCGCTCTAATTCTTGGCGTTCACGGTTAGTTTCATTTAACTCCTCTGCAATAGCTTCTGCCATATCAGCATCATCGGTAACAAGTAACTCAACAGCACGTGTTGCATGAGTTACGCGACCTGCTGCATTAAGGCGAGGTGCCAAAGTAAAACCGATATGTCCAGATGTTATAGTTCGTTCATGGAGACCCGCTACATCGATAAGCTTTTTAATGCCCAAATTAGGATGACTATTCATCTTCTCTAGGCCTGCTTTTACAATGATGCGGTTCTCACCTACTAACGGTACTACGTCTGCCACAGTACCTAGTGCAACAATATCTAAATCATCTAAATACCATTCACCATATTTTGTGAGCCATAAAGCTTGGCATAATTTAAAGGCAACCCCAACGCCGGACAAGTTTTTATCCTTATAAGGACAATCCTTCTGCTTGTGGTTAATAACAGCCTTTGCTCGTGGAATCAAATCTGGTGCCGTATGATGATCCGTAATGATCATATCAATACGGTCACGTACAGCCTCCACAATATCGTAAGAACTGATACCACAGTCTACGGTAATAACTAGAGCCGTCCCCCGCTCTATAAGGTGCTCTAAAGCCTCTAAATTGAGTCCATAGCCTTCACTTTGACGCTCTGGTATGTAATAGGTAACATCGGCACCTAGTTTCTTTAAAAATCGATATAGAACAGATGTGGCCGTAATACCGTCTACATCATAATCGCCATAAATAACGATTGGTTTATGCTTTTCAATTGTCTCCTGAACTAGCGAAACAGCTACATCCATATCTTTTAATGTGAATGGATCTAACAAATCTGACAAAGAGCCTTGTAAAAACTTCCGCCCTTCGTCAACATCTATGTGGCGATTTACCATTAATTTTGCCACAATAGGATTTACACCAAGTTCACGGATTAAGATATTTTCTTGTTCTTTGTCGCTTGTAGAAATGCGCCAACGTTTTTTCTTAATCATCATATCCCTCAGTAGTTTATAATCAATATTATTATAATAATTCAACGTATTATCATTATCATTTTTATTTATTATACCCTAAAAAACGAATAAAATAAACTATTTTATATATTTTATTCTCATTTAACTTTTGACATTTTCTCAACAAAAAAGAACCTCCCATTATCAATAGGAGGTTCTAGATCAGTGAATTACTTAGAACCGGAAGTCTCGTTCGCCGTCTTTCATCTGTGCAATATAAGCTTTCGCTTTATCTTTAACTAAGTCATTTTTGATATTTTCTAACTGTTCTTCAATAACTTTAGCGCCATGAGCTTTAGTTTTTTCATCACCATAATCCATGATGTATTCGTTTAATGTCATCAATGCATTTGGTTGGCAACAATTGTGGATTTGACCGGATTTAGCAAGGGCCATGAATCTATCCCCTGTTCTACCTGCACGGTAGCATGCAGTACAGAAACTTGGTACATAGCCAAGGTCTAGTAACCAATCTACAATTTCATCTAATGTACGTGTATCACTGCGATCAAATTGAGCAGAATTATCTTCTGGTTTTTCTTCTTCTTTGTAGCCACCTACACTAGTACGAGAGCCACCACTAATTTGGGAGATACCTAATGCCAAGCCACGTTCACGCATAGATTGGCTTTCACGGGTAGACATAATCATACCTGTATACGGTGTGGATACGCGAATAAGAGCAACGATTTTCTCAAAGATATCGTCAGGTACAGCATTACTGAAATCATCTACATCGATATCATCAGCTGGACAAATACGAGGTACAGAAATTGTATGTGGACCTACGCCAAATACAGCCTCTAAATGTTCAGCATGCATTAATAAGCCTACAAAATCGTATTTATAGTGTTCTAAACCATATAAAACACCGATGCCTACATCATCAATACCGCCTTGCATAGCGCGGTCCATCGCCTCTGTATGGTAGGCGTAGTCGCTCTTAGGGCCTGTTGGATGAAGTGCTTCGTAGTTTTCTTTATTGTACGTTTCTTGGAATAATGTATAGGTACCAATGCCAGCTTCATGTAATTTCTTGTAATCCTCAACAGAGCAAGCTGCAATATTTACGTTTACACGGCGAATTTCGCCATTTTTATTTTTAATACCGTAAATAGTTTTGATGGATTCCAAAATATACTCAAGCGGATTATTGAGTGGATCTTCACCAGACTCAATTACAATACGCTTATGGCCCATTGCTTCTAACGCGATAACCTCTTCTCTAATTTGGTCTTGAGTCAACTTTTTACGTTTAATATCACGGTTTTTAGAATGGTAAGGACAATATACACAACCATTAATACAATAGTTAGACAAATATAATGGTGCAAACAAAACGATACGATCACCATAAATGGCTTTCTTGATTTCTTTTGCTAAAGCATAAAGCTTTTCCTTATATTCAGGCAACGGACATTCTAATAGAACAGCTGCCTCTCTATGGTTTAACCCCTTAAATGTAGCAGCCTTTGCTAAAATAGCATCTAACAACTCCCGATTTTCCTTGTTTTCCTCTGCGTAAGCAAGAGTATCAAGGATTTCCTGATGGGAAATAAATTCCTCCGCCTTTGGAGATTTTACATCATACATAGTACTTACCTCAAATCTTTCTAGTGGCAATGCCACCCCTCTTTAGGTTTATGAAAGTATATGTCAACCAGTCTTCTGGTATTTCACTGATACTGTACTTAGTATACCACTATTCCTACTAAAAAACATAGGAATTTAATACATAGCAAAAGGTTGCCCCCTCATTAGAGGAAGCAACCTTTATATTATGGGCCTTTCTAATTTATATCGATTATCTATATCGAATATGATTAAAATGTATATAGAATATTAATTTAATTATATGCGTCAGTTAAAACAAAAAATCCCTAGTGGAAAACCACTAGGGATTAATAGTCGTTGTAAAATTAAGCTTCTACAGGGTATACGCTAACTTTACGGTTATAACGACCAGCACGTTCAAATGCTACTTTACCAGGCACAAGTGCGAATAAAGTGTCATCTTTACCGATACCTACGTTAGTACCAGGGTGGAAGTGAGTACCACGTTGACGAACGATGATGTTACCGCTCTTTACGATGGAACCATCATGGCATTTAACACCAAGACGTTTAGATTCACTATCACGACCGTTACGAGTACTGGACACACCTTTTTTATGTGCGAACAATTGCAAATCAAAAGTAAACATTAAGTTCACCTCCTATATTTCGTGTATTTGGACAAACTCTGGATATTGACGGCTAATTTCCTTTAAACCAAGGAGCATAGTCCCCAGAATATCCTGTCCACTCTGGTTAATCGTACCAGAGAGAACCATATCACATCGACCTTCGCTATTCGTATAGTCCCCTTCTTGCTGAGCAATTTGGGTAAGTCCTAACATTGCCGTTGCCGATAAGGCAGACACTGCAGCACATACGATATCGAAGCCATGATCATCATATCCTGCATGACCGGACATGTGACAACCAATTACTTGACCATCACCATTCCGCTGGATTCCAATGGAAACCATAATTAAGCTTGGATAGATTCAATACGAACTTTTGTGAACGGTTGACGATGGCCTTGACGACGACGGTAGTTGGATTTAGCTTTGTATTTGAATACTAAGATTTTTTTACCTTTACCATGCTCAAGAACTGTACCTGTAACTTTTGCACCGTTTACAAGAGGAGCGCCAACTTTAACGTCGCCGTCATTCACTACAGTCAAAACTTCTTCGAATGTAACGGATTCGTTAGCAGCTGCTTCCAATTTTTCGATAGTAATTACATCGCCTTCAGCAACGCGATATTGTTTACCACCAGTTTTAATAATTGCGTACATGAGAACACCTCCTTGTTATCGAACTCGCTGAATTCGGTATCCCGACCCGAACATCGGTCGGGCGTTTAAACCTGCTTCACGCGGATTGCAAAGTTCAGTAAACCGAACTAATACTGATATAGTATATCGTATTTACCTATCCATGTCAAACAAAATTCAACATAAATAGCTCAGTTTCCGATACTTTCATATATATACAAACCTCTAAAATTCTCCGATAATACCGAGGTGTTGTAAGAGTATTTTTGTGCCGATGAGGATTAATACACCCCCACCTAATATGTCTGCATATTTTCCTACAAACTGGCCCATAAATTTACCTAAGTACACGCCAACAAGAGAAATACCAAAAGTAATGACCCCAATCATAGTGGAAGCTTCCCATACATTAATAGGTAAAAAAGCAAAGGTTAAGCCTACTGCCATGGCATCAAGGCTAGTGGCTACGGAAAGCATAATCATTTCCCAAGCACCTAAAAACTGTTTATCATCGTCTTCTTCATCGTCGTCACTGAGTCCTTCTCGAATCATAGCAATACCTAAATAGCCAAGAAGTCCAAAGATAATCCAATGATCCCATTCAGATATAACATCGATAAACTGGCGTCCAATGAGCCATCCCATAACAGGCATGAGAAACTGGAATAACCCAAATAAGAATGCCAATGTAACCTTTCGGCCATTTTCACCTACCGGCATTGATAAACCTTTACCAATCGATACACCAAAGGCATCCATGGCTAGACCAATACTAATTAATATAATTTCAAATACAGACACGAAACTCACCTATAAAAACTACTTACTTATTCTGCTACTGCCATCAAAGAATATCCTTCTCGGCTAATTTGTGAATTCACTACAATCGAAATCTTACGCCCTATAGAATCGCCTAACTCCTCAAGGACAGCCTTAGTTAAGTATTGGGCTACCTCTGGATGTACTTCGATTTCTAGATTAGATTTAATGCGACCTGATTTAAACAGCTCACGTATACGACGGATAATTTGCATGTATACAGTTCTACCTGACAACATGTATCCAGTGCCTCCACATTGAGGACATGTATCAAACATCAAAGTTTGCAAACCTTGACGGGCACGCTTTCTAGTCATCTCCACAAGACCAAGCGAACTAATACCACATACCACTGTTTTCATCTTATCTAACTTGGCCTGTGCGCTCAACAATTTTAACAACTCTTGTTGATGGGACTTATCCTTCATATCGATAAAATCGACGACGATAATACCACCAATATCACGCAATCGCAATTGTCGACAAATTTCCTTTGCCGCCTCTTTATTGACTGTAAAAGCCAGATCTTCTAACTTATTAGACTTACCTGTGTAATGAGCCGAGTTTACATCAAATACGGTGAGAGCCTCCGTATGATCAATACGGATAGAGCCACCGGAAGGTAGATTGATATCACGAGAGATAAGATCTTCTAATTGTGGTTCAATATGATTAGCTTTAAAGATAGGTGTGCTACCACGGTGACGTGTCACTTTAATTTGCTGTGATGTAGGCCCATGACCTAAGAGATCCAGCAATCGAGACTCGCCCATATCAGAATCTACAATAATCTCTCCTACATTGCGATGCGCATAATCTCGTACAAGGCGGAACCAAAAATCCGCATCACTATAGAGATCAGTACCACTCTTAGCCACCTTAAATCGTTTTAACACATGTTGCCATGTACGCCATAGATATTCCATATCACGACCGATTTCATCAGCACTAGCCTTAGCGGCTGCGGTACGAATAATAAATCCACAGCCTTCCTGTACATAAGGCGCTGCTAATTCTTGTAATTTAGCACGTACTGCTTCATCAGTAATTTTCTTAGAAATATGCATGCCTTCAGAATATGGTAAAAGCACCATAAAACGTCCTGCCAAACTCACATCAGCTGTAACGCGAGCGCCTTTACCAAGCATTTCCTCTTTTACCACTTGTACGAGAATTTGTTGTCCCACAGATAGGCGTGGCAAGATTTTCTGTTCTTTCCCCTGTTGAAGGTTCAAGTACGCATTTTGAGAGCCTCCTATATCAACAAAGGCCGCTTGCATACCATTTAACACGTTCTTAACAGTGCCCTTATACATATGATTTGCCATATGAGACTCATCAGTACGCTCTAAGACAAAGTCTACTAACTGCCCTTCTTCGTCGATAACAGCCATGCGGATTTCTTCTCGCATAACATTGACCAAAATTTTATGCATCCTATCCCTCCCTTCGTTCAATTTAAAATATATAGCTCTTTTAAAGCACTAAAGCGTATATAAATCGCTTAAGATTTATGTAAAGATATTAGTAATTTAGATGTATATAACGAGTATTAGTAGTTAATTTCCAATGGAGTGTAACGACCATCTTCATTTTCCACCATAATCGCTTTACGATGAATTTCATAGCCACTTGTAATAGGCCAATTATATTGGTCTTTACCAAGATTCCACACTTCGCTAGGTTTGATTGTACCTTGCGGATAGATGCCAATGCCCATAGTAAGGGTTACCATACCGTCCTTAACAGATGCTACGATAGGTTCTTTTACAAATTCTTTCACATCAATAGTGCGAGTTTTCTTAGGCGTTACCTTTTCATAAGAAATCTCCGTAGCTTCATTGAAAGGTTTTAGTAATGCATTCCAATCAGCGTTTTCATCTGTTACAGGGCCTGTTACCTCATAAATAGCAAAGTTACAGATAGCCATCATCTTTTTAACCTTTTCAGGCATTTCCTTGCCACCTAGCACCTCAAGACCTGGCGGTGCTACGCGATTCAAACGCTCCATAATAGACTCTAAAGAGTCCTCTTCTAGCACATCCATATCGATATATTCAGCCGCCGCTGTTACACCTAGGGCAAGTGCAGAGGAAAAGCTAATTTTCATATGTGGATTAAAGCCTTCAGAATAAGCCATTTTAATTTCTGCGCGGCGAATCATACGTTCTACTGCTTGTGCATAATCAAGGTGCGACAAGAATCGCAATTTTTCGCCTTTATTTAAGGCCAAACGTAACTTTTTCAACTCTGCCACCCTCCTTATAGTCAATAATTGCAGTATTTAGCTCTGGACATACGTTACAGCCCTTACATGGACCTCGACGGCAATCACTTGTTAAGTTTGCCTCTACCGCTTGTTCCCACTCTCGTTTCAAAAAAGCTTTACTTACAGTGCAATCCAAATGATCCCAAGGTAATGGTTCGTCGAAATCACGAGTACGACGTGCAAAATATGCAGGATCCAAACCACAGTCAGCGAATGCTTTTAACCAAGTTTCATAGTTGAAGAACTCAGTCCAGCCATCAAATTTACAACCTGCTTCCCAGGCTTTTACAAGAACTTCAGATAATCTACGGTCCCCACGAGCAAAGGCAGCCTCCATGTAGCCAGTATAGCCATCATGGTAATGATAGGAAATATTGCGATTATTGATGAGAGATTTTAAATAACGTTGTTTACGATGAATTTCCTCTACATCTTGTTGACCATACCATTGGTATGGAGAATGTGTTTTTGGCACGAAGAAGGATACGCTAACGGTTACAGAACCATTGCGTTTACCCGTAATATCACGGTGTAAATCAAGCACCTTGTACGCTAGATTAGCAATACCTGCTAAGTCTTCATCAGTTTCAGTAGGAAGGCCCATCATGAAGTACAGTTTAACTGTATTCCACCCAGATTTAAAGGCATTTGTACACGCTGCCAATAAATCTTCTTCGCTAACGCCTTTGTTGATAACATCGCGCATGCGCTGTGTACCCGCTTCAGGAGCAAAAGTAAGACCACTCTTACGTACTTGTTGCACCTTTTTCGCAATATCGATGGAGAAACTATCGATGCGCAAGGATGGCAAGCTTACGCTTACTTGTTTGTCTTTGAACTCTTCCATGAGCATGTCTACTAACTCTGGCAATTTAGAATAATCCGCAGAGCTTAAGCTCATCAAAGAGATTTCATTATAACCAGTGTTAGCAATCGTATCCTTAGCAATTTGAAGCAAACGCTCTGGCGTCTTTTCACGAACAGGGCGGTATAGCATTCCCGCTTGGCAGAAACGACAACCACGTGTACAGCCGCGGAATAATTCGAGTACCGCACGGTCATGAACTATATCTAAGAATGGTACAACAGGTTTTGTTGGGTAGAAAACATTTTCTACATCTTCAACAATGCGTTTTTCAACAGCTGCAGGTACGTCTTCAAAGCGCGGTGTAATAGATTTAAAATCGCCTTGCTCGGTATATTCCACATCGTATAATGCTGGACAATACGTACCAGGGATTTGAGCCACTTTACGCAAGAATGCTTCCTTGCCGCCTGGGAATCCTTTTGCCTTTTCAGCCTTGTAGAGATCGATGAATTCATCTCCCCATTCTTCGGACTCACCAAGGGAGACAATATCAAAGAAATCGGCAATAGGCTCTACATTAAATGCACATGGACCACCACAAACGAGTAATGGAAACTCCATATCCCGGTCTTTAGCGTACATTGGAATACCAGCCAAATCGAGCATGTTTAAAATATTAGTAAAGCTCATCTCATATTGGAGTGTAAAGGCTAACACATCAAAATCTTTGATAGGCGTACGAGTTTCCAAAGAGAATAAAGGGATGTTACGCTTACGCATTTCCTCTTCCATATCGTGCCACGGAGCAAACACACGTTCCGCTGCTGCATCTTCACGACGGTTTACAAGACCATATAAAATTTTGATGCCCAAATGGCTCATAGCCACTTCGTATACATCTGGAAAAGCTAAAGCCATTGTTACATCAACCGTACTGTGATCTTTTACAATACTGTTATATTCACCGCCCGTATAACGAGCAGGCTTTTGGACATGTTGTAACCATGACGTATCTAATTGAATCATACATCCTCCGTCTTTTCTGAAAGACTTCTTTCACAATCAATCCTAAAAATAAGGTTTTAAAAAATATATTTCGTCCGTTGCATAGCAATATTTAACAAAATACCGATACTCAACATATTAGTAGTCAACGCACTGACACCATAGCTAAGGAATGGCAATGGAATCCCTGTAACAGGCATAATACCAATAGTCATACCTACATTAACGAGTACCTCAAAGGTAAACATGGTAGCAATACCTGTAGCTAATAACATACCAAAATTATCATTGCACATATACGCCACTTTAATGCTGCGATAAATAAGCATAAAGAGTAATAATAATACTATGATACAGCCTACAAAGCCAAATTCTTCACCAATAACGGAGAAAATAAAATCCGTATGGTTTTCTGGTAAGAAGTTCAACTGACTTTGAGTACCATTGAAGAGTCCCTTACCAAAAATCAAACCAGAACCAATAGCAATCTTAGATTGAATAATATGATAGCCAGATCCAAACGGATCAATATCTGGATTTAAAAATACGAGAATACGTTGTTTTTGGTATTCTTTCAGTACAAACCAGCCTAAAGGCATCAATAATAAACCAGTGCCTGCAATGATTTTTATGAGTCTAGTTTTAATGCCAGAGATAAATAACATACCCACAAAAATAGCAATATACACAAGCGATGTACCTAAGTCAGGTTGTAAAAATACAAGTCCAATAGGTACCCCAACATATAATACAGGCAATATTAAAGACTTAAATGTATCTAACTTGCCAATACGAGGCTCTAGCATTTTGGCCATACAGATAATCATCAATAATTTAGAAAATTCTGATGGCTGAATGGTAATAGGACCCAGTTGAATCCACCGTTGAGCACCCAATGCAGATGTACCAACGGCCATAACGGCAATTAACATCAAAAGGGTAATGCCATAAATGATATTGCCCCAATCCTTTAACCGATGGTAGTTAAGAAATTGCATGCCTATCACAACAGCTGCATTAGCAAGGAAAAATATAAGTTGCTTTACTACTAAACTACCAAATCCAATAGGCTCTTGATTAACATGAGTTGCACTGCCAATAGCTGCTAAGCCAATGCAAACCAGTAGAAAAGTACATATGATAATAGCCCAGTCGCTATCATTCCATAGTTTCCGCCACATCATATCACCTATTTCAATTTACGACGGCGCCATAAACTTTGCTTACCTTGCACTAATAAACGCTGAGTAGTCCATCCACCGCGATTAATATACAAAACAGTATTCGAATCTTCAAAGATAGACTCACCAGCTGAAGCAAGAGTCGGTGTACATGATTCTTCTTTAGCCGCTTTTTTCTTAGTTACATAGGCATCAAATTGTTTTTGTACATCATAATCTTCCCAACAATCGCCTGTCACAACATAGTCTACAAGAGGTGCTAATACATTACGAAACTCATGAGAAGCAAGGTCTAACAAATGACCATCTTGTGTATATGTTAGGATATCTTCATCATAAGGAATCATAGCCCCTACATACTCGGCGCGAAGGACTTCCAACATATCATATAAATCTATGTCTTCACCATCTACTGGCACTGCATTAAAGGCAATAGCAAAGTCGCGAATATTATGTTCTTGACACACTTGAATCATACGCGCCCCATTGCGCAAGGATACCCACAATGGATGTGTCACAACGATACAACGACTCACAAGATCTAAAATTGACTCAATGCCCTTACCAATCCCTGCTGGTGCATCAATCAGAATATAGTCATATACATCACAAAGTCGACGAACTAATTTCTTATACTTCTTTCGACCTATATCTTCCCAGCGTGCACTTTGACTAGCCGGTAAGAAATCTAGATTTTCTGCAATTGATACAATAGCATCATCTGTATATTCTTTATCTTCACTCGCATCAAGTGCATCATAGATAATTTCATCTGCCACGCCTAATACGAGATCCAAATCGCGCAATCCAAAGTCCCCATCACAGAGCAATACGCGGTGCCCTGCATGACTTAAGGCTGCACCCAAGCATGCAGTGACGGTCGTTTTACCTACGCCACCCTTGCCGGATACAACACCAATGATTTCGCCCATACTAATCCTTTCTTGGTTGCCCACTTGTTACTGCATTCTGAGGTTTCTGCCCATTAGGCGTATTCCCTACAGTTGCACTATCTTTATTACTTTTAGTATTTGTGTCATTCGTTTTTTTATTTAATGGTACATTGAAATATGCGGCTAGCACATCACGTACGATTGGACCTGCAGAGCCCGCACCAAAGCTACCTTGTTCAACAAGTGCAACCACAACAATTTGTGGCTTATCATATGGTGCATAGGCTACAAACCAGCCATGATCTCGGCCATGTGCATTTTCTGCAGTACCAGTCTTACCAGCTACATTAATTGGGAAGCCTTTAAATAAGTCCCCTGCTGTACCGCCTTCATTTGTAACATCACGCAAACCTTCTCGAATAAGGTCCATAATATTTTTTGGAACTGGTAGAATACCTAATTTATCAGGACCGAAAATCTCTTTCGGAGTGCCATCTTTATTATCAATGCGGCTTACCACATAAGGTTTATATTTAATACCACCATTAGCTACTTCACTGAGCAAAACAGCCATTTGCAATGGCGTAACTAAGGTAAAAGATTGACCAATAGCAGCATCGAAGGTTTCACCTAAGTACCAATCTTCATCATATACTTTTCGTTTATACTCAGGGCTTGCCATAATGCCAGACGCCTCACCTGGTAAATTAATACCAGTCTTTTCGCCAATGCCAAAATAAGCAGCATATTTATCGAGATTTTCTATACCAACGCGATTACCCATTTCATAGAAGTAAACGTTATCTGACTTAGCAAGCGCTCTATTAAAATTAAGCCATCCTAAGGCTTCACCTTCTGCATTTCTCTTATCGATCAACCAGTGCTTACCACTGTCAAAGATCATCTCTTCAGGAGTAACCTTTTTAAGATCTAACGCTGCTGTACCGGTGATAATCTTAAATGGTGACCCTGGTGGATATTCACCAGAAATAACCTTATTATCAAATGGATGATTTTTATCATTATTCAGCTGATTCCATTGAGCAGTTGTAATCCCTTTAGAAAACCAGTTTGGATTAAATTCAGGCGCACTGACCATAGCTAAAATAGCCCCTGTATTAGGGTCCATGGCCACCACTGCCGCCCCTTGTGCGGGAATACCTTGCGCACGCAATTGATCGAGCTGGTTTTTAACAGCTTCTTCTGCAGCCTTTTGTAAATTCACATCGATGGTTAGATGAATATTAGCACCTGGCACCGTATGTTTTCTATCTACTTCAGCCACGGGACGACCTGTAGCATCTACCTCAACTTGTTTACCACCATCGGTACCACGCAAGATAGAATCATATAATTTTTCGAGACCAGAACGACCTAAAATAGTACCACCACTTACTAGTGTATTAGGGTCTTGCTGTTTTAGCTCTTCTAATTCCTCTTCACTCACTTCACCAACATAACCAAATAATTGAGACGCCATCGTTTCATATGGATAGTATCGAAGTGGCTCAACATCAATGGTTACCCCTGGTAATTCATGACGATGCTCTTCAATGGTTGTCACTACGTCCATAGAAATATCATTAGCAATACGTATTGGCTCATAACCATACTTGTGATCATTAACCTTCTTTGTAATATCTTCAGGCTTCATTTTTAATAAAGCTGCCAATTTAGCAACTTCACCATCATCCAAAGCCTTTCCGGTAGGCATGATAGATATAGTATAGGCAGGTCGAGAGCCTACAAGAATTTGACCATTACGATCATACATAACGCCTCGTGCTGCAGTCATCGGTACCATGCGCAATCGGTTGCCTTCCGCCTTGGCTTGATAATAGCCACCAGCCAAGATTTGTAGCATAAACAAACGCAATGCTAACACTATAAATATGCCCGCTACAATGTAAAAGAGTACATCAAAGCGACTCGTTTTTCTTCGTTTATAGAGGCCTTCAAGCACTCTTTCACCCCCTTACTAATTTATTACCAAATATAATCTTGCTGTTCGTCCTTACGCCACAATAATCCATGTACGATGGCAGCCAATAGACCGTTCCAAAATAGTACTGGTATAACCATATGCCACATATATACCCCTATATGTAAATCTCCACCACTGGCCAATATCATTAAGCTCCGGATAAATCCATCAAGCAATGTACAAATGGCTACAATAGCACTGGACCAATACCAACGTTCTTCATAGAGTCGATGTTTCACTGCAGATAATAGGTAAACCACAAGAACGTAAGGGAATAAATGGAGCCCAAAGAAGTTAGATATCAATACATCATGTACAATACCACCTATAACAGCTGCCATCAGCCCCATATAACGACCTTTAAATAGTGTGACTATAACAATGGTGGTCAAAATTAAATTTGGCAACCAATTCGTATGAAAAATAGCAGGCAATAATTGCGCCTGTATAAAGTAAATTAAAAATCCACAGAGTACTAAAGCTAGACGCGTCATGGTTTAACGGCCCCCTTTGCCCCTTCAACTTGATCTCGTTGTGTTTGAGGTACTAGTTTAGGCTCAAGCCCTGGTTTTGGTGGTGCACTTACTGAAGATGATGTAAGGACAAATACCTCTTCTAAACGATAGAAGTCCACACTTGGTGTAATTACGGCATTCTTTACAAAACCTTCCGTATCATTTTCGATGGACTGTACATTACCAACAGGCAATCCTTTAGGGTAGATACCACCATACCCAGAGGTGATTAATTTATCCCCTACTAATACATCACCATCACGGGCAATATTTACCATTGATGGCGTACGAGGTGAGTCACCATCACCTTTTACGACGCCAGATAGGCGAGATTCAGGACGTTGTACAATAACACCGATTGCACTACGTGGGTCAAGAATGGTTTGTACTCGAGAAGAGTGAGGGTATACATCGGTAATAAAACCAACTACCCCACTTGGTACAACGACAGCCATATTGACAGCCATCCCTTCTTCACTACCCTTATCGATAGTGAAAGTATTTGTCCATGTGCCGTAATCCTTTGTAATAATACCGGCTAAAGTCATGGAGAATTCCGGATGATTGCTCTTATAGTTGAGCAATTGACGAAGTCGAATATTTTCTGCTACTACTTCATCATAGTTAACAACCTTTTGTTCTAATGCAGCCTTGCGAGATGCTGCCTCATCACTTTCAATAGTTGCAGAAATAGCATTATTGAGCACTGTAAAACCGGTTTGTACACCGTCAAGCAAACGGGCAGATCCATAAGCAAATGGCGTTGTAATACCTTCAAGAGTGACAGTAACAAAAGGAATACTAGTTCGTTGTTTCCATGCAAATCCGAGCAACGCTAATAGGATACAGCTAATGACAACAACGATAATTAACTTTTTATCTGACTGTATCATATTAGTCTTGGCCCTTTCTATTTTTAGAATTCACAATAAATCGTGATAAGCTCACCAAGTCAGATGAAGCCCCGTTAAGGCCCACAACGACTTTTGTCTCTGGTGCATCTGGAACATGTACAGGCACACCTAACTCGCCCCCGATACGCTCAGCCAAACCCGACAGTTGCGCAGTACCACCAGTTAGATATATTCCATATTGCATAATATCTGCTACAATCTCAGGTTCAGCAGAACGAATCATTTGTTTCACTTCATCTAAAAGGCCCGCAATACAGTCATTAACAACTTGATATACCTCTGACTGATGAATAACACAACGTCTGCCTAAACCATTCATCATATCACGACCTTGAAAGGCATATTCGGCATCTTCTAAAGGTGCCATAGCAGTGCCTACTGTATGTTTAATATCTTCTATAATTTCTTCAGAAACGATAACCCCAAAACACTCACGTACATAGCGTAGCAATGCATTATTGATATCTGAGCCACCGAAGCGAATCGTTTTACTGTCTACAATGCCGCCCAATGAAACAATACCCATATCGACAGTGCCACCACCAATATCAATGACCATAGATCCACGAGCTTCAAAGATAGGTGCGCCGCAACCAATGGCTGCAGCGACAGGTCGTTCGATAAGAAATACTTCGCGTGCTCCGGCCTGAATAACAGCATCCATCATCGCTCTTTGCTCAACGTCGGTCATCCCACAAGGAACACCAACAAGAACTCGAGCGCGGCGCAATGCATTAGACACTTTATTCAGAAAATAGTTAAGCATCGTGTGCATAACTCGATAGTCCACAATAAATCCATCTTTTAATGGTGTCAAAGGGCGCCACATATCGGGCATACGCAATACAAGACGTGCCGCTTCATCCCCAACGGCTACTACTTTTTCTTGTTTTGTATCAGTTGCTATAATAGATGGTTCGCTTATAACAGTTCCTCGCGTCCCCCCCATGAGGCGCGTCTGTATGGACCCAATATCTATACTTACATCTTTTCCTAGAGTAGGTAAAATGGAACTCATAGTAAAATCTCCTTCATTACATCATCATTCCATTTTACCACATATAATGCGACTTTTTCTATTAATATCAAGGCTTTTACCATTGTTAAAAGCACAGAAAATGCATAATTCAAGTACCCTTAAGTCATACATAATTTACACACTCATAAGTAATACATTACAAAGCTACCTATAGGTCGAACAAAATAGAAAAAGCACCCATATCATGATGCATTCTCTATTTACTAGACATAATAAAGAACGCATCATTATGAGTGCTTATTTACTGATACAACAAACTATAAAGCCATTATTATACATTTTAAAACTTATCATATAAGGATAACTTAACTGAGTTTACCGATTTCACTAAGGCTAGTGAATTCATTATCACCAATGACGATATGATCTAACACAGGTATCCCCATGAACTGACCTGCACTGACAAATAACTTGGTTAGTCGTATATCTTCATCACTAGGACGACTATCGCCAGATGGATGATTATGTATTAAGATAATGGCCGCCGCATTACACGCTATGGCCTTCTTAAAAACAGCACGTTGCTCTACGAGACTAGATACTAGACCGCCATTAGAAATATGTTCTAATTGAATCAATTTATTTCGTGACGTCAACATAGCTGCCCATACATGCTCAACATCTTCGTGACGTAAACGCTCCATTACATATTGGGCTATAACAAAGGGCTGTGAAAAATCTTCGTAAGTTTCCTTGATTTTAAGCTCTCCCAAGCGCCGCCCCATCTCAAGAGCTGCACATAAGGTCACCGCTTTATCTGTACCAATACCCTTGATTTTAACGAGTTCTCCAACGGTCATTCGATTTAAACCATATACGCCATCATCAAAGGATTGTACGATATCGTTAGCTAAGGAAATGGCGGACTGCCCCTTTACCCCTGTTCGTAATAAAATAGCTAATAGTTCCTCCATCGCCATATGGGATGGCCCTAGGGTAAGAAACTTCTCTCGCGGCCGTTGAAACGGCAACATGTCTTTTACACTTACTGTTGGTACTTCCATAGAATCTCTCCATTCAAATAGATAACACCATCTATCGATCAAGCAACCAACACATCTACTCTCTTTATATATTACTTGTACAGCACAGCACAGCACAGCACAGCACAGCACAGCACAGCACAGCCAATTATAATATTATTGCTACAAAGCGATAGTATTATTTAGCGCCTAATGCCTTGCATAGTTCATCATACACATGCTCAACAGGCAAGCCCACCACATTGGTATAAGAGCCTTCAATCTTTTCTACCCATAAAGCACCTTTACCTTGTATACCATAGGCGCCAGCCTTATCCATAGGCTCACCACTACTGATATAGGATTCAATTTCAAAAGGAGCTAACTTTTTAAAATATACCTTTGTTTCATTATGAAAAACTATTTCCTGATCTTTAATGAGTAAGGCTACTCCCGTAATAACAGAATGAACTTGGCCTGATAAACGTTCTAGCATATGACGGGCCTCAGCCGCATCATGAGGTTTGCCTAACACTTGATTATCTAGCACGACAATCGTATCTGCGCCTAACACAATACTACCTTCAGGGACATCTACAGCAGCACGAGCTTTACCTAAAGCCTGTGCTTTTACCATTTCAATGGGATCATCATATCCAGTATTAGCCTCTTCATAGGTGCTCGATACGACAATATGATCAATGCCAACTTGTGTTAATAATTCAGTTCTTCGTGGTGATTGGCTCGCCAAATATAATCCAGCCATTTGCACTCCTTTACGGTATAAGAATTTTAGTTAATTTAACTATTTTATTAATAAGACTAACTAACATAGCTCAGAAAATATAGATCACAAAATATAAATCAGAATATTTGTAAACTAAACAGTAATATCTGGGCCATCCTTTTCAGGAGTAGTTAACTTTTTATAGTACTCTTGTACATCTTCTCCGTGTTTTACCGCATCAGCACGCACTGCAGCATAGAATACAATGTCTGCTTGCGGCACACGGATACGCCCTGGTACATGTTCTTCTAAGATTTCAAAGAATTTATCATCTGCTTTCAGTAAAAGGCGACCATTTTGGACCTTATCACCCTTTACAATCGCATACACTAGAGACCATATAGGACGTGGATCAGATGTAGAACATTTTCTGTATTTATATCGATATTTAATATTCGTCAATAATTCACGTTCAAACTTAAACACCCCATCAATCATATCGTAATCTACTTCAAAATGGCGTTTTCTAAAGATAGAAGATTCTTCAATGACCAACTTTGTATCTGTCAAAATATAGGTATATCGGCTAACCGCCTGTTTCACAATTACGATTATGGCCATAATTTCAATAAAGTATTCAGCTATTAGCACAGTATGTAAATTAATGCTACGATATGTAGTGTATGCTACACCGCATAATAATAGAATGACAAAACATAATACTAACCACTCTGCACTTTTAGCACGTTGAGATTTTTCTTCATATAATACTGTCATGTGTTACCCCTTTAAAAGAACTACTACTTTATAACTATACATTCTATTATAAGGTATTCTAGGTATAAAAACTACAAAAACCCCGTCTATACCTAAGATATAGACGGGGTTTTATGACTCTATTAGTCACCTAGTTCAGATACGAACTATATTATTTTTTCAAAGATGCTGTAATACGTTGAGTATCGCGAGCAATCATGATTTCTTCGTTTGTAGGGATTACGAAGATTTTAACTTTGGAGCCTTCAGCACTGATTTCTTGTTCTTTACCGCGGATATTATTACGTTCAGAGTCAATACGAGTACCCAAGTATTCTAAACCGTTGCAGATTGCATCACGGTTACCGATACCGTTTTCACCGATACCAGCTGTGAATACGATAGCGTCAACACCACCCATAACTGCTGCGAATGCACCAATTACGCGGCGAACTTTGTAATGGAACATGTTCAATGCTAATTGAGCACGTTTGTTACCATTAGCTGCTGCTTCTTCGATAACACGGAAGTCATTGGACACGCCGGAAATACCAAGTACACCGGATTTTTTGTTCATTACAGTGTCTACTTCTTCGTAGTTCATGCCAGTTTTATTCATCAAGAATGGAACGATAGCTGGGTCAATATCACCAGTACGAGTACCCATGATCAAACCGGACAATGGAGTGAAGCCCATTGTTGTATCGATGGAACGACCACCTTTAATAGCGGAAACGGAAGAACCATTACCCAAGTGACATGTGATGATACGAAGGTCAGACATGTGTTTACCCATCAATTCAGCGCAACGTTGTGCAACGTATTTATGGGATGTACCATGGAAACCATAACGACGGATACCATAGTCTTCATAGTATTCGTAAGGAAGCGCATACATATAAGCTTCTTTAGGCATTGTTTGGTGGAATGCAGTATCGAATACAGCTACTTGTGGTACGTTTGGCATGATAGCTTGGCAAGCTTCGATACCTTGAATGTTTGGTGGGTTATGTAATGGAGCCAATGCGCAGCATTCTTCTAATGCTTCCATAACAGCTGGAGTGATCAATACGGAGTCAGCGAATTTTTCACCGCCATGTACTACACGGTGACCAACAGCGTCGATTTCGTCCATGGACTTAATTACACCATATTCAGCATCAACTAAAATATCAAGCAAAATGCGAAGAGCTTCTTTATGGTTCAAAATTGGTTCAACGCGTTCTAATTTGTCAGCGTTAGGACGTTTATGAGTGAAGATAGCATCTTGATCACCAATCTTCTCAAAAAGACCTTTTGCCAATTCTGTTTCAGTTGTCATATCAAGTAATTGATACTTCAAGGAAGAACTACCGCAGTTAACTACTAATACGTTCATCGATTAACCCTCTTTCTGTTGTGTA
This sequence comes from Veillonella sp., assembly GCF_041333735.1. Classification (NCBI taxonomy): domain Bacteria; kingdom Bacillati; phylum Bacillota; class Negativicutes; order Veillonellales; family Veillonellaceae; genus Veillonella; species Veillonella sp. Next base: position 93,041 of record NZ_JBGKFB010000001.1, read on the forward strand.
ACTTGAATCTTGTTTTGAATTTCTTTGCTGATATCAGCACCTACCTGATCCTTTTCAGGATATTGGTAGACTATATTCCACAATACGCCATGATCTAAGAATACGTATTGAGAAAATCTAAATGTTTGCCCTTGAGTCGTATAGGTCACATCAAGCTTTTTAGCAGATGCGCCATCTAAAGCTACAGACTCTTCCTTGATGGTGCCACCAATTTTAGTAAACTCAGATTTGCTGCGGTTAACATACTCATCTACCGTTGGCAAAGGTTTGTTTTCACCAGCACGCAAAGCCTCAACCTCAATTACCATATGTTCTGTAACAGATCCATAAATATCAATAGGATACCCATCATCAGACATATTTTTTGTACTTTTACCCATTTCATAAGGTAAAGCAATGGTAATTTCAGATTGACCAACACGGATAACTTGATGGCCAAAACTATATGTATCCATTACATTTGTAGAGCCACATCCCGCCATTGCTAGTAGCGCAGCACCGAGCAGAGCCCCTTGTAATGTACGTTTCCAATTTTGTTTCATCATATACCTCACATCAATTCAGCATTTACAGTTAATTATAGCCTATAGAACAAATAAAATCTACAATAAACTTTAGTTTTACGTACATTTTTACGTCTATTTCTTCACCATATCCCCTCTTAAGTTCAAAATTTATTTACAGTACCTCTATGCTTTGTTACACTAACAATAATGAAAGGAGTCACTATGAAAACCATCGGTATTATTTGCGAATACAATCCATTTCACAATGGACATGCACACCAACTACATACGTTAGCTTCAAAATGCCCTGATGCATTGCGCATCTGTATTATGAGTGGCTCCTTTGTACAACGTGGTGAGCCGGCCCTATTCTCAAAGTTCGATCGTGCTCGTTGGGCCATTCTTGGCGGTGCAGATGTTGTTATCGAACTCCCTACACTCTATTCCTTAGGCAGCGCGCAACTATTTGGAACTGGCGCCATCCGTATGGTGAAAGCACTCTCTATTGATACCCTCTCCTTTGGTTCTGAAACTACTAATCTAAATACGCTCATAGGTATAGCCAAACGTATGGATTGTGAAAGTACCCAAAATGAGTTACGAAATTATTTAAATGAAGGAATGTCCTATGGAACGGCCTTCCGTAAAGCCTTAGGCTCTGAAATGCTTAGCACACCTAATGCCTTATTAGGGCTAGAATATATACGAGCTGGATTAAAATATCACCCAGATTTAGCGTATATTCCTATTCAGCGTACCTCTGATCACCATAACAAAACTATCAATCAAGAGTTGTCATCAGGTACAGCATTGCGGCAACTCATCACAACGGCTACTCCTTTAGATATGTATTCAGCACTTCAAGTTGCTATCCCAACACCGATTCTAGATGATATGACTCATAGAATCACAACTGGTGACTATGTCGATTACAGTCGATACCATGATATGGTTCATATGTTGAGTCGCCGCATTTCGGCAAGTGAATTAGAACGATTCGTCGATTTCACAGAAGGTATCGAGCACTTATGGTTAAAAGCAGCACAACAGCCTTCATGGGAATCTGCCATTGAGCAAATAAAATCCAAGCGCTACACCTACGCCCGTTTACAGCGCATGGGTGCATATCTTACATTAGGCATTACGAAAGACTTGATAAATATCGCTATGCAAGACGGTCCTCAATACGCTAGATTACTAGCCTTTAACGACAGAGGACGTCAATGGCTGAGGACTAAACATGACATTCCACTCATTCAAAAATGGGCTAAAGCACCTACTCAGCTCAATAATCTTGGAAAATCTATGCATCATATAGATACACTAGCTACAGATATACAAGCCTTATGTTTCCATAATAAAGGTAAACGTATAGGGCATACAGACTATACCTATACACCGCAATATATCAAATAAAAAGTATAATTTTAATTTAAGCAAAAAAGGGGTTACAATACAGATTATTCCTGTATTGTAACCCCTTCTTCACCATCTAAGTCTTCTACGGCAACTCGTACACTTTCAAGATGTGATGTAGGAATATTTTTACCCACATAGTCTGCGCGAATCGGCAATTCACGATGACCACGGTCCACGAGAACTGCTAATTGAATAGATTTAGGTCTACCAGATGTCATCAATGCATTTAACGCTGCACGAATAGTACGCCCTGTGTAAAGTACATCATCCACGAGAATGATTGTTTTCTCCGTTGTATCAATCGTACATGGTTTCCCCTCTTTTTGGCGAGCATCACGATCATCACGATACATAGCAACATTGAGTGATTCACATTCAATACGAATACCTTCAATGCGTTCGATTTCGGCCTGCAAACGTTTTGCCAAAATAACACCACGTCGTTCAATGCCTACAATAAGAGCATTAGATAAGCCTTTATTACGTTCTAGGATTTCGTGACTAATACGACGAATCGCGCGCATAATAGCATCTTGATCCATCAATAAGCGTTTCTTTTCCATATATACGCCCTTATAGCACAGAGTTCTCTATGCCCCTTTACAAATATAGTTAGAAGATTATTTAGTAAACCACAATATAAGACAGTTATTTCATTTGCATGTATTTACGTTTGTCTACGTTTGTCTATGTTTCTTTACATTTCGTTTGATTTCTTTTCATTTTTTCGCTTATTTACGCTTATCTTCTCGATATGTTTTAGCAAACTCTATACATGCTTTGAAGTCATCTGGAAGAGGCGCCTCAAAATGCATACTTTCACCTGTAATAGGATGTTTTACATCTAAAGATTTAGAGTGCAATGCCTGTCCTTCAATAGGAAAATCCATACGACGGTAACCATAGAACGGATCATTAACAACAGGATGTCCAATATGAGCAAAATGTACACGAATTTGATGTGTGCGCCCAGTCTCTAAATTACATTCAACCAAGGTTTGATGTCCAAATCGTTCAACCACGTTAAAGTGAGTGACTGCATCCTTACTATTTTCAAAGACAACAGCCATTTTCATACGATCCTTAGGATGTCTTCCAATAGGAGCTTTAATAGTACCCTTTTCTTCTACAATATTACCTTGTACTAATGCTAAATATGTCCGTTTAGCAGAATGCTCCTTTACCTGCTCCGCTAAACCTATATGAGCTGCATCATTTTTAGCAGCCATCATAACACCAGATGTATCCTTATCTAAACGGTGAACAATACCAGGTCTAATCTCACCATTAATACCGGACAAATCCTTACAATGATATAGCAATGCATTAACAAGTGTACCCGAATAATTGCCCACCGCAGGATGAACAACCATACCACGTTGTTTATTTACAATGATAATATCATGATCTTCATACAATACATCTAAAGGAATATCCTCTGGTTTTACCTCTACAGATTCAGGCTCCGGTATCTCTACACGTACAACAGCATTTGGTGTAAGTCTAAGATTTGCTTTCCCTACCTTAGCACCTACTGTAACGTGACCACCTTTAATTAAACTTTGAATATAACTACGAGACCCTTCCATATGTTCTGTTAAGAATACATCCAGTCTCATACCGTCTTGCTCAGCATTTACAATATATTCGTTCATCCTCTACCTCTCTATGAGTTAAGTATCATATATTAATTAATTATATGTCATAATATATGAATTATTTATCATCATCTTTTAATGTAAATAAATAGTAGACTACTAAAGCTACGCCTACACAGATACCAATATCAGCAACATTAAAAATAGGCCATATACGGAAATCAAAAAAATCTACCACACCATGAATCATGTAACGATCAATGCCATTACCAATAGCACCAGACACTAATAAAGCAGATCCAATCTGTAAAGTCCACGGACCTTTTGATAAGCGCTTCCAATAATATGCACATGCGCCTAGCAAAATAACCGCTACCAGTAAGAAAAACCATCGCTGATTAGCAAGCATACCAAATGCTGCACCGCGATTAATAATATATGTTAAATGAAATACATTGGGTATAACCACTAAAGACTCACCTAACATAAAATGATTCATAATGTAATATTTAGTCCATTGATCTAAGAGTAACCAAAGAATTAGTATAATATAAAACAAGCTGTACTCCCTTATAATAATATATATCTTAATAGTCCTATTATACTAAGTTAAGCAAATTTAGGCAAAATAAAAAGCCCCTCAATGAGGGGCCGTTTAATTTGTGATTACTCAGCGGAAATTACAGATACTGGGCAAACGGATTCGCAAGAACCGCAATCGATGCAAGTATCGTTGATTTCATATTTAGTTTCGCCTTCAGAAATAGCAGAAACTGGGCAAACAGATGCGCAAGAACCACATTTAATGCAACCATCAGCAATAACTCTCATAATTAGGACCTCCATAAAAATATAGATCAGAACTTTTTATTATCATTTAGAAAGGCACTTGCCTCAACTTATGTTCTCATTATCACACAGTTCTTTTTGAAAGTCAAATGAAAATGATAAAAAACTGTATATATTTTTGCATATTACTTTTTCATTTTTATCATACAAAGCCTATGTTTATAGGTATTTTGATATTACTTTTCATTTAATTAATTGAATATGATATTTAACAAATGAGAATGTTGTAATTATCAATTTTATAAAATCCTAATCATTATAATAGGAATTTAATTATCAATATTTATTATCATAAAAACTATTTTTTTATTACAACAGATTTAACGCTTATCTATATTTTAATCTAACATATAAACTTCACTCTAAAAAAGGCCGAATCATACGATTCGACCTCATTTATATTTATAAAGTAAAGTAATATCTTTACTATTATTCACTATATAACAATAATACTATTTTTTTCTTATAGCACTTAGAAAGATGTTAAGAATGTTAGTGTACCTAAAATAACGCCTGCAAGGTTTGGTACGATTAAAATATAATCACGTTTAGGTGATTTTGTCCAACCATATAATACCCAGATCAAACAGGATACTGCTGCAAATAATGGTTGCCATGGTTGACTAGGTTGACCATGAAGATTAGCAATTATTTGTGGGATATAGGCTAAAAATACAAATACACCAATAAATGCACCAATAGAACCAACTAACATGTTAAATCTTTCTTTTGTCATAGATGACCTCCTTATTCAACATTACATTATTATATCTTACACAATATACTATATCATATTTTTTTCGATGTAGTCAATTGTGTAAAATTAATCATGCAAATTAGTTTAATTCATATTGCTTTTGATTACACTTATATGTAATCTATATTAAAATCATATAGGCTAAAATCATAAAAAACGAGGCCGAATCTTACGATTCGACCTCGTATGTGCTTTATAGTAGAGTAACCTATCCCCTATTATTTACCAGGGAAGAATGGCCATACCATTGGAATGATAATTAAGCTTACTACGAAGCAAACTAAAATCAATGGAACGCCGGCTTTTACATAGTCTGTAAATTTGTATTGACCAGGGCCAAGTACTAATGTATTTGGAGGTGTACCTACAGGTGTACCGAATGCACAAGATGCAGCAACGCCGATAGCCATCAATACAGCATGAGGGTCAGCGCCCATACCTTGAGCAATGGAGATACCGATAGGAGCCAACAATGCACAAGATGCTGTGTTAGACATAAATTGAGTCATAACACAAGACAATGCGAATAATACTGCTGTTGCAAAGTAAGGGCTAGGGTCAGAACCCATAACACCGATTACTGCATTAGCAATCATTTTACCTGCACCAGATTGGTCAAGTGCAGTTGCTACTGGCATCATACCAGCAAATAAGAAGATTGTTACCCAGTCAATAGATGTGTAAGCTTGTTTTTCGTTCAAGCAACCAGTTAATACGCAAAGCATTGCGCCAATAACTGCAACCATGCTCAATGGTAAGTTGATACCATAACCTTTTAGGAAGTCACCTAAAATCATAGCAATGATTACACCTAAAAGAATAAGACCAGAGTATAATTGTTTCTTAGGATCGTTAGAAATATCTTCAGCAGCTACTTCTTGTTCAACGTCGCCAGCATCTTGAATTTCATGTTTAGGCAATAAATGTTTACCAATAAGCATCATGAATGCGATTGTGGCGATAGTCAAAGGAATACCGATCCAAGCAAATTCGAAGAAACCAAATGGTTGTTCACCAAATTTAGTTAATGTACCACTTACAATAATGTTTGGAGGTGTACCAACCATTGTAATGATACCACCAATACCTGCAGCGAATGCTAAAGGCATCAATTGGCGAGATGCAGGAATCTTAGCAACAGCACAGATACCAACAACTACAGGAAGTAAAGCAGCTGTAGTACCAGTGTTAGATAAGAATGCGGACATAGTTGCTGTAACAACCATGATTGCTAGCATTAAGCCATTTTCGCTAGTACCAGCATGAGATACTACTGTTTCCCCAATTTTTTGAGCCAAACCAGTGTAGAACAATGCTGCACCAACAACGAACATGCCAGCAAACAACACAACTGTACTATCAGATAAACCAGAGAATACAACCTTAGGAGTAATAATACCCATAAGGCCAAGTGTAATAGCGCCGCCTAAAGAAGTAATAGCTAAAGGAATAATTTCCGTAACAAATAAAACAGCCATGACTGCGAGGACGATTAAGGTTTGTTCTGCAGTACCCATACATCATCATCTCCCTTCAGAGAAATGCACTGATATAGTTATAAGAGGTATAAAATATAACCTACGATACCAATGGCGGAAGCCATCAAAAAAGTAATCCCATATCCCTCTCTTGTTTTAGGATACCCAAAGAATAAGGTTTCACCTAAAAATCCTCGGCGATTAAACCAAGTATATTTAGTTCTGCGTTGAAACCATTTAGCTTTGCCTTCAACACCGATAATCAGTGCCGTAATAAAAAATACAATAAATGCCCAGATAAAACAAATCAGTATTTTTAATTCTACAGATAACAAGTGACCACCTCTACTAAATTTAAAGCACTAGAAGGTTATTGTGTGAATGCTTGTATCACCTAATGACCGATCTGAAAAGCATTTATTGCAAATATACCCTATTTATGCATGAATACATAGATTTGAAGGGTTTTTATATTCACCAATAGGTGTACCTAATTAGGCACACCTTGGTGAATAATTATTAAATTACTAGTGGCTGGACAACATAGCAAGCATTGTACCTGCTGCTACTGCTGTACCGATAACGCCAGCTACGTTTGGACCCATAGCATGCATGAGCAAGAAGTTAGCTGGGTTAGCTTTCGCACCTACAACTTGAGATACGCGAGCCGCCATTGGAACCGCGGATACACCAGCAGAACCAATAAGTGGATTTGTTTTACCACCATCTACTAAGCTCATCAATTTACCGAATAATACGCCACCAGCAGTACCACCGATGAATGCAACCAAACCTAAGCAAATGATAAGGAGTGTTTGCACGCTTAAGAAGTGTTCCGCACTCATTGTTAAACCAGTACCAGTTGCTAAGAAGATAGTAACAGTATTGATCAAAGCATTTTGAGATGTATCGGACAAACGATCAGTTACTCCAGATTCACGGAACAAGTTACCTAACATCAACATACCTAAAAGGGATGTAATGGAAGGAAGCAATAAGGAAATGAAGATCGTAGAAATAATTGGGAATACGATTTTTTCAAAACGTGTAACGTCACGCAATTGTTCCATAACAATTTCGCGTTCTTTTTGCGTAGTGAATAATTTCATTACAGGTGGTTGAATCAACGGTACCAAGGACATATAGGAATATGCGGCAACCGCGATAGCACCTAATAAATGAGGAGCTAGCTTAGTAGCTAAGTAAATGGATGTAGGGCCGTCAGCACCACCGATGATACCGATAGCAGCTGCTTCTTGAGCTGTGAAGCCAAGCATCATTGCGCCACCTAAAGCAACGAATACGCCGATTTGAGCAGCAGCACCTAAAAGCAATGTTTTAGGATTAGCAATGAGTGGACCAAAGTCAGTCATTGCACCTACACCAAGGAAAATTAAAGGTGGGAAGATTTCTTGGGAGATACCTGCGCTAATAAGTGCCATAACGCCTTCTTCGAAACCATTACGAGGAATATTAGCAAGTACACAACCAAACGCAATCGGACCCAACAATAAAGGTTCAAACTCTTTAGCAAATGCCAAGTACAATAGGATCAAACCTACAAGAATCATAATAGCATTGCCTGTTGTAAATGCGAGGAACCCGCTATCTGTAATAACGGATTGAATCGCAACAGCAAAAGCCTCCATATGCGTTCCCCTTTCACAAATATAAAATTGTTATATGACGCGGCTCAGCCGCGCCACACACAACTTGGTATTAACCAAGAACAACCATGTCGTCGCCAGTGGATACAGTTTGGTTAGCTGCTACGCGAACTTCAGAAACTACAGCATCATGAGGAGCTGCGATTTCGTTTTGCATTTTCATAGCTTCAAGGATCAACAAAGTTTCGCCTTTTTTAACTGCTTGACCAGCGGATACTGCTACAGATAAGATTTTACCAGGCATTGGAGCTTTTACAGTTTCAGCACCTGCTGGAACTGGAGCTGCTGCTGCAGCTGGAGCTGGAGCTGGTGCAGGAGCTGCTTTAGGAGCTGCTGCTGGAGCTGCTTTAGGAGCTGCTGCAGGAGCTGCACCTTTTACTTCATTAACTTCTACATCATATGCTGTGCCGTTTACTGTAATGTTGAATTTTTTCATTTTAAATTCCTCCAAAATGTGTAGTGTCTACACAATACTTATAAATTTTCTTTACACATATAAATTGGATAATCTATTAGATTATCTAACTGCCAATAATCTTATCGATTACCGCGCAAACGTCCTTCCATTTTCCAATTATAGCTTACGATTGGACGGATATGCGCGATTTGATCAGCGGAATAACCCATTGCCGCTAATGCACCAACGATTACTGCTACTACATCTTGAGATGGAGCTTTACCGTTAGTTGTTGTAGCATTGCTCATTACAAATGCCTCCTAAAATATTATTAACCTCTACCGCTTAAACGACCTTCCAAGCGCCATTTAGCACTGGTTGCTGTAGGTCGAATAGATGCAATTTGTTCAGATGAATACCCCATCGCCACAATGGCACCTACGATAGCTGCTACTACTTCACCTTCATTTTGAGCAGATGCATTTGGTGCAGCCACCGGTGTAGCTGCGGGAGCCGCAACAGGTGCACTTGGTGGTACGTCTTTTTTCTTCTTAGTAGGGTCAATCAAATGAACGATTGACATCAAAATACCTAAAAGAATCAACACAACAAATACAACTGTCATATTAATGGCCATGATTAACCAAGGATTGGTAGTAACTGCTTGTCCTTCCATAATCATTCCCCTTTCTAAAAAAGTAGTAAAGAAAGGTATCTCCCAAATTCGATGATCTTGTTATCGAATCGAATTATAATGGAATATTACCATGTTTCTTTGGAGCACGGTTTTCGCGTTTGCTTGCAAGCATAGCCAAAGCGTTGATAACTGCTGGACGAGTTTGTTTTGGTTCGATTACAACATCTACGAAGCCACGTTCTGCAGCTTTATATGGAGTTGCGAACTCTTCTACGTATTTAGCTGTTTTAGCGTCTTTGTCTTCATCTTTTTTGAAGATAATGTTAGCTGCACCAGCAGGACCCATTACAGCGATTTCGGATGTAGGCCAAGCGTATACTTGGTCAGCGCCCAAATCTTGGGAACACATAGCGAGGTAAGAACCGCCGTATGCTTTACGAGTGATAACAGTAATTTTTGGTACTGTAGCTTCAGAGTAAGCATACAACATTTTAGCACCATGACGAATGATACCGCCCCATTCTTGATTTGTGCCAGGCAAGAAACCAGGAACGTCAACGAAGTTAACGATTGGAATATTGAAAGCATCACAGAAACGGATGAAACGGGAAGATTTGTCGGATGCATTGATGTCCAAGCAACCAGCCATTACTTTTGGTTGGTTAGCAATGATACCAACGGATTGACCGTCAAAACGTGCGAAACAAGTGATAATGTTTGTAGCATAGAATGGTTGTACTTCATAGTATTCGCCATTATCTACAGTAGCTGCGATAACATCTTTCATGTCGTATGGCATGTTACTGTTATCAGGCAACAAGCTGTTCAAGCCTTCGTCTTCGCGAGTTGGATCATCGCCAGTGTCTACTAATGGAGCATCTTCCATGTTATTGGATGGCAAGAAGCCTAATAAGTAGCGAATTTGAGCGATGCAATCATCTTCGTCTTCAGCTGCAAAGTGAGCAACACCAGATACGGAGTTGTGAGCCATTGCACCACCAAGGTCTTCAGCTGTTACTTCTTCACCAGTTACAGATTTGATAACTGCAGGACCAGTGATGAACATTTGAGATGTGTGTTTAACCATGTAGATGAAGTCAGTCAATGCTGGAGAATATACAGCACCGCCTGCGCATGGACCCATGATTACGGAAATTTGTGGAATAACGCCAGATGCATTTGTATTTTCAAAGAAAATTTTACCGTAACCAGCAAGCGCATCTACTGCTTCTTGAATACGAGCACCGCCGGAATCATTGATACCAACGATAGGAGCACCCATTTTCATTGCTAAACGTTGTACTTTAACGATTTTAGCAGCATGCATTTCACCAAGAGAACCACCTTCTACAGTGAAATCTTGTGCGAATGCATATACTAAACGACCGTCAATAGTACCATAACCAGTTACTACACCTTCGCCTGGTAATTCTTTCTTGTCTTGACCGAAGTTAACACAACGATGTTTAACAAATTGATCAAGTTCAACGAAAGAGTTATCATCGAACAATTTAGCCAAACGTTCACGAGCAGTCATTTTGCCTTGAGCATGTTGTTTCTCAACGCGTTTTTCACCGCCACCAGCTTTAACTTTAGCTAGTTTTTCGTGCAATAACTCGATTTTTTCTTGCACTGTTGCCATTATAGCACCTCCAAATAAAACTTGTTACAGTATCATTTTATTTCATTAATAATTAAAGTTCAAGCATGCATACATATTTAATATATAACTCATGATTATATGAATATGTATATCTATTACTCATACATAATGATGTGAATTGGATACTGTATTATTTCATACGTTGACATAATTCAAGCAATACGCCGCCTGTTGCTTTTGGATGTAAGAAAGCAATGGAGGAACCGCCTGCACCGTAACGAGGTTTTTCGTCAATCATACGAACGCCTTTAGCCATCAAATCAGCAATAGCATTTTCAATATTATCAACGCGCAATGCAACGTGTTGGATACCATCACGACCGCCATTTTTTTCGATGAATTTACCAATAGGGCCATCTGGAGTTGTAGTTTCTAAGAATTCAAGTTCAGCATCGCCACATGGGAAGAAGGATACTTTTACTTTTTGTTCTTCAACCACTTCATCTTCAGGAAGATGTTCAATACCCAATGCATTTTTATAGAATTCTTTAGTTGCTGCTAAATCATTAACACCAATACCGATGTGATCCACTTGTAATACTTTAAAAGCCATTTCGATTATCTCCTTTATAAGGCTAAATCTCTAATGCTATGTAGTCGCCGTCTACTTTAGCACGCTTGTCATTACGCCGTTAACAACTGTGTATGGATCGCTTTCGCGTTCATTAACAGCTGCCACTTGGCTATTAAATTCGTCGCTTGTAACGATTTTGTCAGCTACATAACGACCAATTTGTTCATTAATCATTGCGATGATTTCATCACGAGTACGTTCTGCCCGACGAGATTCCAATTCACCAGAATCTTCAAGATACTCAAAATGTTCATCTAAAGCGTCGATGAGTTCATCTACGCCTTGGTCTTTACTAGCAATTGTGCGCTTAATCGGTGGGCGCCATTTTACTTCACGAGAGTCTAGGTCAAGCATCATTTCAATTTCTACATTCAAACGATCACAACCATCTCGGTCAGCTTTATTGATAGCAAATACATCGCCAATTTCAAGAATACCTGCCTTGATAGCTTGGATATCATCACCGAGACCAGGAACAAGTACAACCAATGTAGTATCTGCATTTTTTACGATATCTACTTCAGATTGACCTACACCTACTGTTTCAATGATTACTAAATCCATGCCAAAGGCATCCATGAGTTTTACAACGTCTGCAGTCTTTTTGGACAAACCACCAAGACTACCACGCGTGCCCATGCTTCGAATAAATACATTTTCATTTAATGTCAAATCATTCATTCGAATACGGTCCCCCAAGATAGCACCACCAGAGAATGGGCTAGTTGGGTCGATGGCAACGATGCCGATTTTCTTACCTTGATCTAGATAATGTTTAACAACTTTATCTGTCAACGTACTTTTACCAGCACCAGGGGCCCCAGTAATACCGAGAATACGTGCATTCCCTGTTTTAGGGTAAATAGCCTTCATAATATCAATGGCATTATCATACTCGTTTTCTACAGCTGTTATGGACCGTGCTAAGGCTAGTCGAGAACCTTCGAAAAGTTCTTTAACTAAATCCACTCGCCTCACCACCTATCTTAGAATATGGGAATAGAGGGGAGCCAACTATTCAGTTGTGCTCCTCTCTTGCCCAATTAATTATTTAACGTTTTCGTTGATGAATTTAACGATATCGCCAGTTGGTGTACCAGGAGTGAATACTGCTGCTACGCCAGCTGCTTTCAAGCCAGGGATATCAGCGTCAGGAATAACGCCACCACCGATTACAAGTACATCGCCCATGCCTTTTTCTTTCAAAAGTTCAACAATTTTAGGGAACAATGTGTTATGAGCACCGGAAAGAAGGGATAATGCAACTACATTAACGTCTTCAGAAAGAGCTGCTTCTACGATTTGTTCTGGAGTTTGACGAAGACCAGTGTAGATTACTTCGAAACCAGCATCGCGAAGTGCGCGTGCTACTACTTTTGCACCACGGTCATGACCATCAAGACCTGGTTTTGCTACGATTACTCTAATACGTTTTTCTGCCATGATTAATTACCTCCGAAATTAGCCGATATTATAATGTGGAATGAGCTTCGTATTCACCGAATACTTCGCGCAATACATTACAAATTTCACCCAAAGTAGCGTATGTTTTAACTGCATCAAGAATTAATGGCATCAAGTTAACGTTTTCATCAGCTGCACCAGCTTTAAGAGCTGCTAATGCTTTATCAACTGCTGCTTGATCGCGGTTAGCGCGAACTGCTTGAGTTTTCTTGGATTGGTTAACACCAACGGAAGCATCTACGCGAAGTAAGTCTTTTGGAGCTTCTTCTTCAACTTGGAATTTGTTTACGCCAACGATTGTGCGCAAGCCAGATTCAACTTCCATTTGCCATTTGTAAGCGGATTCTTGAATTTCTTTTTGGATGTAGCCTTTTTCGATTGCTACTACAGCGCCGCCCATTTCATCAATTTTCTTGATGTATGCCATAGCTTCGTCATAGATAGCGTTAGTCATAGCTTCTACATAGTAGGAACCGCCCAATGGGTCAACTACGTCAGCCAAACCAGATTCGTAAGCCACGATTTGTTGTGTACGAAGAGCTACTTGTACAGATGCTTCTGTAGGAAGAGCCAATGCTTCGTCACGGGAGTTTGTATGTAAGGATTGAGTACCGCCCATTACAGCAGCTGCAGTTTGAAGAGCAACACGAACGATGTTGTTATCAACTTGTTGTGCAGTCAACATGGAACCAGCTGTTTGAGTATGTACACGAAGCATCATGGATTTTGGTTTTTTAGCACCAAAACGTTCTTTCATGATTGTTGCCCATAAACGGCGGGATGCACGGAATTTAGCAACTTCTTCAAGTACGTTGTTATGAGCATTCCAGAAGAAGGAAAGACGACCAGCGAATGTATCAACATCAAGACCAGCTTTCAAAGCTGCTTCTACGTATGCGATACCATCAGCAATTGTGAATGCGATTTCTTGAGCTGCTGTGGAACCTGCTTCACGGATGTGGTAACCGGAGATGGAAATTGTGTTCCATTTTGGAACGTTTTGAGAACAATATTCGAAGATATTAGTGATCAAACGCATGGATGGTTTTGGTGGGAAAATGTAAGTACCACGAGCTGCGTATTCTTTCAAAATATCATTTTGAATTGTACCTTTCAATTCTGTGGAAGGTACGCCTTGTTTTTCAGCTACTGCGATGTACATTGCCAACAAAACGGATGCTGGAGCGTTGATTGTCATGGATGTGGATACTTTACCAAGATCGATGCCGTCGAACAAGATTTCCATATCTGCCAAGGAGTCAATCGCTACACCTACTTTACCAACTTCGCCTTCTGCAACTGCATCGTCGGAGTCATAACCAATTTGTGTAGGTAAGTCGAATGCACAGGAAAGACCAGTTGCACCAGACTCGATTAGGTAGCGGTAACGTTTGTTAGATTCTTCTGCTGTAGCGAAGCCTGCATACATACGCATTGTCCAGAAACGACCACGGTACATAGTAGGTTGTACGCCACGAGTATAAGGGAATTCGCCAGGCATACCCAAATCACGTTCATAGTCAAAACCTTCGATATCAACTGGTGTATATACACGGTTGTATTTTAAATTTTGACGTTCTGGAGTTTTTGCACTTTTTTCGTCACAAAGTTTGTTGTACTCAGCAATTTGGGCTTTTAAGTTTTCGTAAGCCATGTTTTCATCATCCTCCTAAAAAAACAGGTTATTTTTTCATGCTTCCAGTTTCTGTGAAGCGTTTATGCCAAGAAAGAGCTTCATCAAGCAACATAGGTGTATGGGCATTCTTTGTTGCAGCTAATGCTTTTTCTAGGTATTCAGTTAACATAGGTTTGTAGTCTGGGTGAGCACATTTTTCAATGATCAAACGAGCTCTTTCCACTGGGCTCAAACCACGGCAGTCAGCAACACCTTGTTCTGTACAGAAAATCATAGTGTCATGTTCTGGGTGATCCACATGAGATACATATGGAACGATAGAACTGATGTCGCCATTTTTAGCAACGGAGTTAGTGCAGAAAATAGTGAGATAAGCACTACGTGCAAAGTCACCAGAACCACCAACACCATTCATCATTTTGCTACCCATAATATGAGTAGAGTTTACATTGCCAAAAATATCAAATTCGATAGCGGTATTCATGGCAATGACACCAATACGGCGAGCAATACCAGGGTTGTTGGAAATTTCTTGTGGGCGAAGAATGATTTTTTTACGATATTCATCAATATTCGCATAGAAACGTTTCAACCCATCTGGAGAAGGACTTAATGCAGTACCGGAACATACAGTTACTTTACCAGCATCAATCAAGTCGAACATACCATCTTGGATTACTTCTGTATAGATGGACAAATCTGTGAATGGGCCTTTAGCAAGACCACTGATTACCGCATTTGCTACGGAACCTACACCAGATTGTAATGGAAGCAAGTTTTTAGGTAAACGACCTTCTGCAATTTCTTGTTCGAAGAATTTGATAAGGTGTTGACTCATTGCTTTTGCATCATCATCGATAGGTGCCAAAGGTCTTGTTGTATCAGGAACATCACAAGGTACAACTGCAACAATTTTACTTGGGTCACAAGGAATTGCTTCAGTACCAATACGATCACCAGGTGTTTCCAATGGAATTGGTTTACGATGTGGTGGATCGAGTGGTTCATAGATATCATGCATACCTACCAAGGAAAGTGGTTGGGATACGTTTACTTCTACGATAACCTTTTTAGCTTGACTAACAAATGTTGGAGAGTTACCAACAGATGTTGTAGGTACTAAAGAGCCATCTTCGTTGATTTGACAAACTTCTACGATAGCTACGTCTAAATCGCCAAAGAAACCATAGCGAACATTTTGTGCCATTGTGCTTAAATGCATATCGATGTATTTAACAGCACCGCTATTTAAGGCTTTACGTGTATCCCCATTTGTTTGATATGGGAAACGACGATTGATACCGTTAGCACGAGTTAACGCACCATCAGCTTCATCACCTACGGAAGCACCTGTCCACAAATCAATTTTGAATGGTTCTTTTTCCATTCTTTCTGCCAATGCCAATGGCACTGCTTTTGCATAACCAGATGGAGTAAAGCCGGAAATACCAACTTTATCGTTAGGGTTAATCAAAAGAGCTGCATCATAAGCAGTGACAATTTTACCTTGGAGGGCCGCACATTTAACGCGGTCTTTGATGTCTATCACCATTACCATCTCCTTTAAGAGTAACATTGTATAAACGACAGTTTGATCTCTTGGTCGTTCCTTAAACCGACTTCATCGTAGTCCACATCCAACGTATTGTCAACTTATATGACTAAAATGTATTTTTCATCACACTTTATGGGTGCATTATGATTAAAATGCATAGATTTTCATATATTCACATAAGTTTTATTCACATCGCTATAACTCACAGGAATTATCGATTTATGGCATATATTGATGTTTTTCAATTAAATCGAACTCTCTCTATACAATATATAGACACTTTTCAATACAAAACAACATCTCATATACAAGAACTAGACCATACACCTCCCTATAAAGATACAATGATATACAAAAAACCGGCTTTCAAATGCCAACGATAATGTTCAATTATGTCTAACATTAGAAAACCGGTTATACTACTTAATACGTACCTACCCAAGGTATGTATTAATTATACCATATTATGAAATTATATATCTACCATAAAACATGCTAATTATACAAGATATGACAATTATGCAGATTTATCAGCAGACAGTTGAACTTTTACAAAGGCCCCTACCCAGCCAAACAATTGCCAAAATACAATAGTCACTTGATGACTGTATAGCTCAAAATCAGATAAGCCACTAAATAAAACACCTATAGCCAAAGCACCTACACCTATTTGTGCAGCTTGACGGAATATATCGCCTTTAAGTCTTATAGATGTAATAACATGACCTACGATAACTGCTAGGAATGATAGTAATCCTGGAATACCTGTTTCAGCTAACATATTAAGATATAAATTATGAGCATGATACATCAAGATGTGAGGTCCTTGAATATAGTAATTATAGTCTGGATATACTAAATAAAATGTATTCCACCCAATACCAAAGATAGGATTTTCTCTTACGATATACATAGTACTATCCCATAAGGCCCATCGGAGATCAGCGGATGTATCATGACCTTGGAATATAGACCACAGCCTTGAAGCTATTTCACCATCATAAAAATATAAAATTATTGGCACTGCTAATAGGGATAAGAATAATCTTCGCTCCACAAAGATTGCCCAGTACAAAATCATCGCTCCGAAGCTAATCCAAATTCCCCGAGAATAGGTTAATAGCATCGTTAAGAATAATATAATACCTATAATTAGCATTGAAATAACTTCGCGCGTACGATTTTCCTTCATATATACCAAGATATAACTGATACATACGCTGAGTACCATCAATAGATAGGCGCCCAATAAATTAGGATTTTGTAATGTAGACGACATGCGACGCATCAATTTAGGGAACTGTGCCGCATCTACCCACTCTTTAATATGTATATTAGGAACAAATACATATTGATACGCACCTATAATACACACTAGAACTGCAGTACCTAGCAAGGCACGAAGAAAATAGTTCCACTGTTTAGGCGTTTGAATGTATGTACGAACTAAATAATACATACCGCCACTGGCCACAATTTGATAAAACCAACTTTGAATTGACCAATCCCAATTTTCTGACACTATAGAAGATATGCCAGTCCATACTACAAAAATCATAACAGACCACGATAAATAGCCTGTTGGTAAGCTCAAAGATTTACTAGATATTAAATCATATAGTGCAAGTCCTATTGCTAGCCAAAGGAGCACATCACCCACCATTGGTTGCAAAGGCATGGCCACAACAACGCCATAAATTAAACGTTCAATATAAAATGTAATTCTCTTCTGATTAGGAATAAGTGAGAGTTCCATAGGCTCACCTTAGTGACTCATCTCATGGTTAAACCACTGACGAGCATCTCCTAAAATATATAAAGAACCACAAACAGTGATAATATCACCAGTTTTTGTATGTTTATATGCTAAAGCCAATGCGTCTTCAACAGAATCTGCTGTTTGCGCTATAGCTTTTGGAACGATGTGACGTATTTTCTCAACCAAAACCTCTGGCACTTCAGTTCTATCTGTTGGAGCTGGTACAACTAGAACCGTATCGCCTGCCTTAACAACTTCGCGGATAATAGCATCCTGATTTTTATCTTTAAGAATTGCCATCACAATCGTTTTTGGAGTGTCCTTAAATAATTCAGCATAGGTCATACTGAAAGATTCAGCACCTGCCGCATTATGAGCACCATCAAAGATAAAGGTGCGATCCAAGCCTCGTTTAACTTCAAATCGACCTGCCCACGTAGTGCGAGCAAATCCTTCACGCATCGTTTCTTCACTGATGTTAGTATCTTCTTTCATCAGTAACCGTACAGCCATTAATGCACACGCAAGATTGACAGATTGGTGAATGCCTGCCATTGTCGTAAACAACATTGCAGGAGCGGCATCATTAGTACTAACCGTAATCATTTGGCCACCAGTTACAGCACTACGGCTATCTATACCAAAGTCTTTATTGAAAGCATATACTTTAGCATGCTTCTCTTTAGCTACCTCTTCAATAATACGAAGCGGTGCATCCTGTGCAGCCGTTACAACAGGAACTTTAGATTTAATAATCCCTGCCTTATGACGTGCAATTTCCTCAACAGTATCACCACAGTAGGCTTGATGATCGATTGTTACATTGGTAATAACAGATACTTTTGGAGTCACAATATTTGTGGAGTCTAGTAATCCCCCTAAGCCAACTTCTATCACTGCATAGTCTACAGCTTGATCTTTGAAGAACAAAAAGGCTGCAGCCGTCAAAATTTCAAATTGCGTTGGTGCTTCTGTGCCGTTACTAATGATAGTATCAACTGCCACTTTTACACGGCTAATTAGATTACCGAAGGCTTCCTCTGTAATATTTCCATCATTAATTTGAATTCGCTCCGTATAGGATTGAAGGTGAGGCGATGTAAATCGCCCCACCCGTAATCCACTTGTAAACAGTGCGTAGGAAATATATGAGGTAACCGAGCCCTTACCATTCGTTCCTGTAACATGAACAATTTTATAGTCCTCTTGTGGATTCCCTAAGGCTTCCATAAGGGCTGTTATTCGTTCAAGGCCAGGCTTAATACCGAATGAAGATGCCTGTTCTAAATAGGCTAAGGCCTCTTGATATGTCATATAAACCTCCTATTATAAGGTTTCAAGGAACGCTTCACGTTCCAATAACGCTTGTTGTTTTTGTTTATATTCTTCTAACTTTTCTTTTTCTTTTGCTACTACAGCTTCAGGAGCTTTTGCTAGGAAGCCTTGGTTAGACAATTTACCTTCCAAACGAGAAATTTCTTTTTCCATTTGGATTTTTTCCTTTGCAATACGCTCTCTTTCTTTTTCGCCATCGATTAAGTCTTTAAGCAAGAGATATACTTCCATACCATTGACAACTGTTACAGTTGCATTTTCTGGTTTTGCATCATCGGCACCAAGAATGGTTACCTTCTCAGCCCAAGCTAATGTTACGAAGTAATCGCTATGATCTGCTACAGTTTGAGCCAATGCTTCATCTGTTGGCGCCACAATAACCTCAGCTTTTTTGCCTAAAGGCACATTCATTTCAGCACGCATGTTACGAATACCTTTGATGGCATCCATCATAACTTCCATTTGACGTGCTGCACCTTCAAGATTATCAAACTTCAATGCTTCTGGCCATTTAGTGACAACGATGCTATCCCCTTCATGAGGCAAGTGTTGCCAAATATGTTCTGTTACGAACGGCATGAATGGATGTAATAATTCAAGCATGTGACGCAAGATTGTTACGAGTAAGTATTGAACTGTACGACGATCACGTTCATTACCATCGTTATATAAACGAGGTTTAGCTAACTCAATATACCAGTCACAGTATGTATTCCAAATGAAGTCATATACGGAGCTTGCCGCTTCACCAAGTTCGAATTTATCTAGGTTAGAAGTTACACTTTGTACTGTTTCATTGTATTTTTGAACAATCCATTGGTCTGCTAATGTCAAATCATCTGCTGTTGGAACGAAGCTTTCATCATAATTTGTAAGATTCATCAATACAAATTTGGATGCATTCCAAATCTTATTAGCAAAGTTGCGATTTGCTTCAACGCGTTCCATATAGAAGCGCATATCGTTACCAGGTGTATTGCCAGTTACGAGAGTAAAGCGCAATGCATCAGCACCATATTGGTCGATAACTTCAAGAGGGTTAATACCATTACCCAAGGATTTACTCATTTTACGACCTTGGCTATCGCGCACAAGACCATGAATAAATACATGTTTAAATGGAATTTCATGTTCAAACTCAAGAGCCATGAAAATCATACGAGCAACCCAGAAGAAGATGATATCGTAACCAGTTACAAGAACACTTGTTGGATACCATTGTTTAAGTTCTGGTGTTTGTTCAGGCCACCCCATAGTAGCAAATGGCCATAAACCAGAGCTAAACCATGTATCAAGAACGTCTGGATCTTGTGTAACATGACCGTGGCAATGAGGACATTCAGTAATATCTTCACGGCTTACGATTGTTTCACCGCAGTCATCACAGTACCATGCAGGAATGCGATGGCCCCACCACAATTGACGGGAAATGGTCCAGTCGCGGATGTTTTCAAGCCAGTTTACATAAGTTTTTGTAAAACGTTCAGGAACAAACTCTACTTCGTGGTCTTTAACAACCTTAAGAGCTGGCTCTGCTAATGGTTTCATATCTACGAACCATTGTTTAGATACCATTGGCTCGATAATTGTATTACAACGAGAGCAATGACCTACTGCATGGTCATGATCATCGATTTTTTCAAGTAAACCTAATTCTTTGAGTTCTGCTACTACTTGTTTACGAGCTTCTTCACGAGTCATGCCATTAAACTTGCCAGCACCTTCATTCATTGTGGCATCATTGTTCATAACAACGATGGATTCCAAATTATGACGTTGGCCCATTTCAAAGTCATTAGGGTCATGAGCAGGAGTAATTTTTACACAACCTGTACCGAAGCTAGCATCTACATAGTCATCGGCAATAACAGGAATTTCTCGATTAACAAATGGCAAAATCAATGTTTTGCCGATGAGATCTTTATAGCGATCATCATCAGGATTTACTGCTACGGCTACGTCACCAAACATTGTTTCTGGACGAGTTGTAGCAACAACTACAAAGCGATTTTCTTCACCCTTTACAGGATATTTAATATGCCATAAGTGGCCATGTTCATCTTCATGTTCAACTTCAACATCAGATAAAGCAGTAGCACAGCGAGGGCACCAGTTGATAATACGTTCACCACGATAGATTAAACCTTTTTCATAAAGGCTTACAAATACTTCACGCACTGCATGATAGTATCCTTCATCCAATGTAAAGCGTTCGCGAGACCAGTCACAAGATGCGCCTAAGCTACGGATTTGTTTTACGATAGTATCACCGTATTCTTTTTTCCATTCCCATACGCGCTCTACAAATTTTTCACGGCCTAAATCATAGCGAGATTTCCCCTCTTCTTTAGCGAGCATCTCTTCTACTTTGATTTGTGTAGCAATACCAGCATGGTCAGTACCAGGCATCCACAACACATTGTAGCCTTGCATGCGTTTGAAACGGATGAGGATATCTTGCAATGTATTATCTAAAGCATGGCCCATATGCAACATACCAGTTACATTAGGAGGCGGCAATACGATACTAAATGGTTCTTTATTTGTGTCTACTTCTTCGTGAAAGTATCCTTGGTTTTCCCAATAAGAATACCATTTCCCTTCTATTTCACCGGGGTTATAAGTGGTTAAATTTTCGTAGGTTTTCATCGTTCCTCCTAAATAAACTCCTTAGCGCTTCATAATCTTAGCCAATACAAATAGGCTCGTTTCATATAGCAATATCATAGGCAATGCAATCATCGTTTGAGAGAACATATCCGGTGTTGGTGAAATGACAGCACCTATGATAAAGGATATAAGAATAAATATCTTTCGCTTCGTTTTTAAAAAACGCGATGTAATTAAGTTGAAATATCCCAAAATGATTAAAATCAACGGCAACTCAAAGATAAATCCAAAGGGTAGTACAAAGGATAATACAAAGTCCATGTACTGACCAATGGAAAATAGCGGTTGTAATTCGTCTGTAGCAAAGCCCATAAAGAACTTAACGGCTGCTGGTAACACGAGAAAATAAGAAAATACAATACCGATACCAAATAGTCCTATGGCAACCGGTAAGATCCAGTTAGATAACTGCTTTTCTCGTACAGTAAGGGCTGGCTTAACAAATAGCCAAATCTGATGCAATATAATAGGCGCCGCTATAATAAGACCACCTACTATAGACACCTTCATATATGTAAAGAAGGCTTCAGTTGGTTTCATATAATAGAGCTTACCAGCTGGTTTTAGGAGTATTTCCAATAAAAAGTCTACATAATAATAAGAAATACAAGTTCCTATAACAACTGCAACAGCCATTATAATTAGACGCTTTCGCAATTCAGATAGATGGCCCACAAGGGATAGTTCCCGCGCTTCGTCCATCATTTTCTGTTCCATTTCAGTATAAATAGGTTCATCTTCCGGTTCCTCAGGAACCCGCTGATTTGCCACCTTATACCGTTCTTGCTCAGCCTTTAATTCAGCTTCACGACGCTTTTGACGAACTACACTATCAAAAGAAGGTTTTTGTATGGGATATTCGAAGTCCGGTTTTGGTTCGAATGGTTCCATATTATACCTTTCTATCAGCTAAATTTTCTACTGCCATCACAAGGAATTCCTTGCCTGGGAAATCGCGTACAGCATCGAGTGCTGCCAAAGCATCTTTACAATATTGATCAGCTACAGCTAATGTATTATCAATACCACCTTGACTGATAACATAGTCGATAATCGCCTGCTCATCACCGCCATTATTTAAGGACTTAATATCTGCAAGCAGTTTATCTTTATTATCATCATTGACGATACTTAACAACGGATATGTCAATAAACCTTCGCGAAGATCATTCCCCACTGGTTTACCAGTCGTCTCTGTTGTTTCACGATAATCCATAATATCGTCAGTGATTTGGAATGCCATGCCCAAAGCATGACCATATTTTTTCAACTCAACGATTTCAGATTCGCTCCAGCCCCCCAAGAGGCCACCCAATTCCATACAGCCTTCCATAAAGTCTGCTGTTTTCTTTTGGGTCTTGGTCATATACCGTTCAATACCTTGATCAATGCGATATACATCTTCCATTTGCATGAACTCACCTTCCACAAGGCAAGTAATAATATGGGAAAAAACCTGTAAATACTTCATATTAGGCATTTCAGACACGATTTGGAATGCTTTAGCAAATAAGTAGTCCCCACTAAGGATGGCTACCTTATTGCCTTTGTGCATATGAATCGTTTCTTCACCACGACGAATCTCAGCTTGATCTAATACATCATCGTGAATCAGTGTCGCTAAATGAAGCATTTCTACAGCTTCAGCAATTCTAATACGCTGATGTTCTACAGATGTACCTGCATTAGCAATCAATAAACATAATTGCGCACGCAAGCGCTTGCCACCTGCAGCAGATAATGGTCGAATCAGTGCATTAAAGTCTTCTGCACCTGTATTAAAAGATGATGCAAGAGACTCTTCCACACCCTCTAAATCTAGAGCGATGCGTTCCATAATCTCTAATTCATTGGTTTGACTCATGCTTCATCTCCTACTAGAACTTTATTGATGCGTTGTTGTAAAAGCTCACGGCCTGTATGCTTCAAAGAGCTATACAGAATTGGCGGCGTTGCAGTGGGATACATTTCTTTAATAATCGCTAAATTAGCAGATTTTTCTTTAGCTGTTAATTTATCGACCTTAGTCACTACGATTTGTAATGGTACACCAGCTTCAACGAGCCAGTCATAAGCCACCTTATCAATAGGCATCTCTGGATGACGACCATCAATTAGTAAACATAACAACATCAATCGTTCAGAATGTAAAATATAATCGGCAATAAAGGAAGACCACAAATTGCGGTTTCCTTTATTTGTCTTTGCAAATCCATAACCAGGAAGGTCAACGAGGAACCAATGATAACGGCGCTCCTCTGTTTCAGAAATATCCTCTTTTGACTCCACATCAAAATAGTTTATCGTCTTTGTCTTACCTGGTTGACCACTAACGAGGGCTAACCCACGATAATTACACAACGAGTTAATCAACGAAGATTTGCCCACATTAGAGCGTCCGATGAAAGCAATTTCTACAGTATCCCCTTCAGGATATTGATCCGCCTTCACACAGGAAGTATTATATTTTGCTGCTATAATACGAGGCCCCTTCGGTTCTTTTCGTGTATATTGTGGTTTTGGGCCCATTTGTTTAGTGGATTTTTTCTTTTTTTGCATTACACAAGTGCCTTTGCTAATACTTCATCCATTGTCTTAACTGGCGTAATAATGAGACCTTCTTTTACAATGTCAGGCAATTCTGCAATATCCTTTTCATTGCCTTTCGGAATCAATACTTCTTTAATGCCATTAGACAAGGCTGCTAATAACTTTTCTTTTAAACCGCCGATTGGTAATACACGGCCACGCAATGTAATTTCACCAGTCATGGCAATATCAGAACGAACCTTGCGGTTTGTTAAGATAGATACCATAGCCAATGTCATTGTAATACCTGCAGAAGGGCCATCCTTAGGTGTTGCACCTTCAGGCAAGTGAACGTGAATATCGAGTTTCTTATAGAAATCGTCTTCGATTTTTAAGGCTTTTGCATTGTGGCGAATATAGCTCATCGCAGCTTGACCAGACTCTTGCATAACCTTACCTAAGCTACCAGTTAATGCAAGTTTACCTGTACCATTCATAGTAGTTGCTTCACATGGCAATACAACGCCACCTACAGAAGTCCAAGCTAAACCATTTACATAGCCAATTTGCGGTTTCTTTTCACGCTCTTGGTCAACAAAGATTGGAGCGCCCAAGAATTCGTGAAGATTTTTTGTCGTTACTTTCGGTGCATCTCCACCTTCTTCAACGACTTTATAAGCAATTTTACGACAAATCTTAGCAATCGTTTTTTCCAAGGTACGAACACCCGCTTCACGAGTATATTCGGAAACTACCTTTTTCAACACTGCATCAGATAATTTAACCTTGTAATCTTCAAGACCATTTTTCTTGATTTGTTTAGGTACTAAATAGCGCTTAGCAATCTCTAACTTCTCTTGTTCCATATAGCTAGATAACTCGATGATTTCCATACGATCTAACAATGGACCAGGAATATTGGATGCAACGTTAGCCGTTGTAATCCAGAATACTTCAGAGAAATCGAATGGTACTTCGATAAAGTGATCGCTGAATGTACTATTTTGTTCTGGATCCAATACCTCTAATAATGCAGAGGATGGATCCCCTTTATAGTCAGATGCTAATTTATCAATTTCATCCAATAAGAATACAGGATTCTTAGTGCCTACATTCTTAAGACCTTGAATCATACGACCTGGCAATGCGCCAATATACGTACGACGATGGCCACGAATTTCGGCTTCATCGCGAACACCACCTAAGGATGCACGGATGAACTTGCGGTTCATCGCTTTAGCGATAGACGTAGCCAAGGATGTTTTACCAACCCCTGGTGGGCCTACTAAGCAAAGAATAGAACCACTATTCTTACCAGTTAACTTACGAACAGCTAAGAATTCAAGGATGCGTTTCTTAACCTTCTCAAGGCCATAATGATCCGCCTCAAGCATAGCGTGAGCTTCCTTGATATCCAAGCGATCCTCAGTCAATTCATTCCACGGTAACGCCAATACCCAATCTAGGTAATTGCGCAAAATAGTTGCTTCTGGCATTAATTGTGGCATGCGGCTATAACGAGAAATTTCTTTATCGATACGTTCATGTACATCTTCGCTAAGGTTAAGTGCTTTTAATTTAACACGTAACTCTTCAGCTTCTTCCTCTGGATCCCCTTTGTCACCCAATTCATCATGGATAACACGAATTTTTTCGCGTAAGAAATATTCTTTTTGCGCTTTTTCCATAGATTGACGTACTTGATTATTAATGGAGTTTTCCAAATCAGAGATTTGTAATTCCATATTCAAAATGCCTACAATCATATTTAAACGACGAGCTACAGATAATTCTTCAAGTAACTCTTGGCGTTTAGTGTTATTAATAGGCAATAAGAACGCAACTTGATCAGCCAATTCACATGGGTCGCGTAACTCCATTACGCGTGTAACGCCTTCATCTGTAACAGATTTAGCCTCTTCAGCCCATTCGCCGAATTTAGACTGAACCAAACGACGATATGCTTCTAGCTCAACATCGTCTTCAAATTCGGAAGCTACACGTTCGTAGTCCCCTACATAGTACGGATCCATACTTGTAATATTCATTACGCGAATACGTGTAATGCCCTCTACAAGAACACGTACAATACCACCTGGTAAGCGTAACATTTGCTTAATTTTTACTAATGTACCCATTTGGGCTAAGTCATGAACAGTTGGCGCATCAACAGCATCATCCTTTTGGCTGACAACTGCTAAAATGCGATCCTCGTTCATTGCGGCTTCCACCGCTTTAATGGATTTGTCTCGACCGATATCGAGGTGAATCACGATATTCGGATATACAACCATGCCTCTAAGAGGTACAGTTGGAATCCCAACTTCGAGTAAATTCATACTTCCTCCAGGTATTTATATTATGAAAAGAAACTCATTCCTACACAGAAATGAGTTTCTTCGAATTACGATTTCAACTGGATGTCTTGGTCTGCCTCATTTTTGAGTATAGGTTCACCTGTGCTCAACACGGATTCACGATTTACTATGCACTTAGCTACTTCCGGCATGGAAGGAACCTCGAACATAACGCGTTTCATCACCTTTTCAATGATAGCACGCAAACCACGAGCACCTGTTTTTCGCTGTAATGCTTCATCAGCGATTTCTTCTAATGCATCTTCAGTGAAAGTTAACTCTACACCATCAAGGGATAGAATTTTTTCATATTGTTTTGTTAATGCATTTTTAGGCTTTGTCAAAATTTGAATTAATGCCTCTCTATCTAATTGATCCAATGTTACCATAACAGGTAAACGACCAATGAATTCTGGAATTAAACCAAATTTCAATAAATCTTCAGGTACAACATCTTTTAAGATAGCTGATACATTACGTTCTTCTTTGCGCTGTACGTCTGCACCAAAACCAAGGGTTTTCTTAGCGGTACGCTTAGTAATAACCTTGTCCATACCATCAAATGCACCACCACAAATAAAGAGAATATTTGTAGTATCGATTTGAAGCATTTCTTGATTTGGATGCTTTCTGCCACCTTGAGGTGGAACAGAAGCTACGGTACCTTCTAAGATTTTAAGCAATGCTTGTTGTACACCTTCACCAGACACGTCACGTGTAATGGAAGGGTTCTCAGACTTACGAGCGATCTTATCAATTTCATCGATATAGATAATACCACGTTCAGCCCGAGCTATATCATAATCTGCAGCTTGGATAATTTTAAGCAAGATATTTTCCACATCTTCCCCTACATAACCAGCTTCAGTTAAGCTTGTAGCATCTGCAATAGCAAATGGTACTTCTAGCATTTTCGCTAAGGTTTGAGCCAATAGTGTTTTACCACTACCAGTAGGACCAATGAATAAAACATTAGCCTTTTGTAATTCTACATCATCAACTACATTATCTGTTTGTAAACGTTTGTAGTGATTATATACAGCCACGGCTAAAGAGATTTTAGCATCATCTTGACCAATAACATATTCGTCAAGATGAGCTTTAATTTCTCTCGGCGTTGGCAATTCTTTTAAGTTGAAGTCATCCGCCTCTACGTCACCTAACTCATCAGCGATAATACGTTCACATACTTCAACGCATTCATCACAAATATATACGTTAGGACCCGCTACTAATTTGCGGACTTCTTCGCTTGTGCGTCCACAAAAACTGCAGCGCATAGTGTCTTTATCTTTTGCCAAGGGGCGCCTCCATTACTTGCTTTCTACAGGTTCTCTTGTGAGTACCTCATCGATTAAGCCGTATTCAACGGCATCCTGAGCACTCATGAAGTTATCGCGATCTGTATCGCGCGCTACAACCTCAATATCTTGTCCACTGCGAGAAGCTAAGATACCATTTAATTCTTCACGCATACGAAGAATCTCACGGGCATGGATTTCAATTTCAGATGCTTGCCCTTGTACACCACCTAATGGTTGGTGAATCATAACGCGCGCATGAGGTAACGCATAGCGTTTACCTTTAGCACCTGCTGTTAAAAGCACAGCACCCATGCTCGCCGCAGAGCCTACACAAATGGTAGACACATCTGGTTTGATATATTGCATCGTATCATAAATAGCCATACCGGCAGTTACGACACCACCGGGGCTATTAATGTACAAATGGATATCCTTATCAGGATCCTCTGCTTCTAGGAATAACATTTGCGCAATAACCGCATTTGCCACATTATCGTCGATAGGTCCACCTAGGAAGATAATGCGATCCTTTAACAAGCGAGAGTAAATATCATAGGAACGCTCGCCGCGTTCACTTTGTTCAACTACGATTGGTACATACATATATTCACCTTTTCATGTACCTAGTTGAGCAAACTATTATTTAGCCGCTTCAGCGCCTTTTGCATTATCAATAATGAATCGAGCTGCTTTTTTGCGAGCTACAGAGCCTGCCAACATAGCTACACGACCTTCTTTTGCAATAATATCCCAAACTTCTTTAGGATCTGCCCCAAAGTTTTGAGCCATAATGAAGATTTCACGGTTCATATCATCTGGAGTTACTTCGATACCTTCAGCAGTTGCGATAGCGTCTAATACTAAATCAGCGCGTACGTTTTCAGCTGCGGAATCTTTGTATTCAGAGCGTAAATCTTCGATAGTTTTGTTGGAGAATTTCAAGTAGTCATCAAGTTTCAAGCCACGACCTTCCATGTTCATAGCCAATTCTTGAATCATTTGTTCTACGCGATCTTCGATCATTACTTCTGGGATGTCTACAGTTGCATTTTTAACAGCTGTTTGAATCAAGTCAGCATTGTAAGTATCGATTGCGCGACGAGAAGCTTCTTCTTCCATTTTTGCGCGAAGATCTTTTTTCAATTCTTCAATAGTTTCGTAAGAGCTTGCTTCTTTTGCGAACTCATCGTTCAATTCAGGCAACTCTTTACGTTTAATGTCATGGATATGAGTTTTGAATTCTGCTTCTTTACCAGCAAGTTCTGCTACGAAGTAGTCTTCAGGGAATGTTACTTTTACAGTTACATCATCACCAGCTTTAGCGCCGATCAATTGATCTTCGAAGCCAGGAATGAAGCTACCAGAACCGATTTGTAATGGGTAGGATTTACCTTCGCCACCATCGAATGGTTTACCGTCAACGGAACCAGCGAAGTCGATTACTGCGAAGTCGTCTTTTTGAATTGTAGCGCCTTCTTCAGCAACAACCATTTTCGCTTGTTGTTCACGAATGTTGTTCAATTGTTCTTCGATTTGTTCATCAGTTACTGTAGCGTCTTGTTTTTCTGCTTCTAAGCCTTTGTAATCGCCAAGTTTAACTTCAGGGCGTTTAGTTACAGTAGCTTTGAAAATCAAGTCTTTACCTTCTTCGAATTGTTCGCGTTCGATTTCTGGTTCAGATACTGGAACGATATCGTTTTCACGAAGTGCAGCACTGTAGTTTTGGCTAGCCAATACTTCGAATGCTTCTTCCAAGATAGCGTCTTTGCCGAAGTTCATTTCTAAAATACGGCGAGGCGCATGGCCTTTACGGAAGCCAGGAATGTTTACTTGACCTGCAATGCGTTTTACAGCTTGTTTAATGCCTTTATCTACTTCTGCTGCAGGTACTTCAATAGTTAACGTTACTACGTGTTGATCAACAGGATTTACAGTTGCTTTCATTTAAAATATGTCCTCCTCGAAGGGCAATACGCCCAAATTTCTGTAGTATATTATGCACTCCTAATAATAACATAAATGCAAGGTCAATGCAATTCTTCTCAATTTACACTAAAAGACCACCCCAAAACGGGTGGTCTTTCTATGTATTACATAATTATGCGAATTAGTTATCTTTAGCAATCAATTTGATGATGTCACGGCGAGATAAGATACCAATCAAATGGTAATCCTTATCTACTACAGGAACATTTTTCAAATGTTGATCAAGCATAACAGATACAATTTCTTCTACATCTTTATCCGGTGTAGTTGTAATTACTTCTTCAGTCATCAACTCATGAACATGAGACGCTAACAATTTTTTAAATTGAGCATTATATTCGCCAATGCCATTGTAATAGATACTAGCGCCTAATACATTTACATAGTGAGGTACATGAGGACGTACTTTTTTGTAAAGCAAATCGCCTTCAGAAATAATACCTAATAATTTATTGTTGTCATCCACTACGGAAACAGCTGTTAAATTATATTTTACCAACAAATCAGCTACATCAGAAATTGGCGCATCTTTGCCAACAGTAACAGGGTATTTATTCATTACTTCTTGGATTTTCATAGTGAATTCCTCCTTACAAATACATCTTGCTTTATTATACTATTCGACATAATATAATAAAACTCCTTTTTTTATAAGAACATTATATAAATAATTTATAAGGCTATTACAAATAGTATTTCTGATACTAATACAAAATCAATCTGCACTCATCATAATATATATTATTTATTCAAGCGATACGATCTATTTAAATTAACTACATCACCAATGATAAGGTTCATTGCGATTAATTTTAGATGCTCTATAAATTTGCTCTACTAGTAATAAACGTACCATTTGATGGGTAAATGTCATAGGACTAAAGGATAATTTATAATTTACGGACTTGCGCAACTCATCGCTTACGCCAAAAGCACCGCCAACGATGAATGCCATATCACTTATACCATCGACTTCTAGTTTAGCTATTGTTTTGGCCAAGTCTTCAGAGGACATCGTTTTACCGTACACATCTAACAACACTGTATAAGCATTCTTTGGAACAGCTTTTAATAAACGTTCCCCTTCTTCTGCAACGACTTGTTTTCGATCTGCATCACTCGGCTTATCCCCAATTTTACTTTCATTTAGTTCAGTAATGGTAATCCCACCATAAGGTCGCATCCGTTTCACAAACTCTGCTACCCCATCGCGCAAGTAAGCATCTTTTAACTTGCCAATACAAACTACATAAAATCTCATACTCTACCTCTTTACAGATTGCATAGACACAATTTCATTAGGTTGTCCATGTTGCAACTTCATTTCCGGTCCAATGCGAATGCCTCCATCTACGAGCATTTGTCCTATTGTTTGCGTAACAAGGATGGCATTATTGTTATTTTCAGAACGATGGGCCAAAATAACTTGCATAAAGTCAGGTCGCTTCATCATAAGCAAAGCTCGGGCAGCCATTTCATTGCTTAAATGGCCTTCATCGCTGGCAACACGTTGTTTTAAAAATGGTTGATAAGGACCAAACCGTAACATATGAGGATCATAATTGGCTTCTAGTACTAACAGAGTCGTATCATCCATACGATGTAAGATACTATCAGAAATTACACCCGTATCGGTAACGACAGTAGCCTTATCTTTTCCAGCAAATACATTAATACCTATTGGATCAGCCGCATCATGACTAACGCCAAAAGACTCGACTACAAGATTACCAAGAGAGAGGCTCCCCTTAGTCAATTCTATTAATTGATTCTTTGGCACAATTAACTTATCTTGAATTTCACGCCACGTCCCTTGTTTCGTATACACAGGGATATCAAAACGTTTCAACAATTGTTGAAGACCTGCAATATGATCACTATGTTCATGACTGATAAAAATGCCCTCTACCTGTGCCATATCGATATGCAATTCTTTTAAACCATTGACGATGCGCCGGCAACTAATGCCCACATCGTGCAATATGACGGAGTTCCCTTTTTTTATTACTGTACAATTGCCTTTGCTACCACTAGCAAGAACATGGACCTCCAACGGTGAGGATTCACTCATCAAAACACTCCATATACTAAATCATAATTTTTTACATATGTCTGTGAAAGTCAATCTATTATCACTTTCACTAACACAATCATTAATTGGTTTCAGATAATTCACTCAAGCGTTCTACAAAGTATGACATATTAGCTTCAATATCTGGTCCACGGCGGAACATGTCACCACCAACGAGGAACATCGTATCATTTCCGTACAACTCTACCAGCTCATTAAGCCGAGCATCTGTTACACCACCACCCGGTGCTGGACAGGCGGCTTTCATCAATCCAAATGGATGTTTAATATAAGAGGAAATTCTCTTACATTGCTCTACTGTGAAAGTAAAACGTCCACCATAGGATACAAAGATAGGCATATCTGCACCAAAGATACGTGGTAACAGTCCCAATTGTAAATAATCGGCAATACCAGATACACCAGGGCTCACAAAGCCACCAGAGTAAGCAGGATGATGAATGATTGGTAAGCCTAACTTTTCATCACTTGCTAATTTATGAAGCCATCCAAAGCCAACAAGACCGGAAGCCACCATAAGAGCTGTGGCACCTGCTTCTTTAGCAAAATAAGCTCGTTCTATTACGTCTGTGCCATCACCAGATACATTGGCAGCATATAATGTATGTGTACCATGGGCTTCATTCATTTCACGCACCATAGCAGCACATCGTTGTACACGATCCTTAAATTGAGAGAATGACTGATTAGAGATGCCATGGTCATCCTTGATAACATCGGCCCCACCACGTGTATAAGCACCGCACATGCGAGCGAGCTCTTCATTCGGTGTTCCCATAGGTTTTACTACAGCCTGAATCATAGGGCGCGTTGGCGTTTCAACCAATTGACGAAGCCCTTGTAAGCCAAATCGAGGGCCTTTAAATACATCATATAAAGTTGGACAGAGTTCAATATCAACAACCCAAATATGTGGTTGCAACGATGAGTTACCAAAGACTACATTTAAGAATTGCGTTGCTTCTAGCGCTGTTGTATCTACAAGGTATGAAATACGAGCCAAATAGTAATGAGACGGATTAATCGTAACATTAGGCATAACCCCTACATTGGCATATGTGGAATCAGGCCCCATAGGTTCAAGTGACTCTAATCTACCAGTGACAGTGCCTTTAATATACGGATCCGTAACAAACTCATAAGGAAACTCTATGGTTTGTTCTACCTGAACAGCCCAGGCAATGGCTTTTGCCTCTTCATATGAACTTGCTTCTATTCGATACGTAACTATAAATCGCTCGTCTTTCATAATGCGTCTCCTTTGCAATAATATTATTTAATTATATACCAAAGTAGTACACGATTCCATACAAAAAAGGCCTCACTCTAAAACTAGAGTGAGGCCTTTTGAAAGAGCGAAAACATGTATATAGATTTTTACCTATATAAACAAGGTTTCTACCGTGAGAGACAATACATGTAATCGTATGAGAATTAACTAATTTAACTATATCTTATTGATAGAAATGTTTAGGATAACCTTTGAATCGTGTGAAGTGACGATATTTACGTGTTGCACGGTTAGGTTCATTAACTGTTTTGTAACCGAAGCCGTTGAATACAACGTTCAAAAGAACGGCTACGATACTACCAGCTGTGATACCAGATTTCAAAAGAATTTGTGCCCAAGCTGGGAAGTGTGCATAGATTTGAGGCGCTGCCAATGGAATCATGGATACCCCAATACTAATTGCAACGAGCATCAAATTATAGTTACCATCGAAACTAACTTTACCAAGGGAGCGAATACCGCTGGCAATAATCATACCAAACATTGCGATACCTGCGCCGCCTAATACAGCATTAGGGATACATGCTACAATAGCTGCTAACTTAGGGAAAAGACCTAATAAAATCAAGATTACACCAGATGCGGCTACAACGAAGCGACTTTTTACGCGTGTTACAGCGATAAGACCAACGTTTTGAGCGAATGCAGTGTAAGGGAAGCTATTAAGGATACCACCGATTAAAGTGGATAAACCATCAGCACGAAGTACTGCAGCCAATTCTTTTTGGCCGATAGGTTTGTCTACGATTTCACCAACAGCAATACTATCACCTGTTGTTTCTACCATAACTACAAGCATTACAATAATCATAGAAATAATAGATGCAAAATCAAAGGTAGGCATGCCAAAGTAGAATGGTGTTACAACGGAAATCCATTGAGAACGACCTACTTCAGAGAAGTCCGTAATACCACAAATCATAGCAAGAGCAGTACCTAGGATAAGCCCTACCAAGATAGCCAGATTACCAAGGAACCCTTTACCAAATCGATATGTCAAAATAACGAGAATAAATGTAGCTACACCAAGAGCTATGTATAGCGGATCTCCGAAGTTTTTATTACCTACGCCACCACCCATCCAGTTAACGGCTACTGGCATCAAGTTGATACCAATAATGGTAATGATGGTACCTGTTACCACAGGTGGGAATAAGCGAATCAAACGACTGAAGAATGGTGCCACAATAAATGTAAATATACCAGCTGCAATAATAGCACCATAAATGGTATTAATATCATGCTGTTGACCAATCATGATCATCGGTCCTACAGAAGCAAATGTTACACCTTGAATAAGAGGAATACGACCACCAACAGGGCCAAAGCCTAATGTTTGAATCAATGTGGCTACACCACATGTGAACAAATCAGCTGTAATCAAACGAATTAAATCTTCAATCGGCAAATGCATGGCTTGCGCAATAATGATTGGTACCGCTACGGCACCAGCATACATGGCTAACACGTGCTGTAAACCATAAGCAAATAATTGCGGGATTGGCAGCATACCATCTACATGGTTGACACCAGATACACCTTTACTCATAAGAATCACCTCATATCTTACGTTTTAGTTACTAGTAAATAATATAGTCATACTATCGTACTTGATAGAGTTTAAAAATCTCATAGACTTCACGTGGGAACCTTGATGGACAGGGGCCGTAGCCCCTCTCCACTAAGCAAATATTCTATTTTTTATAACCTGTATGTTGAATCGGCAAGGACCTACGTGGTTCTCCGTCGATACGACGATACGCATTTGCAATGGCCGGAGCAATTGGAATACTGGAGATTTCACCAATACCTTTGGCACCGTATGCATATTGTTCTGGTGTCCCTTTTTCAATAAGGCTTACATGAATTGGAGGACATTGTGTAGCTCTAAGAAGGCCTAACGTACCATATTTAGCTGTTACATAACCATCTTTATAAGGGAAGTCCTCTGTAACGGCATAGCCCATACCCATGATGGCACCGCCTTCAGCTTGACCAGAGCAAGATTGAGGATTAACTACACGACCTACATCATATGCTACATGAAGCTCAGCAACTTTATTATCTTCGCCAATTCTAGCTACACATGCACCATACCCATAAGCAACGTGATTTTTTGGATGTGGTTTATCAGAGTTGAATGGATCTGTTGCACCAAGGAACTCTTCATAAATTTCTACACCATTCAATTCTTCTAAGGTCTTAGTTTCTAACATTTCTTTTAAGCGAAGACTTGCTTTACGCGTTGCTTCACCAGTGAATACTGTTTGACGAGATGCAGTAGTTGTACCAGAGTCTGGTGTACGTACCGTATCCGGACGTTCCACAAATACTTTATCCGCTGTTAAGCCAGTTGTTTCACAAAGCACTTGAGTAGCCATAGTCGCCATACCTTGACCGATACATGCTGCACCTGTACGGATACGAACTTTACCATCACGTACTTCTAAGATAACGCGACCAGTATCAGGTAAACCTACACCGATACCACTGTTTTTCAAACATACTGCAAGACCTGTACGGTCAGATGCATAGTATGCATCTTTTACTGCTTCCAAACATTCTGCTAATGCAGTTTCTTCGGAGCAAATTTGGCCGTTTGGTAAAGAATCACCAGGGCGAACAACGTTTTTATAACGGAACTCCCAAGGATCCATGCCTACCAATGCAGCTAATTCATCAATGTTTTGTTCTTGACCAAAGATGGTTTGTGTTACACCGAACCCGCGGAATGCACCACCAGGAACAGTATTTGTGTAAACGCAAACACCATCAAAGGCAAAGTTATCAAATTTGTAAGGACCACAAGAGTGTGTACCTGCACGTTGAAGTACAGGACCACCTAAGGATGCATATGCACCACAGTTAGATACGATGTTCACCTTACTTGCTACCAAGTTACCTTCTGCATCACAAGCCGTAGTAATATCCATTTCCATCGCATGTCGTTTAGGATGAATATTAAGACTTTCTTGACGAGAGAAGAGAACCTTAGTTGGTTTGCCTGTGAGCCAAGCTACAAGAGATGCATGATGCTGTACGCTCATGTCCTCTTTACCACCAAAGCCACCACCTACAAGCATACTATGAACTTTTACAGATTCCTCAGGAATGCCAAGCATACGAGATACTTCATGACGATCATCGTAAACATTTTGGCTACCGGAATGTAAATGAATTACATCGCCTTCACGATATGCTACAGCACATTCAGGTTCCATGAATGCATGGTCTGTTTGTGGTGTAGAATAGTGATTAGTTACAACAAATGCAGCCTCAGCAATAGCCTTATCTACATCGCCACGAGATAATGTTTGACGAGTCAATACATTTCCGTCTGGATGTAATTGAGGAGCATCTGGTTTCAACGCCTCTAATGGATCTACTACTGGCTCTAACTCTGTGTAATCTACTTCAACTAGAGCTAATACTTCATCTAAGTATTTCTTTTCTGTAGTTGCCACAAGTGCAATTGCATCACCAACATAGCGAGTATTATCACCTTCTGCGATGAGTACATCCCAGTCTGGCACTAAGTGACCAGTCTTATTGAATGGTACATCTTTAGCTGTCAAAGCCGTTACACACTTAGGATGTGCAAGTGCTTTAGACACATCAACGCGATCGACTCTAGCACGAGGGTATTTAGAACGCAACGCTTTTGCGTAAATCATGCCATCCATATGGATATCGTCAGCATATTGTCCAACGCCTAATGCTTTTTCCTCCGCATCAACGCGGTGTAAACGAGAACCAACATTACCAGTTGTATCCTTTTCAGGAACTGGTAAGTTCTCGCGGAACATTTTTGCTGCTAGCATTATGCCTTCTTCGATTTTCACATAACCAGTACAACGACAGATATTACCTAAAATAGCTTTTTTAACATCGTCAGATGTAGGGTCATTATTTTCATCAATCAAAACTTTTGCACTAATAATCATACCTGGTATACAGAAACCACACTGCACCGCTCCGCATTCACCAAAAGCATAGGTGTATACCGCTTTTTCCCGTTCAGATAAGCCCTCAATTGTTACAACTGATTTACCATCTAATTGGGATAATTTAGTTACACAAGCCTTTGCTTTTTTTCCGTCTATAATTACTGTACACGTACCACAAGCACCAGCACTACAGCCTTCTTTAGTGCCCGTCAATTTCAAATCAGCTCTCAAGAAATCAATTAAACGTTGATCCTCTTGAACCTCATGTTGGGTGCCATTCACTTGAAAGCGGTACATATATAGCCCTCCTCTCATTAAGGAATACATTCACCAAGATATGATTCTAATAAGGATCCATCTTGTACCACATGGTGACCTCTAAGGATAACATCTCGAACTTTGCCTGTTACGGATATCCCCTCATAAGGTATATAGTCAGCCTTTGTATGGGCAAACTCTTTTGAAAGCACATGCTCAATGCGCTTATCAACAATTGTAATATCCCCATCGCTACCTATGGATAATGTTCCCTTCTTAGGGTACATACCATAAAGTTTTGCAGGGTTTTCACTAACTAATTTCATAAAATCTACAGCGCTCATATTGCATTGATTTACCAACACATCATAAGCGACAATCCCTCGTTCCTCAGCACCTGGGATGCCACCAGGAATCCGGGTAAAGTCATGTCGACTCTTTAGTTTTTGATCATTGAAGGTAAAGCTACAATGATCAGAACCAATAGTTTGGAATAGACCATTTACTAAGGCATTCTTTAATGCCATTTGATCTTGTATCGTTCTCAGCGGTGGACTCATCACATATTTAACACCTTCATAATCAGGTAAATTATATCGTGATTCATCAAGCACCAAATATTGTGGGCAAGTTTCACAAGTTACTTTATGTCCAAGGTCTCGTTCCCGAATAACCTCTTCTATACCCTCTTTAGAACTTACATGAACAATATGTACGGGATACTCTAATGCAGCACCTATTGTACTAAAACGCTTAATCGCTTCCGATTCAATTATGGCCGGTCTTGTGAGTGGATGATTGCCTACATCTAATTCACCACGTTTACGTTTATCAGCTACGAGAGCGTCAATTAAATCACCATTTTCACAGTGTGCTCCAACAAGAGCTCCTGTAGGTTTAATTGCCTCTATAGCATCATAAATTTCTCGATCTGTTAAACGGAAACCATACGCTAAGTACACTTTAAAGGATGACACACCAGCCTCTACGACCTGTGGTATCTCACGAGCTACATCTTCATTCATTTCTACAAGTTCCATATGGAATTTGTAATCACAGGAGCAATGCCCTGCAGCACGCTCCTTGTGAACTTCTAAACCTTTACAAAGGGATCCTTCCTCAGGAGAAGCAAAATTAATGATTGATGTTGTCCCACCAAGAATAGCGGCTTTTGTACCACTATCAAAATCATCCGCAGTAGACGCTAAGGCATTTGTCATCTGAAAGTGTGTATGAGGATCTATAAATCCTGGGAACACATAGCAACCTTTTGCATTAATAACTTCAGCACCTTCTGGAACAGAAAGGTGTTCATCGATGGCGACAATTTTGTCGCCATCGATAAGTAAATCTCCGGTAAGAATTCGATCAGTTAAGACCAAGTCCCCTTGTTGTATGATAATCATGATACATAGTACACATGCTCTTTACAGAAGGCATGTACGACTCCTTTCAATTCTTCAGGTAATGCATCGATGTCACATACTGCTTCTTCACCTTTGAAGCGATAACCACAGCTAGTGCCTGTGATGTAGAAACCATCATTTGTACTATCTGCTAAAGCTTCAGCATTGTGGAAGAATGTAATGCGATCCTTGTATGGTTGACAAGGTTCTACGCAATGACATGCACAGTTACCACACTCATTACAGCTTTGATCTACATGAACGATCAATTTAGCATCATTTACAGTAACGACTTCATTACATCTATTAGGACATACGCGAACACAAGATCCACATGTTACACGGCAGTGATAATCAGAACTACGTGTACCTGGGAAGGATGGCATTGCTTCACGTTTTTTCTTCATTGCATCGCTCTTCTTGAAGATTTTATTTTCACTAATGTCTTTAGCAAGTTTAGCGATGAGATCTTTATGTACTTTCAAAGCAGCGTTGTAATCAGTAGATTCTACTTCATCGGCTAAACCTTTAAATGTATTGTAGCCTTCACCTTGAAGAAGAATTGTACATACTGTTACAGGCCAGATACCACAATCAAAGATAGCTTTGATATTTTGTTTTACAGCACCACCACTGTAAGACATTGGTAAACGTTCGCCGAATTGAGCACTTAAGAGCTCAGCTACACCAATCGTTACAGGTAACAAGGATTTACCAGACATGTACATTTGCTCACCTGGCAATTCATTGTTGTGAATTTGTACAGGGAATGTATTTGTCAATTTAACACCAAAGATCTTGTTGTGTTTTTCACCAAGAGCGATAAGACGTTCTAACATTGGAACAGCTTTATCAAATTGAAGGTCAACTTCGAATTGGTGATCTTCAAAGTCAATATATTCAAAGCCTGCATTATCTAATAACTCTCTAATGCGTTTTGGACCTAACAATGTAGGATTGCATTTCAAGTATAAATGAAGGCCTTTTTCACTGATAAGGTAAGAACAAATAGATTCGATTTCTTCTGCTGGGCAACCGTGCATTGTTGATAATGTAATTGCTTGACAAAGTTCATCACTGATAGAGTTGATATAATCAGCATCAATATGTTCAAATTCATCTACATGGTCTAAGCACCATTGTTTACATGTATCCCACATAGGAGATTGAGATGCGCTGCGCATTGTGTTGATGAATTTATCAACCATTGGGCTCTTAATACCAGCCAAGTTGTAACCAACACTCATGATGAATAGGAAACCATCTGGATCGCCTAAGCCTAATTCTTTAGAGATTAATTTTAATGCGAACCATGCTTTGATATATTCATCAGCAGCTTCATCACAGCTATATTCAGAAGACCATTCTACGTTGTATGCTTCGTCTACAGAGTAGATACAAGGTCTAGGAATACCTAGTTCTTCACCGTACATAATTTGTACAGTTTTTAATTCGATGCAACGAGCACCTGCTACATAAGATGCCACAATGTTTTGTGCCAACTGTGTATTAGGACCTGCTGCTGGACCTACAGGATTTTCAATAGATTTACCAAACATTGGTAAACGTTGTTCATGATTGATACGATGAATTTTATTTACATTATAAATACGATTGTACATCTTGTACTCAGTCATAATGTGGTTCATCAATTTTCCGAAACTTACCGGATACATAATGTCACTCATAATGTCACACTCCTTTAAAGCGTTTGCGTTATGGGTTTAGTCGTTTCCATAAACCTTTAGATGTTGCTAAAACTTCGTTCATTACTTCAGCTTTATCGATGCCTTGTAATTTACGATCAATCATACGTGGTACACCATCACTAATAGTTGTTACCACATACATACCATTAGCACCGAATAATAAGTGACCATTGATGTTATTTTCATCAAGTGGTGTTGGTGCCGCGTAATCAAGAACGATTACGTCAGCTGCGGCACCTTTTTTAAGAATACCTACTGTAGTATCAAAGAATTCATTCGCCATTTTACGGTTATTTTCAAATAGCATATGAGGAACTTCGCCCCAACCTACATATGGTTTATGTTGCTCATGTTTAACAAGGCAATTTGCAACTTTGTAGGATTCGAGCATGTCATTTGTATAGCCATCTGTACCAAGGCCAACTGTAATACCAGCCCCTAAAAGCTTCAGGATATCTGTTGTACCTACTGCATTACCCATGTTACTTTCAGGGTTATGAACAACCTTAGC
Source organism: Veillonella sp. (assembly GCF_041333735.1). Taxonomy (NCBI): domain Bacteria; kingdom Bacillati; phylum Bacillota; class Negativicutes; order Veillonellales; family Veillonellaceae; genus Veillonella; species Veillonella sp. Next base: position 134,395 of record NZ_JBGKFB010000001.1, read on the forward strand.
TTGAGATTCTTTTAATAATTCCACATCTTGGTCAGTTACGTGTACGCAGTGACCAGCGATACTCTTAGGTCCTAAAATACCAGCTTCTACAAGTCGTCTTACAGGTGTCATGCCATATTTTTCTTTACTATCTGCCACATCTTCTGGGCCTTCAGCAACATGAACGTGATATCCTAACTTGTCTTCATTTTGTGCTTTTACATAATCTAATGTTTCAGGACTTAATGTAAAGGATGCATGTAAGCCCATCATAGCTGCGAGTCTAGATGGATCCTTTTTCGCCTCTTTACCAAAACGTACATTTTCTGCAACAGCAGCTTTCATTTGGTCAACACCGTTACGGTCAGATACTTCGTAGCATAAGCAAGAACGAACACCGAACTGTTTAGCTACATCAGCAATAACAGATAGGCTATTAGCAGTTTCGCCATAACTTGCATGGTGGTCAAAAATAGTAGTTACACCATTTTCAATACAACCTAAATATGTAAGTAATGCGCTAGCTTTTACATCTGGAGCGGTCAATTTATTATCTAAGTAGAACCATAGGCCTTCTAAAATTTCACCAAAGTTTGTTGGTGCTGGACCTGGTAAGGATAAGCCTCGTGCAAGAGCAGAATAAATATGATGATGTGCATTAATAAAGCCTGGCATAATCAAACCGCCATGAGCATCAATAACTTCTGCCTCTTTATATGTTTTGCATAATTCATCATATGCGCCAATATCAATAATCTGAGTTCCGTCAATAACAACAGCGCCATCATAAATGATAGGTCTATCAGTATCGCGAGTAATTACAGTACCTTTTCCTAATAAAATCATAGGGCACCTCCCCAACGAATCGTTGGATGCATACTTATAAATCTATATATTATTATAATACGATACGCGTACCTGTTTTTCCTGCTATACCATCCTTAGATTTTTCTAATAATGTGATAATGGAAACACGGCCTTTTTTAGATTCTGCAAATGCAATGGCAGCTTCTACTTTTGGTTTCATAGAGCCTTCTGCGAACTCGCCTGCTGCTGCATATTTTTTCGCATCTGCTACAGTTATTTCATCAAGCCATTTTTCATTTTCTTTACCAAAATTAATGGCTACTTTTTCAACCGCTGTTAAGATAACAAGTACATCAGCATCAATTTCTTGTGCTAACAAGCTACTAGTCCAATCTTTATCAATAACGGCTGCTGCACCATGAAGTTCATTACCTTCTCTAGTTACAGGGATACCGCCACCGCCACAAGCAACGATTAGTTGTTTACCTACTAAGCCTTTAATCGCTTCGATTTCGATAATTTCTTTAGGTGCTGGGGATGCTACTACACGGCGATAACCGCGGCCAGAATCTTCTTTTACAACGTAATCATAATTCTTTTCTGCATATTCAGCTTCTTCTTTAGTCATAAAGTGACCAATTGGTTTTGTAGGATTTTTAAAACCAGGGTCATTTTGATCAACTAATACTTGCGTAACCATTGTCATGGTTGGCAAATGTTCAATACCACGATTTAACAATTCTTCGTGAAGCGCATTTTGTAAGTCATATCCAATATATGCTTGGCTCATAGCCACACATACAGACAATGGTGTATTTGGTTGACCTTTTACTTCACGTGTCAATGCAGCCATCGCATTGTTGATCATACCGATTTGAGGGCCATTGCCATGTGTTACTACTACATCACAATTGGCTTCAACTAAATCAATGATTGTTTTAGCTGTACTTTTTACGGCAATTTTTTGTTCTGGAAGGGAATTACCTAATGCATTCCCGCCTAGTGCTACTACAACTCTTTTTTTCATGTTATGCCTCATAACAAACTATTTAGAATAAAAAGGAGCCATCACCGCGGATGGCCCCTAAACTTTACTTTACGGTTGAACTCGATCAGTTCCCTTCCGCTCTAATTCTTTTAAAGTTTCTACAGGATTCTTAAATTTGCTTAAGAAGATCATCGCTGCAATAACATATGGTTTGTAGCTTGCTTCTTTATAAAGAGGTATGCGATAGCGATCAAATACTGTTGCATCTACTTCGCCTTCTTCACAACTTACACCTGTAATATCTGCTGGTAAGCAATGTAAGTAGAGAGCTTTGCCGTCTTTAGTAAGACTCATCATCTCTTCAGTACATGCCCAATCTTTATGTTTACCATTTTCTTCAAGGAGAACTTTCTCTAATGCTTTAATACCTTCATGGTCATTTTCACCATATAATTTGGTACGTTTTTCCATTGCACCAAATGGAGCCCAGCTCTTAGGATATACAATATCTGCATCTTTAAAAGCTTCTTTCATATCGTTAGTTCTGCGGAAGGAACCGCCGCTTTCTTCAGCTTGTTTTTTAGCGATTTCTTCAACTTCTGGCATTACTTCATAGCCTTCTGGATGTGCTAATACAACTTCCATACCTAGACGAGTGAATAAACCAATAGCACCTTGAGGTACGGATAGAGGTTTACCATAAGATGGAGAGTAAGCCCAAGTCATAGCAAGTTTTTTGCCTTTAAGGTTTTCTACACCACCGAACTCTTTAATGATATGAGCTGCGTCAGCCATGATTTGTGTTGGATGGTCGATATCACATTGTAAGTTTACAAGTGTAGGACGTTGTTCTAATACGCCATCTTCGTGACCTTCTTTTACTGCATCGGATACTTGATGCATGTAAGCATTACCTTTACCGATATACATATCATCGCGGATACCGATAACATCAGCCATGAAGGAAATCATGTTAGCTGTTTCACGAACTGTTTCGCCGTGAGCAATTTGGGATTTACCTTCATCCAAGTCTTGAACTTCTAAACCTAAAAGGTTACAAGCGGAAGCAAAGGAGAAGCGAGTTCTTGTGGAGTTATCACGGAATAAGGAAATGCCAAGGCCGCTGTCGAATACTTTAGTGGAAATATTGCGTTCTCTAAGAGCACGTAACGCATCAGCTACTGCCCAAACACCTTTTAATTCATCTTCAGATTTTTCCCATGTAAGGAAGAAATCTTCGCCGTACATTTTGCTAACGTCTAAGCCTTTTAAAGTTTCAATACTTTTATTGAAGTCTGTCATCTGTAAGTCCTCTCTTTCAATTCCCTAAAGGGCTACTTAGGATCTAACTTTATACGGTACCTCAACCAAGGGTGAGGTACCATATGAAATTCTTAATATCAACTATTTTTAATTATGTGTGCTTTAAATAGATCTAATTCAATGTATTTGATATTAGTCTTTGCAGTATACGGATGGCAATAATGCATATACAGCTGCACATGTTACAAGGTCTTGTTTCCATGTGATTTCGTTAGGAGCATGAGCTTGTGCTTCTGCGCCAGGACCGAAGCCGATGCAAGGGATACCATTACGACCCATGATGGATACACCATTTGTGGAGAATGTCCATTTATCAGTCAATGGGCGAGCTTTACGCATTTCAACTGTGTCTTCTGCACCGATACGTTCATTACCATACAAGCTAGTGTATGCTTCTTCCAAAGCTTCTGTTACTTTGTGATCTTTAGGAATTACCCAAGTTGGGAAGTAACATTCGATTGGATATGTTAAACCAGTCCAGGATGGACGAGCATATTCGTACATGGATACTTTTGCACCATATTCTTTAACATGTGGTAAAGCTTCGATTTCAGCCAAGCAGGATTGCCATGTTTCACCAGCTGTCATACGACGGTCTAAGGAAACGGAGCAAGAGTCAGCTACTGCACAACGGCTTGGGGAAGTGTAGAAGATTTGGGAAGTAGTTACAGTACCGCGACCTAAGAAGCGAGCTTCTTCGTAGTGGTCAGGATTGAATTTAGGGTCAAGCATTTTAACAAGACCTTTAATTTTTGTGCTTTCATCAGCAGAGTTAGCATTCAATTCACGGATATCTTGAAGGATGTCAGCCATCTTGTAGATTGCGTTGTCACCGCGTTCAGGAGCGGAACCATGGCAAGATACGCCTTGTACGTCTACGCGGATTTCCATACGGCCACGTTGACCACGGTAGATACCACCGTCAGTTGGTTCAGTGGATACTACGAATTCAGGACGAATATTACGTTCTTTAATCATGTATTCCCAGCAAAGGCCATCGCAGTCTTCTTCTTGAACTGTACCTACAACAAGTACGCGATATTTATCACTTAAAAGACCTAAGTCTTTCATGATTTTAGCGCCGTATACAGCGGATACGATACCACCTAATTGGTCGGATACACCACGACCACCGATTTTAGTTTCATCTTCGAAACCTTCATAAGGATCGAAGTTCCAGTTATCGCGATTACCAATACCTACAGTATCGATATGAGCGTCGAAGGCAATTAGGGTTTTACCAGTACCCATGTAACCAAGAATGTTACCCATTGGGTCTACTTCAACTTCGTCAAAGCCAAGATCTTTCATTTCTTTTTCAATGCGTTGAACGTGTTCTTTTTCTTCTGCACTTTCACCAGGGAATGCTACGATTTCACGTAAGAACTTGGTCATCGCTGGTCCATAAGTTGCTGCTGCTTGTTTAATTGCTTGTAAATCCATAATTAATGCCTCCTAACGATCTTCACCGTACCACATAATGTTTTTATATCTTTCAGGGTCTGTATCACCTTCAGTGGAGAAGCAGAGCACCTTTGAAGACGCATCTAATTCTAATTCCTTGCGTAAGTCTTCATATTCTGGCATTGTCATAATTGCCGTTACAAGACCTAGTGGAACTGCACCAGATTCACCGGTCGTAATTGGTGTGTCACCTTTAATTGGTGCCCCACCAACGCGCATTCCAAGTCTTGCTACCCAATCAGGAGCAGATACGAATACATCCGCATGGTTTCTTAAAATATCCCAAGAAACTGTATTTGGTTCGCCACAAGCTAAACCTGCCATGATTGTATCTAAATCACCCTCAACGATACGAGGATTACCATCATCAGCTACAGCCCCTTTGTATAAGCAAGCTGCTGCTTGAGCTTCTACAACTACTAATTTAGGCTTCTTAGCTGCATTGCTATATAAATTAGTAAAGTAGCCTACTACAGAACCTGCTAAAGAACCTACACCAGCTTGTACCACTACATGAGTTGGTACCTTGCAGTTTGCAGCTTCTAACTGTTCTGCTGTTTCCATAGCCATTGTGCCATAGCCTTGCATGATCCAGTTTGGAATTTCTTCGTAACCTTCCCAAGCGGTGTCTTGAACTACAACACCATTTGGAACTTCTTTAGATTTTTTAGTTGCTAACCGTACACATTCATCGTAGTTAAATTCTTCAATTGTTACGGTAGCACCTTCATTTTCAATTTGTTTTCTACGATATTCTGTAGAGCCTTTAGGCATGAATACTACTGCTTTTTGACCTAATTTATTAGCAGCCCAAGCTACGCCTCGACCGTGGTTACCATCAGTAGCTGTAAAGAATGTAGCTTGTCCGAATTCATCTTTTAATTGTGGAGAAGTTAACACATCATATGGTACATCTTCAACATTTTTACCCGTTTGTTGAGCTACATATTTTGCCATTGCATAAGAGCCGCCTAATACTTTAAAGGCATTTAGGCCAAAGCGGTAAGATTCATCTTTTACAAAGAGAGAATTAACACCGATATAATCTGCTAATTTTTCTAGCGATACTAGTGGAGTTACACTATATTGTGGAAAACTTTCATGAAACGCTTTTGCTTTCTTAATTTCTCTAACATCCATAACGGACAAGAACTTGTCACTAGATGGTGCCATCGTATTACGTTTCCACTGAATTCGGTCCATATTTGCCTCCTAGGATTCTTCCTTTACAGTATTTAAATCACTATAAAGAGTAAACTTAGAAATATTGAAATACTCTGCAATCTTTTCTGAAGATTTAGAGATAAGAAAAGCCCCTTTTTCATTTAAGTAGCTAATAGCTTTTAGCCGTTCTACTTTATTCATGAGTGGTCCAGGTTTACCAACTAACCGTTCTGCTTCTAGTAGTAAATCATCTAATAACTCCGATACACTTGTAGTAATTTTTTCAACAGTGCCAGTCTCAGCTTGGCCTATTCCTATAAGACTTTCAAGTGATCGATGCATCATAACAAACTCTGTGATATCCTGATTAATTCCTAATAGGTATGCAACATTGCCATTATCATCACGGATATACATGGTAGAGGATTTTAATATCCGTCCATCCTTAGTTTTTGTTAGATACCCAAATCTACCTTCACTACCATCATCATAGTTGAGTACATCTAAAACTACATGTGATGGACCATCCCCAACATGGCGATTCGTTATCGTACCATTTTCTATATATACAAGCGATGTATCAAGATCACCTTGTAAGTCATGTATCAGCACTTCACAAGATGGTCCGAATTGTATGGCCAATCCATGGGCTATAACTTTTAGCCGTTCCAATGTACTCATTGAGATAACCTCCCTCTCATCGGTATCGGTTAGTCTTCATGGTCTAAATAACTTCAGTCCGCTTATATAGTTAGTATTGTGAGAACAATTCTAACTATTTTTGTATTAACCTAATTTTTTGTTAGGTTCCTTACTTAAATTATAGGTCTATGTATACAAAAATGCAACGCTATCATGCATTAAAGTTATTAATAATTATTCAACTATATACGTGCGCTGATAGAAACACATATAAACACTATGATTTTTATCACATTATTTTATTGTTATTAAAAATTTTAATGACCAATGCATTATCACATCTATATAAATAAATATAGTAAAATTCTATAGAAGTAAGTATATATCTATATTTTTATATCTACAAATTAGATTTACTATATCCATATACATGTATATATGTTATAAATATTCCTATCACTCATGACCACCCAAATTTTCTATTATATATAGAGATACACCCTTATAATTAATACCAATATAAACAAAAAAGGCTGTAATAACGAATTACCGTTATTACAGCCTTTATATACAGTTATCTGTTAGGATTATGTTAATGATTAAGAGTAAATTATGCGTTTGCTAATGTTTTACCCAATTCTTCACATTGTGCTTTGCCATCATCATCAGGTTCACCCAAGATAGCTACGCCATCAGCTACTAATTCGCCGCCAGCATCTTTAATGCGTGTACCCCAGTCTTCCAACCAAGTACCACCCCAGCCATAGGAGCCAAAGATTGCTACTTTTTTGCCACCCAATTTAGCTTCTAATTCAGTGTAGAATGGTTCAAATTCGCCTTCTTCTAATTGTTCTGCACCCATATCAGCACAGCCAAGAGCTAATTTTTCATAAGCTGCTGCGTCATCTACAGATACTTCAGAAACAGATTTTACTTCAACTTCTTGACCTGCAGCTTTGATACCTTCTGCTACTGCTTGAGCCATTTGTTCTGTATTGCCTGTACCGGACCAATAAATTACACCAATCATCTTGTACCTCCTAGGCCGTTCTTGCGACCAATGAACTAAATGTTTTTCCCAACATCAATTGAGTTTGACAAAATTCACGACATGCTTTGTAACATATGAAAGAGCGCTTAGCATCTACCACGTCATGGTAAACTTTCCATTCCCCACACATACGATATCCACTGCCACGACGGGAAATAAAGTATTTCACATCATTCAATGGATAGCCTAGAAATACGCCGATTTCATGTGGAAAAACAATGCTCGCCTCCATACGGTATCGTAGATGTTCTAGCATCTCCATAATGCTCATCCGATCATGATAACCGTAGGCTTTCAAAAATGTCATCACCGCAGGTTGCCGTACATAGTCTCGTAATTGCTTCTCACGGAATACCAATAAAAGTCTACGCGCTTTACAGCGACATAATTCAAAGAAGAACAAACCTTTTTCATTAAACTCTTTGTTATATTCTGTCAATACAAATTGGATTTGTTCATTCATGTCCCGTGGAATAGAAACCAAGTTCGAAAGCTTAATCCCTCGAATTGCCGGTGCACAATGATATCCAATGATATGGTCAATTGAATTCATCATAATAGTACCTGCCTGTTGCATATCGTTAGAATCACCCCTAATGAGAATAATTCCTATATGCACATAGTACTCTTGATGAGAAAAATTGTCAAGAATAATTGATATATATTTTCAATAATTATTTATTTTTTAGCCATTAGCAAAGACTTAACTTTAGGGAATATCGCAGCATCATTAGCTTCATCTATAGCGATAAAGCGTGCATTTGGGCCAGTATACTTATCGTCAGACAAACTAATATGTAATGCTTCATTATAAGAATTATTATTAGCTACGCTTTTATATTTTAATGTTCCTTCATAGACATTACCTTGTTTAGATAATGGCGTCACTACTGTGAAAGTACCAAGAATTGGGCTATCCCCCTTATTAATAGCAGATGCAAGTGCACCTAGTGCAGATGGATCTGAGTTAACATGCTTTGTTTCACTAATTTGACCTGATAATTGTTTACCTAATACTACGTCACCATATACAGCATAATTCATTTCATTTTCGTTTTTAATATTTAATGTATATACATTAGCAGATGTAGCACCGGCTTCGATAAATACAGATTTTATATCCTTTTTAGCATCTCCTGCGAAAAGCGCTTTAGGATTATTTGGATACATAGTAACGCCTTCAGGTAATTTAACACCTTGATATGTTACCGTTTGGCTTCTATTTAAAATGGACTTAATATTTGCTGCAGAACCCATCGCTGGAACAGATACTAAAACAGCCGCTGCAGTAGCAAGTAATACTAATTTTTTCATATATCTCCTCGAATAAAACGTTAATGTCACAAACTCTCAACATCATGTCTAGTAACAACACAGTAGTAAAGAACCGCCCTTAACGGAGCGGTTCTTTATCATTATCTTAACAATGTAGGATACATTATTTCTTTTGTGCCTTAGCCCAGCTATCACGTAAACCAACGATACGGTTCATTACGATATGATCTGGTGTGCTATCTTTATCAGTTACAAAATAACCTTGGCGCAAGAATTGGAAATGGTCTCCTGGTACAGTTGTACTGAGACATGCTTCCCCTTTACTATGGAATACTTGTAAGGACTCATGATTAAAGTCACCTAAGAAGTCTTTACCATCAGAATCTTCTTTTAGTAAGTAGTCATATAAGCGAGATTCAATATCTACAGCAGTAGATGCTTCAACCCAATGTAATGTACCTTTTACCTTACGAGTACAACCGCTGCCGCTCTTAGTTTCTGGGTCATATGTACAGTGAATTTCTGTAATATTGCCATTTTCGTCTTTAATAACATCAGTACATGTAATGAAGTATGCGCCTTTTAAGCGTACCTCTTTACCTGGTGCCAAGCGGAAGAACTTCTTAACTGGCTCTTCCATAAAGTCATTGCGTTCGATGTAAATTTCACGACCAAATACAACTTCACGGTTACCCAACTCTTCATTTTCTGGGTTATTTTCAACGGTGCAAAGTTCAGTTTGACCTTCTGGATAGTTTGTAATAACAACTTTCACAGGATCAATAACAACCATAGGACGTGTAGCTTTGAGTTTCAAATCTTCACGGATACAGAACTCAAGCAAAGCAATGTCAACAACACTGTCAGCCTTAGCTACGCCAATGCGGTCACAGAAATCACGAATAGCCTCTGGAGTATAACCACGACGACGTAAGCCAGAAATAGTAGGCATACGAGGATCATCCCAACCAGCTACAAGACCTGCCTCAACAAGAGCACGCAATTTACGTTTGGACATAACCATTTTAGTTACGTTTAAGCGAGCAAACTCAATTTGTTGTGGAATTTCAGTGTCATCCCAGTCTTCAAGTACCCAATCATACAACGGACGGTGAACTTCAAATTCTAAAGTACAAATGGAATGTGTAATACGCTCGATAGCATCTTCAATAGGATGAGCAAAATCATACATAGGATAGATTTTCCACTCATTACCTGTATTATGATGTTCTGCATTTACAATACGATAGATAACAGGGTCACGCATAACGATATTAGGATGCGCCATGTCGATTTTCGCACGCAATACCTTTTCACCATCAGCGTATTTACCATCTTTCATTTCTTCGAAGAGTTTCAAGTTTTCTTCTACGCTACGGTCACGGTATGGACTATTGGTACCAGGTGTTGAGAAATCGCCACGTGTTTGTTTAATTTCATCTGCTGTTTGATCATCTACATAAGCCTTACCAAGAGTGATTAATTTCTTAGCATATTCGTACATTTGGCCGAAATAATCAGATGCATAGCGAGGCTCTCCAGCCCAATCAAAACCGAGCCATTTTACATCTTCCATAATGGAGTTTACGTATTCAACGTCTTCTTTTGCTGGGTTTGTATCATCAAAACGAAGGTTTGTTAAGCCATTATATTGCTTGCCAATACCAAAGTTAAGGCAGATAGATTTAGCATGACCAATGTGCAAGTAACCATTTGGTTCTGGCGGGAAACGAGTTAATACGCGTCCACCGTATTTACCAGTTTCATTATCTTTGTTGATGATAGCTTCGATAAAGTTAACGGATACAACTTCTTCAGGAGCTATAGTTTTTTCAATATCTTTATGTTCCAACGTTCTAACCTCCATAGGATAAATATTCTTTTATTTTACCATATTTTGCATAATACCGCATATCTTTTGAGGTCTTGTGATATTAGTCGAAATCAGCTAAATCAACGCCTGCTTTTTTAAGCTCTTCTAAAGCAGATTCTACATCCATTTCTGATTTTTTATAGTTAACCTCTTCATTAACACAAGTTTTTAATGGCTTCTTATGAACACCAGCAATAATATTATCGGCAGTCAAAATAGACATATCATAACGCGTGCGGTCAGTATAGGAACCAATATGTGGTACGATAAGACAGTTTTCAACACTTAATAGTGGGTGATCGGCTGGTAATGGTTCTGGATCAGTTACATCGAGTGCCGCATAATCAATTTCACCTGTTTGTAAGGCATTAATGAGAGCATCTGTATCAACGATAGGTCCACGGCCTACATTTACAAATAAAGCTGTATTTTTCATCTTCTTGAAGAATGCCTCATCGCACATGTGATAGGTTTCATCTGTTAATGGAGCCATTACACAAACCACATCACTAGTAGCCAACAAATCATCTAGCTCCATATACGTAGTCTTATGGATTTTATCATCTATACGCTGGTTACGATTATGATATACAACAGTCATGCCAAAGGCACGAGCACGACGAGAAATAGATACACCAATAGCGCCCATACCAATAATGCCAAGGGTACGACGACTTAAATCAAAGCCCTTAATATTAGATGGTCTTTGAGCCCAGCGTCCTTCCTTTACGAAATTAGCATTTTCTAAAATACGGCGACTAGCAGTGGCGATTAATGTAAAAGCAAGTTCTGCTACAGTTTCGTTGAGAACACCCGGCGTATTGCCATAAGGAATGCCCGCTGCTGTTAACTCATCAATATTTACATTGTCATAACCTACGGCAGCCTGAGCAATAACCTTTAAATTCGGTGCATTTTTAACGAGATCTCCATCTACATCTAAAGGTCTTACACACCATAGCCCATCTGCATCAACGAGCCATTCCTTCAATGTCTCACGAGGCATTACTGTCTTTTCTGTCCATTGACGCACATCTACATGCTCTTTTAAATAAGCAATTGCATCTTTGCGAACTAAACCATTTACAACAACAAGAGGTTTTTTATCCATGTTATACTCCCTCCAAAATATGTTCATTTTGTGTATCTAATAGTTTTAATATTTTATATTGAAAATATTTTCTTGATTATAAGTATATTTTATACTAGAAAGCTATGCTATACAACAAAAAGGAGTAAGGCCTAGGCCTTACTCCTTTTATTTAGCTTTTAGATTATTTCAAATCTGCTGTACAGTTAGGACATTTAACTGCGTCGATGTGAATTTCTGTTTTACAGAATGGACATTCTTTTGTTGTAGGTGCTTCAGCAGCTTCTTCTTCTTTCGCGTTTTTCATCATTTTAGCCAAAGCGCGAACCATCAAGAATACAACAAATGCCAAGATCAAGAATTGAATCAAGTCAGTAATGAATGTACCGTATGGCAATACAGAACCAGCAGCACGAGCTGTAGCAATATCAGCACCAGACATGAATGCATCTTTAGAACCTACGCTTAATGGTAAGTACAAGTTGCTGAAATCAATACCGCCTGTGAACAAGCTGATAATAGGCATGAACAAGTTGCTTACAACAGAGTTAACCAACGCTGTGAAAGCAGCACCAATAATCATACCAATAGCTAAGTCCATCATGTTACCTTTAAAGGCAAAAGCTTTAAAATCGTTTAAAAATTCTTTCATTTCTCTCTACTCCTAGATACACTTAATTGAGAATGCGTTAATAACTGTACTAATCATAAAGGAAAGATGAAGGGATGTCAACATTTTTCGATGTAGTTTTTCGAATTTATTTAATATAGTTTTTCATAGTTCTATCTAAAATTGTAATAAATCAGTGTTTATGCGTACTTTTCGCACCATATAAAAAGTGCCAATCACGAATGTGATTAGCACCTCTGTCATACAACATCTATTATTGTATATCTTCGACAATTATTTAATTTTATCCTCTATGACCTTCCCTTCACGCAAAGGACCATTTTGTTCTTTAAGACGGGCCAACATAACAGAGGAAACGAACATGGCAACACCAGCGCCTATGGTTTCAATAGATATGCTTTCACCAAAGAATAGGAAGCCATAGAAGGAACTAATGAACACCCCAACATATTGTAAAAACTGAGCTACTACAGCATTTGTGGTAACAAAAGCACCGGTCAAGAAGAACTGTGCCACCACACTAATACCACCAATAGCTAAGATGATTAGCCAATCTGTTCCCTGCGGCATAACGAGCTTATCAGTTGTAACGAGGCCTGCAATCATACCTGTAATCATGAAATAAGCCATAATTTCGAAATTGCTATGTTTACCTCTCTTAGATATAAGGCGAATGGTCGTATACGCAGCTGCAGATAGAGCAGCCCCTAAAATAGCTACTAAGGCAAACCAAGTAAAGCCAGTAAAACTAAATGGATTTACCATAACCATAACAGCTATAAAGATCAAGAGTAGCCATTTTCCTGCCCCTTTAGGTACCCGTTCTTTAAGAAATAAGGCGCTAAAAATCAGCACGAATATACCTGATGTTTGAAATAAAATCGTCGCATCAGATAACTTTAAATGCACTAAGGCAATAAAGTTACATACCATGCCAAAGCCGCCATATAAGCCACGCATAACAAGATGTCCTCTATCCTCCTTAGAGAATCGGATACCTTGGGTATACATGACGATAAGAACCGCTACGGTACCGAACAAGCCACGGAAAAAAGCAATTTCTCCAGATGGAATGTTGGAACCTAGCATTTTAACGAATAAATTCATCGTACTCAATAAGAGAGCCGACAACAATGCATATATAAGGCCTTTTTTAGCCATGCTACCTCCCTATACGCTTTTTACCATAATAGTATAACTAAATAACTACTGTTTCTATATCATCTAATCACTCTAGCCTATATATAAACGATACAGATCTTACAAAGCCAAAATATATGCCGCCCTTCTGATGAAAGGCGGCATTCTATTATTTAGAGAATGTATCGACAAAATCTAAAATTTCTTGTTTCATATTCTCTTTATCGATTGCTTTTGTAAAACGCAATGGTTTAGATTGCAATGCTTCCAATTGTTTAGGGAACGCTACACCTGTTACAGCAGAAATATTATCTAAGCTTTCATAAGGTGTTTCTCCAACCTTGATATCCAACGCCTCACAGATAGCTGTAGGGAATTTAAATGGATGCGCTGTAGAAGCGATAATTGTATGACGCGCACCATCTTCAGGATGTTTTTCCAATTCCTTCATATATGCACCCATAGCTACCGCCGTATGAGGATCCATTACATATCCATAGGAATTGTATACTTGTTCAATGATAGCTTTTGTTTCTTCATCATCTACGTAAGCACCTGCAAAATTAGCTTTAACACGACTGAATTCTTCCTCGTTTACAGTCAATTTGCCTGTCGCTTTAAGATCTTTCATCCAACCGGCTGTACGTTCACTATCTTCACCAGAGATATAGTACAAGAAACGTTCAAAGTTAGAAGATTCAAGAATATCCATAGATGGAGAAATCGTTGTATAGAACGGACGGTTCATATCATATGTACCAGTTTCAAAGAAATCAGTAAGTACATTGTTTTGGTTCGATGCACAAATCAATTTACCAATAGGAATCCCCATTTTCTTAGCATAGTAAGCTGCCAAAATGTTACCGAAGTTACCTGTTGGTACTACTACGTTGAAAGCTTCGTCTTCATGGATAGCACCTTGTGCCACGAGCTCAGCATAAGCGTTTACATAGTACACCACTTGCGGTGCTAAGCGGCCGATATTGATGGAGTTCGCACTGGAGAACATCACACCTTTTGCAGCTACTTCTTCTGCAGTAGCCTTATCTACGAAGAGGCGTTTCAAGAATTGTTGAGCATCGTCAAAGTTGCCATGAATAGCAGTTACATTTACGTTCTCACCCTCTTGTTTTTGCATTTGTTCAGCTTGCATAGGGCTTACACCATCTGTTGGGTAGAATACTTGGATATGAGTACCAGGTACATCTTTAAAGCCTTCAAGAGCAGCTTTACCAGTATCACCAGATGTTGCTGTTAAGATAAGAACCTCTTTTTGTTCACCTTCTGCTTCCTTCGCAGCTACTAAAAGATATGGAAATAAGGACAATGCCATATCTTTGAAAGCTTGTGTACGGCCGTGGAACAATTCCAATACCGATACCTTTTCCAACAAGGAATGCAATGGTGCAATATCGCGAGTACTAAAGTTAGCATCACTGTACGCAGAATTGATCATTTCTTTCAAATGAGCTTCAGAGAAGCATGGGAATAGCTTTGCTAGTACAACAGCTGCTACCTCTTGATAGTTTTTATCTTTTACATCATTGTAAGTTAAGCAGTTTGTAGGGAATAAAGATGGTACATATAGACCACCATCCTCTGCTAATCCGTGCAACAATGCATATGTTTCATTTACCGCAACGGTACCGCGGGTGCTAGTGTAATTCATGAAATACCTCATTTTTAACTACAATGGATTTTACGGGTTTAATAGATTTATTATAGCATAAAAGCGCCCCTAAAAGGAGCGCTTCTATAGAATTTATATGATATTTTTATTATTATTGTATGCCTCTAACGTCATAGAGCATAATAAATCATATAAAGCATGCATAAACTAGCTATGCTAATTATAATTCGCCTTCTGCAATAGCATCCAATGTGTCAAGGGATGGGATGAAGAATAGCATGCCTGTAATAGGTTTAGAGTAATCGAGCAATTTATCGTTTTGAGTAAACATATTAGTAAGCATAGTTTTAGTTACATCCCAATAACGAGCATAACCAATGAAGTATGTACCACGTACACCTTGACCTGGTTGAGCAAATGGTACATTCATGCGTACAATTTTATGTTCTTCATCATCGCGATTATCTTGAGCTACTACATTGTGAGCTGCTGGATCTTTTTCATCATCTTCTAATTCAATATCGCTGAATTTACGACGACCAATGAATTTTTCTTGCATTTCTGTAGGAAGTGCACGCCATGCATCAAGATCATGTTCATATTTTTGAGCAAATGCATAAGAACCATTTACGAATTCAGGATCTTCATCACCGATAACGCCCCACTCAACGGCCTCTTGACCAACAGGATTTTCAGTACCATCTACGAAATCGATAATTGCACGACCTTGTTCATAGTGGAAGCCATGAGTTTCATCTACTACGGATGTAATAGGACGTAAAAACTCCATAATTTGGTCTACTACAGTATAAGTAACGGATTCATCGTTAGAACGTACATGTAGGAATAAGTCTGCAGCTACAGCTGGTACGTCTTGTTTATCCCCTTTAATACCTTGGAAATCTTCTAACTCTTTTGGTACCGGTGCATTAGGGAATAAATAATCCCATGCTTTGCGGCTGAAGCCAAAAGCGATTCCCAAACCTTCGCCATTCGCACGAATGCTAACGGAACGTTTAATAGCTTGAATGCGATCTGCCATATCTTGAATTACTTCAAGTTCTGCATCATGGTCTTTACGGTTTAGTAATAATGTTGTGAAATTGACACTTTGGCCAGCATCTTTATATACATCTTGTGTTCTAGAAACATCTACTGCCATCGGGTACCTCCTAATGAGAAAAACTACTATATTGTCATCATAAGCTATTAATACTATATTGTCTATAATGTATAACACATCAAAATATAGATTAATAGATTAACAGATTAATAATATGCATACAGCATCATTCAATTACAATATATTTTTAATTATTATGTACGGTTTAACCGTAAACAGCTATAAAAAAATAATATCATCGTAGGATACATTAAATACTTTTTCAATATTAGCGATAGCTATAACATCAGGGTAGGACTTCTTTCGCTCCCAGTTTCGCCATGTAGCAACCGATACTCCAACCTCTTTTGCAGCTCGTTCTTGAGACCAATCTCTAGATACTCTCAACATTTTTAAGGTTACTTTCATGACAACCTCCCTTCACATATATCATAGCTAACCTTACCATATATAATAATGATTGTAATACGGTTAAATCGTATTGTCTAGTGTTAACTATACAGTATATAAGCTATCTATTGTAACAATGACAGGTTTATTGTACGATAGTATTAATAAACACTGATTAATAGGCAGATGTAGGGGACTTTCAGAATGAGCGATTTAGGTAACAAGGAAATCATGGCGCAGAATATCCAACGTTTCATGGATAAGCGTGGCATAGATAGAAATAAAATTTGTACCGATTTAGGTTTTAAATATACAACCTTTACTGACTGGGTTAAAGGTAACACATACCCAAGAATTGATAAAATAGAAATGATGGCCAATTACTTTGGTGTATCAAAATCAGATTTGGTAGAGCGTTACGACGAAAACAAGCCCTATTATGCTAATCCAGAGATAACACAATTTGCTCAAGCCCTACAGAACAGTCCATATGCCAATAACCTCATCACCTCTATTACGGATCTGTCAGAAGAGGAAATGGCTGAAACCTTAAAATATATTGATTTTTTAAAGTCAAAGAGAAATTCTTAAATTCATATAACAATAAAAATTATGCCAATAATACTTAGTAAAGACTCAACTATAACCATAGTATAAATGCTCCACTGTCCTTGTTTTCTTATCTTTTATAGGCCATCTTTATAAGTTACAAAAATGGCTTACACAATTTTATGATGCATTAAAAGAAAACCCGCACAGTTGTGCGGTTTTTTTGTGGACCACCAGTGGTTAGAACCCTAGATACCCTAATTAAGAGTGTATTATTCGACTACTGACAAAAACTATAAATATAGTACTTTACTGTATTTTATATTCTCACATTTAACTATATTTCAGTATATTTTTTATTGAAATGATGTCAAAATGATGTCGTCTATTATATACATTATATGTTGTGATCCATTTCTTCACCGTATAGACGTTCCATTCCTTGCCGAGTTACAAGCCACATTTTCCCAGACTTTCTAAACTCACCTTCTAAAAATCCATTCTTTACACGGCCTCTACAATTCTGTTTCAATGCATCAGCCGTAACATTCCATCGTTCTGCGGCCTCTTGTGTTGTCATTACATCATCTAATTTCATTATAATACTCCCAATATAACTAATAGATTATAAACGGATAAAACAAAAGCAATAATACTAATTGTTAAAGTTAATCTTGAAATCATATGCTCGCCATTGTTATAATAGTTAGGAAGAGTGGAGCTCCTTCGAGCTCCTGTGGTTACTGATTTAATAACTATATTATCGCTATTGCTAGTTGGATAAACGCGGTTATTATCGGTAGCCACTTTTTTATTATCTTCCTTAACTTCTTCAACGGCTTCACCTCCTTCCTTATGTCTATATTACACCCTATATCGTGTATAAATGCAAGTTTTATTTTGATTTTTACAAACAAAATAGAGCCTAACAACGTAGATAATATCTAGGTTAGTAGGCTCTTTTATTTATAGTTGCGTGTATCCACCATTACACGGTATAGAGATGTATGGATCACCTCTCAATCATCGATGAATCGCTACTCCGATTACTGTCCCACCATTTGAGATAAGTTGCGTTGCGTCCGTAAGAGTTTAATTGTTCGTTTGTCGCCCTTGATTTGCTCTTTCAATTTGGTTATCTAATGTGTTTAACAGAAGTGAAATGGAAGCTGACGTGGTAGAAAAGATTTCAAACATATTCTAATTGATGTCAAAATGATGTCAAAAGAAAAACCCGCACAGTTGTACGGGTTATTTTGGTGGACCACCAGGGGTTCGAACCCTGGACACCCTGATTAAGAGTCAGGTGCTCTGCCAGCTGAGCTAGTGGTCCATGACATGACTAATTATATGCTTATTTTATAGGAATGTAAAGAATAATTATTACATCCCTATAAAACATTACATTGATACCTATATTAATATTGTAATACCCAGTCTCTCATAATATTACAAGCCTCTGTAGGCAATATATCTGTAGTGCCTACACAGTCAACACCACTATATACTTGAAGGACACTATGGGTACGGCTTACTTCCTTAACAATGACCTCCGTTAATTGAGATTTTTGAATGTTAAATGTAAGCCCAAATCGACCGAAATAAGTAAATACAGTCTTTTCTGTATTATACTCCATATGAACTTGGAGCATTTTGCCACCAGGCCAGCAAGCCTCGACATGCTCCTTGGATCTTGGTTTCAGAAAATCAAAAAAGCCCATATTACCCTCCGATGCGCCACATAGGACGTTCTGGTTGTTCCATACCTACGCCATCATGACGTTCTTGCTTTCGTTGCAACGCACGTTCAATATGCAGAGCTAAATCTTTCTCGGTTGCACCATTGCGCACAAGAGATACAAGATCAGCCTCATCATCACGTAACAAGCATAAACGCATTTGTCCATCTGATGTAAGACGTACACGGTTACATGTATCACAGTAGCTATGAGACATAGAAAAGATGAAACCTACAGCCTTTCCACTTGGCAACGCTAAATACGTAGCAGGACCAAAACCATACACAGAATGAACCTCTGTAAGAGGCCCTCCACTTACACGTTCCAATTGAGATCGCCACTCATCAAAGGTCGGTCCATGGAATGCATCACCTTGGAATGGCATGTATTCTATAAATCGCCATACAACAGGCCATTTTTCTACATACTGTAACAAAGATTTGACTTCTTCATCAGACCAATGACGAGATAATACAGTATTAATCTTTACGGATTTAAAGTTTGCACTAATAGCACTGCGAATACCATCGAGCACAGAATCCAGCTGACCTTCTTTGCCTACACAAGTAGCAAAGGCATCACTTTCAAGAGAATCAAGACTAATATTCACTCGGTTCAATCCAAGTTTTTTCAATCGTTGTACTCGAGATGCGAGTAAGCTACCATTCGTAGTCATAGATATATCTTCAAACCAACCAGTATCCTTAATACGGGTTAAAAGCTCTTCGATATGTGGATACAACAATGGCTCGCCACCAGTTAAGCGCACTGCTTTCACGCCGATACGATGGAAGGCACCTAAAATAGTCATCCATTCATCAACTGATAATAATTGTGTTTGACTTTGAGGTGTAATTTCAGCAGGTCGGCAATAGGGACAACAAAAATTACACGCATCTGTCAATGACAGACGTACATATTCAATTGTACGGCCCCATGCGTCTTTCATAACACACCTCGTTTATAATACAAAGCTATTTAATAATAGATACTTCATCACCTACGTGAATCGTACCATTTTTAAGGACTTTACCAAAGATTCCTTGTGTAGGCATGATACAAGATCCTACTTGTTTCATGATTTCACAACCATGATGACATTCCTTACCAATTTGAGTGATTTCAAGAATTACATCACTGCCAACTTGTAATTGTGTACCTACTGCTAATTCGTAAAGCACCATACCTTCAACAGTAATATTTTCTGCAAAATCACCAGGTTTAACATCCGCACCTTGAGCGCGCATATGGTCTATACTTGCAATGCCAAGTAAGCTGATTTGACGATGCCAGTTACCTGCGTGCGCATCACCTTCCATACCGTGATCTACGATAAGATTAGCGGATTCAATATTATGTTTCTTTTGCCCTTTTTTCTCACTAATAGAGATAGCAATAATTTTTCCGTCTGCCATGTAACCCTTCCCTTCTTATGGGAACATACCATATATACATAACTTTATTTCAACATGTAATTGCAACTAATTTTATGATTCTCATCTTACTGAAAGCACCACAAAATTATTCTACAATTATCTATTTATTATAGCATAGTATTCATACAAATTTCCTATGAATTTAATCACTAAAAAAAACTCTGCTCCAAGGAACAGAGTTCTCATATAATATGTCTTATCGGCGACCCATTTCTTTAATTTCATCACCACGATTAACACCATTAAGTAGTAAATTCAGCAAAATTGCCATAATACTACCAAAGGTAATACCAGATTTTAAAATAATTTGTGCCCAAGCAGGGAAATTAGCATAAAAGTTTGGCGCTGCAATAGGGATCATAGCCACACCAATACTAATTGCTACAAGCATTAAATTATGATTACCTTCAAAGCTAACCTTGCCTAAAGAACGAATACCACTAGCAACAATCATACCAAACATGGCAATACCAGCACCACCTAATACGGCATTTGGAATACTAGCTACGATGGCCGCTAATTTAGGGAATAATCCCAACAAAATCAAAATCACACCAGAGGCAGCAACTACAAAGCGGCTCTTAACACCCGTTACAGCAATAAGGCCCACGTTTTGAGCAAATGCTGTATATGGGAAGCTATTAAGAATACCACCGATAACAGTAGATACACCATCAGCACGAATGATAGATGCCAATTCCTTACGTCCAATTGGCTTATCTACAATTTCACCAATCGCAATACTGTCACCTGTGGTTTCAACCATAACAACAAGCATTACGATAATCATGGAAAGCACAGAAGCCCAATCAAAGGTTGGTAAACCGAAATAGAAAGGTTCAATAACTGCAATCCAGCTGGAACGACCAACTTCATCAAAGTTGGTGACGCCCATGGCAAAAGCAATAGCTGTCCCTGCAATCAAACCGATTAGTACAGAAAGATTACTGAAGAAACCTTTTGCAAATTTGTAAACAAATACGACGATTAAGAATGTAAGGAACCCGAGTCCAATATTAGTAAAACTACCAAATTGTGGATTCCCTACACCACCGCCCATCCAATTAATAGCAACTGGCATCAAGTTAATACCGATAATGGTAATAATTGTACCTGTAACTACCGGAGGGAATAGTCGAATAAGACGACTAAAGAATGGCGCTATCAAAAATGTAAATAACCCGGCTATGATAATAGCGCCATAAATAGCAGTCATACCATGCTGGGCACCAATCATCGCCATAGGGCCTACAGATGCAAAGGTAACCCCTTGGATCATTGGAATACGTCCACCAATGTTACCAAAACCTAACGTCTGGATTAATGTGGCAACACCGCAAGTAAATAAGTCCGCTGTAATTAAGCGAATCAAATCTTCCACAGGTAAATGCATGGCCTGCGCCACGATAATAGGTACTGCAACGGCGCCTGCATACATGGCCAATACGTGCTGTAAACCAAAGGCAAAGAGCTGTGGTATTGGCAACATACTATCGACCGTATTCATTTGTTTTTGATCTGTCATAATGTCTCCTACATCAAACCTCGAAATAACACCCACTCATTTTACACTATCGTTCGGATTTTAACAATAGAAAAAAGAGAACTCATTATTTTTAAAAGTAATAACAAGTTCTCTCTTTTATATTTTCCGAACATTAAACTCTCAAAAACATAAATCGTTCGAAACCATTCAAAATTTATTAATTAATAAATCCAGACGTCTATCTATTTATTTCAGGCTATATTTTGAGCTACTGTTTTGAGCTAATTATACATATAAGCCTATAATAGCCGACTCTTTAGCATCAAGATCTTTTTCAATAGCATTCATTTTTGCAGTTATATCAGTTACAAAGGCTTCATCTTTAATCCCAGATAAATTGATACGTACATTTAAGAATGCCGCCTTTACGGCAGCACGGGCATTAATAGCAGCAATAATACCATCGGTAATGAGGTTTTGATTGCCCTTGCGAGATGCCAAATCCGCTAAATCAAAGATCTGATATGCTAACTCACCGATTTCAAAGGGCACCATAGCCGCATCTTTATAAGCTTGCTGAATAGCTGCACTGCGTGTAGCCTTTTCTTCATCAGTATTCTTTGGCAAACCTAATGCATTCATAAAGATATTAAATACATTCGCATCAGCTTGAGACAACTCAAGCATGCGATTACGAATGGCTTCTGCTTTACCTTGAAGGTCTTTCATTTCAGATTGAACCTCTTCATACCCTTTTTTACCAAAGGTTAAGTTTGCCACCATTTCAGCTAATGCAGCGCCCGTTGCAGCTGTTAAAGCCGCAATGGCACCACCACCAGGTGTCGGCTCTTTAGATGCAGTAGCGGCTACAAAGTCACTCACTTTTTGTTCTACTAATTTCATATCTATACCTCATGTAAAGGAGATAACAAGGTAGACCTTGTTATCTCCTTAAAATTACTATAAAACTGTATCAGTTAAATCAATAAACGCTATAACTCTAATTAAAATTAGTCTTACAGGTTAATCTTTTTAGAAAGACTAACTATATGTATTTAATATTAGAATAAGCCTTTAATCGTACCATCTGCTTCTATATCCATGTTGAGAGCTGCTGGGCGTTTAGAAAGACCTGGCATAACCATTACATCACCTGTACGGCATACGATAAAGCCAGCCCCATTGGCAACGCGAATATCGGATACAGTGATAGTAAAGCCCTTTGGTGCACCGAGCAACGCAGGATTATCAGACAAGGAGTATTGTGTTTTCGCCATACATACAGGCAAACGATCGAGACCCCAATCTGCTAATTGTTTAATTTGCTTTTTAGCTTTATCCGTAAAGATAACACCATCACCACCATAAATCGTAGTAACAATCTTATTTACCTTTTCTTCTAAGCTATCTTCTACATCATATACGAATTTAGGTGTTGGTTTTGGACCCTCAAGCAATTCAACGACCTTTTTAGCCATATCAATGCCGCCTTCGCCGCCCTTTTCCCAACACTCATTAAGCTCAACAGGTACGCCAAATTCATTACACAAGCGGGTTAACTCAGCGATTTCCGCATCTGTATCGGTAGCAAATTTATTGATTGCTACTAGTACAGGCACATTGAAGTAACGCATGTTTTCGATTGCTTTTTGTAAGTTGCTGAAACCTTTAGTAATCGCTTCAACATTTTCAGTATTAAGCTCTTGTTTTGGTACGCCACCATGCATTTTAAGAGCTCGCAAGGTAGCTACGATAACGATTGTATCAGGGAAAATATCGCCGTAACGACATTTAATGTCGAGGAACTTTTCAGCCCCTAAATCAGCACCGAAGCCTGCTTCAGTAACTACAATATCACCTAATTTAAGACCTAATTTTGTAGCTACGATGGAGTTACAACCATGAGCAATATTTGCAAATGGACCACCATGAACGATGGCTGGCGTATGCTCTAATGTTTGTACGAGATTTGGTTTAATAGCATCTTTCATAAGGAGTGCCATCGCACCTTGGCAACCAAGTTGATGTACATACACAGGCTCACCTGCTAAGTTGCAACCAATTACAATGCGACCGAATCGTTCTTTCAAATCTTCAAGATCTTTTGCTAAGCAAAGAATAGCCATAATTTCAGAAGCAACGGTAATCATGAAGTGATCTTCGCGAGGGAACCCACATACTTTACCACCAAGTGCTACGGTTACGTTGCGAAGTGCACGGTCATTCATATCTAGAACACGAGTCCAAGATAATTGACGCAAATCGATTTGCAATTCATTACCTTGATGGATGTGATTATCAATCATAGCGGACAATAAGTTATTGGCTGCTGTAATGGCATGCATATCACCTGTAAAGTGAAGGTTGATATCATCCATTGGTACTACTTGAGCATAACCGCCCCCTGCTGCACCACCTTTAATACCAAATACAGGTCCCAAGGATGGTTCACGCAAGGTTGCAATCGCATTTTTACCTATTTTTTGTAAGCCTTGTACGAGACCAATGCTCGTTGTGGACTTACCTTCCCCCGCTGGTGTCGGTGTAATAGCCGTAACAAGCACCAATTTACCATCTGGCTTAGCTTCTAAGCGACGAATGGCATCAAAAGAAATCTTCGCTTTATAATGACCATATTGTTCAATATCATCAGGTGTTAATCCGCATTTATCGGCAATAACCTGAATTTTTTCCATTCTATTCTGTTGGGCAATCTCAATATCGCTTAACATAAAGCCTCCTCGGCGCTATGGCCACATAAACCTATATAACAACTATTAGATAGACGTATATGTTTTGCAATATATGTCTACTGTGAATGTATATTTGTACACTTACATTACTCTATTATATGTGAAAGTTCCTCTAATGTCTAATACTTATGTCTAACAAATTTAGTAATCTATCTAATATATAGCAAACCAACACAATATATACAGATATCCAAGAAAAAGCCCTGACGTAAATCTACATCAGGTCTTTCAATATATACCGAATACTTATCTTATTAGAACGGGAATAGGATTGGAAGTAAAATAAGTGCTACGATACTAGATACAACGATAAGTGGCAAACCAGCTTTCACATAATCCATGAAGCTATAACCAGCTATATTGTATACCATAGTGTTGGCAGGCATACCAATCGGTGTAGCATATGCTAAAGAGCTAGCAATTACGATAGCTGCAAGCACTGCTTTAGGATCAAATCCAAGTTGAGACGCAAGGCTAAGACCAATAGGAACTAATAACGCACAAGTAGCTGTGTTAGACATAAAGTTTGTCATAAACACACCAAGCACAAAGATTACTACTAACACAACGATTGGAGATGGACTCGCGCCAAGGCTATTAACAATAATATCAGCAACTACAGAGCCAGTACCAGTTTTTACCATTGCATCACCGAGAGCCATGGAACCAGCAAAGAGCATAATTGTTTTCATATCAATAGATTTAACAGCTGCCGTTTCGCTAATAACATTAGTCGCTACTAATACAAGAGCACCGATCCAAGCACTTACATAGAGTTTTACACCTAATTGTTTTTCAAAAATCATAGCAACAACTGTCAAAATCAATATAATCGCAGCAGTCCATTTCTTCCAAGATGGCACATGACTATAATCATCATTACCTTCAAAAGCACCATCTGGTTGATGACTTGGAGCGTCTGGTAAGAAACGTTTACCAATTGTAGCATAGAAAATAGTACCAACGATTAGAATCGGCAAACCTACTAAACCATAATCAAAGAAACCAAAAGAGCCTAAGCCGGCTTGTTGTAATCCCGCTTGGGCAATCATATTACCAGGAGCGCCGATAAGAGAGATATTACCACCCATAGCCGCTGCAAATACGAGAGGCATCAATAGTTTAGTTTGTTTAAAACCACTCTTTTTGCAAATACCGATAATTACAGGAATCAGCACAGCAGCTGTACCAGTATTAGATAAGAAACCAGATAAAGTGCCTGTAATCATCATAACTGCAACGAGTAAAGATGTTTCAGTTTTAGCAAACTTATGAACTACATTACCTACGCCTACGGCTACCCCTGTTGCAAAGAAAGCTTCACCAATAACAAACATGCCCATAAATAGTAAAACATTTGGATCCACAAAACCGGCGAACGCTTCTTTAGCGGATAATACCCCACTTAAGTGCAGACCTACCGCTACAACCATAGCGGTAATAGACAATGGGATTTTCTCCCATGCAAACATGACAATGGCAAACACCAAGAAGCCAAGAGTTATCATTACACTCGTATCCATATATACCTCCCAATACGTGTAATCTACCTAAAAAAGGGTACAAAAAAGGAGGATTGTACAAAATCCGTATAATCCTCCTATTTAGTTACATTTCACAATGCAATTATTTGATGAAGCCTACGTGTTTATAGATTTCTTCTAACACTTCTTCTTTTTTCGCATTGTATTCTACTTTTTTATTTTCAAAGTAGTTATTGCCTTCTGCATCAATGGATACTATAAGCGGACCAAATTCTTTAACCTTAAAGGTCCACAAAGTCTCACACATACCTAATTCACGCCAATTAGCAGATTCTACTTTTTCAACTTCTGTAGCAGCAAGAACCGCATTGCCTGCAGGGAATACACAATGTAGTGCGCCAAAGTCTTTGCATGCTCGTGCTGTTTCAGGACCCATACCGCCTTTACCTACAATGAGACGTACACCGGTCTTTTTAACAAAGTCATATTCGAATTTTTCCATTCGCATAGATGTAGTAGGACCTACAGATACTACCTCAAATTCATTCTCGCTTATAGTACGAATAATTGGACCTGCATGAAGTATAGCCCCATCTTTAACATCAACCGGTAAAGTTTTACCTTCTTCTACCACACGACGATGCCCCATATCACGACTAGTTGTAATATACCCAGTCAAATAAATCACATCACCTGGCTTAATGCCTGCTAAATCAGATTGTTGAATCGGTGTAGTTAATATTTTCTTAGCCATTATAATGTCACTCCTTTATGGGATTTAACTGTGCAATTACCATCTTTATCAAATACAAGATCGCCACGACGATGATTCCAACAACCTACGCTAACAGCACAAGAAATAACAGATGGATGACGTGTACCATGTTCAATATTTACACCTAAAACAGTTTTATCTCCACCCATACCTTGAGGTCCAATACCAATTTTATTAATTCCATCTTCTAATAATTGTTCCATATAAGCCGCTTTTTCATTAGGTGCTTTGGAAGATACAGGACGCATTAATGCTTTTTTAGATAATCCAGCAGCGGTATCAATAGTTGTAGCAATCCCTACACCTACCAATAGTGGAGGACACGCATTTAAGCCATAGCTTGTCATCAAATCAAGAACAAACTTAGCAACACCTTCATAGCCTTCTCCTGGCATCAATGTTTTACCTGACCCTGGCAAGGAACACCCGCCACCAGCCATGTATGGGAAGATTTCTACATCATCACGGCCCGGAATGATATCCCAGTGAATATAAGGTGCAGTGAGGCCAATATTTTTACCTGTATTAAATTCATCAAAGGTTTCTACACAGTTCAATCGTAATGGAGCTTCTTGTGTAGCCTTATAGGTTGCTTCTCTTAGAATATCTTCTAATTCTCCTAGTAAGGGATAATTAGATCCAACCTTTACCCAAAATTGTAAGACCCCTGTATCTTGACAAGAAGGACGATTAAGCTGAGCTGCTAAATCCATATTATGTTGCATTGTCTCATAAATAGATTTGGCCATAGGATTTTTTTCATCCTGCGCCAATTCATGAATTTTTTCTTGTACATCATCAGGCAATACCTTTGCCATATAAGAAATGAAATTAGCTATCTTATTAGTCATTTCTTGTACTTGTTGTTCCTTCGTACTCATCGCAAACCTCCAAAAAGACTTCATTATTTAAGACGTAATTATTTCTGTTTCGGAACCTTAGCTCCTTTCGATGATTTCATTGTACTCTTTTTTCAGGATATAACTATCCAATTTATAAGTTGATTTTTGCTTGTGAAAATACGCTAATTTCATACAAAATTACCCATATAATTATATTTTCACCCATCTAAAATATACAATTACACCTATTTAGAAATATCAAAAAGAGCACTACCTATCAAAAGGTAGTGCTCTTTCATCATTTATTTTTATATGCTTATCAAATATATAAAATCACCTATACCTAATGATTGTATATCCACCTAATTTTAATTTTCAAAATCATAAAATTACAACTAATTACAAAGTACTATAACAATGAAAATTATGATTGTAATTTTTTTACAACCATCTCAAGTTGTTCTCTAATATCCTGTAACTTTTGATTAGCTACTTCTAATCTGATTTTATTGGTAGAGTCATCTTGATATGGTAAATAGTTTTGCAATATATCTATAATATCTTTTTCCTGAGTAGAGATAATTTCCTTCCAATCATGTAGCTTTGTTTTACGTCCCATCTCTTTTGCTTGCTTACGATACTCTGACGGGGTTGTATGGAAGTGTTTCTTAAAGGCCACATTAAAGGCTTTAATATCTGCAAATCCACAGCTACTTGCAATATGTGCTACTCCATCTTCAGAGTTAGCTAAACGAACGGTAGCCTCTCGTAATCTCAACCGCAACAAATACTCTAAGAATGAAACACCCAATTGGCGTTTAAAGAACTGAGATGTATAGTTCACATTATAACCGCCAATTTTAGCAATATCTTCTAACTCTATCTTCTGCTTATAATTTTCATCAATATAGGCAATCATTTTATCAAAGGTAGCTACAGTCATATCAGCAGGCTTTGTATGTACAGGGATAGTCTTAACCGCATCAATTTCCCGATATATATCACTCATCATGGCTAAATAATGATTCTCCAAGCATAATTGACGATCAGGACTTTCACTATTCACCATTAACAACATCATTTGTGCAGCACGATGACGTAGGGACGTAAAAAATTCATTATCTCGGTTAGTTTTATCTGAACGCAATACAAATTGATACATACCGAAGTTAGGATCAAAGTATTGGAAAAACTCCTTACTTACATGAATAACAAGAGCCGTTGTATCCTCCTCTAAGGCCAAAGTAGCATGACCAACTTGAGGGGAAATAATAATTGTATCAAGAGGTTCCATTGTGAAAACCTCACTATTACAACTCATGTCGATTCTGCCCTTTAGCAAGATTAAGATTTCTACGCCACTATGCCAGTTGTAATGATATGTACTAACCTTATATATATCACTATTGAAATCTATATGATTGTGTTTATAGGAATAATGAAAGTAATCCATAACTACAAAATTCTCCCTAGTAAATCAAACAATAATTATTGAGTCCAGAAATTTAAATTCCGATTTTCTCTAACAGAGACAAGGTAAACATAGAAATACCTCCACCGATTCCACCAGCTACTGCTATTGTCAAATACGGAATATCAAGAACTATTTTAAAGGTTTTAAAAAACAGCACTATCTGTAAAAGTCCACAGATTAAGGTTGTCCCAAAAATTACTGCGCCTGCAAAAACCATATTAACAATATTTGTCAGTACAAAAACAGCCATAAGTGAAAAAATAAATAACTCTATACTCTTAACTAAAAATATTTCAGAATAAGCATATAAATATACCATAAAAACTCGATTTAATGTTAATGTTGCGTCGGCCCCTCTTCCTATCAATAAAAAGATAGGCACGAACACAACAGACATAACAATAAACGTTAAAAATGAACCTATTATATTCCTTGCAAGAGTAGGATTAATTAAAAGTTCGGCTAATGTTGTTGTAGATTCAGGTTTTAATAAATTAACACTTACGCTCCCCAAAGTCATAATAAATAGCATGAATACTATATAAAATACAACAGCTTTTATAGAACCGCTTAAAGTTCCTCTATCCCGAAAGTATGGCAACCATAAGTTAGGACTCACAAGGGCATTAAAAATTTGTCTATATACATTAATAGAGTCAGTACTATTAACCACAAAAACCTCTCTTATTTACATAAAAAATGCACCCCTTATTAATCCAAGGGATGCATTCATTATGATATATATAATTAACAGCGGTCAACAGTAATTTTATATGTCATTAAAGTTATAATTATATATCATTAACGTTATAGTTTTATGTTTCTATTCTTTAAATTACATAACCGCTGTGATAGCTGCTGCCAAGCCAAAGAAGATACCAGGTGCATTTGCTAATGCTACTGGAATATCTCTATGTTCTTTGAACAAACCATAGGCTACCCATAATGTACAGTTGATCGCAGCTACGAGTGGTTGAATCCAATCACCAGTACCTGGATGAGCTAGGTTATGCATGATTTGTGGAAAATAAGATACATACATAGCTACAGCAGTAACAGTTGCAACTTTACCTACGTTTTCCATAAATTTTACTTGATTCATATATCCTCCAAAATTATAACTTACTAATTTGTTTACTCCTGATGAAGTATATTCTACTCAGTTTTGAGATTATAACTATCCAAATTAAAAGGTAGTTTTTCTAGAAAAACCACTAAAAATAGATTGATTTTTCTCTATTCAAACTATTACGACGCATTTTCAACCTATAAATTTACCAAGAAAGGCATCAAAAAAAGCACTACTTATCATAGTAGTGCTTTCATAATAATGTATTCGTAATAAAAATATATAGAAAATCACCCAATTCTAATATTTCTATATACGCCAAAATTACATACAACTTAGATATTGATTATAATTCATTAACTACGTCAGCTAGCTTCGCTTTTAAGGATTCTAGTTTTTGACTCATAAATTCTAACTCAGCTTTAGATCTAGAGTCATCTTCATAGGACAAGAAAGAATGTAGTAAATCAAGAATAGCTTGATTATCAACAGCCATAATTTCCTTTCCATCTTGTAGTATGGTTTTTCGCCCTAGCGCTTTAACTTGCTTGCGATATTCTGTAGGTGTTAAGTTAAAGTGTTTTTTAAAGGCCACATTGAACGCTTTAATATCTGCAAATCCACAACTACTAGCAATCCTTGCTATAGCCTCATCAGTGGTTGTCAGACGAGTTGTCGCATCCCGCAAGCGTAAGCGCAACACGTACTCTACAAAGGAAATCCCCATTTGGCGTTTGAAGAACTGCGATGTATAGGCTACATTATAGCCACCAATTTTAGCAATCTCTTCCAATTCAATTTTTTGTTGGTAATGCTCATCTATATAAGAAATCATCTTGTCGAAGGTTGCCGGCTTAATGTCACCGGGTCTAGCATTTTCATGAATGCATTTTATAGAATCAAACTCCCGATACACATCGCCTGCCAATGCTAAGTAATGATGTTCTACCCACATTCGATGTACAGGGCTTTCCCCTTTTATTTTTATTAACATCATCATTGCAGCATGATGACGCAAGGTTGTAAAGAATTGATTATGACGGGTACTTTCATCAGAACGAACAACAAATTGATATGTCCCAAAGTTCGGATCATACTGCTGATAAAACTCATTGCCTACATGTACAACTAAAGCAATAACATCCTCCTCTAACGCTAATACAGAATGTCCTACTTGAGGAGAGATAATGACAGCATCAAGAGGTTCCATTGTAAAAACTTCGTTATTACAACTCATTTCAACGCGGCCTTTGAGAAGAATCAAAATCTCTGTTTCTCCATGCCAGTTATAATGATAGGTTCCTACTTTATATATGGTGCTGCTAAATTCTATATAATCATGTTTATATGAATAGTCGAAATAATTCATAATTTCTAAAACCCTCTAACGTAATTGCTTTTGTAGCTCCAGTTCCCGTTCTTTACCTACATTCAACAAATCGGTTTCATCTAGTGTCCAATCGCCAAATAGAATTTGGTCTACAACAGTTCCTACAGATTCAGCGCAGTGTTTTGAATTATATACCTGTACTAAATCACGTTTATATACCTGAACACTTTCAAACAATCCGCTCTGTTCAATTTCATTAATATTATCAATCAAGGATTTTACAATTCCATCATGATGCTCTTTAGGTGTCGCTCTAGCCTGTAGTGGATCTACTACGAGCATTTCTAAATATCGCAATTGTGTTGTCAAATACGATAGCTCAGGCTTGGTAGCAATCAAACAAAAATCGACAGTATAGCCTTTAGATTTTAATAATTTCGCCGTTTTAATTGGCACTACTGCAGAACGCAATGTACCTTCAATAATTAAATTATATTTTAGGGAACTTAATGTATCAATTACAGCCTCTACCATCTTTCCAGCAAATACTTTTGTGTAATCTACACTATCAACACCATATTTTTCTTGAAGTTCTCTAAAATATGGATGTTGTGCACGATAAGTGTCACCATCTATGACGATATAATCGTCTTTCGACTCCAACATTTTTACACGATGAATTGTTGTTTTACCAGCGCCACTTTGGCCACCTAAAATAACCGCATGGGGTTCATTTGAAATGGTTTTATTAAAAGTAAGTAATTCAATAGTACGCTCTAATGCCATATTAAAATCTTCAGAACTATAGGACTCAATATCTTGTGAATCATTAATAGCTTTAACGTCTTTAGAGGTACGAACGCCTTGAGAAGCTTGTATTAGTAACGCTTTAATATTATCTTCAAGCTCTTCCATATCAGACTTTAGAATTTCTAAGTCATTTATAGATGTAACCATATATAGTTTTGTATTTACGATATGAGAAAAAGCTTTTAACAAATCTTCACAGTCATTACTGCCACATTCCTCTACTAATTTACAAAGACGAGCTAGCGTTTCTGCGCTCTGTTCTTTTACAACTTCAACTTGTAAAGTTAAATTATACTGTTCAACGACATCCATACATTAGCCCTCTCTCAACGCACAAAAAATGCATCCCTCACAATAAGGGATGCATTTATTATGATATATTTATTTATCTGTGGTCAACAGAATTTTAGATGATACGAATATATACCCTTATACAGCAGGTAATAGTCCTAATAGATATGCATCAAAGGTATCACCAGGATGTACTTCATGTACACCACGCGGAATACATGCCAATGCATTCACCGTATATAGGCCTAACATACTGCTACTATTAAAATGGCGGTTAGCCACAAAGCGTGGAACACCACCACCGAATATGACTTTACCTTGTACGTACCGATCAAAGGCATTACGCTTAAAGATTTCGGAATCCATTACACAAGCTACTACCGGTGTCGTCCAGTTTGCTAACCCTTTATAGCGTTTCAATGTTGGTGCTACGATTAGATGCCAACCATTGAATGCAGCCCCCGGATTACCAGACAGGCCAAAAATAATTTGACCTTTAGGCGTTACAGCACCATAAGATGCTGCACCAGGCCGCATTTGAATGCGCGCATAAATAGATTTAGCGCCTAATTTTTCATAAATAAGAGGCATTGTATCAAATAGACCTACGGATACACCGCCAGAGCTAATGATAATATCAGCGTTTTCACTGAGTTTTAATACATGGTCAATTTCAGAATCAAGCGCTTCTGGCGCATCACTCACATGATAATGGGTTATCTTATGAAAACCTAAGTCCTCCAATAGCCCACAAATCATAGCTCGATTAGAGTTATAAATTTTACCAGGTGTTAAACTTTCACCAGGTTCAATCACCTCATGTCCTGACGTAAGGACTAATACACGAGGCATTGCATTTACATTTATTTCAGTAAATCCTAGACCAGTCAAAATAGTTTGTACTGTAGAGGTTACCTCTGTACCACGTGGAATCACAGTAGTTCCAGCACTACATTCCTCACCTTGTGGGATGATATGATCACCACATTTATATTTACCTTGTATAGTAATTGTTGTACCAGGTTCGCCAGAACCAACCACCTGTTCTTGCATAATAACTGTGTCACAGGTTGTAGGAATCGGTGCCCCTGTCATAATACGTACAGCATGACCTGCTTCAACAGGTTTATCCCACACTACGCCGGCCCCTATAATACCATCAACAATGTATTCTGTACGGCTTTCTTCATAACTAATAGCATACCCATCCATAGCAGATTTTGGAAATGCCGGCACATCGGTGGGCGCCACAATATCTTCGGCCAACACATAGCCCTTTGCATCCTTCACATCAATAGTTTCCACTTTGTGGACTTTTGTTTGTAAGGCCTCATCCCATAGTTGGAGTGCCTTCTCAACAGTAACAACGATCATGTAAACCCCTCATCATGTCCTGTATGCGGCGTACCAGTTCAGGTACGTCTTGATCTAACTTGCTAATTTCTACGATAGCTACTCGGTCCATCGGATCCGAGATTAACTCTTCCGTATGTCCCTCTTGTGTTACCTCTATAATAGGGGCAATACCTTGAGATCTTGTTTCTAGTATAACTATATCCACAGGCATAAACTGTGATAAATCATACAGATTAGATTGTTCTTGTGTACGCATACGAATCGCCGTTTCATTAGGGCCTGCAATAGCAACTACATCAGCTCCAGCTTTGTAGGCTAAATCAGTATCAGTCCCATCGTGATCCATGTGAAAGCCGTGTTTATCACTCTTTACGACACCAACAGATAGCCCCACTTTTTGTAGTTCGGACACAAGACGTGTCACAACGGTAGTCTTCCCCGTTTTACGCTTTGATGCGACCACGCTGATTAGGGGAACTCGACGATACTCATTCGCCGCTAATGCGCGTGCCCATAAGTAATCTTCATAATGATTGACATTTCGTAACTCTACACTATAATCGCTTGCATCAACAGAGATAACAAGACCTATCGTATCCAGAGCATGATGTAGCGATACATCATTACCCGCTAAAATAGCAGGTAGCAATGATGCAATGTGCGGTTTATAAATCCCTGCCATGGGCTCTGCTTTACCACTGGCACTAGTAGGAATGATAGCATTCCAGTCATTATGGTCTACCTTGTATAGCCAATCAAAGTATAGGTCCATTTCCATAAACGGCATGTCTACAGCCATAACTGCATAGGCTGCACTAGGTCCAACGGCTAATGCACTATAGAGTGCACCTAAGGGGCCACATCGCTCAACAGAATCCCGAACAATAGAAACTTTTTCTTTTTCATCGTTCGACAAAGTATCTATGATATGAGTTTGGATAGCATGGCCCAACACTTCATCATCACCAATGGAGATAAGAATATCCTCTACATCTGCATCCAACCCCTTACGAAGTGCATGAGATATGAGGCTTTCACCATTAATCCAAGGTAACAAAGCCTTAGGTTGCCCCATCCGTGTACTCAGACCACCTGCTAAAATGATTAATCCTAATTTATTCACGACGTCCTAAACCTCGTTTAACACCTTTGTAGATAAATAGTAAAACAACAATATTTAAGATACCATCAGGTACCATATAGGAAGCATTATAAATCATAGAATAAATCCATGGATTTTGCCCTTGTGGTGCATAACTAGCAAATACAACGGCACCACTTACAACAGTGGCTACCCAGCGTAATGCAATGCCCACAACAGAACCTGTAATAAGGCCAGAAATAGAATCCTTAAAGTACCCACAAACACCGATAGCACCATATGCTACAAGATAATCTAATATAATACTTAAATAGTGTACAGATGATTTAAAGCCTAGAATAAAATGCAAAATACCATATACGACGCCAGCAAAGATGCCGCGAGCCCCACCCCATCGGTATGCATAAATCATAAGTGGTACAAGAGACGCTGCCTTAATGGAGCCCCCTTGAGGCATATGGAAAATCGTAATAAACGATAATACTTGAGCAATTGCAATAGCCACACCTGCTTCAGCGAGCATACGGGTTTTAGACTGATCCATGTCAATCAACCTCCTTTTACTATATATATTAAAGAATATATTAAAGAATATATTATTTATACAATCTACTTGTATTGTACTACAGTTCGTTTCTGAGTCCAAACAAAATATTCGGAACGTATTGAAAATTTTACGAGTCTCTTGTATAATGGTACAGGTTCAATTTGTAATACTCGAAGGAGATATAGAAACTATGATTAACACAACGAACATCTTTGATTATGAAGACGTGCAATTGATTCCTAATAAATGTATCGTAACAAGCCGTAGCGAATGTGATACACATGTTAAATTAGGCAACCGCACATTCCGCTTGCCAGTAGTTCCTGCAAATATGCAAACTATTATCGACGAAGAATTGGCAGAAAAATTAGCTCGTGAAGGTTATTTCTATATCATGCATCGTTTCCAACCAGAACGTCGTATGGACTTTGTAAAACGCATGCACGACCTTAACTTATATTCTTCTATTTCCATCGGTGTAAAACCTGAAGAATTTGCTTTAGTTGATGAATTCAAAAAAGCAAACTTAACTCCTGAATACATTACAATCGATATTGCTCATGGTCACTCCAACGCAGTAATCGATATGATTCAATACATCAAAAAGAACTTACCTGGTACATTTGTTATCGCTGGTAACGTAGGTACACCAGAAGCAGTTCGTGAACTAGAAAATGCTGGTGCAGATGCAACTAAAGTTGGTATCGGTCCTGGTAAAGTTTGTATCACTAAATTAAAAACTGGCTTCGGTACTGGTGGTTGGCAATTGGCTGCGGTACGCTGGTGCGCAAAAGCAGCTACTAAACCTATCATTGCTGACGGTGGTATCCGCGATCATGGCGACATTGCTAAATCTATCCGCTTTGGCGCTACTATGGTTATGATTGGTTCCCTATTCGCTGGTCATGAAGAATCCCCAGGGGAAGAAAAAATCGTTGACGGTAAAGCAGTAAAAGAATACTTTGGTTCCGCTTCTGAGTTCCAAAAAGGTGAACGCAAAAACGTAGAAGGCAAAAAAATCTTCATCGATTCCAAAGGTTCTATCTTTGATACATTAATTGAAATGGAACAAGACTTACAATCCGCTATCTCTTATGCTGGCGGTACTACTCTACAAGCAATCCGCAAAGTAGACTATGTACTTGTTAAAAACTCCATCTTCAACGGCGACCGTTAATACAAATACTACATGTAAAAGCCACAGGTTCTATCCTGTGGCTTTTTTTTATCTCATCAATGTTATATATATAATGGATTAACATATTGCTAATAATATTGGATATATTTCAAAAAATTAGCCCCAAAGACATTTCGTCTTTGGGGCTATTATTTAAGCTTCTGCTTCTTTTGATTTGTCCATTAACATATAAGCGTATTTACCAATACCAGCACTAACAACAAGTAATGCAGTCAATACGATAAATGCTACTGTAAGACTTGTGCCATGAGCAATGAAACCAATCAATGCAGGTCCCATCAAAATCCCCATATACCCAAGCATGGTAGATGTTGCCACAGCTTGTGTCATAGGAATAACATTTTGTTCTCCCATAGCAGAGAATAAATTTGGTACAACCATGGCTAAAGAAATACCAAGTAATAAGTATGTGTACATAGAGCCATAACCTGGTAGGAATACAATAAGGCCCATTGCAATAGCGCCTAACAAATAACCACCAATAACAACTTGTTTAGAGGTTAAATGTTTACCAATTGTATTACCAAGCAAACGGCCGATACACATAGTACCATTAAAGAGCATAACGCCCATAACGGCTTCTTCGATAACAATACCTTTATCTTCGAATAAGTATAATGCACTCCAATCCCCTACTGCGCCTTCAACCAAGTAAGATACAAAGGACAAGAGACCAAAGATAATAGCTATCGGATGGAAAGATAGTGGGCTTTTAGATTTTTTAGTAACCTTTGCATTTGGATCACTACCAAAGGTTAACATAAATTGGCTAACCACGACCATGGCAATGAATAATACGATGAGAAGTCCCCAAATACTAGCATTAACAGGTAAAGATAATATTTTTAAAAGCACCAACAAAACACCAGCACCGGCAAAACCGCCTAAACTCCATCCACCGTGATAAGCCCCCATCAAGTGCTTTTTACTCACCTTTTCGGTCAAGATAGCTTGTAAATTAGCGGATGCACCACTAAGACCTACACCTATACCAAAGAAGAATAAAGCGGCTGTGGTCGTAGCAATTGTAGAGCACATCGTAACAATAGCAAGAGATAACATGCCAATAAAGCTAGCTAATAAAACGACTTTCTTGCATCCAAAGTTCTCTACTAGCTTACCAGCTATGGCCATGGACAAACAAGAACCTACACCGAGCACTAAAATCATAGAACCCAATACATCTTCACCGATACTAAGCTTTGCTTTTAAATATGGTACAAAACCAGCCCACAAGGCTGTATACATACCTGGGATAAAGAAGCCCCCAAAGGCACCACGAATATTTGCTGTTGAAATAGAAACTTGATCGCTCATTACATCCTTTCTGGCTTCTAGAACCGTCCGGCGAAGAAAGGCCCTTTTTATCCGCAACGCACTAAAACTTGTACCTTAGCAGGAAACCATTTTAATTACATATGATTTATTATTGGAATATAATAACTCTCTTTATGATACATGTAAAGAGGGTTTTCTAATTTTAAACTAAACTTAAAAAGCGATATATAGTATATCTGGTTAAATATAACTAATTAGTCTTTTAGATGACAGTTAGTAAAGGAGACATATCCCCACACAGCTTGTAAGTAATGCTACAAGAACAGGTACAGCAGTTCGTTTAAGTAAGTCTACTGATTTAATATGGGCCACGCCTGCTACACCGACCATTACGGGGCTGATT
The DNA here is from genome assembly GCF_041333735.1 of Veillonella sp. Lineage (NCBI taxonomy): Bacteria > Bacillati > Bacillota > Negativicutes > Veillonellales > Veillonellaceae > Veillonella > Veillonella sp. The sequence goes on from NZ_JBGKFB010000001.1 coordinate 172,887, forward strand.
GGGCTAAGGAACAAACCTAAGCTTGCACCGTTTTGCATACCAAGCATAGTAGTAATCGGATCAAGGCCTAGATGAGCTACGATATTAGGTACTAGTGGAACCAAAGTAAATAATGGCGCTACATTACTACCTGTCACCATGCTAAGGCCTAACATACCGCCGCCTAACACAGAGGTAAGTCCTATGGAGTTAAGAGATAATGTCTGAAGTGCCCCAAGTAAGGATTCAATAAGACCTAAACTCACCAAACCTTGGGCGAAGATTTGTCCCCCTATAATAAGTGTCACTGCATAAGAAAACTGATTCCCCATACCTTCAAAGAAAATAGTTGTACTTTTAAGAACTGTACGAAAATTACGATGACGAATTAGTTCAGCTAATAGAGCTATATCAAAGGCAAGCATCATGGCCAAAGTAACATTCATCTTCACACCGGGAAAACCATATTGACTAAAACCTAAGATAAAACACAATGGTAATAATGGGAATATCATATATAGCTTGGGTCCAATAGGAGCTTCAGGAATACTTTCAAGATCATTTACATCCATAGGACCATCAATTCGATCTCGGTATCGCTGCCACCAAAAGTGCGCTATTGCCGTCACAATGGCAACTAAGAAATAAATCCGTAGTTGGTAACCTACAAAGTAGTTTGGTACAGGCATATTTAATACCTTGGCAATCAATAAGGTAGATACGGCCCCAGGCCCCACATCCATAAGGTGCCCTGTAGCTATAACGGCTGCTGCCCCTACTGGGCTCACGCCAAGACGTAGTAAAACCGGATACATGGTAACCATCATAAGAAGAGCAAGGCTCAACGGATTAGGTACACAAATGGATAGGCCCATATTGAGTAAAAACATAAGAGCTAACACAATATACGGACGATTTAGACGATATAAAGGACGGATAAATGTGTGTGCCAATCTCGTCCCTGCCCCAATATATTCCATATACTTTGCATACCCTGCGCAGGTCATAATCATAAGCCCCAGATTAACTATGTTATTTGATGTCGTTATTCTTACGATATCCATGGCATCAAATATGAGAACCCCTGTAGATTGGTCACCAACTAATATGGCATCAATCCAGTTCCCCTCATAAGCGATAAACATCATAAGAATTCCCAAGCCAATCAAAATAGGCTGTGGTTGATATCGCTTCATCAATAATATGCCGGTAACAGCAATAATGATGAGACATATAACTATATTCATAAGTACCTCTCATAGAGAATATATTAGACTGACAGCGGATTTATATCACAAGTACTGCACTTGAATTACACTTGAATTACACTTGAATTATACTTGTATCACATTTAGCATATACCTATATTATACCTATACTATACGCAAAATATAAATAAAAATACAATGAAACAGCACCGTTACTTTCAAAATAACGGTGCTGTTTATTACTTATATTCTTTTATTTATGTTCTTTCAACCATGCAATAGCATATTCAGCATATACCGCTGATGCAGCAGACAGTACGGTATCATCCATATTAAATCTATTATTATGATGATCGTAGGTAGCCTCTATTTCAGGATTTTGAATACCAATAAAAGCAAAGCATCCTGGTTTATCTTGTAAATACCATGCAAAATCTTCCCCTGGCATTACTTTACGCATTTTAGAAAGCTTATCTTTACCTAATGTATCAATAACGACACGTTCAGCCAATTCGCTAGATTCAGGATCATTAATAGTAGGTGGTACTTTTTTTACATATTCTAATGTAGCAGTTGCCCCATAGGCTTCAGCTGTATGTTCTACTACGCGGCGTATAGATTCTACATAATACTCTTCTTGGTCTGGATCAAAGAATCGAATGGTGCCCCCCATTTTAGCTTCGCCAGGGATAACATTCCATTCAGATCCAGAGTGAATATTACCAATAGTGAGCACAAGAGAATCTAAGGCACTCACATTACGAGACACTACGGTTTGCAAGTTCATAACGATAGCACTAGCCACTACAATGGCATCAATCGCCTGATGTGGCTGTGCCCCATGGCCTTGTTTACCTTTTACATTAATAGTAATCTGGCTACTTGCAGCCATACGAGGGCCTTCCTCTACGGAGATGAGGCCTGCTGGTAAGTCAATCCACACATGGCCACCAAAGATAGCATCGATTTTATCATACCAATCACCAAATTTAACGAAATCTGGCGCCCCTGCACCCGTTTCTTCGGCAGGTTGGAATGCTAAATACACATCGCCTTCGATGCGGTCTTTCATAGACATTAACATCTTAGCAGCGCCTAGCAAGATAGCCATATGACCATCATGACCACAAGCGTGCATTTTGCCTTCAGTTTCAGATTTGTAGTCTACTGTATTATGTTCATGAACAGGTAAAGCATCAATATCAGCACGCAATGCGATAGCCTTACCAGGTTTATCGCCATGGATAATACCAACTAAGCCGATGCCACGCTCAGTATCTACATGAACCTCTACGCCCATAGATTCTAATTCTTTAGCGAGCGTCTTTGTTGTTTCAAACTCTTCATTGCTCAGCTCTGGATGTTTATGGAAATATCTACGCCAATCTTGAACGTAGCCTTTATATTGTTCAATTAAATCGCGACTATGCATGGTATCGCCTCCTTGCAAAATCCCTTAATAAAGGGGAATAACGGGGTAAAAGTAAAAGAAAACGACAGGCCACGCCATGTCGTTTTCTTAATTGCTTATCGGTTGCGTAATACTGCTTGTACCGCTAAGGATACAACAGCTGTTGCAACTGCCACAGCAGCTGTAATTTTTGCTGTTGTGAAAAGTTCTTCTTTTGTAGGTTTTGCTTTTGTAGCAATATCTAATGTTTTTGCTACTGCAGGAACCAATACTTCGTTACGTAAGGATTCTGTATTCATATTTACTCCTCCAATATAGACTATTTCTTCTAGGGTAACACGAATAAGAATTAAAGTCTATATATTCATCGATTTATTTCAATAGTAATACGGTTACGCAACTATTTTAAATAATCTTTATGAAAGTTATGCGTAATATTATTTTGCAGCTAACTCTTCAATCGCTTCAGCTACAATAGTAATCGCTTTCTCCAATTGTTCTTGAGGGATATTAAGAGCTGGTAAAAGACGTACTTTATTTTTCGCAGATAAACATACAACGCCCTTTTCAAGACATTTTGCGATAACTGCTTTTGGATCTACTGTAGTTTCAATACCAAGCATGAGGCCCATACCGCTTACACCAAGGATACCAGGTTTACCAGCTAAAGCAGCTTTTACATAGTCCCCTTTTGCTTTCACAGAATCTAAGAATTCTGGTGTTAAACGACTAATAATCGTGTTACCTGCGGCCGCACAGATTGGATTACCACCAAAGGTTGTAGCATGTGCACCTGCATTTAACACATATTGCATCTTTTCATTGAATAAGGTAGCGCCCATAGGGAGACCACCCGCTAAACCTTTTGCAGTAGATACTACATCTGGTTCAATACCGAATTGTTGGTATGCATATAAACTACCAGTACGGCCATTACCAGTTTGTACTTCATCGATTAACACAAGTTGATCATGTTCATGAGCATATTTTGTTACCGCTTGTACGAACTCTTTATCTAGTGGCATAACACCACCTTCACCTTGAATAGGTTCCATCATGATGGCGCAAACAGCAGGATTATCAAGCGCTTTTAATGCCGCATCAATATCATTAGCTGGTGTATGAATAAAGCCTTCTGTAAATGGGAAGAAATGTTGATGGAATACATCTTGGCCTGTAGCAGACAAGGTAGTAATAGTACGACCGTGGAAACTGTTTACTAACGTAACGATGACATGACGACCGTCACCATATTTGTCATGACTATATTTACGAGCTGCCTTGATGGCACATTCATTAGATTCTGCACCAGAGTTGGAGAAGAATACCTTCTTCATTCCTGTTTTGGCACATAGTTGTTTTGCCAATTCAATTTGTGGTAAAGAATAGTATAAATTAGAGATATGATTCAACGCATGACATTGCTTTGTTACCGCCTCTGTCCATTCATCGTCATCTACACCAAATGCTGTTACACCAATACCCGAGCCAAGATCGATGTATTCTTTACCATCTACATCCCATAAAAGAGAACCTTTACCTTTTTCAAAACATACATTAAACCGGCCATACGTATTGGCTATATATTCTTTATCTTGTTGTTCAAAATCGATTGTATTACTCATTACATCCTCCAAACGTACGGTCGTGCCGTCGTCTATCTATATGAAAGGTAACGATGGTAATAAATGATTACCATCGCCATACCTACTATATTACTTTACAAACATTGTGCCAAGACCTTCATCGGTCAATAGCTCAATAAGAATGGCATGTGGAATCTCACCATTGATGATAAATACCTTTTGGGCACCTGATTTAATAGCCTCTAAGCAGCAATCTACTTTAGGAATCATACCGCCTGCAATAATACCATCTGCCTTTAATTGATCTGCCTCTACCATGGTAATTTTAGAGATGAGAGATTCAGGATCATGTACATCTCGTAACACACCATCAATATTGGTCATTGCCACCATTGTTTCTGCCTTTAAAGCACCTGCAATTTTCGCTGCCACCGTATCGGCATTGATATTGTATGTCTTGCCATCAGCCCCCATACCAATGGAGGAAATAACAGGAATATATCCTCGACTAATAACATCGTCGATAATGCTTGTATCGATAGTATCGATAGAGCCTACGTACCCAAGCTCATCATTTTGTTTATGAACTTGAATCATATTACCATCAACGCCACAAAGGCCCACAGCTTTACCACCGAGATCTGTTAAATCTGCTACGAGACCTTTATTAACCTTACCGGCTAATACCATTTGTACCACATCCATTGTCGCTTCATCAGTGACACGCAAGCCATTTGCAAAATGTGATTCAATCTGCATTGCATCCAATGTACTATTAATAGCTGGACCGCCGCCATGAACGAGGACAACTTTTACACCTACTAATTGGAGTAATAGTAAATCCTTCATAACAGATTTTTTTAATTCTTCATCAATCATGGCATTGCCGCCATATTTAACGACTACGTATTGATCGGTATATTGTTTAATATATGGGACGGCCGCAGTTAAGATATGCGCCCGCATTGCATTTGTTACGTCCTTCATAGTTCCCTCTCTAACCTAATACTAGGCCTGTATCCTCTGGTAAGCCTAACGCGATGTTCATACATTGAACGGCAGCACCAGAGGCACCTTTACCTAAATTATCGAAAATGGCATTAACCATGATGCGTTCATCATTACCAGTTACATAGATTTTCATGCTATCTGTATTGCTCATTTGATTAGCATTTAACATACCAGTATTGCTATTCTCAGTAAATGGTACAACAGTAACGACTGTGCTATCTTTGTAAAAGTCTTCCAATGCCTGTTGCACTTTATCGATGCTAACTGTCTTTTGACATAGACGACTATGGATACCTACGGTAACTTCCATACCGGAGTAATAATCGTCAACGATAGGGATAAAAATAGGTGCTTCACTAAGTCCACAAACATGTTGAACCTCTGGCAAATGCTTATGTTGTTGACTTAAACCATATTGACGCGGTGCATAAAGAAAATAATCCTTTGGATTACTTTCATATTGACCAATCATCTTTTTACCGCCCCCACTATAGCCTGTTAAGGATGTAATGGTGAAAGGATAATCTGTTGGCACGAGACCGGCTTTTACAAGAGGCGCAATACACGCAATCATGCCGCTCGCATGACAGCCTGGGTTGGCAATATGCTTTTCAGTAGCAATAGCCGTTTTGTAATCAGCGCCAAGTTCTGGGAAACCATAGGCCCAATCATCAGCAGTTCTAAATGCAGTGGATGTATCAATTACCTTACAAGGCAGCTCACCGATGGCCGCTATGATTTCTTTAGATGCTGCATCAGGCAAGCAGAGAAATACAATATCTGCCTCTTTAGCCACCGCTTTAATAGCCTCTACATTTTTACGATCCTCATCAGCAGTAGCCAATAATTCTATATCTTTTCTATCAGATAACCGTTCATGAATTCTTAAACCTGTCGTACCTTCGTGACCGACAATAAATACTTTATAGGGTGCCATAGTAAACCTCAATTCTCACCTATTGGTGACTCACACCTATTTATACAGCCCCTCAGCTATTATAAATAGGAAACAAACTATACCATACATCACCTTCTAGGGAGATGAAATTACTTCAATGGATAGTCACTAAATGTAGCAACCATAACCGCCTTAATGGTATGAAGACGATTTTCTGCTTCTTGGAAAGCTAAGGAGTTTGGTCCTTCAAATACCTCTTCAGTTACTTCAATACCATTCATGCCGAACCGTTCAAAGATATCCTTACCTACTTGAGTTTCCGTATTGTGGAATGCTGGCAAGCAGTGACAGAATTTAGTATTTGGATTACCTGTTAATGCCATCATTTCAGCATTAACTTGGAATGGTTTAAACGTATTGATACGTTCTTCCCACATATCATAGGTATCACCCATGGTTACCCATACACCTGTGTAAATAACATCTAAACCTTTAACACCTTCGGCTACATTATCTGTACATGTAATAGTAGCACCTGTTTCTTTTGCAACTTTCAAGCATTCTTCATAGAATGGACCTTCTGGCCAGTATTGTTTAGGACCGATGAGTCTGAAATCCATGCCCATTTTAACGGCACCACTCATTAAGGCATTACACATATTAGATTGACCGTGACCCACATAAGCATAGGAAATTTCATTTAATGGTTTGTCGATATTTTCTTGAAGTGTCAAGAAATTCGCTAATGTTTGAGTAGGATGATCCATATCAGTAAGACCATTCCAAACAGGGACGCCAGAATAGTCAGCTAATGTATCTACATCGGCTTGATCGAAACCTCTAAACTCGATAGCATCATACATAGATCCTAAAACACGAGCTGTGTCCTTTAAGGATTCTTTTTTATTCATTTGGGAACCTGTAGGGCCAAGATATGTTGTATGAGCACCTTGGTCCGCAGCACCGACTTCAAAGGCACAACGTGTCCGTGTAGAATCCTTTTCAAAAATTAATGCAAAGTTTTTACCTACTAATGTTTTGATTTCTTTACCTGCTTTTTTATCAGCTTTTAATTTTGCTGCTAGCTCTAAGAAGTATTTAATTTCTTCTGGTGTATATTGAAGCATTGTTTTAAATGATGTATGTTGTAAACTTTTCATGATAACCTCTTATTTCAAACTACTTTTTTCTTGTAAAAATTCGGCGGCAATAGCAGCCATCATTGTTATACCAGGTTCTAGAATACTTTCATCAATGGTGAAAGCCTCATTATGTAACGCTGGATTACCATCAAATCCTGTACCTAACCAAAGGAAGGCACCTTTGATTTTATGAAGATACGCGGAGAAATCTTCCGCTGCCATCGAAGGAAACTCAGGATGTACCACTGCTTCTTTACCGAGATATTTCTCTACAATAGACGTAGCATAATCGATGGCGTCTGGATTGTTGATAGTAGCACCATGACCACGTTTATAATCTAAGGTACTCTTTGTTTTTAATAACATGTCGAGTGCTTGTAAACTTTCACCTAAACGTCGTTCAATATAATCCCGTTTTTCAGGTGCATAGGTACGGCATGTACCCTCTAGATATACATCGCCACAGCCTACATTATAGCGATCACCACCATTAATCACACCAATGGTGCACACGAGGTTTTCCATTGGGTTTGTTTCACGAGCTACCATGGATTCCACATTTACAATCCAGTTAGCAGCGGCTACGATGGCATCCACCCCATTATGAGGCTCCGCACCATGAGTCGATTTCCCTTTAATATGCACAAGGAAGTGATCCGATGCAGCCATTAAGTTACCTTTTTTAAGACCTACAGTACCTACTGGAAGTTGAGGCCATACATGAAGACCATATATTTCATCTACGTCATCAAGGATACCGCTATCTACAATGCCTTGTGCACCTGGGAATAGCGCTTCCTCTTCAGAAGGTTGGAACACAAGCTTTACAGTACCGTGCAATTGATCCTTAATAGATTGTAAAATCGCTGCGGCACCAAGCAAAATTGCTATATGGCTATCATGACCACATGCATGCATAACGCCGTCATTTTCTGATGCGAATGGCAAGCCTGTAGTTTCATGAATTGGCAATGCATCTATATCAGCACGCAATGCGATTACTGGCCCAGGTTGAGCTCCTTCGATTTTACCGATAACAGCATAATCGGAAACATCATTTACAAAGGGAATCCCTAATTCGCCAAGAACCTTTTGAATAAATAAGGATGTATTTTTTTCTTCACCAGATAATTCTGGATGGCTATGAATATGTCGACGCCATTCCACAACTTGTTCTTTATATTGTGCGGCATATTTCTTAATCAAATCTTGTAATGTGCTCATTACTCTATCTCCTTTATACACTGTATGCATATTTTATACATATTTTGTGTATTTTTATAACTCATGTACGTATTATAATACTATTGCTCGTATTATTCAAGTTTTATACATAATTATTGTATTTTTATTTGTCATTCTATGGATTAATTTTTATCATAGTCCTTAAAACTGTAATTTACATGAACTTTATTTAGCATATAAAATACCTAATAAATATATAATTATCTTTTATATGTTAACCTATTTTATGGATACATTTTAGAAAACAATTTGTATAAACACACAAAAAAAGACACCTCCCAAAGAAGGTGTCTTTTACTTTTATATTCTTATATTCTTATATTCTTATACTTTTGTACTCTTGTGCTTTTATTTCTCTATCACCGACTCATCGAGCTGTGTACCATCAGGTAAGAAAGCTTTTACAATCAATTTATTTAGTGTAACAGTCATCGTCATATAGTTATTTTTTTCTCGGTCTGGTGCCACATATACATCTAAAGGATGCTCTTTCCATTTAGGACGGCGAGCATCTCCGGCTATACCAGTAAGAATATATAGTGGTCCTGATGCATCCCGCTCAAAGTTGCGCACATGACCTCTATTGCGATAGGAGTGTAAATGAGCTGACAACACTAAATCTACATTAAACTCATCAAAGATTGGCATAAACAATATACCCTCTTCATCGAAGCCTACAGCACGGCTTGCACCTGGTCGGTCAAAGGCATATTGGAATGGATCACGATGCATGAGAACGACAGTCCATTTTTTCGTATTAGCTGCCAAATCTTGTCGTAGCCATTGAACCTCTACATCGTATAGATCAGGATGATGCGTATCGTGATTATCCTCATGATTGCTTTCATATAACATCGTATCTAATACAACGTAATGGACATCGCCGAAATCATAGGAGTAATAACGGCCATTAAAGGTTTCGTTCCCATTAGGTGGTACATCAAAATAATTGAGATACGCACGAGGCTCACGCATTTTCCAATCTAATGTATACATCTCATGATTGCCTAAGGTCGGTGCTAACGGCACATTAGCACTCAATGGTCTGATGGAATTTAACCAAGTGCGCCACTGATAATCTTGTTCCCCGTTATCTACAAGGTCCCCCATGCTAATATACAGGGCCGTCCTTGGATTGCGATGTGCGGAATCTTTAACCAGCTGTTCCCATCCGGAATAATCTCCAGACTGAGAATCTGGATAGATAAGAACATCATATACACTAGCACCAGCAGTTTCTAATGAGTACCAATCACTACGTCGATCATTGCCATAACCAACGCGATATTCGTATTTGGTACTAGGTGTTAGACCTGTCAAAGTACCCTCATGGATATAGGTGGTACTACCGTCATCGGTAAAAACTTTATCTGTAGCGCCTATACTTTGAATATTTTCAGACCCGTCTACACGAAACTCTATGACCGCATCAGCTTCACTACTATCCGATTGCCACATAATGGTACGGCTTGTGCTATTATCTTTAGCGACAATCTGCCGAATATAACGGCCTTCAGAGTCAAGGAGCGGTTTAATATCTTGACCACTTACAACAGCAACTGTTCTAGCTATACGACTCTGTATAGCATCTTTATATACATAACCACCTACGACTAATATAACCAAAGCTACAATAGCTACAATTGTTTTTAATAGTTTACTTTTATTCATATAGTTCCTTTATGTAAATATCTATTAAGTACTAATATGAACACATTATAAAACTTAAACTTAACTTTAAGTCAAATAAGATTTTTCTATATGTCTTGAACATCTACGTTTCTATATCTAGCTGAAATACATCCCAACATATTTAATTGCGGTATGTTCCATTCATTACGTAAATAGATATCACAAGTAAGCTCATCGCCTATAGAGTTATTAGCTATAAATTGATAGCGCCCTAATTCTTCATTGCTGCATACTCTTTCAAGCTGATTTAAAGTAGTGGCACCCCAAAATCGACTAAATTCCGTCCAAATAGATTCTGCATCAGCTTGAGATAACTCAACTAGTAAACTATATTTTATGCCAACTTTGCAGCGTTTTTTTAAGCCCTTTTCATCAGCACTACAAACCTTAGTAGAACCTTTATCAAAAGACCATTCTAGCCCATCTAATGATTGAACTTGGGTGGAAATAAGATCTTTAAATTTTGAAAAGTCTCCGAGAAAATGTTTACACGCTACCTCAAATGTATCTAGTCTATCTATATTGCTCAATTCACAATACCTCTATTAAATTATTTACCTATTATTTTTCGTAGTATTGTTTCATTTGTGTATAGCCGTTAACGATGACTTCGATTTCACCAGTTCTAGGATGGAAGATAAGTCCATGAACAGGCACATCTTTAGGAATCAATGGGTTCATGCGCAATTCGTCTACTGTTTCTTCTACATTTTCTGCAGGATGTGTAAAACCATCAGCCCAGCGTTCCATTTCTTTTCGTACCATGTGGATTGCTTCAGGCGCAATGCCGCGAGCTAACATTTTTTCTGTTAAATCTTTCGCTGTAGTTTTAGCCATACCACATTCATGGTGACCAATGATAAAGATTTCGTTAACGCCTAGTTCATAGATACAAACGAGTAAGCTACGTACAATGCCATCAAAAGGACCAGTAATACAGTTACCAGCAGTTTTTACGATTTTCGCTTCACCACGGCCAATATCCATAGAATCTTCTAAGAAGTTTACAAGGCGCGTATCCATACACGTAACAATGGCCATTTCACGACTTGGCATTTTACTACACTTTGTATCTGTTTCTACGTAACCCGTATTTTGATCTTCTACATATTCACGATTATGGGCTAAAATGTCTTCTAATAAACTCATAGTACCTCCTATATAAAAAAGACCTTGGTATACAACCAAGGTCTCTATATTAATAATGGTCGATATAAATATTATATCATATCGAGTTGTACACGTTCTAAATCACTAGCTATCTTAACGCTATTATTCTCTAAAATAGTTTTATAATAGCCGTAGCTACGCCTTATCTATCTGGTGTAGATAATGCTTCAATAGCAACGCTACCACCGCGCACGACTTCAATGCGGTTGACGAACATATCTTTAAATAGTGCAATCATGTCGTTATTTTTAGATACTGTTTTAACACATTGTACGAGAACAGATTTACGATTATAATCCACAACTAATAGATCAAAGGTTTGGGCAATGCGGAAGATTTCTTGCTTATCCGCTTCTTTACAGCTATTGACCTTGATGAACAGCAATTCCTTTTTCGTAATCGGCATATCTGTAAAGTCGATAACCTTAATAACCTCTACACTGCGATTTAACTGTTTTATAATTTGTTCGTACGTCAAATCATCGCAAGTGAGTTCAATGGTCATACGAGACATGGTAGGATCTTCAGTTTCACCTACAGTCAATGTATCAAGATTATAATTTTTACCTGCGAAGAGGCCTGAAATTTTAGCCAATACGCCGATTTGGTTTTCTACATACGCTGAAATACAGCGCTTTTCCATATGTAATTCCATAGCCCCTCCTATTTTTTATCCTTTAATAACATATCACTTAAGGACTTACCTGCTGGTACCATTGGCAATACATTAAGCTCTGTAGGAATGATAAATTCAAGTAAGGTTGGTCCATTTTTGAAAGTATCCGCCAATTGGAATCCTTTTTCGATGTCCTCTACCTTAGTAATGCGCATTGCCTTTGCACCATAAGCTTCTGCCAATTTTACAAAGTCCGGTACGTATTCGAATTCATCATTATCAATCATCTCACGTGTCACAATGGAGCTTTCATCCATCAATAAATTCGTACACGCATATCGTTTATCGTAGAATAATTGTTGCCATTGGCGTACATTACCAAGGAAGCCATTATTCAAAATAATAAGTGTTACAGGTAAACGATAGTGCATAGCCGTAGCAAATTCTTGGATATTCATTTGTACACCACCGTCACCACAGATAGCAAATACACGTTTATCAGGGTTGCCGATTTGAGCACCTAAGGCAGCTGGGAAACCATACCCCATCGTGCCAAGGCCTCCAGAGGTCAACATTTGATGTTGTCCTTTAAGTTCAAGGAATTGTGTGGTCCATAATTGATTTTGACCTACATCAGTAGCAACAATAGGACGTGCATAGTGGTTATTGATGTAATCAATAACTGTTTGAGGTGTTAAGCCTACCTCATCCGCTTGTGTAACAGGACGTTCCGCCTTAAGCTGTTGTAATTGCTCAGGCCACTCACCAAGATCATGAGGTTCAATATATTCCAATAGTTTTTCAATGGCCAATTTAGCATCTGCTACGATTGGAATATCTACCTTTATATTTTTAGAAATAGATGCTGCATCTACATCGATATGGATAATCTTACAATTTTGTGCAAAGGTACTTAACTTGCCTGTAATGCGGTCGTTAAAGCGGGTACCAATGGAAATCATAACATCGCAATCCGTAAGAGCCACATTCGGAGCATAGCCACCATGAATACCAATATTGCCAAGGTATAAAGGATGACGACTATCGATGGCACCTTTCCCCATCAATGTAGTTACAACAGGAATTCCTGTTTTTTCTACTAACTGCATCATAAGATCGTTAGCACCACTAATGCTAACGCCGCCACCTAATAGGAACAGAGGTCGTTTAGCCTTACTGATAATGGAGCACGCCTTTTTAACTTGGCCTACGTGGACTGTTGTATTTGGTTTATAGCCACGAATATTAACCTCTGTTGGATACTCATCAGAGCCCATAGCCTTTTGAATATTTTTAGGAATATCCACTAGCACAGGACCAGGGCGACCAGTACGGGCAATATAAAAGGCTTCCTTTAAAATGCGTCCCAGCTCTTTACGATCACGAACAGTAACAGCATATTTACAAATATTGCGAACAATACCAACAGTATCTACCTCTTGGAATGCATCATTCCCCATAAGCCCCAAATCAACTTGGCCTGTAATACATACGAGAGGAACACTGTCAGAATAAGCTGTAGCAATGCCTGTTACAAGATTGGTAGCACCCGGTCCAGAGGTTACCATACATACCCCTACTTTACCTGTACTACGAGCATAACCGTCTGCTGCATGAGCCAATGCTTGCTCATGACGTGGCAAAATTACTTTTACCTTGTCCTGCTTATATAATTCATCCATGATATCGATAGTGGCCGCCCCAGGATAGTTGAATAGGATATCTACCTGCTCCTCTTGAAGGGCTTTTACCACATATGCTGCGCCTGAAATCATAGGTGCCTCCTTATCTATGTAAAACATGCATATTGCGTTCTCAATATTCTCATTTGGTATATCTAAAAAATTGAATATCTTATATAGATGTGTTATACTCAGTAGTGTACCACATGTTGTGGTACATGAGTATGTATTAAATCTCAAATTATAGAAATATATGTTAATTATGTCTGGAAAGGACTGTAAAACCATGAAAGAAATCTTAGGTTTCCACTTAAACGGTTGCCCTTATTGTGCAAACGCATTCCGTGCTATCGATGAACTTGTTGCAGAAAATCCTGCCTATGCGGATATTCATATCAACTGGGTTGAAGATCAAGATGCACATGAACTCTTCAAAACTCATCCTTATGAATACTATCCAAACTTGTGGTTCGACCTCGACAAACAATACGAGGCTCAACCTGGTGAAAGCTATGACCAAACAAAAGCTTTAATCAAAGCTGTATTGGACAAAGCGCTCGCGTAAGATTATTACACAAAAATGTGATAACACAATCAGAACCACCCGTAAAACGGGTGGTTTGCTCACGGGCTATAAGCCCGTAGTACTAGGCCAGCGTCTAAAGGCGCTGGCTTTCACTACGTTCAAGCCGCATAGCCATTGACTCGTAACGTTCCCCTTAAAGGGGATGTGTATTACTTGCTACCCTTAAAAGGGTCCTCATATTCTTTTACACTAAGCTTATCTTTCATTTGGTCATGTAACTCTTGCTCACGTATATATTTCTTTACTGTAGCCTCATTTAAACCTACTGTACTAACATAATAACCCTCGGACCAAAAGTGTCGATTTCCAAATTTATACTTTAAGTTTGCGTGTTTATCGAACATCATTAGTGCACTTTTCCCTTTTAAGTATCCCATAAAAGATGATACTGATATTTTAGGTGGGATTAATACTAGCATATGCACATGATCAGCCATAAGCTCCCCCTCGATAATCTTGACGCCCTTATATTCACATAAACGTCTCAATATTTCACGTAAACTATTTCTGTATTGATTATATATAACTTTACGTCTATACTTAGGTGTAAATACTATGTGGTATTTGCATAACCATTTTGTGTGCGCAAGGCTCTGTGTCTTTGTTGCCATATAAAATCACCTTTCTTTTGCATATAATGCGGCTTGAACACCTACATTATACTTAAGCAAGGTGATTTTTTTGTATAACTTTCGTTGCCGCACCCGCATAGCGGGTGGTTTAATGATTCGCGACTACATCGCGAACCAGTCTAAAGACAATAATTAAGAAAGAGGCTAGCAATGCTAGCCTCTTTTTTTGTCTTTCCATTCAAGGTACATATGTCTAATGACTTGGATTGGTGATACCAATAACATTCTAGGGCCCCCATAGCGCATAATTTCCCGAATCTTTTCACGATATGTAGGCGCATAACAATGAGTTTTACAAACACTACAGAAGGTTTTCGTTTCCATATGAGGGCATGCATCAATGCGATGCTCTGCATATTCCCAAACCTGTTCACAATCTTTGCAAAGTTGCCCCTTAGGCGTATGGTGCTTATTATGACAATAGATGCCAATAATTTGGTACATGGTTTTTAATTCTAACTTACGTTTTTCATCAACTGTCATAGTACTCCCCTATTTTACAGACCAGGACACCCAGGCCACTTTATCAACCGTCTTATTATGAATCTCTCCATTAATAGCTAAAGGTTCAATGAGATTTCTGATTTCCTCTTTCATATCTTCCATATCGCCCCATGTATTGTTGTGTAGTCGCATTGTAAAGTAATTCACAGCTTTATCAAGGCTCATAACCTCTGTTTCAGGAACCGTTTTATACGTCACTTTTACATTATGCCCTATTTCATGAATAGCATCTAAACACTCTTTCATCTTACCATCCCAAGGGAAGGAATCACGACCAAAGAAGTGTTCAGACAGCATATCTACCGTCTCATCGCTACGTTCACTAAAAGCAATCCACAAGCATTTGTCCTTACTTGCTTCATGCATGGCACGAATATTTTCTACATCAAACATAATAGGACAGAAAATACTGTACACCAAGTCGAAGCTTTTATCCCAGCTTAGCTCACGGCGAGTATCCTCGGACCAAGGCGCAATATATAAGCTTAGATCTAAACCTTCCGCCTCTGCCAACTGTTTAGCCCCTCGAATCATGCCATCAGACAAATCAATGCCTGTCGCTTTATAGCCTTCACGAGCCAATCCCAATGCATAGTCACAAACACCACATCCGATATCGAGGGTATGTCCCCCCTCTTTAGGTAATAAATTTTCATCCTTCAAGAATGTAAGAAAATCTGTAACTTGTGCTTTACGATCTTCTCGATTATGCATTTCTACAAAATAATCGGAACGGTGATTCCATGCATCTTGCTCATCACGCCACACTTCGTTGACGGTAAGCTCTTGTATTTTATTTGTCATTCTATCTCCTCTATATCCCTTCATACATACGTAAAATAAAGGATACATATGTAAAATAAGGGATATATATTAGTGTATTAATAAAAACAATACATTTATATTCCATTAAATATGTCCTATATGCCTAGTGTTCCACCTAGGATGTTCAGATTTACATAAGGTCATTCTTATTGTACATCATTCTCAAAATAATTTGTGTTACCCAAATCACATTTATACAATTTGGATAATATCAAATATAATATTCTATCCCCAGATTGTATTCACAACACATCTCATATCATTTATCTTGATATAAAAAACCTCCACTCATAAAAGTGGAGGTTTTCGCTATGACTATGCTATAGATTTTTTCTCTCTATAGCTATGTTAGACATATAAAATTATTTATCTTCTTTTTTCTCTACAGGACTGGAAACATCCTCTGTTTTAGATGCCTCCGCCGTAGGTGCATCAGCATTAGGTGTCTCTGCGTCAGCTTTCTCTTCAGTCTTTACACTCTCATTATTAGAAGCAGCATCACGCTCTTGTTTAAGGCGTTCTTCTCTCTTAGCTTGTGCTTCTTGTTCACGTTTTTCAAAGGATTCTCTAATTTTATCTGTTGTATCCTTCAGCTTATCTGTGCCCTTCATAGCAAGATCTTTGATTGCTTCTGGATCAGCACCACTAAATTCAGCTAAAGCCTCTTCATTATTTGGATCAAAGAATGGAGCCTGTTTGAAACCTAGTAAGGACGCTACAAATACCATTGGAATTTGAGCAATTTCACTATTATATTCTTTTACTTGGAAGTTATAAGACTCACGCTTATTAGAGATAAATGCTTCATTTTCATTAATAGCTTCCAAGAATTTACCATATTGAGTATTAGCTTTCAAATCTGGGAACTGATTAGCGAGCGCCGTAATATTTCTCACTGCTTTAGATGTTTCCCGAGCCATATCAACAAAGTTGTCGGACACTTTCAACTGGATTAATTTTTCATAATCATCATACTCATTAACAATACTAGTAAACTGATTTACGATAGCCACCTTTTTCTCGTATGCAACGATAATATTGGCACGGGCCTCTTTAATCTCTACTGTCAACTTTTGCAGTAAATTGTATTGCTTAATAAAGAAGAAAATCAAAAACAGAATTATAAAAAATATTAGTGTTGAAAACATAGAACTCTCTCCATTTCGATTACAAATAACCATGCAATTTTGAGAATATTATACATATGAAAGATATAAGCAATATGAAATTTCATTCATGAAATACAGTAAATTTATTAATCTCCAATCATAACACGATATATAGGAACTGTATCTACAGTTTCTACGTATTCTAATCCTTCAAAAGAATCCAGTCCTTCTGCCACTTTATTAGCCAGTTGATTATGAATTTTCCTTAATAGTTCTACATTAGTAAAATATCTTCTATTATCTGCGCTAAACTCAACTTTAATGTCGGTTTGAAATACACCATCAATTCGGTTCTCTTCATCTAAATCAGTTATATCAACAATATGCTCATTACTTCGTAGCTGTTCAGAGCCAGTAATAAAAGCTTCATAAACGATGCATACCTTATGAGTATTAACGGCAATACCATTCGGATTCCAATTGGCTCCATTATCCTCTATATAGCTCATAATATCTTTAGTGAAAGCAGTATTATCTTCATATTCTTCATTAGAAAAGGCCCAATACACCGATGTCAGTACATCATCAGTACTAGGAGTCGCCGTTAATTTCTTGTCTACTAATTTTTTTGTTTCCCTTTTAAGCAAAGGTCTTTTAATAATGTAGAACACCGCCATTGTAGGTATCAACATAGTCGCTAATACTGGTATCATATGGGACAAACTAGCCATAGTCCCACCAGATTGCCTAGCTTGAGCGTGCACGGTTCTTGAATTTTGATTGACTGTATCTGCCGTATTCGTCATATAATCTAGAAGCCATGGACTTTCAAACATACCAACTATAATAGCAATCAGTATTAAAGTAACTATAGTAACACAGATAACGAATAATTGCTTAGCTACCGTACTACAAACGATTTCCTTCTCAGCAAAGGATAGTACATCCATCTCAGGTATATCTTTACTCCATTTAGCAGTTCGTTCATGTATGGTCATTTATTTCTCTCCCCTAAACAACTACATATACCAATTGAAATTTGACTATAAAAATTATTTCGTACAGTACTTATATTTATTATAATAGAGAAAAGGAGGCCTTGAAAGTATGGGAATCTATATGATAATTCTAATGTTTGTATTAGTCGGTATTGCTGTAGCCTTTGCGACCTATAACTTATCTACAATTAGATCCATGCCTCCTGAAGAACGTTATAAACTTCTTTACTTTAACGATGACCAAGTCTCTATAGGCATTGGATTAATGAAACAAACCTTTAAGTTAAAAGATATTCGCGAAGTACGCTTTTCTAAATACAAACCATTTCGTTCGCCTGGGTGGGCCGGCAAAATGAAAGTTTGCCTATTAAATGGTAAGACAAGCCGTTGGATAAATTTTGATGGAACGGTCTATTACCAAAAGTTTGTATTAGCAAGTAACGAAGAAAGTATTGATAAAGCTACAGCCATACTCATGAAGGAATTTAAATCTAGAGGCATTCAGTGTAATAAATATAGATAGTAAACAAAAAGGCTTCTCGAAATTCGAGAAGCCTTTTAATTGGTGCGCCTAGCAGGATTCGAACCTGCGCACCCGGTTCCGGAGACCGGCGCTCTCTCCCCTGAGCTATAGGCGCATGAATACCTAAAAATTATACCATATTACGCTATGGTTCGATAGTATAAAGTATATACAGACACTAGGTTTATACAGAAAGGCCCCTATAGTCAAGCATTTACTAGCTAACTATAGGGGCTATTTCCATTATATTTTTGTTTTAAGCAATTCTAGTAGAGCATCACAGCTACGACTAACATCGTCATAGGTTTCGTCAAAGTTCCCCGTATACCAAGGATCCTTTACATCACGGCTTTCACCAACAAAGGACATAGCCTTATATACCTTTGAGTCTATATCATCACCGATGATACTGTGTAAATTCCGTGCATTATTTTCATCCATGATAATAAGATAATCAAAGTTATGATAGTCATCAACCGTCACTTGACGAGCCTTGCGACGTGTATAAGGGATTCCCATTTCATCTAATTTTTGTTTAGTCCCATAATGGGTGTCGTTCCCTATCTCCTCACGAGATGTGGCAGCAGACTCAACATAGATAGAATCACTTAGACCAGCCTGCTCAACGATCTGCTTCATGTAAAACTCCGCCATTGTAGAACGACAGATATTACCATGACAAATGAATAAAACCTTAACCATCATAACTTCTCTCGTAACGCACCAATCGCTGAGATATTAACGGACAAAGTTCGTAGATACATTTTTCTCTGTATCTGGATATGGCACTCCTTGTTCTTTAGCTACAGCAAAGCTACGCATCATCCAAATCATATTTCTAGCCAAGTTGCGCATGGTTTGCATACCTTCTTCATCTTGCTTAGCATCTTCTGCTACTAAACCATGACTAATATTCCAGTAGGTAGAGCCTGCAACTGGCATTTGAGAAATACCAAAGTACTTATTAAGTACATCAAAGGAAGCCGTTGTACCACCACGACGAGCTACAGCGATAGATGCACCTGGTTTAAAGGCAAATGGATTTGGCTTTATGCTTTCGGCACTGAAGAATACGCGATCTAAAAAGGATAAAATACGTCCACTAGGATGAGCGTAGTATACAGGGGTTGCAAAGATAAAGCCATCTGCATCCTTCGCTTTTTCTACGAAAGCATTTACATCATCATCTTTAAATACACATTCACCATGTTCAAAACAATAACCACATTGGATACAATCACGAATAGGTTTATTACCGAGTTGGATTACCTCTGTTTCCACATTGGCTTCACCGAAAACCTTTTGTACCTCTTGTATAGCTTGCATTGTTGTACCATTTACATGGCTACTGCCATTTACGATTAGAACTTTCATATCATATCCTCCTAATTCTTACTTAAGAAGTTACATATTAACTAGCCTTTATATACTAACATAGATATACCAAATTATTAAAGTATGACCATCACAGTAAGCCAATTAATATTTGCCTATTTGCCGCTATAGAATAATTCATATAGACACTTTTACATAAAAAACTCTGTAGCACCTTCCCCACAGGCAACTACAGAGTTTTCATTTATTCAATTAAAAGTTATGTCGTACCCCTGCATCGATACGCCATGTATTATCTATAGTAGCACCAAAGTTTTTAGTGAATGTACCATATAGATATGTGCTAGGTCGTACGCTCCAGGATCCGCCAATTTCAGCATCAACCCAAGTATCCTTCAAGTCTACTGTTGTTTGTACTGTTGGATTACCTGGTGCAGAATATGTAGTATTTACCTTACCAGAGAATTCATGAGCTAACGCTAATTTGGCAAAGATATTAGATTTTTCTGTTTCTTTCCCAATACCAATACCGAGTCTGCCTACAGCAGAGTTAACAGCGTCAGATTTCACATGCATAGAGCCACCACCTGCTATAGCTGCATCATAGGATACACCTTGTAAACGGCCTACAATAAATTCTACACTAGGGTCGATGTAGAAGCCATTTTGCTTTTTAATCCGTTTGCCATACTCAGCACTCAAGGATGTACCATAAGTATGATAATTACCATTCAATCGTTGTCCGCCTATGGAGTAGAGTTTGTAGTCATTGGACAATCTATTACCACGCGCAATAATATCTAAATAACGTCCATCATCATGTTGTTTTGTACCATATACGGCGATGCCACCAAGTTTACCATCACCACTGCCGTTAGCGTAAGAATTACTAGATGTACTGTAATCAATAGCTCCGCCAAAAATCCAACCATTGGATGCTTTATGGTCGTAACCAACTTGTACCCCATTATAGGTCATATGCGCATCTGCACCATCTGTAATCTTAGATTTACCGCCAATGTATTTTGCCCATACACCTTGGTTTGTATTAGCTAGACGAAGATCTCCTAAACGGCGTTGTAAATCATTAGTGTTATTCTTCCATGCCATAGCGGTCGATGTAAGGGCAGATTTAGTGCCACTCACTAATGATGATTCACTGCCACGAGTAATCTTTGTTGTATCGTCTACAACTAGATTTCCTTGTGCGTCGAAATGATCGGTCCCAAGTTCTGCAATAGCACTTGGACTCGTAATACCTTCATTAATTTGAACCGTTGTGCTTAATTTCTTATCATTACCGGTATATTGTAATTTATTGGCTAATACTTGTATTTCCTTTTTATAACTTGCATCATCGATGGTATTACCAGAATGATCCCCTTGCATTGTAATATGACTATTATCTGCTGCATGTTCAACGATGATTTGACCCTTTTCAGGTTCACTTGCTGGTACGCCAGATTTATAAATGGCATTCACATAACCACTATAGTTTTGAATTGTTATAGGGCGTGCATCGATAGGATGAATATTGCCTGCTGCCGTTGGACTCGTACCACCTACGAGATTACGAACCTTACTGCCCTTATATAGGTATGCCGCATTGTCGCCAGATTTACGCTCTTTCTTTGGTGTTGGTCTGTCCGCACCAATCCATTCATTATTCCAAGTGGCCCCATTTTGAAGGTAAATATCGGCACCAGAATTATGAGGATTTTTATTACTTTCTGCATATTCATTTAATACAGCACCTGTGAGGCTAGAGTTTGGTGTTGTGAAAGCTAAACCGACATTCGTAGGTTCTTCGTTATGGTTTGGATCGCGACCATAATCCTTGTCGATTAAGCCTACATTACCAACAGCAACTAAGTCTTTGGTGCCAGGATGTTTACCATCAGAACCTGCATTTACATAGACATCACCCTCTTCGGCTACTACAGAATAGATATCAGATGTTTCTAACGGATGAGTAATGATGCGACCGCCACCATCAACGATAATATGGCCACGTTGATTAGCTTGTAAGCCTACACCGATAGCATCAATATCTACATTACCTTTCACATGTATATTCGTATCTCCATAATCTCTATCAGGATTATCCTTACTAAGTCTTGGCACTTTGCCACCGTACCCAGCATATACAGCGCTCATATAGTAATGACCAAGCTCTCTTTTAGATGCTGGTGCATCATTCTTTAGTCGTACAATAAGATCTTTATCTACTGTTAATTGGGATCCAAATCCATTATAGATACCAGTTACATTCTTACTTTTACCAGCCTCTGTTAAGCTTTTACCATGCACATTAACAGTTAATGTATCCTCTATCTGCTTAACCTCAGGTTGTGTTTGTACCGGTGACCCCATTGTTAAACCGAGCAATTCCTCTGCTTTATCGCTCGTTGCAGTAATTTCTGTAGCCATCGCAGAATAAGATATACCTGTCAAAACTAACGCAGCCATCACAGCCGATAGATGACGATGCAATTTCATAATAATCTCTCCTTTTACCTAGCAAAATCTAGATACTCTCACAAACGTATACATAAAAACGTAAAAAGACCCCCTAAGTCCAACTTAGGAGGTCTTTTATAACTACACACTCATTAAATAGTACACACTATTATTCAGGATTGATGATGAAGGACAATGCGCTGAAGTATTTATTTTGTTCCCCTTTAATTTGAGTTGGGAAGCCCACTTCAACACCTACTACGTTAAGGCCATTAGCGCTTACAGTAACTGTTGCTTTACCGTTAGCATCAGCTTGGCTTTCATTAGTAAGATCATTAATTACGTCTTTGATAAGAGGTGCATTTGCATATGGTTTGCCGTCTTTCAAGACTTGGATTTCATATGTATCACCTTTTTTAAGTGTTAATGGGTTAACGGATGGAATGATTTGGATGAAAGCATCTTTATTGTTGAAAGGTTTTGCTTCTGCATTCCAGTAGTGAACATCATATTTAATGGCATGTGTACTTTTTTGAGCACCAGGAACTTCTGTAATTGGTTTATGTACAGTTTTACCGTCTTTGTCTTTTGTCCAGTAGCCATAGTCAAAGTTAGTTACTGTAACACCTAAATTAGCTGGTGGAACGATAGCTATATTTTTTTCATGTTTAATAACTTCTACAGGGATAACTGCACCATTGTTATCATAACCAACGATACCTTTAACCATGTCTGGGCTATATGCATCATCTACAGGGCCTTCGCCAAGTACTAAAGCTTTTTCGTCTAAACGGTTAGCGAAGAATACGCCATGAGCATCAACGGAAGAGCACACACAACCCGCTGCTAAACCTACTGCGAACAAAGAAGCTAAGATTTTCTTATTCATAAGAACCTCCATAATCAATAACTAGTTTCAACAAACTTGCTATTATTATACATCGACATAGATATTCCGTATATACCGATACCTGTATCAGCAAGGCATTATGCAAACTCAATATATACAAGCTTCTATATAGCAATTAATCATAAATGATAAAATTATCATCTATTTTTCATATGAATATAATAAATAGGAATATCTTCTTTGTTATGTGTACAAAAAAACGACGCCCCAAAGGAGCGTCGTCTTATATCACTAAGGATATTATTTTTTGTTTTTAGCTGCTTTCGCACGTGCGTTACGATCAAGGATTGTTTTACGCATACGAATGCTTTCAGGTGTTACTTCAACGAGTTCGTCATCGTTGATCCACTCAAGAGCTTGTTCCAAGGAGAAGATACGAGGTGGAGTCAAGCGTACTGCTTCGTCAGAGGAGCTAGAACGCATGTTAGTAACGTGTTTTTTCTTACATGGGTTAACATCCATATCAAGTTCACGAGTGTTTTCACCGATAACTTGACCTGCGTACACATCTTGGTTAGGACCAACGAACAATGTACCACGGTCTTGAACAGAGTTCAAACCATATGGAGTAGTTTCGCCATTTTCGAATGCTACCAAAGCACCGCGTGTACGGGAAGGAATTTCACCTTTGTATGGTGCATAACCATGGAATACATGGTTCATGATACCATTACCTTTTGTAGCTGTTAAGAATTGTGCACGGAAACCAATCAAACCACGAGCAGGAATTACGAATTCCATACGAAGGTAACCAGCTAATTCAACCATGTTAGTCAATTCAGCTTTACGTTGACCAAGATTTTCCATTACTGTACCCATGAATTCTTGAGGTACGTCGATAGTCAATGCTTCCAAAGGTTCACATAATTGGTCGTTAATAGTTTTGAAGATTACGCGAGGTTTACCTACTTGTAATTCGTAGCCTTCACGACGCATAGTTTCAATCAATACAGCCAAGTGCAATTCACCACGGCCAGATACTTTGAAGGCATCTGCAGAATCAGTTTCTTCAACTTTCATAGAAACGTTAGTTTCTACTTCGCGGAACAAACGATCACGCAAGTGACGGGATGTAACAAATTCACCTTCGCGACCTGCGAATGGAGAGTTGTTTACAGAGAATACCATGGACAATGTTGGTTCGTCGATGGAGATAGATGGTAATGCTTCAGGATTTTCAGCATCAGCTACAGTTTCGCCGATGTTGATATCGTCGATACCAGCGAATGCAATGATATCACCCATTTGTGCTTCGTCAGTTTCAACACGATTCAAGCCATTGTATGTGTATACGCGACCGATTTTCGCTTTACGTGTGCTTTCACCATTCATGATAGCCACTTGTTGGTTAGGTCTCATTTTACCGCGAACGATACGACCTACAGCGATTTTACCGATGAAGTTATCGTAATCAAGTGTAGTAACCATGAATTGAAGAGGACCTTCCATGTCGCCTTGTGGTGCAGGAATTTCTTCGATCAATGTTTTGAACAATGGTTCCATGTTTACTGCTTCGTCATCCCAGTTAGTTTTGGATACACCAGCACGAGCGGATGCATATACTACAGGGAAGTCAAGTTGATCGTCATCAGCTTCAAGTTCCATGAACAATTCAAGAACTTCATCTTCAACCTCTTTAACACGTTGGTCAGGACGGTCGATTTTATTGATAACTACGATTGGTTTCAATTTTTGTTCTAATGCTTTACGCAAAACGTATTTAGTTTGAGGCATTGGACCTTCGTAAGCATCTACGAGAAGCAATACGCCATCAACCATGTTAAGTACACGTTCTACTTCGCCGCCGAAGTCAGCATGGCCTGGAGTATCAACGATGTTGATTTTGATACCATCATGCATTACAGCAGTGTTTTTGGACAAAATAGTAATACCGCGTTCACGTTCCAAGTCGTTGGAGTCCATTACGCGTTCTGCTACTTTTTCATTTTCACGGAACACATGGCTTTGTTTTAATAACGCGTCCACCAAAGTAGTTTTACCATGGTCAACGTGGGCGATAATCGCTACATTACGAAGATTTTCGCGAATCATAAGATCCTCCCTTTAATTCTTTCAGTATATTCTATATCACATAGGACTTGTGAAAGTCACTATGTAGGTATATTCCCAAAATTGGCAACAGTTAATTATAACGTAGACTATAGAAAAAAGTCAAAAATACTGTAAAAAAAGATTTCTTATACCCCATTCTTATAAAAGGTTGAGTAAAAATACTCAAACACTTACATCATAAGAAAAAGCATAAGAAATCTTTGATTACTATGTAACTATCTTTTTGTTAGTCTTCACCAATCATGCGTACTTCTGGTTCAAGGTGAACCCCATGTTGGTCATATACGCGACGTTGTACCTCTGCAATGAGGTCAAGTACATCCTTTGCACTAGCACTGCCTGTATTGATAACAAAGCCAGCATGCTTATGAGATACTTGTGCATCACCTACAGACAAACCCTTTAGGCCTGTTTGTTCAATCAATGTACCTGCAAAATAACCTGGTGGACGCTTAAAGGTAGAGCCTGCACTAGCAAATTCTAAAGGTTGTTTGGATTCGCGTTTTTCTGTTAACTCATCCATACGCGCTTTGATAGCATCCTTGTCGCCTGGTTTAAGGGTCATAATAACTTCACCAATAACCTCATGGTTATCGTGGAATACACTATGACGATAGGCAAAATCTAAATGAGATGCATCATATTCCTTGATATTACCTTCGAAATCTACAGCTAATACTGATGTGACTACATGGCTCATTTCCCCGTCATAAGCCCCTGCATTCATAAATACAGCACCGCCCAATGTTCCTGGAATACCAATGGCAAACTCAAGACCAGAGAGACCATTTTCCCAGGCAAATTCAGACGCATCTTTTAACATATACCCAGAACCAATGCATAACACATTATCATTGCAATCCATGATTTGGGTCATATGACGAACCGATACAACAGCACCGCGAATGCCACCGTCTTTCACCAAAATATTGGAGCCGCAACCAATAATAGTTACAGGCACTTGTAATTCGTGAATAGTGCGTAGCGTAAAGCTCAACTCATCCATCGTCGTAGGTTCAATAAATAAATCAGCAGGACCACCAATTTTAAATGTCGTATGATGACAAAGCAGTTCCTGTTCTCGTACACGTGTACTAGGTAATTTCTCTAATAAGGCTTCTTTTAAGGCCTTAATGTTTTGGTTGTTGTTGTTCGCCATGATCTAACACTTTCATCCCCTCAGTGATTGGTTCGCTAATGATTTTATAAATATCATTAGAGATTTGGCTCCAACGCATTTGTGCTTGTAAATAAGCAGCCGCTGCAGCATTTTCTTGAATTTGAGGCATCATTTCCTCTTGTTTCTTTTGCAATTCATCAGCTTCTGGTGCACCAGACAACTTAGCGTATTCCCATTGCATTTGTTGTGCCATAAATGTGCGTACCAACGCCGCTGCTACTGCGTCAGCTTTCAAAGCTTCTTGAGCTGCCATTAATTCTTTGTACTCTTCGGATTCACGCATAGCGTGAGCTAAATCATGAGCTTTATCGTAGTTCATAATATCCTCCTCTAACAACACCTGTCAAAATACTACCTCTCATGTAGATTGGGTAGGATTTCTAACACATATTTATTGTATATATCTCAATGGTGAAAGTATATTTATTTAGGTTGAATCCAGTTGCCTTCGGCTTTAAGATCTGGATAATCAAGTTGGCGCATAGCTTCATACGCAATAATGGCTACTGCGTTAGATAAGTTTAAAGAACGCGCCTCATCTACCATTGGTATGCGAATGCATGTTTCTTCAACACCTTCTAATAAGCTTTCAGGCAAGCCTCTTGATTCAGGGCCAAATACGAGCATATCTCCGATTTCATACTTTACCTCAGAGTGGGTATGCTTTGCTTTTGTAGTAGCGTAGAAATATCTGCGATCAGGATATTTCGCATACAACTCTTGAATATTTTCATGTACCTGTACATCTACCAAATGCCAATAATCGAGACCAGCTCGTTTCACGTGCTTATCGTCGATGGAAAAGCCAAGTGGTTTGATAAGGTGCAAAGTCATATGATTAGCTGCGCATAAACGCGCTATATTTCCTGTATTGCCAGGGATTTCTGGCTCATAAAGTACTATTTCCATTTTCGTTCCCCTATTCTTTATATCTATATTATTCTACAAAGGAACGCACAAAATGTCCACTTTTCCCGCCTTCTTTTTCTACGAGGTATGTAGGGCCCATAATCATGCCTTTATCGATGGCCTTACACATATCGTATACGGTGAGCAATCCCACTTGTACAGCTGTAAGGGCCTCCATTTCAACGCCCGTTTTTCCAGTAGTCTTAACGATGGCACGTACCTTGACGGCCTTGTTATGATTTTCATCAGTGCAAGCAGGGCTTTCACCATCTACTAAAGAGCAGTGAACCTCAACCTTTGTGAGCGCTAATGGATGACAAAGAGGAATGAGATTGCTCGTTTGCTTAGCCCCCATAATAGCAGCTAGTTGCGCAACACTAAGGACATCGCCCTTTTTTATAGTACCTGCAGCAATGCGCTCATAAATGGCATCATTGATTGCTATGAATCCTTCTGCGATGGCTGTGCGGGATGTGATATCCTTATCGGATACGTCTACCATCCAAGCATTACCATCTTGGTCAAAATGTGTTAAATTCATACTATATCCTTACTAATTATGCATAAATTATCATCAATAGTTTTATTTTCATTAGTTATATTATACAATAGAATTAAGATTTATATGTATAAGGAAGGAAGTGTTCCTATGAAAACAAAACTAACTTATTTCGGTCATGCTTGCTTTATGCTAACACGCGGTGATGTGTCCATGATTTTCGACCCATTCTTAACGGGTAATACATGGGATATCGCAAAAAAAGAAGATATCAAATGCCAATATATCTTTGTCAGCCATGGTCACGATGACCACTATGGCGATACAGATTTCATTGCTAAAGCAAATGATGCACTCGTTATCTCTACTGCAGAGGTAGCTGGTAAAGCAGCAGCTGCTGGTTGTCGTACTCATGCAATGCATTTAGGTGGTAAATTTGACTTTGAATTCGGTTCTGTTCGCATAGTACCTGCCTTCCATGGTGCTGGTGTGCCTGGTGGCCATGCAGCAGGTTGTATCGTAGACTTTTACGGTGATATCGTATACTTTGCAGGCGATACAGCGCTCTTTAGCGATATGAAATTGTTGAACCGCTTTGGCGATATTGACTACGCTTTACTTCCTATCGGCGATAACTTCACGATGGGCGTTGAAGATGCAGCACTTGCAGCTTCCTATGTAAAAGCGCGTATCTCTATTCCAATTCACTACAAAACATGGCCTGTTATCGACCGTGAACCAGGTGTATTTACAAGCTTAGTAGAAGGTAAATACAACCAAACAGCGCTTATCATCGATCCAGGTTCCTCTATCGAGCTCAACAGCTAATATAAAAAATAATGATTATGTAGAAATGACGCAATTCCAACGAATTGCGTCATTTTTATATGCTTTTATAAACGCTTCTCTAGGTTAAACCAAGATATATCAGTGCTCACCTTTATAAAGCAGCCTAAACCTCTTGGTTAGCCATAGAAAAGCCACTACGACTAGACATACGTACAAATTCATCTATATCTTGTGTTTCATCTACACCCACATAACCTAGTTCACGAACCATGCCATACGGATTATGAAGAGATAGTTGAGGATTTTCTCCTGTAAGAACCCATAAAACCTTATACCCTTTCGGAGCCTCTCGTATTCGTTCCTCGCCTTTGCCATCCGTGAAGTAAACCAATAAATCCACACGGTTTTGATTTGCTAAAGAAAATACTGGCGAGAAAGCTGTTGCACCGCGCACATCAAGGCGAGGCTTTACATCTTTTACTGATTCCATCGTATAAGTACGGCGCACCTCATTATCACATTCTACAACGGTGATGCGATGATTATAGGCATGCACAATTTGTAGTACTTGTTCTAGCGCGTTCGTAAACTCTGCATCGGTAATACTGCCACTCATATCGAGAGCAACCCATACATTAGCTTTATGTTGGCGCAAGGTACCCGACAACTCCAAGCGCTCAGGTTGACGACGATTGCGACGCATCGTCGTTTTTTTGTACCCACTTGCTACCTTACCCATGAGCTTTTTAAGGTAGAAATACCAGGGGAGAGCACGACGTGTCTTTTGGAAGGTATCGATGAGACTCTTCACATACCCTTCCATATCACCTTTTGAGGCTTCGTTGATATAGCGCTCCGTAATTTGGTCCATCGTGTCCGTATCAATGGAGTCAGATTCATCCCAAATGTCATGGCTAGTTTGAGGGTCAAACTCCATAGCCACAGCCGTATCAGAATTATCTATGGGTACAAAGAGTTCAGGCTTTTCCTTCATCGCCTTATCGATGGCCTTGGCGTAATACTCAATGGTACGGAATCGTTTGAGCATCAATCCAAAACGTTCATTTACATTGGCTACAGTAACCGCATCACGATCAACATGTTCTAAGTAGTCATTTACAACCATATCCATCGCCATATGTACGGCCGTTTTATTAAAGCTTTGACTCAATGTTTTTACGCGCATCAAATGTGCAGAAATAATATGAAGAATTTCACGCTTAATGCCATCCTTCATAACATCTGGCGGTTGGCGTAACAAGATAAATGGATTTACATACAGTACATAGCCTCCCTGCTTTAGGTTAATACCAAAAGCATTGGTCATATCAAAGCGAATGCGATGAGCCATTTGTAAATAGAAGTAACCAAAGAATTGGTCCTCTTCAAGGAGTAAACTATTTACATCATGCAAAATATTCCATAGTCGTTGCTCAAAGGCAGGTGTCATAATGGCTTGCTGCATAACGGCAAGATTCGTGCCTTCTACTTCTATATCTTCAAGAGCTCGACCAATAGTGCCAATATGACTATCCGACATATTATGATTCATCAAATCCGCTGCGATACGTTCAGGTGCCATACTATGATGTTGCTCTTCATAGCTATCTACATAGGCCTCATAGGTTGCATATATTTGCGTATATAAAGCCTCTGCTTCACGATGAATGCGCTCCCGCTTTGCATGCCATCGGTCAAGAGCCTCAATGGACTTTTCATCGTAGGCCCCTGTTTTCTCCCACCCATCTATATGGGTAAGCAAGTCAGAGGCGTCGCGGATATCGTCCTTGTCTAAATTTCGTTGCATCATTCCACCTCCTTTTCTTTGAAAAACAAATTTAATTTATATTATATTAGTCAGTATCACAACTAATAACGCACTATAATCATTTGTCCATAAATAGCTACTTCGATTATAGTAACTATTCATATAGAACTATTTCTGTGCTTCAAAAAAAGTATCTACAAATAAATCATCTTCGATCGCATAAGAGTAAACACGCTCATACGTATTACGTAAGTCTTTCATAACTGCTATGCGTAAATCACCAGGATATAATGTAAGGAATTCAATGAAGTGATGAACTTCTTCGGCATTGCTATTGTGGTTTAAACGATGCAACATATTTTTAGCCGCTACATATAGACGAGTTGGACTTTCACTTTTAACCTGTTCAGCCATAGACATGATAGCACCTGGTTTTTGAACTGCTGCCAATACGTCATCAAAGGTAATGAGCGGGTCTTGATCAGACTCGATAAAGTTTACGAAGGCCTCCGCAATGAGTTTACCAACGTTACCACGGATAACATTCAAAAATACATCGCGACTATAAGCATTACCTTCTTGGTTTTTATAAATCGTATATAGACCAGACACGCGTTCAAAGGAACGAGGTGTAGCATCAATATCGTCTTCATGGCGTTGATTTAAATACTCAGGATAGGAAGAAATAAATTCGATAACCTTTTCTTCAATGCCTGCACCGATAGCCCAGTCAATCCATTGCATATAATCCGCATTCATATAGAGCCATACAAAACGGTTTTGTTGGGCCGGGTCCATGTCGATAGTTTGGTAGTCAAAAGAATCCTCAGGGTTCATAGCGGCGATGATACGCACTTGATCACTTAAAGAAAAGCCATTGATTTCACGATTCAAGATAAGATTCATTAACTCCTGTTGCACTGCATGTTCAGCACGGTTAATTTCGTCGATAAATAGCAACACTTGACGACCTTTATCCACAGCTTGAGCCACATGCTCCAACGTATGATGTACAGCATACACTGTAGTCTTTACAGAATGTGTGTTACCACGACCATCTGTATGTGTGACAGATTCTACAGTTGGTAAACCACCAATTTCACCTTCTTTTAAAAGATTTCCATCAATGGTTACCAATTCCCAATCATGCACAGTAGCTACGCGTGCCGCAAGAGATGTTTTACCAATGCCCGTTTCACCAACGAGCAAAGGCACTTGATTAGCAGCAAGCACTAATTCTACACTTGCCATTGTATCTATAAAGTTCATTATATCTCCGTTCTAATATTTCAAATATTCACTAACTGCAATCTTCTTAACAGCCCTAGTTCCATAAGCATCTATAAGTGACAATAGATCGATAGGCCATTTAGATTGACGACCTCCGATAGCTTTATTGTTGATTAATTCACGAATATAGTCTGCATCAACTGTATCACTAGAGATAGCGCTAATGATGATAGATTTAATTTCGTCCACAGTGACGCCTAAATTATTGGGTATATACCCTAGTGTGGCAGCACTTACACTAAATAGGTGCAACGCCAATTCTTTAGTAAGCTTTGTGATTTGTCGCATTGCCTGCGGATCTTGTTTTACTGCTGCTTCTAGAACTGCTACGCTAGGCTCATCAATATAACGCAAGGCCAAGTAATTTTCTTTAACTGCTTGTAATTGTACGGATTCGCTGGGATCCTTAATGTATTGCAACGCATCATAGTTGGCCTTTACAGCTTCCAGCTGTAGTTCTTCTAATGGATTTGAGATATAGCGTATAGCCCATCCAGATTGAGCGAGTGCTTGCTTAACAATCGTATCCGATGGATTATCGATATATTCTAAAACAGCCCAGTCCTTTTCTACCAGTGTCTGTAATAAATCTTCTGTAGGATTTTCCACGAATTGTATGGCTCGTGGTGATTGTGAAAGCGCCGTTTCAATAACCTTTCTAGTAGGTTCTTTAATATATTGCAACAACATGCCATTTTGAGCTACGCAGGTAAGTTGCATTGCTTCTGTAGGATTAGGAATATTCCTAATTCCATGTGGATTATTGGTCAGCGCCGTTATATATTGTTCTTCTGTCATACTAACCTTCATTTCTATTTAAAAAGGCCATACGAATACGTATGACCTATACTGAATTCTATTTTTATTGTATCACATATTTTCGATATAGTTATATCTCTTTCGTATACTTACTACACCGTTAACGCATCTAAATCAGAATTATTCCCAATTACTAATAATTTATCCGATGCCGAAAGAATGGTAGTTGGGTTTGGCGGAACCTCTAATTCCTCTCCTCTTCTGATTCCTACAGCATTCAAATTGTATTTCTCACGCAAATTAGAATCCTTTAAGCATGTGCCCACCAAGAATGCGGGCATATCTACTTCGATGAGGCTAATACTTTTGGATAATTGTAAATAATCCATCACATGTTCTCTAGTTAATGATTGTGCCAACCGTTCTGCCACATCATATTCTGGATAGATAACTAGATCTACGCCCATCTTCTTGAGCATCTTACCTTGTAGGGCATTTTCAGCTTTAGATACCACATAAGGCATGTTCATTTCTTTCAATAACATAGAGGTCATGAGGTTAGACTGTATATTGTCACCAATGGCAACGATGACTATATCAAATTGACTCAACGCCAATGCTTTGATTGCCTCTTCATCAGTCGTATCAGCCACAATGGCATGTGTTACATAGGGGGAAATCTTTTGAACGATTTCTGGATTAATATCTACACCTAATACTTCATGATTCATAGAGGCTAACATCTTGGCGATGGTCGTCCCAAATTGGCCGAGGCCAATGACCGCAATTGTTTTATATTTCATACTATATCTCCTGATATATTAATCATTATGCAATTATAACAATACATTCTCTTCTGCATAACCAATTGGCTTAGTCGGTGCAGTTCTGAGCGCCCATGTACCGATAACAGTCATAACACCTACACGACCGGTAAACATGACGAGCATTAAAACCCATTTACTACTTTCAGATAGGTTAGGCGTAATCCCCGTTGTAAGTCCTACGGTGCCAAAGGCAGATGTAACCTCGAACAGCAGACGAATAAAATCGTAAGGTTCATCCCAAGCGAGGTAACATGTGGCTAGTAATACGAGAAGAATGGATAAAAAGATGATTCCATTTGCTTTCAGCACAGTTACTAACGAAATGCGCCGTTCAAAAATCTCTGTGTCTGGACGGTTATTAAACAATGTACATGATGAAAGGATAGCTACTGCTACCGTACTGATTTTTACACCCCCACCAGTAGAGTTTGGCCCCGCCCCGATAAACATAAGAATGATGGTAACAAACAGGGTAATGGGATGCAATGCATTATAATCAACCGTCGCAATACCTGCTGTACGAGGTGTAATGGATTGGAATAAAGAAGCCATGATTTTATTCCATATCGGTAGAGGTCCAAAGGTTTTTGGATTAGACCATTCAACACCTAGGAAAATGATGGCCCCTAACAAAATGAGGAATACAGTACCAACCAACATGATTTTAGTATGTAATTTTAAATCCACAAAGCGTCGTACCTTGCGATGTGACCAGATATCAAAGGCTGCCAGATACCCAAAGCCACCAATCACAATGAGAGCCGCTGTATTTATATTAAATAATACATCCCCTACCATGGCATATGGTAGATCGTTATCAAAAAATACAAAGCCTGCATTGCAGAAGGTCGAAATGGCTTGCATAATACCCGTATACAATGCAGCATCGCCAATATAAGGATATAGCTGTATCGTATAAATTATGCCACCTATGATCTCAATGGCAAAGGTATAGAGGGTCAATTTTTTAGTAATATGTAAAAGTCCTGTCATGCCCTCTTGCCCCACATCTTCTGATAAGAGCACTCGATTTTTTAGGCCAACCCGTTTTCCTAATAATAAAGCAATTATGGTTGTAAAAGAAACAATCCCTAGTCCTCCTAATTGGATGAGGATAACCATAACAATTTTCCCAAACAACGACCAATGGTAATACGTATCTACTGTAGCTAGCCCCGTTACGGAAACACAAGATACCGCCGTAAAGGCTGCGTCTACAAGTGCAGTTGTTTGCCCATGAGCACTTGAAATAGGAAGCATAAGCAATATTGTTCCTATAATCATAACCCCTAAAAAGCTAAGCGCTAATAATCGATAGGGATTTTGCTGCATGTATCGTTGTACATTAGAATGTGAAATATCATGCCACATGCTACATTACTCCAATCCCATTAGTTTATGAACTTGTTCTAGGATCGGTAAAGGACTGCGTCCTCCAATGCCTTGTGTATTTAAAGCAGCTACAGCTGATGCAAAGATAGCTGCTTTTTCCAAGTCACTATGGGCACAACCTTTAAGTAACTCAACAGCACATAAAGAGGTATCACCCTGAACCGCATTCGTCGAACTTACTTTAGCACTCTCACTATGTAAAATATTAGAAAGTTTAGCTAAAAAGGCACCATGGAAACTATCCCCCGCCCCTGTTGTATCAACGACAGAGTCTTGAGGAAACGGTTTACAACGATAAGCGGTGCCATCAGGCCACACAAAATAACTACCATTCGCTCCATCCGTAACACCAGCAATGAGAGCCCCTCGGTCGTGAATGATACGACATGCCTCTTCTAGATTAGTGGTGCCCGTATATTTCTCAGCATAATCACGAGCCACGATAACAATATGACTATCTTCCGTGATTGGCTTCATCTCTTCGTCGTAGCGCTGTGCACCGCCGTCGAGGGAAATAATGGTACCCACTTTCTTTGCTACATCCATAGCAGCGCGCATGAGTGTTCTATGACGTCCATTAATATGCAATATAAAAGAATTATCAATTAACTGTTTATGAGAATCTAAGAATGCTGGTTCTCTTGCTGTAGAACGTTCAAAGAATACTGCGCGCTCACCGGTGCTATGTTTTACGAGAATGGTAGCAACGCCACTGTTAGCCCCTCGTTCAACCTGGATGGCCTCCGTATTTACATTGTATTTTTCAAAATCATCTAAAATATGACGGCCTACCATATCATCGCCGATGCTATCAATCATAGCAGTACGGGCACCATATTTACCGGCTACTGCTAACGCTGTTGCTACAGGGCCACCACCATCTGTTGTAGATGAAACAACTTGCTGTACCTCTCGGCCCGTTGGATAATGATCTACTACGATAAATCGATCTAATGTACTAGCCCCAATGCCTACGATATCTATATATTTTTGAGGAAATGTAGTCATACTAACCTCCTATTTCTTTAACGGTCAC
This sequence comes from Veillonella sp., assembly GCF_041333735.1. Taxonomy (NCBI): domain Bacteria; kingdom Bacillati; phylum Bacillota; class Negativicutes; order Veillonellales; family Veillonellaceae; genus Veillonella; species Veillonella sp. The sequence continues at coordinate 208,931 of NZ_JBGKFB010000001.1, forward strand.
CATAACCCATGCTATAACTATAGTTACTCTTATACGAATATAGTGACCCCGTTCTATGCAGTATAACGTTTATAGATTAAACGTTTTATGAATCCATATAATTACAGAATACATTTCGTCGTATAAAAAGTAAACCCCAGACTATTGTCTGGGGTTTTTCTGTACTACAAAGAGTACTATATGTCACGTACTATGTCTCGTTTAGTATATGTTGTTATTGGAAAGGGTTGTTAGATTCAAGGTGTAATATAAATTTAAGACATCATACGTTCCATCATATATTCAATTTCGTCAGCACTCAAATTGTACATAGCTTGCACCATTCGATTTGCTGACTCACCAGAAGCACCGCTTTTAGCGATTTCTGCCTTTGCTTTTGCAATGAGAGCTTCCTTCCGTTGCGCTTCTGAATCCTCATCAGTTGGTACCGAAATATTAGCTTTACCTTGGCCAATACCACGTACCTCTTGATTAGGATTATCTTTAGACGTTGTTTTAGTATCTTGAGCAGCTACTGCCTCCATAGCAAAGGAGTTTTTACCAGTCATAATATACTCAACGGCTTCTAATGTACTTTGTGTAAGATTTACTGTCCAGAATTCACCAGCTGCAGTCAACTTATAAAGCAAACCATTGTAAGCTACAAGACCACGTTTTTTCCATAATTTATAAAGCCAGTTTAATTCATCTAGTTTTGCATCTAATTCAGTTAAGCTCTTAATATTGAGGAAACCTTGTTCAAGCTGGCTTACCACCTGATTTACGATAGGTTGTAAGTCACTTTGCTTCATGAGAGCCATAAATGGTTTTTCACCGCGACTAACCATATCTTCATACGGTTTTAATGCACGATGTAACATCATGCCATAACCATCAACGTTACCACCAGCACCACTGCCGAATGGGAACATCGGTACGCCCGCTTTAGCTAAAATATTATACAAGCTACGTTCACGGTTATTGGCACTCCAGTGAGCTGCACTCAATCGACGATAAGAACGCTCGTCTAAGTATTTGCGGCCAAACTCGAACATATCCCCTTGCATAGCTGTTGTGGCTGCTGCGGGCACCTTGCCTTTAGCAATATCCTTATTAAGATCACTACCATCAAATACATTTAATTGGTAAAGGTCAGCACCATCTACACCAGAGCTTACCAAATCAGTTAAATCTTGTTCCCAAACCTCCATAGTTTGACCAGGCAAACCGTAAATTAAGTCGATAACAACGGAACATTGACCGTAAGCTTTTAACGCGGCTAAACGTTCCAATACGGTTTCTTTTGTATCTAAACGGCCCACCATTTGACGTACTTCTGTGTTGAAAGATTGTACACCAATGGACATACGATTTACACCATTTGCCATCCACACATCGAGATTTTCAGGAATCAAGTCGTGAATACGACCTTCTAAGGTAAGCTCATAATCGTTAGCTAGTGGCAAATACTCTTTAATGGCTTTCAACAATCTTTCAGAGTTCACTGGAGATAACGATGTTGGCGTGCCACCGCCAATAAACACAGCATGAATCAAACCATCTTTTAATCTAGGGCGCTCACTAGCGAGCTGTAATTCACTAATAAGACCATCGATATATTGATCTTCTACATTTTGACTCGTACCATTTTGGAAGAAGCCACAATATGTACATTTAGTCTTACAAAACGGAATGTGAATATAGGCGCATTGCATTTCACCCTTTTTAGGTGCGCCATTCATTAAATTATCCCAAACGGCTTGTGTTTCCTTTGGAGAAACAAGCGTGCCATTTAGTCCTGCATGAACAACCCGTTTATGAGGGAATGCACCACTCATCGGATTATCGCATTCTAAACCTAGTTGTAGATTGCGTTGTTTCTCCGGAATGGATTCAAAGAAACTTGCTAAACTCATACTCCAATCCCCTTTCAGCGTTACCCTTGCAACTTTGCCAATACAGATTTAGCGAATTCTTTTGCATTTGCAAAGTCTTGTTCATCTGGATGTGTTTCAGCCGCTTTATGCAACGCATCCCGTTCAGGGCTTTGACCATGAGCAGATCCAGGTGGGAACATTTTATACATCATTTCGATGACTTTTGGATCGATTTTGCCTTGGCATACAAAGCCATCTACAAGAGATTCCTTGTTTTGTAAAAGTTCAGATGCTTTTTCGATACTTTCACGAGCATGATCAGAATCTGCATACATGCCAAGTGTAGCAAAGAACACAATATTAGGATTTTTCAAGGTTTCAATCAATTTAGCAGCCTCTTTATTCGCTGTGCCTCGGTCTACCCAAAAGCCAACAAAAACTGTATCATAATCTGCCAAATTCTCAGGCGCCTCTTTAACAGGAACGCACGGTGTACCTTCAGGCATTACAGAAGCCATTGCTTCTGCTACGCTTTTTGTATTTCCCGTGAGGGAAGAGTATAAAATAATGGATTTCATAAGTATCTCCTTTAATTCTTAGATAGGTTTATGACTTACATAAGTCTATTCTTCTTCTTCATCAGATGATTCATGACCTCTAAACTCAACTGGTACCTTGACATCAATATCTTCACCCGTTGGATTTTTATACGGTGTTGCAGCTACTACAGCAGACATAGCCGCATCATTAAAGATTTCATTTGTAGACGATACAATACTTTGACCAATAAGGTTACCATTTGTATCTAATGTAACTTGTACAGTTACATCACCTTGTAACTTTCTTTTTAAAGCCATGGAAGGCATTTGTGCATTATTTTGCACTCTCGCACGGAAACCCTCCTTATCAAAGGCAGCTCTCACTGTACCATGACCGTCACCGTTACCATTGCCATCACCGTTACCATTGCCATGGCCTTGACCATCGCCATTACCAGTGCCAACACCTGTACCGTTACCACCGCCGGATCCGCCACCAGTGCCATTTCCTGTACCACCTGCGGAATTGTCGCCAGAGTTATGACCTTTATGTTCGCCACCTTTTTTGGCTACATCTACTGCATCAGGAATATCTGTCGCTGTAGACGGATCTATATTCGCTACAACAGCCTTTGTTCTTGCCGCCACTTCATCTGCTGACAATGGTTTTGGAAATAGGTCAGATCTGTTTCCGCCACCTCCACCAGCATGACCGCTGCCGCCATCATCGAGTACACTTTGTGTGAGATCGACTTCATACGTTTCCATATCTTGAATTGCTGGAACTACTACGAAAAAGATTACGGCAACAAAGAGAGCAATGAGATGAACTATGGCGGATATAATGGCTGCTTTTTTCCATGATATGCCTAGTCCCATAGTTATCCTTTCTGTTCAGCTGCAATAGCCAAGCGTTTAACGCCAGATTGTTTTAACATATCCATAATCGCTACAACTTGACCATGAGCAGCGCGTTTGTCAGCTTGTAAAATAACGCTAGCATTTGGATTTTCTTGAACGCGCTGTTTAACCATGGCTTCAGCATCATCAATGCTCATTGGCTTATTATCAATTGTAATATGTCCTTCTGCATCTAATGTAAGTACTACAGGTAATTGAGCCGGTGCAGAGGCACTTGTAGCTTGTGGTAATTGCACAGATAACGCCTTTTGAGCAACTGTTTGCAAGCTGTTCATCATGAAGAATACCAACAAGAAGAAGATAATATCAATCATTGGGATAATCATGAATTCAGGCTTTGTTTTCATACGAAAGCTTTGTAGGTTCATAATTAATTCCACCCTTCTCGCTTAGCACTAACGATGTTCACACACATACCTTCGATTTGATTAATAATGGAATCTAAACGATGGCTAAAGAATGTGTACACAATAAATGCCATGATGGCTACACACAAACCAGATGCTGTGGCAATAAGGGCTTCACCAACGCCACCAGTAATAGCGGATGCACCAGCACCAGCATCGAGAATACTAAAGGAACCAATCATACCTGTAACAGTACCAAGCAAGCCTAATAGTGGAGAGATTGTAACAGTAGCGCTTAGGTAATCCATATATTTACGGAAACCAACCGCATCAACCCCCATTTGATCTGAAAAAGCAGTCTTCATAGCTTCTTCGCTAGATGCATTATGGAGACCAGCTTCCGCAATACGGCTTGCGATAGATGGATTTTCTTTAAGGACCTTATCAATTTCGTCCCACTTTTGTAATTTTGCTAGCTCATTTACAGCATGAGTAACAACGAATGTCTTACCTGCATACTTATGATAAAAGAAAGCCCGTTCTACAGCGATAGCGATAACCATGAAAGACAAGAGTAACAATGGATACATTACATACCCGCCACTATGAAACAAGTGAATGACATAATTTAAATTTTCCATTTTAATAACCTTTCTGCCTGTTTACAGACTGAACATTAGAACCTGTAGGTCCCTTGAATTCTTGTATAATCGCCTAACTTAAAGCTTTCACTACCATATAAAGTATCTCGTTTATTAGTGCCCTTCGCATCAAATGTATAGAATGCTTCAAGGAGTAAATCCTTGCGTGGTACATAGCCCGCACCAAATGTAAAGCTACGAATACCATCGAGATAACGATCTGATACAGCACCAGTACCATTACCGCCAAAGAATGAACCATGTTCAAAGTATTTATAGTCGATAAATGCATTCCAAGATTTTGGAACATCTAGATTCGCACGACCAATGTCTAAGCGGGCCATCCAGAAGTGAGGTGTACCACCCATTTGATGACCTTTAAGAGCAAAGTCCGCGGTACCCCGTTCATGTTGATATACCGTATTACCATTTAAGTAACGCCCTAGGTTAGAACGGTTTTGACCGTAATCAACGGTAACAGAAGCATTAGCACCTAATTGATATTTAGCGCCAATACCGAATACTTGAGCTACATTTGAGAAGTTATATTCATCATTGCCGTTACCATTTGCATTTAAATAGGTATGTGTTTTACCACCAAAGGAACGTAAGTACCATGCTTGTAACCCAAGACGAGAGCCTATTTGTTTCTTGTATTGAACAAAGGCCGCTTTATCAATAGCCGGTACAGTATCTTTTTCAAGGACTACACCTTCTGTACGAATCAAATTACCGATGATCTTGCCTATTGCTTCACGAGGTAATTTATTTTCAGATTCTGCATCATGTACAACTTTTTCAAGATTATATAAATAGTTGTACATTGCTGGTGTCATGCCCCAACCATAATCAGAACTACCTTCACCCCAGTCGTTAGAGGCCATTGTAAAGTTCTTTTTATAAATCGCATCTTTAGCATCATAATCGCTAAATACATAGCTACCACTATCGTATTTATACGTTTTAGCACCTAAATATCCGGTGAGCTCATAATCACTAGATGGTTGTCCATAGTAATCATAGGATTGTTTGTAAGTGCCGTCTGGCTGTTTAACCCAAACAACATCGAGCTCACTATTGTTATAATTACTCCAGTTATCTGTAGCATTATATTTAGCTATTTCTGCTACGGATTGATTGATCTCATCACCATGTTTTTCAACATAGGCCTTAGGATTTACTAACGCATCTTTATTATCTGTAGATACGATAAGACCTTTCGCTTTTTCTTTTAAGTATTCAGGGTATAAGGAGGAGTTCACATTATACATAATGTCCCCTGTCTTATAAAGTTTCTCTCCTGTATGCTTATTAGTGATTTCATACATTGCATAACCACCAGATGGAATATCGAGGGAGAATTTCTTCCCAGCCATATCTGTAGGATATGCTTTTGTAAGAATATCTTGTAAATGGCCCATGATTTGAGCTTGTTTTTGTTGAGTCTCTCTTAGCTTAGCATCAGCTTTTGCCATTTCTTGATCCCGGTTTGGATTGCTCCAGCTAAGATCTAATGACTCCTTATAAGCTTCATATTCATCTTGTAAGCCTTTAAGCTGTTGATAGAAGTAGATGCTATCTGTCTTACCTTTGTAAGTAGAATCATAGATACCATTAGGACTATCTGGTGCTGCTGCATCTTCAGTTGATTTTTTCTCACCATCAGAGCCAGTTTTTGTAGCACTGTTGATATCGTATGGGAACTCATCACGGTTAATACCAATCAATTCAGCCGCTGTTGGAGGTCTGTAAATAACTTCATGGACTGCATGTGTATAAGCAGAATCTGTAATACCAGTACTATGTTTGAATGTGCCAACACCTATACGAACTTGTGAGTCATGACCATTCCATACAGCGCGAACGCCATCATAAGATTGACCAAACCAGTAGCCACTAGCACCCATAGGTTCTGTTAAGCGACCTACAGATACATCCCATTTTTTAACGCGTCTTGTGAAATCAACTGTATCGATTCGTTGATGGTTAAAACCTTTAGAATCGGATTGTGTCCAGCTTGTATCAACACCGCTCATACCAGTTGCACTACCGATAACTTTAAGATTGGTGAACTCATTGAGGCGAGCATCGAATCCTAGGCGCAAGCGTTGTTCAAAGCTATGACGATTAGCATCGTACATATTAGCTTTTGCAGAACCAATAGCGGAATTTGCTCTAAATGGAGATTGTGGTCTATTAGAGCCATCATGTGCCATCCAACGTGCTCTGTAGTCGCCAACTAATGTAACACCACGTTCTTTAGTAGTGTCGAAATCAGAACGAATAAAGTCAGTTAAGCGAACCACATCAGATACGTTTTGTACACCGGATTCAGCATTTGTAACTTCCCCATTAGTGCCCGCTACATTTGTACCTGTTACGCTACCTTTTGCACCATTCTTAGTCTTACCGATAGCTGTCGTCTTACTGCTGTCTCCACCACCAAATTTAAGGTTAACCCCTACACGATACACGCGTTCTTGCGTAGCGCGGTCATCATCGCGATGGTTAAAGATATTATTGATGCCAAAGTACATCATGGCATTTTTATTGAATCGTTTTTGAACCATTACGTTCCAAATGCCAAAGGTTTTCTTTTCATAGGTTTGCTTCTTATATACGCCGGCATCACCAGATAAGATATCTGGCCAGTAGTTGCCACCATTATTAAGCGTATTACTATCAAGCATATTGATATAGTAATCACCCCAAATGGAACCATTCCAACCAGATTTAGGGTTGTCATAGGTAATACCAATATCAACCTTATGCATTGGTTTATCCAGCAATTGACGAGGCATTGTTGGATCACTCTTATTAATAGCATGCAAGTATGTATACCCGAGCTTGCCGGACCAATACTTACCAAATTTTTGTTGTACTTCTGCTTGAAGGCCCGTAATTTCAGCTTTACCAATATTTTTAAAGCTATAAATCATGTCTGGTGCACGTTGGTACTTCGCATCACCTTTAAGGTATGGTGCAAAGTCCATGAAATCCCCTGTGAAGTATACAGACATGTAATTCTTGATGCGGTTATGGAATACGCCTACACGAGCATAAGTATTCTTATTTTCACCTTCTAAGCTCATGTCAAAGTTAACCGATTTCTCAGGTTTCAAATTAGGATTGCCAGCCCAGTACCAACCAAGTTTTGCAACCCCAATCCCAACAGGATTAGAAGCATACATTTCCCAGTTGTACCACAATTCGCCCATACCTGGTTCTGTATAGCCCGTCCCTACATTGGCTTTAAATCTACGATGAGTATTACCTTTAACGTTATAGGTCATGCCTAAGGACGCAGATAAATTAGAACCAAATAAGCTGCTGTTATCAAAGCGAAGAATTGGGGATAATGTTAAGTTCTTATTTACCTGCCATGTATCAGAAACATAAGCATTTAACTTACGAATCGTACCGCTACCAGTTGTTAAGCGTTGATCACGGCTACGATATTCTTCTAAGAAGGCTTTACCATTTAGCTTAGGTGCTTTTTTACGCATTTCCGGATCATTGGACTCGCCGTATTTAAAGTAATCCCCTACAATATTGGCACGTGTTGCAGATAATACAGGATTTTCAGCTTTTAAACGGTCTTCTAAAGCCTTATAACGAGCTTTAAACTCATCTGTTACAGGTTGATTATTAGGAGATGTACTAGACCAATCACTTAATCTACTTTCAGACAAACCATAGTTTATATAGTCATCGTAAGTTATACCTGGTTTTTGAGCATCTGTTTCTGCACCGTAGTATTCATAATCCATATCCCATTGCGGCATGCCGCCACCGGAATTAATGAATTTATAGTCGTGGATATGAGAGTAAACCTTGATGCTATTATCGCCTTTACGACGTACAAGGCGGTCAAGTTTATCAACTAGTAAGCTCTTATCGTACTCCCATGGATCAATGTACATGGTGCTTGTATGAGGGGAGCTCTTCAATCGGCTACCAGAGCCTTCTTCACGAGCATAGCTTACGCCGTAGCTAAGCAAATGATTTTTATTGAGCTGTGTATTCGCATTAGCTCGAATATCCAATTGACGATGATCGATGTTATCGATATAACGCAACTCATTGGAGCCTTCATAGGCGGAGCGCCCTGTATAACTAATGAGGGCTACGTCATTTTCTTTGATGCGGGAGTAGTTAGTTTCAACTGTCCAATCGCTTTTACCGGCGCGAGAGGACCATTGTAAGTTTGCCGTATTACGGTCCGCAGTACGTTTGAAATGTTGTTGAGGTTCTAAGTCAGAGTCGGAGTGCTTAACATCGCGTACAAGGTCTTCTGTGTAGCGATTAAGCCGCATTTCAAATTTATTCTTATCATTAGCTTCGTAGGTTGCTACAAGACCGATATCAGCCGCATCACCATAATAACGAAGCACATTTGGCTTGAAATTATGTTTTGCATAATCAAAGGCCATGCCAGAATCTCGACGTTTAACGGATGCTAAAACAGGCATAAGATCACGTTTACTGCCTGACAAACCAACCTTTAACTTACCCATTTGACCAGAGTCGGCACGAATAAAGAAGTTTTGGAATGGGAATGTATCACCATCACTCTTTCGACGCATGCCTTCTGCGTTCAATTGTAAGGTCGGTTTCTTTTGTGCTTTTTTTGTGATGATGTTAACAACACCACCAATAGCATCGGAACCGTATTTTGCACTGGCGGCCCCTTGGATAACCTCAATGCGTTCAACATTTTCTGTACCTAACCGTTGAACCTCATCTGCTGCACCGGAGTACTTATCAAAATCGCCTAGTACTGGTTGACCATCTACTAAAATAAGTGTGTGGCGCGCTTCTGCACCACGAATAGATACGCCTACACGTCCCATAGCGTCTACAGTTCTAGATACGCCTGTTTGTGTAAAAATAATGTCTTCGACGGACTTCGCCTGCTTCTTCTCAATATCTTTCTTGGTAATAATTTGCACTTGCTGTGAGTTCAATTTTGCTTCTTCTTCTGCCCATGTTCCTTTAACATGAACAACATCTGTAGTAACGGTTGCATTCTCAGCCCATACTACAAGAGGTGCGCTAAGCCACAAGGCAACTGCACTAGAAAGAATTATGGCGCGCTTTGTATGTCCCCACCGGTCCATTGTGCCCTCCTCAAATTTTAACTAATTATACGTTTTGTATCTTTCACTCTCAAAAAAAAGATACACTCTACTAACATATAACTGACAATAAATATCATTTACATTTTAATGTTAGCAAAGTGTATCTTGCATATCTACTCCGAAAAGACCAAAAATATACGTTTCGGACAATATTAAATTGTTATACCTTACGATAAGCACTTGGAGTTACACCAGTAGCCTCTTTAAAGGCACTAGTAAACTTACTGCCATTCTCATACCCTACGGCATTAGCAATTTCTAGAATCGATTGATCTGTTTCATGAAGTAACCTCTTAGCCGCATTAATACGACATTCTTTTAAGTATTGATGTATCGTCGTACCATATACGCCCTTAAAACATCGTTTTAATGTAGACGTAGGTACATCAAAATGTTCAGATAATGTCTCAATTGTAATACGCTTCATAAACTGAGTAGATACATATTCGTTAACAGCTTTCACAATATCAACCTGCTGTTTCCGATAGGTTGTTCTCTTTTCATTATTGCTCGTAGAAATTACAGATAATAACAAAAAGATCTCAATAACCTTTAATTTAAAATAGTGCCCTTTGATTTGGTCAGGCACTTTATATAAGCTAGAAAAAATCTGTCTAACCGATTCAGTTTCTTCCATCATCATACCGTACTCGGAATGCTCACAAAATCGTTCAGCTAGGCTTGTTAAATTAATACGTGACTCAGTAACAAGCGAATCCAATACTGGTTGCGCTTTTTCTACATCTACTAATAATACAATCCCCTTAAAAAGTTTTGTAGGGAAATAATTTTTATGTTGGTAGTCAGCATGAGTATGCCATCCTAATGACATATCTCCTGGCCCCATATATAAATATTCCCCAGATGTAAACTTACACTCGATGCGCCCCTCTTCACAATGATTTATGGCAAATGTCTTGGTATGTGATTTAGCATAAAATTGAATCGTTTCTTGCTTCACATCAAGGAACATTAAATCAATGCCTTCAAATACCTTATACCTCGACATAGATGTCCCTGTGTGTGATCTTGCATGATTATGTGGATTCATACTATCACCAATACACAAATACTATAAAAATACTATAAATTTACTATATACACATGTATCATAGTATACTTATTGATATCCATTGTCAAATTAAAATTAGTAATAATTCATTTTTTCTTTAAAAATATAAATTTACACAAAAAATAGCCTCGTAAACTAAACCAATGTAGTTTACGAGGCTATATTTAGAATTATTTTTTTGTTTTTACAATAAAAACTAATGCTATCACATGGGCAACCCATACGATTCCCATGACCATGAGTGCTACAGGCATATTTTGACTGAAATAAGCACCGATAGCCATGATTGTACTAACTGAAAGAAGAATGGACAACTTAGCCCGCAACGTCAACGCTTTATCGCGTTCATAAGCACCAACAGTCTTTTGATATAAACTAGATTCTAAGAACATGTTATGAAAACGTTCAGATCCTCTAGCTAAACAAAACAAGGTAAGCATATAAAAAGGTACTGTTGGCAATAGTGGTAATACGATACCCGCTGTACCAAGAGCAAAGCTAGTAGCACCTATAGTAAGGAATATATATCGTATTACAACATTACTATGTTGCTCAGTTGTTTTCATTACTCCTCTTCTACGTAGTTAATAACTTTACCTTTTGTTTTAATAAAGTTTGGAATAATAAGTACAAGAGCTGCAATCGCTACGATACCATAGATACCAGCCATACCAATCCATTCGAATGCATGACCAAGTACAAGACCCATTACGGCAAAGTCTGCATCACCAAATGTTGTATTTTGGAAACCTAATTGACCAAGAACTGGCAATGCCAATGCTGGCAAGAAGGTAATAGCCAAACCATTAAGGAATGCGCCTACTGCAGCACCACGACGGCCGCCTGTAGCATTACCATAGATACCTGCTGTTGCACCGCAGAAGAAATGAGGTACAAGGCCAGGAATGATTAATACGCCACCTACAGCACCAAGGATGAGCATACCGATGATACCGCCGATAAAGGAGCTAATGAAGCCCAATACTACTGCTGTTGGAGCATATGTAAAGAATACGGCACAGTCTACTGCTGGGATTGCATTAGGGATAATTTTTGTTGCAATACCTTGGAATGCAGGGATTAAATCACCTAAGATCATACGTACACCGGAGTATACGATTGTTACACCTACAGCAAAGTTCATAGCGCTCATAACAGCATATAAGTAAGGACTCATATCCCCAGATAAAGTAGCTACAAACTCAGAACCAGCCGCAAAGGCTGCAATCAAGTAGAATACGATCATAGTCAATGCTGTAGATAACGTAGAGTCACGCAAGAAACCCCATTTTTCTGGAATTTCAATGTCTTCTGTACTATCGTCTGCTTTACCTACATATTTAGCAACCCAAGCGGATAAATAGTAACCTAAGCTACCAAAGTGACCGATGGCAATTTCATCGCCTTCTGTAACCTTAGATGTATAGCTTTGACCAATTGCTGGAGAAATAGCAGACCAAGCGCCCATCAAGAAACCACCTACAAGGATGAGTTCCATACCGGACAAACCTGCTGTACCGAGTACGGCAGACATAAGACAAGCCATAAATAAGCTATGGTGACCTGTTAAGAACACATATTTGAACTTGGTGAAACGAGCAATGCATAAGTTCATCAATAAGCCTACTACGAGAATAGACATCGTTTCAACGCCAAGTACCTTTTGTGCTACAGCCACGATAGCTTCGTTATTTGGTACTACACCAGTAATGTGGAATCCATGCTCAATCATCTTACCTAGTGGATCAAGGTTGTTAACGATAACACCTGCGCCAGCTGCGAGCATTAAGTAGCCAAGAATAGGTTTCAATGTACCAGTCATTACCTTATGAAACGGGCGTTTCAAGGCAATCAAGCCAATACATGACATAATACCAATCAAAAGTGCTGGTTGAGACAGCACATCACGTAAGAACTCTAATACCATTTCCATGGCACTACCTCCTATATATAGTTGTTACATATTATTGAGCTGCTTGTTTTAATGCATCAAGAATATCTTCTGTGATTTTCTTTTTATTAATATAGCTACGAACAATAGCCACATTCTTGTCTTCAAATTGCTCAGCTAACTCTTTTACAGTTACAATAAGGTCCGCTTTACGGCCTTGTGCGGCATTAAAATCAATAGATTCAACTTGTGCATCAATACCATTTTCAGCACAGATTTCTTCAATTTTCATTTTTAGCATCAAGCTAGAACCAATGCCATTACCGCATACAGTTAATACAGAAATCATACTTTCCTCCTACTAAACGTATTCTTGATCTTCTAAATGCGTTGCCAAGAACTCTTGTACATCTTCAATACTTTCAAAATCAGCGGCCGCATCTAAAAACTCATCATCCTCAAATAATGTAGCAATATCCGTCAACAACTGAATATGTTCATCCTTATTCGGTGCACATAAGAATAGCGCTACAGAAACGGGATCATTGTCAGGGCTACCAAAATTCAATGGTTTTTCTAAGGTTACCAATGCGGTACCTACACGTTTTGCCCCATTTTCCGGACGAGCATGTGGCATAGCAAGACCTGGTGCCAACACAATATATGGCCCCATTTCACGTACTACCTCAACCATAGCCTCCGTATAAGATGGATCAGTAAAACCCGCATCAACCATGAGTTGACCACCGTGACGAATTACTTCTTCCCACGTTTCTGCAGGATAATGAAAGGATACATTATCCTCAGATAGTAAATCTTGTAACAAGCTAACACCTCCTGAATTTACTTACGTACATATTTTTATTATATCCATTCTGTGAGTTTTTTCATATAACAAAATAAGCATACAACTATAAAAAGGAATAAAAAATACCCATACGCGTATGTATATTGTAGATATATAGAAAACTCTCTATACTTAGATAAGGTTATATTACCTCTACAATAGAATAAGGAGATTGTATGCACACTTCAATAAAAGCATTAATACTATGTGTAATACTATGTATTTCATTAGTAACGGCGTTGCAATTCGGATCTACGTTTATTCCTTTAGATCAAATCATTCAGGCTCTTATGTCTATGGCTGATCCCAATACAAAAGCCACAATGACAGATACAATTATCACGGATATACGATTACCGCGGCTCATCTACTCAGTCTTAACCGGTATCGGCTTATCCCTCGTTGGTTTACTAATGCAAACGGTTACCCGAAATGCGCTTGCTGACCCCTATGTACTAGGTGTTTCATCAGGTGCTAGTACAGGTGCTGTATTTGCTATTATCATGGGTGGTCTACCCCTATTAGGTGCCTATAACACACCTGTTTTCGCAGCCCTAGGTGCGGCCCTCTCTATTATCTTGGTATTGCTCTGTGTTGGTAAAAGCAATAGTCCTGTGAAGCTCATCCTCATAGGTATGGGCATGACTGGTATATTCTCGGCCTTAACCATGATGATTATCTATGGGGCCAAACACGAAGCACAAGTACGAAGTGCCATGTTCTGGCTATTAGGTAGCTTTGCCGGTATCCAATGGGGCGACTTACCATTAACTGCCATTATTGTAACCTTGTTTATGTTGTACATCTATATGTTTAACCAAGATTTAGACGTTCTTCTTCTAGGTAATCATGAAGCTGCGCAAATGGGCTTATCTGTAAAACAGTTACAGTTGAGCATTGTCATCATATCCTCAATTGTTATTGCCACTTTGGTATCCAAGGTTGGTGTAGTTGGATTTATCGGTCTTATTATTCCTCATTTAGCAAGAATTATAGGCGGTCCAAAACACAAACATACCTTACTATTCAGTACACTAATCGGCAGTATTGTGATGATTTGGTCCGATGTACTATCTAGAGCACTCTATAGTCCTGAAGAGATTCCAATCGGTGTGCTCACTTCTTTGTTAGGTGCTCCACTCTTCATTTGGATTATTATGAATCGTTATAAACACAATGGTTAGTGTATATCATATCTATAGGAGATACTATGTATCAAATTAATCAGTTGTCCTTCTCTTACGAGAAGAAAGAAGTGTTAAAGAATATTTCTGTCACATTTCCGAGTAATAAAATTACGGCCATTATTGGTCCCAATGGATGTGGTAAATCCACATTACTGAGTCATCTCTACCGACTACTCCCATCAAAAGATAAAATCATCTTGAATCAAAGGCCTTTAGAGTCTTATAAAGGTCGTGAATTTGCTCAATTAGTCGCCGTTCTAACACAATCTAGAGATGCTATGATCGATGATTTTCTCGTAAAAGACATTGTTCTTATGGGCCGTTATCCTTACAAACAACATTTTGGCACATATAGCTCAGAGGATATAAAAATCGCAGAGCATTATATGCATGAAGTAGGTATTACTCATTTAGGGGATGAAGAAATTCATCATTTATCAGGTGGCGAAAAGCAACGTGTATTCATTGCCAAAGCATTGACTCAAGAACCTCAAATCCTACTCTTAGATGAACCTACAAACCATCTAGATATGAAATATAAAATAGCACTGATGAAACAATTGCGAGCGTTTAAAGGCACAACCATCGTAGTCTTACATGACTTAAATTTAGCCGCTCAATATTGTGATCATGTCGTTGTTATGAACGAGGGAACCATCCTAAAGGAAGGCTCCCCTACCGAGGTATTAACACCTGAAATTCTTGAACCCATCTTTGAAGTTCCTTTCAAAACCTCTTGGGATGAAGGGCGCTATCATTTATATTATTAATTCAAAAGAAAGGGCTTATTATGTTCCAAAAATTACGAAAATCAAAGAAATTGTTGTTAGTCGCTATGGCATGCGCAACCTTTGCTATTGCTGGTTGTGGCTCTGACACAACGAAGAACACAGCTGATAATAGCAACGCAGTAACATGGAGTGAAACATTTGACGGTACCAAAACTGACTTTGCTGTAAAATCCTCTCCTACCCATGCAGTATCCATGTCCCAAGCAACTACAGAAATGATGCTCCAACTGGGTCTTGAAGATAAGATGGCTGGTACAGCTTTCAAAGAAGAAGAAATCTATCCACCCTTACAAGCAGCCTATGACAAGGTAAAAGTATTATCCGACAAATGGCCGTCCTACGAAGTATTCATGTCTGTAAAACCTGACTTTGCAACAGGCTGGCCTGACTCCTTCAGCAAACGCGCTATTCCTGCAGATAAAATGATTGCTCAAAAGGTAAACATTTGGCTTCCTGAATCCATGTTGTCTACAAAAGCAGATTTAGAAACTAACTTTAATGACATGATTAAATTAGGCGAAATCTTCGGCGTTAAACCTAAAGCTGAAGAATGGGTTGCAAGCCAACGTAAAACGTTAGAAGCTATCCAAGCTAAATTAAAAGACTTACCTCGTAAAC
This sequence comes from Veillonella sp., assembly GCF_041333735.1. Classification (NCBI taxonomy): domain Bacteria; kingdom Bacillati; phylum Bacillota; class Negativicutes; order Veillonellales; family Veillonellaceae; genus Veillonella; species Veillonella sp. The sequence continues at coordinate 224,782 of NZ_JBGKFB010000001.1, forward strand.
GGGTCTTCATTTATGACTCTGAAGATGGTCAACCATTCACAGCCTTCGAAGGTTACACTACAAACATCTTGAAACTTATCGGTGCTGATAACGTAATGAGTGGCTTAGGCGTTGATAAAACATGGGCTAAAGGGTCTTGGGAAACTGTAATCGCTCAAAATCCTGATTATATCATTATCGCTGACTATGGTACATCTATCCGCAACGATGATGATTTCCAACAAAAAATTGAGAAAATCAAATCCAACCCTCAACTTCAAGATATTACTGCTGTTAAAGAAGGTCATTTCATTCGTGTAAAACTTTCTGAGATCACACCTGGTGTTCGTACTGTGGATGCTCTAAAACGTTTGGCTGAAGAAATTCACGGTGTAAAAATCGACTAACTCTATAATCAAATGATACTAACGGAAAAGGTCCCAATTCATTGAATTGGGACCTTCTTCGTACTGCTTTGTATTGCACACAGCATATTGTTAGAGAGTAGAGATGTGTTGTAGTTGAAAGATTTAAATAATGGGTTATTGTAAAATAGATTAAAAGTTTATTATGTTGTATATGCTGTGACAATGCCTTATTTATGCATTTCTAGTACATTGTTGCCTATAGCGTTTATCATTATTTGCCTTGATGGCCATAATCAATGGTTTGAGTGAAAGAAACTCTTCATCACTAAGTCGAATGGTTCTACCAATACGTTTAATCGGATTACGTGGGCGCCCGGCACCGCGTCTAGTTCCACCCCATGCCATATACATACCTCACTTTTCACTTGAATAACTCCTTCTACCGATAGTATAACTGCTCATACATAAGTATGCAATATCCATTCATTATAAATAGTCTCAAAACAGTCTTTAAACAAGTAATAAACTGTATTTATTAATAAAATGCATAATCAAGAAAAGCACATATTTATAAGCATTTTCCTATATTCAACTTGATTTTTAACATTAACGTTGCCAAATATAGATAAATCGCTTTTATAGAATATAGTATTTAAAACCTAGTGTATACCTATATTCTTTGGTGACAATTTTATAAGAAAACGCTTCAAAAAAGCTTAACCACAACTAATAAACCGAATATCTTAATCAATCCAAACCGAAAACTACAGAACTTAAAACTACAGAACAAAAAAAGACTGCTTTCGCAGTCTTTTTTTGTTTTATATAGCTATTATATTAACCAAATAGTAAATGACCGATTTCATAAGCAATAGCCGCTACAATACCAGATAATGGAATTGTTACAAACCAAGCCAACACCATCGATCTTGCTACGCCCCAGTTAACAGCTTTAAGACGTTTAGAAGAACCTACACCTAACAAGGAACCACTTACAACGTGTGTCGTACTTACAGGTAAATGTAAGAATGTAGCTGTAAAAATAGTGATAGCAGAGTTTAAGTCAGCAGCAAAACCATTAATTGTTTCTAGTTTGAAAATCTTAGTCCCCATGGTAGAGATGATTTTCCAACCACCCACTGCTGTACCCATGGCCATAGCCGTAGCACAACAAAGTTTAACCCATAATGGCACATCCAATGTATCAATAAAGCCACCACTAAGCAAGGTTAAGGTAATAATCCCCATCGCCTTTTGCGCATCATTAGAGCCATGTGAGAAGGCCATCATGATGGCAGATACAACTTGCATGGATCTAAATCTATCATTCAACGTAATTGGAGAAAATCTACCAAAGATAAGCAACAATACTTTCATCACAATATAGCCACCAATCATGGCTACAACTGGAGATAAAATAAGGGATAAGAAAATCTTTAAGATCCCTGCCTCATTTAAAGCATCAAAGCCTACAGACCAGCCTACAGCACCAATGATACCACCGATAAGCGCATGAGATGAGGAGCTCGGAATCCCCCAATACCATGTGAGCAAGTTCCATGTGATGGCACCGATAAGAGCTGCTGAAATGATTCCACTATTGATAAGAGATGCAGACATTACGATGTCGCCACCGATTGTCTTTGCAACGCCTGTACTAACCATGGCCCCCAAGAAATTGAGTGCTGCTGTCATCATAATAGCTTTTTTAGGCTCAATAGCACGGGTTGATACAGATGTGGCAATGGCATTCGCCGTATCGTGGAAGCCATTGATATAGTCGAAGGCTAATGCTAAAAATACTACTAGCCATACTAAATAATGAGCATCAAGCATATTTCAATACTACCCGGCGGAATGTACCAACCAAATCTTCGCATCCATCGATTACATCCTCCATGGCGCTAAGGATTTCCTTCCATTTGATAATTTCAATAGGATCTGTACACTCAGTGAAGAGTTTAGCCATTTCTTCGTGGTAAATATTATCCGCTTCAGACTCAAGTTTCAATACTTGGTGTACGCGGCCTTCTACCTTTACATGGTCCTTTTTAAGGCTGCCCATATAACCAATAGATTTGTTAATATGCTTAACGCATTTTACAACGATTTCACTCATACGGATAGCACCATCACTTGGATTACCAACGTGGTACATAACCATTTTATCCATGATTTCTTTAATATTATCTAATGTAGTATCCAATTGGTCGATTAGAAGCTGAATATCTTCGCGATCCATTGGGGTAATGAATGTTTTACGCAAACGTTCTACAGTTTCGGTTACTAATTCATCGGCAGCTTTTTCCTTTGTATCAATTTCAAGAAAAGCCTCTTCTTTAGAGATTTCGCCTTTAAACACACGCTCCATCATTTCTGCACTTTCATATGTAAGAGCAGCATGATTTTCTAAAATACTGAAAAATTTTTCTTCTTTTCCTTTTAATTTAAAAGCCATGAAGATCCTCCTGAAACAGTATTGATTGCTTCTATAAATATAATTTAATTATAGCACACTAACCATAATTCCTAAACAATTTACCAATCTCTATATTCTAACCCCTATGCGTATATGGCATATATACTATTCATCACCGTGAAAGCATCAACAATATTTAGATATGATACAGGTAGTCCCCAAAATAGTTTAAATAAAAAAGCAGATAGCTGATTGAAATATCAACTATCTGCCTTTTATATTAAGCCATATATATGCTTTTATAGTATGTATCACCTAATATAGTTAACTATTACATTTACTGCTAATTGTTACGGTTAACTATTTTTTAGCTATTAGTTATTAGCTTCCGCTGCTGCTTTAGCTGCTTCTGCGGCCTTTTTCAAGTTAGGCACAGATGTTGGGCATGTAGCTGGTGTGCAAGCACCATTAGGACCCAAATCTTCAGAGCGGTTCACAAATGTTGTATGTAACATGTGATGCGCTTTATGGCTCATAGGTTTGCCATCGAAGAACTCAGCATATAATTTTTGGATATCTGGATTATCGCAAGCCGCTTTTACTGTTACTTCCGCATCACGAGTGTACAAGGAAGCAATACGAGCTTCGCGAGCTTTATCAGCCATCGGTAATTTAACGCGTGGTTGGCCACCACCACCGATACAACCGCCACGGCACGCCATTACTTCAATGAAGTCATAATGGATATTTTCTGCACGCATGCGTTCGATGAATTTACGCAAGTTGCCTGTACCATGAACAGCCGCTACATGTAATGTTTTGTCCCCAATGACTACGTCTGCTTCACGAGCACCGTCCATACCACGAATTGCTTCGAATGGGATCAATGTTTGAGGTGCATCTTCACCAGTTGCTAATTTGTAAGCTGCACGCATAGCCGCTTCCATAACGCCACCAGTATTACCGAAGATGATACCACCACCAGATGCTTCACCCATCAATGGATCAAATGCAGAATCTTCTAATTCATCAAAGTTGATTTCTTCTGCACGTAACCATTTTGCAAGTTCACGTGTAGTAATACAGTAGTCTGTATCGCGCATTTCTGGTACATCCCAGTATTCAGCAGAGGAGTTCATTTCGTCACGACGAATTTCGAATTTCTTAGCTGTACAAGGTGTTACTGCAACAGCAACGATTTGTTTTGCATCAAGGCCCATTTTTTCAGCAAAATATGTTTTTTGTGTAGGCGCTTGCATTGCAATTGGACTCTTAGCAGTAGACAAGTTTGGCAAGAATTCTGGATAGAATGTTTCAGCAAACTTAACCCAAGCAGGGCAACAAGATGTGAATTGAGGCAATACGGAATCACTATTGATGACGCGTTCCAACAATTCAGATGCTTCCTCCATGATTGTCATGTCAGCACCAAAGTTTGTATCGAGAATATAGTCGCCACCTAATTTACGAAGAGCAGCTACCATTTTACCTTCTACGAATGTACCTGCATCAAGGCCAAACTCTTCACCTAAGCCAACACGTACAGCAGGTGCAGTTTGGAATACAACGATTTTATTAGGGTCAGCAATAGCTGCTTTTACTTCATCAATTTCAGAGCGTTCATTGATGGAATCAAATGGACAAATAGATGCACATTGACCGCAATGAATACAAATTGGATGATCCCCATTTGTTGTTAAATCATAATAATCAAATACGCCCATGTCTACAGCACAAGCTTTACGACATAAGGAGCAGTTTTTACATTTGGATAAATCTTGAACTAAAGCAATATTGCCGTCTTCGATTGGTACGCGACGGTCTAAAAATTGGTACTTACTCATGAGTTCCTCCTACTTAGGTAACGTTGTTATCGTTAATCGATGAAATTATACTATAATTTGTGACTTTTATCAATAAATTTACATGTAATTCCTTTGCATAACAGATATTAAAAAATCGCATGCTATAAGGAATTATAGGCGTTCTTCCAATTCCATCCACCGTTCTGTAAGCGCATCTATTTGGGACTGAGTCTCTTCTCGCTCAGCCATCAAGGATTGCATCTTCTCATAATCAGTAGCAACTTGACTAATCATGACATCGAGGCCCTTAACTAAATGCTCTAATTTAGGCAATTCCTCCATGATGTTGGCATACTCCGCTTCTTCCGCTTTATTTAACCCCTTCTTTGGTACCTCTTTGAAAGTATCTCCTCCAGAAGTTGTAATGCTACTATCACTACCATCTGCTGAGTTGCCTAATGATGAATCATCACTGGTAGTACTAGGTGCAACCCCGTCCGCTTTTTCATCTTTAGAAGTAACAGATGTACCTGTATTAGCCATATAGAATGGGCGCTTTCCACCGCTACTTTCATCTAAAGAATCCTTGTAATCAGAATAGGAGCCATGAACAATCTCAATATGACCATCACCACTGAACACAAAAAGTTTGTCCACCACGCGGTCTAAGAAGTAACGATCATGGCATACGGTGATAATGACACCACTAAAGGAATCGAGGAAATCCTCTAGTACCTCTAATGTAGGAATATCAAGATCATTGGTCGGTTCATCGAGCAACAAAACATTAGGAGCGCTCATAAGCAATTTCAATAGATACAACCGACGTCGTTCACCACCTGAAAGTTTACGGATTGGTACACCATGTAGCTCAGGTGTAAATAGGAAGCGTTCAAGAATCTGACCTGCACTCAACGTAGAGCCATCGCCCAGAACCATATAGGAATGGTCCTCTCGAATATAATCGAGAACGCGCATATCTTCATCAAACTCAGGCAGTTCTTGTTTGAAATGTGCAATGCGAACTGTCTCGCCTTTACCAATCGTACCACTTGTAGGTTCATAGGTTCCATCAAGAATGTTCATAAAGGTAGACTTGCCAACCCCATTAGGGCCAACGATACCAATGCGATCATGACGCACTACGTGATAGGTAAAATCCTTAATCATAGGACGCTCACCAAAATAGAACTGTAAATGTTCAATATCAAAGATGGTTTTCCCTAAACGCGTTTTTAAAGCAATAGGATCCATTTGATCGGGACGTCTAGTTTTCTCCATATTCTTAAGTTTTTCATAGCGATCTAAACGAGCCTTTTGCTTTGTCGTTCTCGCCAACGCACCACGGCGTACCCATTCGATTTCTCGTTTTAAGAACTGACGGCGCTTCTCTTCTGTAGCAGCTTCACGAGCCTCTCGATCAGACTTTAAGGCAATAAACTCTTCGTAGTTACCATCGTATTGGTACATACGTCGATTAGATAATTCCAAAATACCATTACATACTGAGTCAAGGAAATATCTATCATGGGTACTGATTAATAAGCCCCCTTGGCGAGCACTTAAATAAGACTCTAACCAATCGATGCTATCTTCATCTAAATGGTTTGTCGGTTCATCTAACAATAATAGATCACAAGGATATAATAATGCTTGGCCTAACGCAAGGCGACGCTTTTGACCACCAGATAACATAGCCACCTTTTGATTTACATCAGGAAAACCTAACTTAGATAAAATAATACGAGCCTCTTGCTCCACTTGCCAGCCATCTTGTTGGTCCATCTGCTCCAAGGCATTCATATAGTTCCGTGATACTTTATCATCCTCGCCACCAGCCTCTTGCATTTCACGATATTCACGACTAATGCGCTCAAAGGATTGCACCATTCGCAAACGAGGATGATCACCATCAAGAACGGCTTCTAGTAATGTTGAATCTGGGTCAAACTCAGGTATTTGTGCTAAATAGTGTATACTAGCCTTACCGTTTCGCTCAATGGTCCCCTTATCAGGCTCCATTTGTCCTGCCAAGATTTTTAAGAAGGTAGACTTACCTGTCCCATTAATACCCACGAGACCTAGACGTTTTTCGGTGGTGAAAGTAATATTTACCTCCTTAAACAGCAGTCGTGTGCCATATGATTTTTCTATGTTTTGTAAACTAATAACGTTCATCGTATGCTCCTATTATGTCATTCTGATATTTATTATACTACACATTACCATTGACAGTAACAGGCCCCCTCAGTAGAATAAACGTAACGTATATATTCATGAGGAGGTCCACATGGCAGCAGATATCGTTTTAGACTTTTATGAAACTATCAATTTTGAACTTATCGATATCGATGGGTATGACACATTATTTACAGAGCTCTTGGAAGATGGCACCTATGCAACTGTGTCCGATGATGACGGTCATTTGCCAGAGGATTTAGAAACGCCAATCGTATTCAATGTATACGACGACAATGACTCCTTCCAATGGAGTGTGACCCTCGATGATTCTTACCAACTAAAAGACTTGTTGGACAGTGCTGAAAGCACAAATGCATTCTTGGAAACACTTCAAAAAATTCGACAAGAACATATTGAACAATACCAATAAAACAAAAGCGATGACCTGTATAAGGTCATCGCTTTTATAATTTTATGATAGAACATATAACGTTGATGTAGCATATAACGTTTATTGAACCAACATCGTTAATGAAACATATAGCATTATATATCTTTTACAATCACTATGATTATGTAAATACTAGACTATTAACTGATAGATTGCTCTGCTTTCACTAATTCTACCGGCGTCTCAGCATCTAATATGGCTATAAGACTATTTACGATATTAGCCGCACCATCCACATGCCATTCACGAGCGCGCTCAGACATTTGTTGAAGTCTCGGAGAGTTAATAAGAAGTGCGGTCACAACGTCTTCTAAGTTATGAATATCACGAGCCCAACGAGCACAACCTCGTTGTTCTAACAACTCTGCATTAGCCTCTTCTTGCCCTGGAATGGCATTAAAGAATACCATAGGCAAACCAATAGTAACGGCCTCCATACATGTTAACGCACCAGGCTTTGTAACTAGCAAGGAAGACGACTTCATAAGTTCCGAAATATTCGTAGTATATCCGTATACAATGGTCTTAGTTCGCATAGATTCACTAAGGGTAACTAAGGATTCATAAAGAGATGTATTTTGACCAGCTACGACAGTAATTTCATCAATACCGTTTACTTCATCTAAATGTTTTAATGCCGTTTCTAAAGAGCCTAAACCTAGTCCCCCACCCATAACGAGTACTTTTACCGGTTTCTCTAAGCTATATTCTTCAATAGCATCACGGAAGAAGGAGCGCCGCACAGGTATACCTGATACATGGATACGTGATTCATCAATACCCGCTGCTACCATTTCATCTACCATCGATTCAGTAGCTACATAGTATGTATCAATTTGTGGGTATAGCCAAAATTGATGACTACTAAAGTCCGTCATGATAGCCACTAATGGTACATCGATATGTCCTTGGCGTTTTAAGATAGACGCTGCACCACATGGGAATGGATGCGTAAATACCATTACATCTGGCTCTTCTTGTTGTACCAATTTGAGCATGCGGCTTTTCAATAGGTATGATAATGCAGTTTGCATAATCGTACCTCGTTTTTCCCCTTTTGATACGCGGTAAATCATATCATATAGCATCGGGAATACGTCAATCATCTTGATGTATGTGCCCTTGATCAAATGCTCTACAGACATGGTTTCTGTATCAAGAAAGTCCACATGAGTTATCGATGCTTGTGGTTCTTTCTCTTTCCAATATTCTTCTATGGCTCTGGCGGCCTGCATATGTCCCGTCCCAATAGAAGCGGACACGATGAGAACCTTCCGTGATCTTTCGTTATTCATAGTACACCCTTTCTCTGTGCATTATACCATAAATAGACGAAAAAAAGAGACCTCGAAAGGTCTCTTTCCAATCCATTAGGGATTATTTTTTGCGTTTTTTAGCTTTTGCAGCGTTAACTTGTTCTTTCAAACCTTTACCAGCTTTGAATGCAGGGGATTTGGAAGCTGCGATAGTAATAGTTTTACCGTTTTGTGGGTTACGGCCTTCACGAGCTGCGCGTTCACGAACTTCGAATGTACCGAAGCCGATAACTTGTACTTTACCGCCAGCAGCTAATTCTTCAGCAACTGTGTCAAATACAGCTTTTACCGCTTTTTCAGCGTCTTTTTTAGTTAATTCAGTTTTTTGTGCAACACTTGCGATTAATTCTGTTTTGTTCATGACAGAACCTCCTTAAAAATACTATACCTAAGAAGCATGCAAACCTCTAGGCTACTTTTCCTGCACTTTAGCCTCCTCCCAAAAAGCATCCAGCTCAGCTAATGAAAAGTCTTCCCATGAGCGATCGCTTTGGTTAACACAAGCTTCTACATGTAAAAAACGCTGTCGGAACTTTGTGTTTGTGCGATTTAGTGCATTTTCACCGCTTATTTTATACCATCTTAATAGATTAATCAAGGAAAAAAGCACATCTCCCGCTTCTTTTTCCATATTTTCTCTATCTTCTTGGGCAATAGCCTCCTTAAATTCACCCATTTCTTCGGAAACTTTCGCCCAAACCGGATCGAGCTCATCCCAGTCAAAACCTAGCTTCGCAGCCTTTTCTTGTAGTTTGTAAGCCGCCACTAATGCAGGTAAACCTTTGGACACACCATCTAATACAGATTTTTGTATATTTTTCTTTTCTTGTGCCTTTAATTCATCCCAACTGTATGATTTTTCATTATTTTCAGGGTCAAAAACATGGGGATGACGACGAATCATCTTTTCTGTCACATCGTGAATTACATCTTCTAATGTAAATTGACCGGCTTCCTCAGCTAATTGACTGTGAAAGACAACTTGTAATAATACATCACCTAGTTCTTCACGAAGATTTGGCATATCTTTATTATCAATAGCATCTACTACCTCATAGGTTTCTTCGATGAAATATCGACGCAACGACTCATGAGTTTGCTTTTGATCCCAAGGACAACCATTCGGAGCACGCAAAGCTTTTACCACATCTACTAATGGTTGTACCGATACTGGCTTATCAGTATTGTTCTTCATATAGCTTAGCCTCCTCCTTATCTCGGCGAGCTTGTAAGCGCTTGCCTATAACTGGGAAATGATACATATCAGCTTTTACAACGGCCTTTGTTAACCATAGAGATAAACCATACACAAATACCGCCACAATAATAGCTGCTGCTACCGCACCACCATTACCGAACAGTTCTACAGTCGTCACATACACCACCTGTGTAGCACCGCCCATAGCCATGGCAGATACTACAATTTTTAATAGCTCTAATTTATTCAGTACGGAGCCTACATATTTTTTAACAAATATATAGTTTATGAGTGCAGCAATGGCAAAGTTTAAATTCGTTGCCCATGCGGCACCATTAATACCAAGTTCAATAGTACCTGTCAATTGATAGTCCAAGAATGTCTTAGCCAATAGACCGATAAAAATGGCTACCATAGGAATAACAGTTCTACCTAATCCCTGCAAAATGCCTGCTGTAATCTGTTGCCAACCTAAGAATATAATACTCAAGCTAATAACAGCAATAACAGGACCAGCATGAGGCGTTGCGTATATCAATTTAGATATAGGTGTCGCCAATACACAGAGCCCAATGCAGGCCGGTATAGTGAACATATTGGCAATCTTAATGGCTATGCCGGCGCGCTGTACAATACGGTGCACATCACCTTGCGCATGTGCCTCAGATACAGCTGGTACAAGGCTAGCCGCTAAGGATGTAGTCAAAATGATAGGCAAACCTATCAACGATGTAGCCATCCCTGTGAGATAACCAAATTGTGTTGTCGCTTCATTGAGGTAATACCCAATATCCATCAATCGCTTTGGTACGATAAATGTATCGATAAGAGATACCATGGGCAACATAATATTGGCCATTGAAACTGGTATAGCCAAGCTAAATAGTCGTTTGACTACAGAGCTATTGCTTTCACCAATAGCATTTGGATTCTGCTGCGCCAACATTTGCGCCCGTACACGACGCTGACGATAGTAAAAGTAAATCAATACAATCAACCCAGCTAATACACCGGGGAATGTAGCGAACGTTGCACCACCTGCCGCCAAGTGTAGACCTCTATCAATGAAATAATAAGCTAAGCCCACCATAGAGGATACGCGGAAGATTTGTTCAAAGACTTGGCTAGTTCCCGTAGGTACCATGTATTGGAAGCCTTGGAAATAACCTCTGAAACAGCTCAAAATCGTAACGATGAAGATAGCTGGCGATAATAGCTGAATCGCTAAGAGTGCACGAGGATCTGTAATAATATGGGTATCTATGAGCCACTGTGCACTACCGTATAAAGCTATACTAAATACAAGACCTAATAGTGTTAACACCTTTAACGATACGGAAAACACCTGTTGTACGCCCCGCATATCATCATTAGCCAGCTTTTCCGCAATCATAATAGATATAGCAACAGGAATGCCTGCAGCGGAAACACTAACGATAATTTGATAAATCGGATAGGCCATCATATATAGGCCAATCCCTTCACCACCGAGAACGCGTGCAATAAGGACTTTGCTGAAAGCACCAATAACCTTAACGATAATCCCAGCTAAGGTTAAAATCATAGCGCCCTTTAAAAATCGATTCATAGGCCCTCCTTAGACGATGATTTTTGGCTCAAAGCCTTCATCACCGCTTCCGTAATGGTCAAAATAGAACCTTTCATACCATTGAGGCTCACATATAATGTAGCCGGCTTAGTATCTGCAAATTTCATCTTCTTCCAGAGATCTTCCCGTACAGCCCCCATATCCCAGTCGGCCATCTTGGAATCGTCATGCCAATGAATGGTAAGCTGTTGATCTCTACGGACGATACTTTTAATGCCTAGTAAACGCGCTTGTTCTTTAATTTGAGCAATGCGCAACAAACGGTCTACCGGATCTGTCGGAGTACCGAAGCGATCGATGAGTTCATCAGTCATATCATCAAGCTGTTCTTTGGATTTTATATGTAACAAACGTTGATATACGGAGATCTTACGAGCGCTATCCTTGATATACGCATCATCAATAAAGGCATCTACCTCTAAATCGATTGCTGGGTCAATGGATACTTCCCGTTCAACCTCTTTATTTTGAGCCTTCGCAATGGCTTCTTCTAACATACTTACGTACATACCAAAGCCGACGGATGCGATATTGCCATGTTGCTGTGAACCTAAGAGGTTACCAGCACCGCGAATTTCTAAATCGCGCATAGCCAATTTAAAACCAGCACCGAGTTCTGTGAACTCTTCAATAGCTTTTAAGCGCTTTTCGGCAGCCTCTGAAAGCATTTTATCAGGTCGATACATAAAGTAAGCATAGGCCCGTCTACGAGAACGACCTACGCGGCCACGCATTTGATATAGCTGAGATAAGCCTAAGCGGTCCGCATCATAAATGATGATCGTATTGGCATTTGGTATATCTAGACCAGTTTCGATAATACTGGTAGACAATAATACATCATAATGGCCTTCATAGAAATCAGTCATGATTTCCTCAATTTGACGACCTGTCATTTGACCATGAGCAATAGCGTAACGTAAACCAGGCAAGGCCTCTTCTAATAACTCACCCATGTGATTAATGGATGCTACGCGGTTATATACAAAGTAAACCTGCCCACCACGCGCTAATTCGCGCTTGATCGCATCGGCCACGAGGTTCATATCATATTCCACTACATAGGTTTGAACAGGCAAGCGTTCTTCTGGTGGCGTATTGATAACGGACATCTCACGAACACCAACGAGGGACATATGTAATGTCCGAGGAATTGGGGTCGCACTCAAGGTGAGTACATCAATATTGTTGGCCCACTCTTTCCATTTTTCCTTTTGAGCTACCCCGAAACGTTGCTCTTCATCTACAACGAGCATCCCTAAATCTTTGAAGACAACCTTTTTGTTGAGCAAGGAATGTGTGCCGATAAGAACATCAATGGATCCATCTTCAACGCCTTTTAGAACTTGTTTTTTCTCCGCTGTACTGCGGAAACGATTGAGTACATCTACCTTGACACCAAATGGAGCAAATCGGTTCCAGAAGGTTTGGAAATGTTGCTGTGCCAAAACAGTGGTTGGAACAAGTACCGCTACTTGTTTGCCACTCATAACAGCCTTAAATATGGCACGCATGGCCACTTCTGTTTTACCAAACCCTACATCGCCAGCAAGCAAACGGTCCATAGGAACTGGTTTTTCCATGGATTCCTTAATTTCTGCTGTAGCTTGTAATTGGTCTTCCGTTTCCTCATAAGGGAATGCATCTTCAAATTCCTGTTGCCATGGTTGGTCAGGCAAGAATGCAAAGCCTTGCGTTATTTCACGCTGTGCATAGAGCTCTACAAGCTTATCTGCTAAATCATCAATAGATTTCTTTGCCTTTGTAACAACCTTAGCCCAGTCACGGCCACCCATTTTATTGATGCGCGGCACATCACCTTCATTACCAATATACTTTTGTAATTGATCTAAGTTGTTGGCAGGTAAGAATAATTTATCTGATCCTGCATAGTCAATTTCAATATAATCCCGATGAATCCCCTCTGTTTCGATCGTTTTAAGGCCAATATACTTACCAATACCGTGCATACTATGTACAACATAGTCACCAGGCGTTAAATCCGTAAAGTAATTAATTTCTTGGCCTTTTTTAGGCTTGTTGCGTAGCTTCCGCTTTTGTTGTCCGTAAATATTACCTTCTACGACAACTACTAAATGGCTATTTGGTAATTCAAAGCCATCGGTCAATAAGCCTTGTAAGATTACAACCGTATTAGGCTTTGCAATCCACTCCGCACTATGAATAAAAGCAATACCTTCCCCTTCAAGGGCACGTTCAATGCCTTCTCTTCGTTGCTGATTATTTAATACCAATACAACTTGATGGTTTAAGCGATGCCATTGTTTAATTTCATCGGTTAATAAAGGAATTTGACGCTCAAAGCTCGTCATCGTCTTACCTTGAATACCAATTGGGGTAAATCCAGCTAAGCCAATAGAACGTTGTTGCATAAATGTAAAAGCTACTTGATTCGTTGCTTCTACAGTACGTTGCAACTCACTCCAGTCACAATGATTTTTACGATGTGTTGGGTCTTCCTTAAGGAATTTCTTTAATGCTTCCTGAATACGGCCAGGCTCATCGTAAATGAGGGTGCCTTCTTTCACATATGATAATAAGGTGCAATCTGCATCACTTTTACCAAGGAAGAACGGCGTTACCGTATAAGAATCAATTTGTTCAATGGAACGTTGGTTCTCCACAGAGAAGAACCGTAACGTATCAATTTCATCGCCAAAGAACTCTATACGTATGGGATGTTCACTATTAACAGGATATATGTCTAAAATATCCCCGCGCACGGCAAAATGACCACGTTGTTCCACCTGGTCTACACGTTCATATCCAATTGTAACGAGCTGTTCAAGAGCTGTATCCCGTTCAATCGTATCATTCAAAGAGAAATGTAACGACTGTCCTTTTAAATTTTGAGGAGATACCACATACTGTGTAACCTCTTCAGCATTCGCTATGACTACAGCTGGTTCTTGCCATGCAAGCAATGCTAAGGCACGCATTTGTGCCCCTTGGTCCTCAAGGCTACGAGCAATCGTTGTAAAGTCCACATGATCTGTTATAGGAAATGATAGGACTGGAATATTAGGCCAGAAAAAGGCTAAATCTCGTTCCCACATCTCTTTATGGTCCTTATCATGGACTACTATAACTACAGGCTTTGTAAGGCCCGTAGAAAAAGCTTGGTTTAAGAGGAAACTCTTTTGAGATCCACTAAGACCATATATGACTGACTTTCCTTTCCGCTGAAATGCGTTTAGCCCATCCACAAAGGATGGGTTCTGTGAAAGCAGCTGTGTTAATGTATTATCCATACTGCACCATATAGTATTACTATGATTATTTAAATTAATAGTTCTAACCCATTTATTATAACATTTTTGGGCAAAAAAAATAGCACCTCAAAAGGTGCAATAAAGTTGGTGCGGGAGAAGGGACTTGAACCCCCACGCCGTAAGGCGCCAGATCCTAAGTCTGGTGCGTCTGCCAATTCCGCCACTCCCGCGTCTCAACTGAAATAATAATATCATGTATATAATTCATCGTCAATCATTTTTTTAGAATTAACTTAAATTTCATGTATCTCATAAAAAGAGACTGACCCAGAATCCGAACTACTAGAATCCTGGGTCAGCCTCTTTTTTAGGATGATGATGAATAAATGCATGCCCTACATTTACCATAAAATATATTAACAGTCATAACACATGTCATGCTGGTAATACCAAGAAGGTATTATTCACCATGACCATGCCATCGACATTAAGGTCTTTCGAATACAATTTAAATCATCTTTGATAAAATCGTATAGAACTAAAAAATCCTTTTTACGGGTACGTAAAAAGGAGCTACTAACTTCTCCTCCCTATCTCTCGTAGGTCAAATGGTGAATGTTGAATAGGCAGTTCTCCTGACTCGGCGTCATCGCTCATCTAGCCTTCCCAGTTTCCCAGTGACTTAATTTAGACTCGCTCGACCATACAGTGGCGGGACCGTGCTGGCATTTAACCAGCTTCTCTATTATGCTTTTCAGCACCTATTCCCAAATATGATGTTTTCTATGAGTTAATAGTAACACCACTATCGTATTAAGTCAATTTATTTTTGTAATTTTATTAATTCATCTTTTATTCATCTATTGCCATATATGATATTTTTAATTACAATATAAAGGTATCTAAAAATAGGAGGAATCTATGTATATCGGAGATTTCATTAAAGAATATCGCGAAGCTAATGGTGTATCCGTTGAAGACTTTGCCACAAAAGCAGGCTTAACAGTTACAGAAATTGAAGTATTAGAAAAAAACGTACAAGAAGATGGTACTGTAGTACCTGTTGCAATGCGCCAAATCAAAGGTATTGCTGCAGCTATGAATGTGCCAATGCCTGTAGTCATGGCTCAGATTCCTTCTGATCAAGAATTAGTTGTACATGTGGTTGCTGAATCTGATCAGCCACATGCGAAGTAATAAGGAGAATACATGAAGCGTAGTTTATTAATTGCAGCGGCTTTTACAATCTTAGGTATCCTCCCCTCTCAAGCAGTTAATATTGCTGATTTAGAGAATGCCAGAGGTTATGCCTACTTATATCGTATGAATGGCCAAAATTATTACGCAGAACAACGCGTTAAGGTCATCGCAGGAGAAGGTAATAAATTTGAAATTGTAGCCCGTACATATAGCCATCAAGGTGCTCAATATTATATGACAGAGTATATAAACCATTATTACTTTGACCAAGATGCCGATACGATTCAATGGGTTCAAGAACAACGTAATATCATCGATGCCCGTACAGGCAGAGTATTACGTGAAGAAAAACGACCTAAAGCTAAATTAATTACCTTAAAACCAGATACGTATGGTTATATGCAAGCTATCTACTGGAGAGATCTTGCTGTGGCTGCAGGACAGCTAAAATAAGGTAAAACACTTAAGCCATAATCTAATTAGATTTAAAGCATGGAAACTAAAAGACTCTACACAATTATGTGTAGAGTCTTTTTAATAGATAAATGGTTTTACAAAAATAAAAAAGCACCACATTGCTGTGATGCTTTCATTTGGTGACCCAGAAGGGATTCGAACCCCTGGCCTTTTGATTCGTAGTCAAACGCTCTATCCAGCTGAG
Source organism: Veillonella sp. (assembly GCF_041333735.1). Lineage (NCBI taxonomy): Bacteria > Bacillati > Bacillota > Negativicutes > Veillonellales > Veillonellaceae > Veillonella > Veillonella sp. The sequence goes on from NZ_JBGKFB010000001.1 coordinate 241,202, forward strand.
CTACTGAGTCATGTACTTGGTACTCACTTATATTAACATAATGCTTAGTTCTGTGCAAGCATTTTTTTAATATTTTTTGAGTAATTTTATGGACATGCGGTCCGAAGACCGCAATCCAAATTTGGCAGGGGCAGTAGGACTTGAACCCACAACCAACGGTTTTGGAGACCGCTACTCTACCAATTGAGCTATACCCCTATGTTCATCAAGCTGTGCTTGATACTTGATTAGTTTAACAAAAATTAAGTCCCATGTCAAGAAACAAAGCCCTTTAAAATAATGAAATAATAGTGAATTTAAAAGGAAAAAGAGCCCTTTCTCAAGGGCTCTTATGTCTACCTAACTTTTACCTTTATATATACGGGAGATGGTATATATAATTAGAGAGTTTTGTATATGTATTGTTTTGTTTATACACAGGGAGAGTATTGTTGTGTATTTAAGTGTTGTTTTATGTGTTGTATTGTTTTGTGTTGTGTTGTTTGTATTATTTGTAAAAGGGACAGGTAAAAGTTATTTGCAGTAGACCTCCATTTCCTTAGTTGATCTCAATCAACTATTGCTAGTATAAAGATTATATGTGAAAACATAGTGAAAGTTATATGAGATATAAATGAAACGAGTAAATTTTGGTACATATTCAGGCAACAGTAATGCAGGTATAAACCCAGTATTTATCTATATTTATAGGCTTATATGTGAATTTCAGATAAACCTATGCATGAATAGAATATGTAGTAGATAGTAATTATTAGAATTTAAAATTAAAGTAATATTAATTACATAAAGATGATTAATTAGGAAATTTGATTAAAGAATAACTTGTATAATGATCTATTAAAGAAGTTAAATATAAAGTACTATGTATAGATATAGCAGTAAAAAGAGTAAAATTAGGGCTATATGGTGGATATTCGATCATAGAGGAGTAAATGTCCATTGAATAATATAGTGGTTATTTGAGGATAAATATTAAAAGATAGATGTGAATGAATAATGTATATGTTACATAAATTGGGATGAACTTTACATGTATTTGAAGGGACTTAACTGGTTTAAGGTTAGGTAACATTGGCACGTTGTATCTACATAATGCTATTGATTTACATATATTTGAAGTTACTAAACTTCTTTACTGTTCGATATTATTGGTGCTAAGTACCGCAGTATCGATTAGAGGTAGTTTATTTACATAAATTTGGAGCTACTCAACTGCTTTACGGTTCGGTAACATTGGCACGTTGTGCCGCGTTACCGTATAGATAGAGTTTACCTCCTACCACCAGCCGCGGCTTCCTATCAATCCTCACTGTGGATTTCCCTGCGCTGCTCCGCAATTCGGTACATCTTACGTTCGGAAGCACTCATATGGTTATCTGCGTCGCTTAGCTCTAAGTCCTCTTCGGTGGCCCTACTTGCTTCCTCACTGTGTATTTCCCTTCTCTGCTTCGCAGCTCGGTAAATCTTACGTTCGGAAGAAGGTGATGTGTGGGCCCCATGCGTCGTTTTACTCCTCTGTGGCCTCACACCCTACCCTTCCCAATGCCGTCTTACACGGACACGTACATAGATACAACCTCTACAACCTTGGCTGGAGGCGGCTCTAGTAGGGTTAGCTAGTCGAAGACTAGCAAAAAGAAAAAGGCCTACCTTTAGGTAGACCTTTTTCTTTTCGTTAATCAGCGGCTTCCTATCCTCCCAGGCCGTCTCCAGCCAAGTACTTTCGGCGTTTATGAGCTTAACTACTGTGTTCGAGATGGGAACAGGTGGATCCTCATAGCCATCGCCACTGAATCTGTCAGAGTTTGTACTCTGAAAACCACATAGAAGTTATATATATTTGTTGCACATTTCTGCTTAATGTTTTGTTTAAGTAAAGCCCTCGATCTATTAGTACCAGTCAGCTCCAAACCTCACGGCTCTTCCACACCTGGCCTATCAACCATGTCGTCTACATGGGATCTTACTAGCTTATGCTATGAGAAACCTCATCTCAAGGCTGGTTTCACGCTTAGATGCTTTCAGCGTTTATCCGTCCCGAACGTAGCTACCCAACTGTACCCTTGGCAGGATAATTGGTACACCAGCGGTTCGTCCACTCCGGTCCTCTCGTACTAGGAGCAGCCCCCTTCAAGTTTCTTGCGCCCGCGATGGATAGGGACCGAACTGTCTCACGACGTTCTGAACCCAGCTCACGTACCACTTTAATCGGCGAACAGCCGAACCCTTGGGACCTACTTCAGCCCCAGGATGTGATGAGCCGACATCGAGGTGCCAAACCTCCCCGTCGATATGGACTCTTGGGAGAGATTAGCCTGTTATCCCCAGGGTAGCTTTTATCCGTTGAGCGATGGCCCTTCCACTCGGCACCACCGGATCACTAAGCCCGACTTTCGTCCCTGCTCGACCTGTCCGTCTCGCAGTCAAGCTCCCTTCTGCCTTTACACTCTTCGAGCGATTTCCGTCCGCTCTGAGGGAACCTTTGGGCGCCTCCGTTACTCTTTAGGAGGCGACCGCCCCAGTCAAACTGCCCGCCTAAGACTGTCCGGCCGGTCGTTACTCGGCCCGTTAGAAATCAATTAATGAAAGGGTGGTATCCCAACAACGACTCCTCTAAAACTGGCGTCCTAGATTCTAAGTCTCCCACCTATCCTGTACATTCATTAACTAAGTTCAATCTTAGGTTGCAGTAAAGCTCCATGGGGTCTTTCTGTCCAGTCGCGGGTAACCTGCATCTTCACAGGTACTTCAATTTCACCGGGTCCCTCGTTGAGACAGTGCGCAAGTCGTTACACCTTTCGTGCGGGTCGGAACTTACCCGACAAGGAATTTCGCTACCTTAGGACCGTTATAGTTACGGCCGCCGTTTACTGGGGCTTCAATTCAGAGCTTCGACCGAAGTCTAACCCCTCCTCTTAACCTTCCAGCACCGGGCAGGTGTCAGCACCTATACATCAGCTTTCGCTTTAGCAGGCACCTGTGTTTGTGGTAAACAGTCGCTTGCGCCTCTCTTGTGCCACTCATTCATGCTCCAAGCGTTGCTGCTCTTCACACTACATGAGTCCTCCTTTTCCCGAAGTTACGGAGGCATTTTGCCGAGTTCCTTAACGAGGGTTTTCCCGCGCACCTTAGGATTCTCTCCCCGCCTACCTGTGTCGGTTTTGGTACGGGCGATGTGTCTCTACCTAGAAGCTTTTCTCGACAGTGTAGGATCAATCACTTCGTTACTATCGCTAGTAACTCGTCATCACATCTCAGCTTTTAGAGCTACGGATTTGCCTATAGCTCAACCTACATGCTTAAACACGCACTTCCAATCGCGTGCTGACCTACCTTACTGTGTCACTCCATCGATCAAACGATTCACACCGGTACAGGAATTTCAACCTGTTGTCCATCGCCTACGCTTTTCCGCCTCGGCTTAGGTCCCGACTTACCCTGAGACGACGATCGTTGCTCAGGAACCCTTAGGCTTTCGGTGGAATGGATTCTCACCATTCTTTTCGCTACTCATACCGACATTCTCACTTCTCATCAGTCCACAACTCCTTACGGTACTGCTTCAACCCAATGAGAACGCTCCCCTACCCATATACATTGCTGCATATGACACGACTTCGGTTTTACACTTTAGCCCCGGACATTTTCGGCGCAGAGTCTCTCGACCAGTGAGCTATTACGCACTCTTTAAATGGTGGCTGCTTCTAAGCCAACATCCTGGTTGTTTTGGAAATTCCACATCCTTCGCCACTTAGTGTAACATTTGGGACCTTAGTCGGTGTTCTGGGCTGTTTCCCTCTTGACAATGGACCTTATCATTCACTGTCTGACTCCCGAGTATAAGTATAGCCATTCGTAGTTTGACTAGGTTCGGTAACCGGTATGGCCCCTAGCCCGATCAGTGCTCTACCGCCTATACTCTCAACCTCGAGGCTAGCCCTAAAGCTATTTCGGGGAGAACCAGCTATCTCCGTGTTCGATTGGCATTTCACCCCTATCCACAACTCATCCCAAAGCTTTTCAACGCTCACGAGTTCGGTCCTCCACACAATTTTACCTGTGCTTCAACCTGGCCATGGATAGATCACTACGGTTTCGGGTCTACTATTACTAACTAAACGCCCTGTTCAGACTCGCTTTCGCTGCGGCTCCGTGTTTTCCACTTAACCTCGCTAGCAACAGTAACTCGTCGGTTCATTCTTCAATAGGCACGCCGTCGTCCTGATATATATACAGACTTCGACTGTTTGTAGACATACGGTTTCAGGTTCTCTTTCACTCCCCGCCAGGGGTTCTTTTCACCTTTCCCTCACGGTACTATGCGCTATCGGTCGATATCAGTATTTTGGCTTGGAGGGTGGTCCCCCCTGCTTCCCACAAGGTTTCACGTGTCTCGTGGTACTCTGGATACAGTCCCGTGTATGCAAGGTTTCGATTACAGGGCTTTCACCTTCTGCGGCTGAGCTTTCCAACTCGATTCTTCTACCTCATTTACACTTGATGACTGTCCTCAACCCCGGTGCGGTTGCCCGCTCCGGTTTGGCCTCTTTCCCGTTCGCTCGCCGCTACTAAGAAAATCTCGTTTGATTACTTTTCCTCCGGGTAATTAGATGTTTCAGTTCCCCGGGTGCCCTCCTCATAGTCTAAGCTATGGGTGACAGTGCATAACCACTGCCGGGTTCCCCCATTCGGAAATCTACGGGTCAAAGGTTGCTTGCACCTCTCCGTAGCTTATCGCAGCTTACCACGTCCTTCTTCGGCTGATATCGCCAAGGCATCCACCGTACGCCCTTAAAATCTTTACTTAAAATCTAATATATTTTGCGCTTATCTTCGTCATACTGCGTTCAGCTCGTCTTGCGTATACAAATACGCGGCGACTTCGCTTCACTGGCATTCCTTGATAATCATCAAAATCTATTGATTTGAGATTTTATTGACATGCATTAGATACATTGTCGTTTTTTGTAGCCGTACATTTTCATGTACGTCACCATTAAGTCAGAGAATTATTTCCTATGTGCTCGGGTCAACCTACTTAGAAATTCTAAGAGATGACCTTACAAATATAATAATTATCTTCTATGCAGTTTTCAAAGAACAATAATCTGACATAAATCTTACGATTCATACGTCATATGTTGCTATCATTGATAGCTTTGTTATTTTAGTACATAACAGACTAGCTGTCAAATACTAAATGGTGGAGACGAGGAGATTCGAACTCCTGACCCCCTGCTTGCAAGGCAGGTGCTCTCCCAACTGAGCTACGCCCCCATAATCGGTCAACTTACGTCTCGATAATCCATTCCGAAGAATCCGTTATCTTTTATAAGTATTACCTATTAAATTAGCTCTTAGTGTCTGTACTCTACACAAAGTGTATTTCAAGTTATATGAGCCAACTGGTGGGCCTAGGTGGACTCGAACCACCGACCTCACGCTTATCAGGCGTGCGCTCTAACCAGCTGAGCTATAGGCCCATATCTGTAGATTGAGAGTCTTTTTACAGATCTCTCAAAACCGAACAATGTTAGGTGCCAAAGTGTCGACCTAAGTGACATCCAAGCTCTTGGCTCGGTGTATGTCTCCCTAGAAAGGAGGTGATCCAGCCGCACCTTCCGATACGGCTACCTTGTTACGACTTCACCCCAATCATCGACTTTACCTTAGACGGCTGGCTCCCGAAGGTTACCCCACCGGCTTTGGGCACTTCCGACTTTCGTGGTGTGACGGGCGGTGTGTACAAGGCCCGGGAACGTATTCACCGCAGTATGCTGACCTGCGATTACTAGCGATTCCGACTTCACGTAGGCGAGTTGCAGCCTACGATCCGAACTGAGAGAGTGTTTCTCGGGTTTGCTCCACCTCGCGGTATTGCTTCCGTCTATTAACTCCCATTGTAGTACGTGTGTAGCCCAGGTCATAAGGGGCATGATGATTTGACGTCATCCCCGCCTTCCTCCGCATTGTCTGCGGCAGTCTCTCATGAGTTCCCACCCGAAGTGCTGGCAACATAAGATAGGGGTTGCGCTCGTTGCGGGACTTAACCCAACATCTCACGACACGAGCTGACGACAACCGTGCACCACCTGTTTTCTGGCTTCCGAAGAAGAGGAACTATCTCTAGTTCTGTCCATCAATGTCAAGACCTGGTAAGGTTCTTCGCGTTGCGTCGAATTAAACCACATACTCCACCGCTTGTGCGGGCCCCCGTCAATTCCTTTGAGTTTCAACCTTGCGGTCGTACTCCCCAGGCGGGGTACTTATTGCGTTAACTCCGGCACAGAAGGGGTCGATACCTCCTACACCTAGTACCCATCGTTTACGGCCAGGACTACCGGGGTATCTAATCCCGTTCGCTCCCCTGGCTTTCGCGCCTCAGCGTCAGTTTTCGTCCAGAAAGTCGCCTTCGCCACTGGTGTTCTTCCTAATATCTACGCATTTCACCGCTACACTAGGAATTCCACTTTCCTCTCCGATACTCTAGATTGGCAGTTTCCATCCCATCACGGGGTTAAGCCCCGAACTTTTAAGACAGACTGACCAATCCGCCTGCGCGCGCTTTACGCCCAATAATTCCGGACAACGCTTGCCACCTACGTATTACCGCGGCTGCTGGCACGTAGTTAGCCGTGGCTTTCTATTCCGGTACCGTCAATCCTCCTAACTATTCGCAAGAAGGCCTTTCGTCCCGATTAACAGAGCTTTACAACCCGAAGGCCGTCATCACTCACGCGGCGTTGCTCCGTCAGACTTTCGTCCATTGCGGAAGATTCCCCACTGCTGCCTCCCGTAGGAGTCTGGGCCGTGTCTCAGTCCCAATGTGGCCGTTCATCCTCTCAGACCGGCTACTGATCATCGCCTTGGTGGGCCGTTACCCCTCCAACTAGCTAATCAGACGCAATCCCCTCCTTCAGTGATAGCTTATAAATAGAGGCCACCTTTCATCCATCCTCGATGCCGAGATTGGATCGTATGCGGTATTAGCAGTCGTTTCCAACTGTTGTCCCCCTCTGAAGGGCAGGTTGATTACGCGTTACTCACCCGTTCGCCACTAAGATTGATAGAAGCAAGCTTCCATCGCTCTTCGTTCGACTTGCATGTGTTAAGCACGCCGCCAGCGTTCGTCCTGAGCCAGGATCAAACTCTCCAAGATATCTTGAAGCTATTTGAATAGCTCATTATTTGTTGTCGTTACATTTAAGTAACTTTGAATTATGGTTGGTTTTGACTTTGTCAAAACCCGCACTCTGGCATATGTTCAATCATATGATTGATTACCTATCATTGTTCAGTTTTCAAAGATCTGTTATCAGTTTCATGCTTCAGTGAAGCGCCATCTGACGACTTGATTATAATAACATGTGAACATTTTCATGTCAACACATTTTATAATCTTTTTTGAAGTTCTTTTGAACCTCTAAGTGCATTACTACACTCATTAAGAAACAGTCGCTCGAACGACTGTATGCATATTATAGTATAACCAAAATATAATGGCAACCCCTAATTCTCAATTTCACACAACTTTCATTACAGCTTCATTTTACATTCCAAAATCAAAAGATTGATTTTATACAACCAATTATGTATAATGTAGCTGTAATATAGACTTTTCCGCTTATTCACTTCTATATTCTGATGTGATTCTATATTACGAAGTAGTTCTATATTATAGTATTTATAAATAATACTATAATAGTGTAAGGAGATTGAGTATGAAATTATCCAAACGTTTATTATCTAAAACAGTTGCTATTGTTGCTGTATGTGCAACTATGGCTACTGCAGCTTTTGCTGCACCACAAGGTACTTTTGATTCTTCTGAAATTCAAATTACAGGACAAGCCTCTCGTTCAGTAGCACCTAACTATGCGATCTTAACACTTGGTATTACTAGCGAAAACACAAACATCAATGCTGCAAAATCTAACAATGATCGCATTATGAGTGATTTAATCAGTAAGTTAGGTCAATTAGGTATCGATAAAAAAGATATTTATACCTCTAATATTTCTATTAACCCTACTAGTGATTACCAAGAAGGCAAACGAATCAATACAGGTTATAATGTGTCTAATCGTGTAACTGTAAAAATCAATAATCTTGATAATGTAGGAAAAGCCGTTGATGCTGCTGTTAGCGCTGGGGCTAATGATATCAACAACCTTTCTTTCCAAAATGATGTATCTCAACAACTATCTGATTCATTAACTACAGAAGCAATTCAAGACGGTCGTCATAAAGCTGAGGTTATCGCTGCAGCCCTTGGCCGTACATTAGGACCTGTAAAAACAGTTTCTATCAGTACACCTCAAACAAGCTCTATGGACTCTGGTTACTATCGTAACGCCGTAATGTTAAAAGCGTCTCTCGAAACTGCTACTCCTGTTGAAAAAGGATCATTAGTAGTTTCTCAAGACGCTAATATTACTTATTATTTACAATAGAATTTTCTGGTACCACACCTTCGTGGACCGCTACAATGCCGCCTGTCAATTCATGATAGGTGGCATTTTCATATCCTAAAGATTTCCAGATTTCAAGAATCTCGCTTTGATGAGGATATCTGCGTAAGGATTCTGGCAACCATGCATAAGAGGAATTATCCTTACTTAACTTACCTATAATAGGTAATATATAGGAGAAGTAGAAATTATATAACTGTTTAAAACCAAACATGCTTGGCTTTGCGAGTTCTAACACAACTACTTTTCCACCTGGCTTTACAACACGTTGCATTTCAGATAACACTTGTTTAATATCTGGCACATTACGCATTGCAAATCCGCTCATAGCAGCATCAAATGTGTTATCTGCATATGGTAATGCCATCGCATCACCTTGAACAAGATTAACTTGATCTATTAAACCAGCATCTTCAATGCGTACACGACCTTGATCAAGCATCTCACTATTAAAGTCCAAAGCCTCTACTTTTAATGTTGGTTCTTGACGTAACGCTTCCTTTGTAAACACACAGGTACCACATGCTACATCAAGCACACGTTGGTGAGGACCAATATTCATTGCTTTTACAGAGAATTTGCGCCAAAAATAATCTTGTCCAAAGCTTAAGACTGTATTCATTAAATCATAGTTTTTTGCAATATTAGAAAAAACACCTTGTACAAATTGCTCTTTATCGGCATACGTTTTAAATTCTTTAGTATTCATTATGGTCCTTTCACTAATCAAGAACTATATTCAAACTCTTTACTCGCATAGTATATCATACTATGCCCCCTATCAAAAGAATCCTATTATATATACTATATATAGTAATTATGTAATAAGCACATATTTAGTTAAAACCATATATTCACTACTGTTAAAATTAGTATATTACAAAATAAACATCGTTATCAATCACAGTAGATCTAATTTAACTATATATAAATGACTATGATATTATCTATTGCCACCATCCTGTGTTCGTTGTATAATGACATATGTCCATGACGAAAAGATATCTTTTCCATGGTCTTTTATTAGTTTTTATTAAGTATTGGAGTGTACTATGAATCGATTTGTAAAAACAATCAATAGAGTCAGTCTAATCCAACAAATTATCATAGGTTTGATTATTGGTATTTTGACAGCTCTATACGTGCCAGATGTGGCAAATGAACTTGCTTTATTAGGCGTTCTCTTTGTTGGTGCTTTAAAAGGGATTGCACCAATCCTCGTATTCTTTCTTGTAATTGCAGCCATCAGTAAACACCGTTCTGGCCAAAAAACAGGGATGGGCTCTGTAATCACATTATATTTATTAGGTACATTCCTTTCTGCAGCACTTGCTGTAGTCGTAAGTTTTATGTTCCCTACTACATTACACCTTGCAGCTAGTGCAGCCGATGCAGCTCCACCACAAGGTATCGTAGAGGTAATGAAAACACTTTTAAAAAATATTGTTGATAACCCTGTGAAAGCCTTAATGACCGCTAACTATATCGGCATTTTAGGTTGGGCACTTATCATTGGCGGTGCTTTACGCCATGCCCCAATGAATACTAAGGAAGTAATGGAGTCTATCGCTCAAGCTATTACAACTGTAGTAGGTTGGATTATCCGCTTTGCTCCTCTAGGTATTATGGGTCTCGTAGCTGACTCTATCGCTACTAATGGTATTGAAGCTTTAATCGGCTACTTCCAATTACTCGTATTACTACTTGGTTCTATGATTTTCGTAGCATTAGTAGTAAATCCACTTCTATCTTTTGTATACCTTCGTCGCAATCCATATCCATTGGTATTTAAATGTTTGCGTGAATCTGCTATCTATGCGTTCTTTACTCGTAGCTCTGCAGCAAACATTCCTGTTAACCTTGATTTAGCAAAACGTTTAAAACTTAACCCTGATATGTATTCCGTATCCATTCCATTGGGTGCTACTATCAACATGGGTGGTGCAGCGATCACAATTACAATCATGACATTAGCTGCTGCACATACACTTGGTATCGTTGTAGATGTCCCTACAGCAATCCTTTTATCTATCATTGCTACAATCGGTGCTTGTGGCGCTTCTGGCGTTGCTGGTGGGTCCCTACTTCTAATTCCTCTAGCTTGTTCTCTATTCGGTATCTCCAATGATATTGCAATGCAAGTTGTAGGTGTAGGTTTCATCATCGGTGTTTTACAAGACTCCACTGAAACAGCACTTAACTCCAGTACAGATATTCTCTTCACAGCTACTGCAGATTATGCAAAACGTGGCTATCACGAAAACTGGGATTAACACCTATAGGCGGTCCTTCGGGACCGTCTTTTTTTGTGTTCAATAGATAAAAAATCAGCCTTACTATACTACTTTCAGTACTACTCAGTGTATAATATAAAGAACATGCTCTAACAAACAATATAGATATTTATATTAATCATAATTGTTTATATTGAACACAATCATCTATATTGATTTTCTTCAATATAATGTTATAATAGAGTTAATGATAATAACTATTAATAGATATAAATAGAAAGGAATCAACATGAAACAATACGATATTATTGTAGTTGGCACAGGTGGTGCAACCATCGTAGCTGATGCTGCTATCAAAGCGGGTAAAAAAGTAGCTATCATAGAAAAAGGTAAATTTGGTGGCACCTGCTTAACTCGCGGTTGTATTCCTACAAAGGTTATGGTTACAGCAGCTAATGCGATCCAAGAAGTAGAAGAATTCAAAAAAATCGGTATTAATGTTAGCGATGCTACAATGGACTGGGACACTGTTTCTAAACGTACATGGTTTAAGATTGACGAATCCGCAGGCATCTACGATTATTACAACGCTTTCGATAACGTAGACGTATATCGCGGCGCAGCTAGCTTTGTATCCGATAAGGTTATGAATATCCATCTTAACGATGGTTCTGGTACTGTAGAAATTACGGCCCCTACTATTGTTCTTGGCACGGGCGGTTATAGTAATATTCCGAATGTACCAGGTCTTCAAGAGGCGGGCTACCTTTCTAGTGAAAGCCTCTTTGGCGATAAATTCCCTAAACAACCGTATAAATCCCTTGCAGTACTCGGTGCTGGCCCTATCGGTGTAGAATTCGGTCACGTTTTTGATGCTGCTGGTACTGAAGTTACCATCATCCAACATAATGTACGTCTTGTACCTAAGGAAGACGAAGAGATGTCTGAACATCTTCTCCAAAACTATCGTGCTCGTGGCATCAATGTTATATTGAACCAAGACACTGTTGAAATCCGTCAAGAAGATGGCCTCAAGGTAGTAGTCACAAAAGATCGTACTACAGGTGAAATTACAGAAACAAAGGTTGAAGAAATTCTCGTAGCTGCCGGCATCCGTCCTGCTGTTGAAGAATTACACCTCGAAAATACAGGTATTGAAACATTACCAAAAGGCTGGATCAAAACAAATGAATTCCTTGAAACATCTGTAGATGGTATCTATGCATTAGGTGATGTAAACGGCGAGCCCGCATTCCGTCATCGCGCAAACTATGAAGCAGATATTATCGCCCATAATCTATATTTTGCCAAAAACGAAGAAGATTTCCGTTGGGCACGCTATGATACATTGCCAAAGGTTACCTTCTCCTACCCTGAAATCGGTAGCGTAGGTCTTACTGAAGCAGAAGCTATTAAAGCTGGTTACAATGTAGGCGTAGGTAAAAACTACTACTCCTCCACAGCTAAAGGCTATGCAATGGGTATTAATCCTGGTGATGTAAATGATGGCTTTGTAAAAATCGTAGTCGACAAAGATACAAATCATATCCTTGGTATGCACGTAACAGGCCCCCAAGCCTCTATCTTATTCCAACCTTACGTAAACCTTATGAATAGCGGTGTAACACCATTGACAGCTATCAATGAAGAAATCGCTTCTGAACGTACAAAACGATTACGTGAAAAAGGTATTACTCGTGATATGGATCCTAAATCCGTTATCACTGTAGGTGAAACTATGAGTCCACACCCTTCTCTTGTAGAGGTAATTATGTGGACACAAGTATACTACGAACACCGCTGGTAATACTAACTACATAATAACTACGTAATAACAATGTAATAACGACAAAAAGGACTGTGTATAAACACAGTCCTTTTATCATGTCGAATATAGGAAAAGCACAATACCTATATAGATACTCGTTCATTATATATAGCTATAATATAAATAATAAAGAGCTGAAGATTTTATCTTCAGCTCTTTTTAGATTGTCTATAAATAGATTAACGACCCATATCAATTGTATTATCCCAAATAATATTTGTTCTGCGACCATCGAAGCCTTGATCTGGTTCAGGAGGTAATTTACTAGATTTAGTTTGACCTACATAAGCACCTGTTTCAGCATCTACAGTAACTACAGTCTTTTTGCCGTCTTGATGCATTGTCATATAGTATAGAATCTTACCTTCATGAGCTTCGATTTTCCAACCTTTTACAACTGCATCAGCACCAAGTTGTTGTTTTGCAACGCGCTCAGCTTGAGACGCTTCAATGACTTTATCTTTATTGAAGATTTCACCGATAACTTTTTTGGGTTTGCCGCCTTCTTCCATATCGGAAGTATTACCAGTGATTACGTCGATTTTCATTTTGTATTGACGATATTTACTATAGCCTACTACTTTGTAACCATAATTCAAATCATTAGAGTTAAGCTCTACAGAATGAAGTGCTGCATTAGGATAACGATTTTGGAAAATAGTACCAATTTTACTCATAGTCATAACCATGGATTCGCCTGGTGCACGTTGTACAGAAATATCAGTACTTGTTTCTGGTTTTGTTTTACGCGCATCAGCTACACTTGGTGTAGCAACGGACAATACGCCAACCGCCAATACACCTGTTAATGCCATAGAAATTAACTTTTTATTCATTACATATCCTCCTACTATATACAATGCTTTCACCAATAGTAAAAGTCATCCGTATACTAGAATTACTATAAGTTCGTGCTATATACAACAGCACACAAAACATACATAAATAGATATATTATTTAGACAATATACTATAAACCTTCATTTGATGCAAGTCGATCGTCTACATCAGTCATGAGCAATTTGTAGCATGTAGCCACTAAAGGTACGCCAATCAACATGCCAGTAACGCCCATTAAACTACCGCCAACGATAACTGCTGCAAACACCCACAAACCAGGTAAGCCAACGGAATTACCTACAATCTTAGGATAAATAAAGTTACTTTCAATTTGATGAAGCACTTCTAAGATAATCACATAGATCAACGCATCCATAGGGCTTACAGTGAGTAAGATAACTGCACCTATCACGCCACCCACATAAATGCCTAGCAATGGAATTAATGCAGTAAGGCCGATAACACAAGCAATTGTAGTGGCATATTCAATATTGAATGCCCATAATGAAATACCAACCATAATACCTAAAATCAAGGCATCTATGAACTGGCCTACAAAGAAGTTACTGAACGTTTGAACAGCAACACGTGTGACATAACTAACACGGTTAACCCACTCATCAGATGCATAGGCTCTTAAAATACGTTTGCCTTGCATCATAAGGCGCTCTTTATCGAGCAACATATAGATGGCAAAAATCAAACCAAGTCCTATATTTAAAGTCCAAGATAAGGCTGTTCCCATCGCATTCACAAGGTATGTACCACCCTTTGTGCCCCACTCGCGCGTATACTTCACAACACTTTCACCACTCAAGGTATCCATAAGTGTTTGATTGGATGCCATCGGAATAGTTGATGTAAGGTGTTGCATCCAAGATTGGAAGTCTGTATACAACTGCGGTGAAGAAGCCACGATGATCGACATGGAGTGAATCAATTGTGGAATCGCCATGCGAGCAATAAAATAAACGATAGCACTGATTGTGACAAAGGATAAAATGAGGCTTAAAGGTCGTCTAATTTTATTTTTCCAACCTGTTTTACTCTTGGGCCACAGCCAGCGTTCATAACGCACCACTAGAATATCTAGCACAAATGCGATACAAGCACCTACTATAAGCGGAACAAAAGCTGTAACGACGGCATCAATAGCATTAGCAATATCGCTGATACGCAGTGCCATCATAATCATAACACCCGCCAATATTATGGCCCCTATGAGCGGTTTATAATACTTAAATCTTTTCATATATAACCTACTTTACTATACTCACAACGCATACATTACCAAAACTTAATGAACATTGTATGACCTACGATCGTATGCAAGCTTAGTATAACACAAAAGTCCACCTTATCACATGCTCGGTCCCCCGATGAACACGAGAGCATGATAGAAGGTGGACTATATTGTATGTCTAATCTAAATTAGATTGAAGATTAGCGATGAATGTAAACGTCTACACGACGGTTTTCAGCTTTACCTGCTGCAGTGGAGTTAGTTGCAACTGGTTTAGTGTCGCCATTAGCAATACCGATTAAACGATCAGCAGATACGCCGTTGTTTACTAAGTATTGAGCTACATATTGTACGCGGCGTTCAGACAAGCCAACGTTGTATTGAGGAGTTGCGTCAGTATCAGCATTACCCAACAATTTAACTTGGTCTTGAGAGTATTGGTTAGCAGCATTTACAGCAGCTGTTAAGTTTGGATATTGGTCTGCACGAGCTACATCTTGGTCGGAATCGAAGTAGATGGATTCTACATAGTAATCCAATTTAGGAGTTTTGTATACAGGAGCTTCTACTACAGGAGTTGGAGTGTATACAGGAGCCGGAGCTGGAGTGTATACAGGAGCTTCGGATTTTTGACCACCGAAACGGTAGGACAAGCCAACTACTGGACCTTGGAAAGAGATATTTTTGTCTTCAGTTGCTTGAGTGTTGATATAACGGTAACCAGCATTGATATCTAAGTTTTCTCTTACTTTATAGCCTAAGCCAGCCTCTAAAACTGTAGTTTTCTTAGTACCTAAACCAGCTTTACCATAAACTTCTACTTTAGAGCCAAGGTTAGCTTTACCAATCACACCTGCTTGCGCAATGTTGTTAGTACCACCAGCATCATGATTATGAATACGAGCATAACCACCATATACTGCAACATTTTTGTTCAAAGAACGAACTAAGTTCAATTCATGCATATCAGTATCATGATGTTTAGAATTCAAGCCATGGTAACCATATTGAATGCCAGTTTTGTTAGACCAACCATAAGTCAAACCACCATCGAAGTTCCATTTGTGAGCATCTTTGCCACTATCCATTTTTGCTTCAACACTAGCTGCACCAAGATCAACTTGGAATTCACCTTTGTTAAATTGAGTTTGTGGAGTTGCGCCAGCTACGGATACGCCTACAGCAGCAACTGCCAATAAAGCTAATAATTTTTTGTTCATTATAATTCCCTCCAATAACAGCCTAAACAATACACAGGCCTTTGGCAATAATATATTTTCATTTTACATAATTTTTCGATAAATTTCAATATTTTTATGAATTTATTATGAAAAATTCGAATTTTATCTATATGCGGATGTTATATGTTTTATATTCAAAAAAGAAAACGCCTACACTCGTAGGCGTTATATTTAAATTAATTATCTTTCACAGAGAACCATGCACGATGGAATACAGCTGCAATCGCACCACCTACTAAAGGAGCAACGATGAAGAGCCATACTTGAGCCAATGCTTCACCACCTGTGAATACAGCTGGAGCTAATGCACGAGCTGGGTTTACGGATGTACCAGTCAATGGAATACCGATCAAGTGAACCATTGTCAATGTAGCACCAATTACAAGACCTGCAAGAGCAGATGTTTTTTCACTAGCTGTTACACCAAGAATTACAAGTACAAATACAAATGTAAGGAATGTTTCCACTACAAATGCACCGCCCATAGAAAGGCCCACAGCACTCAATGTACCATAGCCATCAGCACCAAAACCAGAAAGTGTTTCAGAACCATTTACGACTACACTCAATAAACCTGTACCTGCAAAAGCACCAATAACTTGAGCTACTACATAACCAGCAAAATCCTTAACGGACATACGGCCAGAAAGCCATACACCAATGGATACTGCAGGGTTTACATGGCAACCAGATACGTAACCGATTGCATATGCGCCAGCAACGATTGTCAAACCGAAAGCCAATGCAATGGCTACAACGCCCAAGTAACCTAAACCTAGACCACCAGTAAAACCGCCTGTTACAACAGCAGTGCCAGTACCAAAGAATACCAAAATCATTGTGCCAATAAATTCAGCAATATACTTGTTCATGTTCTTTCTCCTTACAATACCTTTATGAACTAAAAAGGCATGATCCCTCTCTTAGGGTTATTCATGTTACTCTCATTAGTATAAACATTTTATAAATTATGTCAACGACTTTTTTCGATATAATTTTACAAAATGTTTTTCTATAATGAGATGTTAATATCATGATTTTCATCACACAATAAATTCTATAGAATGTGTTATACTAGTGATGCATATTTTGTAGAGATTTCTATTGTAAATAGTACTTATATAGGAGAAACCATGAGTAAAACAGCTTATATTGTACGTCATATTAACTTTGAAAATGCCGGTATTTTAGAGTCAGTCCTTATTGATCGAGGGTTTGAACTAACATACATTGAGGCCCCCCTTGCCAATTTCGAACACTATGATGCGACAGAGGCTGATTTAATCATCGTTTGCGGTGCCCCTATTGGCGCGTACGATGAAGAGCTCTATCCTTTCTTAACAGATGAAATCAAATTTATTACAGATCGTATAAATAGCCAAAAACCATTACTAGGCATCTGTTTAGGTGCCCAACTCATATCCCGTATTATGGGCGGTCACGTAGGGCCTATGAAACATGGCAAAAAAGAAATTGGCTTTGGACCACTAGAATATACACCTGAAGGGGCTTCCTCCCCTCTAGCATTGCTTGGTAATGTACCTGTCCTTCACTGGCATGGTGATGAATTCGAAATTCCTAAAGGTGCAGTGCGTCTTGCTAAAACAGAGCTATGTCCAAATCAAGCATTCTCCGTAGACACTCATATCCTAGCACTTCAATTCCATATGGAGGCTGATCCTGCTGTAATTGAAAGTTGGCTTGTAGGCCATTGTGCAGAGCTTTCTAATGCAGGTATCGACATTCCTAAACTAAGAGAAGATGCAAAACGTCTCCGTCAAGAGTTGCCTGCTGCCGGTAAAGCCGCTTGTATCGCTTGGCTTGAACAAAATCATTTATAAAAATAAGAACCGCCTTAGTAATACTAAGGCGGTTCTTATTTCGTTCTTATATATATCCCTTACATAAGATGTTCTGGTCATATAACACATTCCCCAATGTGTCATTTTTTCCACATTTGGTATTGTACATTAAACAAATTGAATAGGCAAGAAGTTTTTTCATAAACCTTTCATAAATTATTTTAATTTTTTCAATATAAGAATGATACTCATATACAAATATTGATATTTTAAACAATTTTATGCTGCCACGCCCCACGAATAAATCGTACGTAAGAACAACATAAACGAAGTGACTGGTCAAAACATAAAGATAACCATGCCCCTAATAATCCTAAACCAAAGGTGATACACAATAGGTAAGTAATTATAGGTCGTATTATGGCTACACTAACAAGGGAGTATTTCATAATGTAATAGGTGTCCCCTGCCCCTTTTAGTACACCAGAGTATACTTGTTGCAGCGCTTGTGGGAATGCAGCAATAGCCATAATGCCCATTAAAGCCCCCGCTAACATAACTACTTCACTTTCACGTGTATACAATTGTACTAAGAGATCCCCAGGGCCAATAAAAATCAATGCACTGACAAGGCCTACAACGAGACCTATACGGGCACCAATTTTCCCATAGGTTTTTGCAATATCCGGCCGTTTATGACCTAAACTCTGACCCGTATGGGACGCACCAGCAAAGCCAAGACCCATAGCGAAGTAGTAGAATATATCCATCAAATTCATACATACATAATGAGCAGCTAGTGGAACCGCCCCTAACGATGCGACAATCATAGTGTAAGTATACATACCAAACCGTTCAAAGAATTGTTCCCCTAGTGAACTACCACCTACGTGGAACATAGTATGTAACACGGATCGTTCGAACTTCCATTTTGAAGGATGGCGCAAGGTTAAACCTGTAGTCGTATGTTGAGAAATCGTACGCAGTAATAATAGAGCAATGACAGCACTACTAATCATTGTAGATACACCAGCGCCCATGACGCCAAGCTCAGGGAAGAACCCTATGCCATAAATTAGGAAAAAATTCATGATGGTGTTTAGAATATTCCCTACCACATTCGATTTAAAAATGACCTTTGTATTGCCATACCCAATAAGAGCAGCCCCTACAATCTGACTAAAGGACTGGAATATAAGACTAATAACAATAAAACGTCCATACCAAACAGCGGTCTCAATATAGCCATCTTCAGCACCGGTAAAGCGTAAAATATGCTCTAAATTAAAGAAACATATGGCCAATAAAGGTGCATAAATCAAGAAGTTCAACAGGATGGACTGCTTAAGAACAGCATTCATACCATCCACTTCACCCTCGCCATGCCGTCGAGCTATAATCGCTGTGACTGCAATGGATAAGGCTCGACAGAATATGAGCATTACCATCTCTGGCTGTCCCATGATACCTACTGAAGCAAGTGCGGATGCCCCTAAAGCACCAACCATCGCTAAGTCTATGGCAGTCATAAACTGTAACATCAAGCCTTGTAATGTAGCGGGCCAAGCTATTTTTAAATAACGACCATACAGCTGCTTAGTGGTTCCTATAGGCCCCAATCGTTCTGTAGCAGGCAGCATAGTATCAACAGAAAGCCATCGTTGTATGCGGTCTAACATAGTAACTCCTATTCATGCAAGATCGTACAAGGTGGAGCAAAATTCTTATCTCCTAATATCTTCTGTATTATATCACAACAATACATGAAAAGTCATTCATATATTATGTTTTTATTTAATAATCTATATCAAAATAGCAAAAGAACCCCTTACCTATCCACTTATACCCATCAGGGTATAAACGTGATAAGTAAGGGGTTTCTTTTTACAACTCCAGTTCTTCAAAACAACAGATATTGAAATTGTATCTCACTAAAACAAAGGAGGTATTTCAAATAAAGCTTTAAAGACTAGAGTGTTAGATTACTCAGTATCGATTATCTTACTCTATACTGATTAACCTTTAGCTGCTAACAATTTGTCCACTGCTGCGCGCAAATCATCTAAACCTTGTTTTGTTTCAGCCAATTCTTGACGTTGACGTTCATTTTCGGCTTCCAATGTATTTAGACGAGCTGCTTGATCAGCAATAACATATTTTTGTTCAGCATTTTCCTTCTTGAGGCTAGATACCTCATCTTGCATTACATATACAGAGCTAATAGGGCCTGCTTTGTAACGGTCAGGAATGTTTTTCTTTTCTGGGCTAGAACCAAATTTATGGGTTACGCCAGCATTCACCATATTATGGTTGCCACCAACAGAAACACCTACGTTGAACATAGTATCTTCGTTAGTGTAATGCGCAAGACCAAGTGCTGCTGCAGTTTCACCACGGTAGTTGCCTACGCCTGCCATAATTTGAGTTGGCTCTAATGGATCATATTGAATTGGTTTCAACGCTGCCATCGCTGCTGCATGCGCACCTACACGTTGTACTTCACCTGCGACTTGACCAATGGCATCACCCATTTTTGCATTGGATGCTTTCAACTGACCAATATTCACAGCATCTGTATCATCAGAACCAGGTGCTACACCTTTAATTTGATTATTACCATTATTGAGGCCATCCTTAGTCAAGGATACAGGACCTGCATTAGGGTTATTCGGATTTGCACTACCAGGTGTAATTGTTATGCCATTACCATTTATTACAGTTGTGTTACCAGCTGCATCTTTAAATGTAGCAGATTTCATATCTGTCAGATCTGGATTTACAGCATAGCTAATTGTTTTACCTGCATGGCTAACCATCATATTATTGCCTGCTTTGAAAGTAAGCGTTTCATTTGGTCTAATTTTTTCTGGTATTGCACTTGGTGTGCTATTTACACCAGAACCTTCTGTACCAACAGTAGCATCCCAGCCTGCATTAGCTACAGCAGATTGTACTTGATCTTCAGTGGCTGCACGGCCAGAAGTAATGTTATTCGGATCCCATGTTTTATTGGTTAAACCTGTTACAACACCATCTTTACCATTTACAGCAACAGGATTATTACCACCTGTAGTAATGATGCCATCTTTGCCATCAATACCTACTGTACCAATAGCGGCCTTACCATCCTTACCATTAAGGGCAATTTTATCTGCTACTTTCACAGAACCATTAACGCCATCAATAGCAACAGCATTTGTACCATCACCAGCTTTAATTGTGCCATCTGTACCATTAATAGCTACAGCATTACCATCTTTACCGGCTTTGATCGTGCCATTTGTACCATCTACAGTAATCGCTTTTGTTGGATCAGCTGCACCTAAGGTAATCTTATCATTCAACTTGTTATCGTAAATGATATGTCCATCTGGAGCAGTGGTTTTAGTCAACACAATATTACCTGTCGTATTATCGGCGCTTTCACCACCATTAGCAGTCAACTCAGTCGTTGCCGCCTTAGTCTTAGCATCTAATTGGCGTACATTAACAGCATCTGTATCATTTGTACCATCAGCTACATTAACAATCTTATTATTGCCATTATCAAGACCATTACCCGTTAAGGACACTGTATCTTTACCAGGTTTTGTAATTGTTACACCATCCTTAGTGAAAGTAGCCTTGTTGCCAGCAGCATCCGCCACAGTTGTACCAGTCGCTTCAACCTTAGTAGTATCGCCTGCTGCATTTGTTACAGTTGCACCAGTAGCAGCAACATTTGTTGTATTACCTGCTGCATCTTTAACAGTTGCACCTTTAGCGTCTACCTTAGTTTCATCACCAGCCGCATTTTTCAATGTATTGCTAGTCGCATTAGATACATTAGAATTACCTGCATTATCTGTCAAGCTATTGCTTGTAGCATTAGACACATTAGAGTTACCCGCATTATCTGCCAATGTGTTATTAGTTGCTGTTGCAGTATTCGTATTACCATTTGGATCTGCAATCGTATTAGATGTTGCATTCGATGTGTTTGTATTGCCTGCACCATCATTAATCACATTTTTATCTGCTGTGCTTGTATTCGTTTTAGCACCATCAGTGATTGTAGTACCCGCTGCCGTAGTGGCTGTGGATTTTGTACCATCTACAACAGTGTTACCAGCCGCGTTAGATGTATTCGTTTTACCACCATCAGTTTGAACGATACTATCGCCTTTGATAACAGTTGTTTTTCCACCAGTGGCATTGAATATAGCAGATTCCATATCTTTAAGATTTTTATTCAAGGAATATGATAATGTTTTACCATTTTGGTCAATAATGAGGTTATTGCCAGCTTGTAATTGAACCTCTTCACCACTAGAGATCTTAGTCTTAGCTGAGCCATTAGCTTCACCAGTGGAACCAGCCACTGTACCAGAGTTTATATTCCAACCAGCACCTACTGCATCAGATACTTGTTGTAATTGATCTTCTGTTGCAGCTCGACCAGACATAGCTTTTGTAACACCTGGTGTCCATGCTGTATTTGTTAAACCAGTAACAGTACCAGCAGCACCATCTAATTTAACAGTGTTAGCACCACCTGTAGTGATTGTGTTATTCACACCATCTACCACTGCAGAACCTGCTGTTACCTTACCAGCAGTACCATCAACAGTCACCTTATTAGCGCCAGTACCTGTTGTAAGCGTATCTTTAGTGATAACTGTGCTGTTACCAGCATTATCTTTAACAGTTACAGTGCTAGCAGTCGCTTCGGTAGTGTTTGTACCATCGGTAATTGTATTGGATGTCGCATTAGATGTATTTACATTGCCATTGCCATCATCAATTACATTACTATCTACAGTAGTCTTATTAGATTTTGCACCATCAACTAATGTGTTTTCATCAACTGTAGATGTATTAGTCTTAGCACCATCTTTAATCACTTGACCAGCTGCAGTTGTTTCTGTGGACTTAGTACCATCAGCTACTGTATTACCAGCCGCTGTAGATGTATTAGTCTTAGTGCCATCTGTTTGAGCAATGCTACTGCCTGTAATAACAGTCGTTTTACCACCTGTTGCTTCGAAGGTTGCAGAGTTCATCTTCACAAGGTCTTTATTCAAGGAGTATGTGAAGTCTCGTTCGTTTTGGTTCACTGTGAGGTTTTCACCTGCAATCAATTGAACTTTGTCGTCTTTACCAACCTTAGCATCCTTCTTAGTACCTGTTTGGTTACCAGAAGTTGTAGCATCTTTGTCAGCAGTGATTTGCCATGTTTGTTCCCCTACTTGTTTCAATTGTTCTTCCGTAGCGGCACGGCCTTTTGTTGCAAAGTCTGCACTAGTTACAGTTGTGTTAGACAAGCCAGTAATATCGTTTGTAGTACCACCAGTTACCGTTACAGTACCAGTTTTTACAGTACCAGCTGCACCATCTAAGACAACTGCATTAGCACCACCAGTTGTAATTGTGTTGTTCACACCATCTACAACGGAGGAACCAATAGTAGCTTTACCTGCTGTACCATCAATTGTTACAGCGTTAGCACCAGTACCAAGGGTCACTGTATCGTTGAGTTTTACGTCATAGATAGTATGACCATCAGCTGCCGTTGTAGATGTAAGGGTTACATTACCTGTTGTAGCATTTGCTGCTTCACCATTGTTAGCAGTTACTGTAGTAGTAGCCTTTTTAACATCTGCGATGTTAGCTGCATTTGTGTTATCTGTATCATCATTATTTACATGGCCACTTGCTACATTTTTAATGACATTATTGCCATTATCCAAACCAGCATCAGTCAGGGATACAGGGTTTTTACCTGTTGTATTGATACGTACACCATCAGCTGCGTAATTAGTATTACCATTAGCATTGGTTACTGTTGTACCATCAGCTGTAGTTGCTGTAGATTTACCACCATCAGCTACTGTATTACCAGCCGCTGTAGATGTATTAGTCTTAGTACCATCAGTTTGTGCAATGCTATCGCCTGTAATAACAGTCGTTTTACCGCCTGTTGCTTCGAAGGTTGCAGAGTTCATCTTCACAAGATCTTTATTCAAGGAGTATGTGAAATCTCGTTCGTTTTGGTTCACTGTAAGGTTTTCACCAGCGATCAATTGAACTTTGTCGTCTTTACCAACCTTAGCATCTTTCTTAGTACCTGTTTGGTTACCAGATGTAGTAGCATCTTTATCTGCAGTAATTTGCCATGTTTGTTCCCCTACTGCTTTTAATTGTTCTTCAGTAGCGGCACGGCCTTTTGTTGCAAAGTCTGCACTAGTTACAGTTGTGTTAGACAAGCCTGTAATGTCATTGGTTGTACCACCAGTTACGGTTACTGTGCCAGTTTTCACACTGCCAGCTGCACCATCTAAGACAACTGCATTAGCACCACCAGTTGTAATTGTGTTGTTCACACCATCTACAACGGAGGAACCAATAGTAGCTTTACCTGCTGTACCATCAATTGTTACTGCATTAGCACCAGTACCAAGAGTCACTTTGTCGTTGAGTTTTACGTCATAGATTATATGACCGTCAGTAGCCGTAGTAGATGTAAGGGTTACATTACCTGTTGTAGCATTAGCTGCTTCACCATTGTTAGCAGTTACTGTAGTAGTAGCCTTTTTAACATCTGCAATATTAGCTGCATTTGTGTTGTCTGTATCATCATTATTTACATGACCACTTGCTACATTTTTGATGACATTATTGCCATTATCCAAACCAGCATCTGTTAAGGATACAGGGTTTTTACCTGTTGTATTGATACGTACACCATCAGCAGCATATTTAGTATTACCGTTAGCATTAGTTACTGTTGTACCTGCTGCAGTTGTTGCAGTGGAATCAGTACCATTAGCAATAGTATTAGATGTAGCATTGGATGTATTTACATTGCCATTGCCATCATCAATTACATTACTATCTACCGTTGATTTATTGGATTTAGCACCATCTTTAATTACGTAACCAGCTGCAGTTGTTTCTGTGGACTTAGTACCATCAGCTACTGTATTACCAGCCGCTGTAGATATATTTGTCTTAGTACCATCTGTTTGAACGATGCTATCGCCTTTAATAACAGTTGTTTTACCGCCTGTAGCTTCGAAGGTTGCAGAGTTCATCTTCACAAGATCTTTATTCAAGGAGTATGTGAAATCTCGTTCGTTTTGGTTCACTGTGAGGTTTTCACCAGCGATCAATTGAACTTTGTCGTCTTTACCAACCTTAGCATCCTTCTTAGTACCTGTTTGGTTACCAGATGTAGTAGCATCTTTGTCTGCAGTAATTTGCCATGTTTGTTCCCCTACTGCTTTCAATTGTTCTTCCGTAGCGGCACGGCCTTTTGTTGCAAAGTCTGCACTATTTACAGTTGTATTAGACAAGCCTGTAATATCATTTGTAGTACCACCAGTTACGGTTACAGTACCAGTTTTTACAGTACCTGCTACACCATCTAAGGCAACAGCATTAGCACCACCTGTAGTAATTGTATTATTTACACCATCTACAACAGAAGAGCCAATTATAGCTTTGCCAGCAGTGATTGCACTTGTATTTGTACCATCGGTAATTGTATTAGATGTCGCATTGGATGTATTTACATTGCCATTGCCATCATCAATTACATTACTATCTACCGTCGATTTATTGGATTTAGCACCGTCTTTAATCACTTGCCCAGCTGCAGTTGTTTCTGTGGACTTAGTACCATCAGCTACTGTATTACCAGCCGCTGTAGATGTATTCGTCTTAGTACCATCTGTTTGAGAGATGCTATTGCCTGTAATAACAGTTGTTTTACCACCTGTTGCTTCGAAGGTTGCAGAGTTCATCTTCACAAGGTCTTTATTCAAGGAGTATGTAAAGTCTCGTTCGTTTTGGTTTACTGTGAGGTTTTCACCAGCGATCAATTGAACTTTGTCGTCTTTACCAACCTTAGCATCTTTCTTAGTACCTATTTGGTTACCAGATGTAGTAGCATCTTTATCTGCAGTGATTTGCCATGTTTGTTCCCCTACTGCTTTTAATTGTTCTTCAGTAGCGGCACGGCCTTTTGTTGCAAAGTCTGCACTAGTTACAGTTGTGTTGGACAAGCCTGTAATATCGTTTGTAGTACCACCAGTTACGGTTACAGTACCAGTTTTTACAGTACCTGCTGCACCATCTAAGACAACTGCATTAGCACCACCAGTTGTAATTGTGTTATTCACACCATCTACAACGGAGGAACCAATTGTAGCTTTACCTGCTGTACCATCAATTGTTACTGCATTAGCACCAGTACCAAGAGTCACTTTGTCGTTGAGTTTTACGTCATAGATTGTATGACCGTCAGTAGCCGTAGTAGATGTAAGGGTTACATTACCTGTTGTAGCATTCGCTGCTTCACCATTGTTAGCAGTTACTGTAGTAGTAGCCTTTTTAACATCTGCAATATTAGCTGCATTTGTGTTATCTGTATCATCATTATTTACATGACCACTTGCTACATTTTTGATGACATTATTGCCATTATCTAAACCAGCATCAGTCAAGGATACAGGATTTTTACCTGTTGTATTAATACGTACACCATCAGCGGCATATTTAGTATTACCGTTAGCGTTAGTTACAGTCGTACCATCAGCTGTAGTTGCTGTAGATTTACCACCATCAGCTACTGTGTTACTAGCGGCTGTAGATGTATTTGTCTTAGTACCATCTGTTTGAGTAATGCTATCGCCTGTAATAACAGTTGTTTTACCGCCTGTGACTTCAAAGGTTGCAGAGTTCAGCTTCACAAGGTCTTTATTCAAGGAGAATGTGAAGTCTCGTTCGTTTTGGTTCACTGTGAGGTTTTCACCTGCGATCAATTGAACTTTGTCGTCTTTACCAACCTTAGCATCCTTCTTAGTACCTGTTTGATTACCAGATGTAGTAGCATCTTTGTCTGCAGTAATTTGCCATGTTTGTTCCCCTACTTGTTTCAATTGTTCTTCAGTAGCGGCACGGCCTTTTGTTGCAAAGTCTGCACTATTTACAGCTGTGTTAGACAATCCAGTGATATCGTTAGTAGTGCCACCAGTTAGTGTTACTGTACCCGTCTTAACAGTACCATCTGCACCATTAATCACAACAGCATTAGCACCACCTGTAGTAAGCTTGCTTGCTACACCATCGATACCAACTGTACCAATTTGTGCCTTACCAGCAGTAACTGTACTTGTATTAGTACCATCAGTAATTGTATTAGATGTAGCATTGGATGTGTTTGCATTACCATTGCCATCATTGATTACATTGCTATCTACAGTAATTTTATTAGATTTAGCACCATCAACTAATGTATTTTCATCAACAGTAGATGTATTAGTTTTAGCACCATCTTTAATCACTTGACCCGCTGCAGTCGTTTCTGTGGACTTAGTACCATCTGCTACAGTGTTGCCAACTGCTGTAGATGTATTCGTTTGTGTACCAGCTGTTTGAACGATACTATCGCCTGTAATAACAGTTGTTTTACCACCTGTTGCTTCAAAGGTTGCAGAGTTCATCTTCATAAGGTCTTTATTCAAGGAGTATGTGAAGTCTCGTTCGTTTTGGTTCACTGTGAGGTTTTCACCTGCGATCAATTGAACTTTGTCGTCTTTACCAACCTTAGCATCCTTCTTAGTACCTGTTTGGTTACCAGATGTAGTAGCATCTTTGTCTGCAGTAATTTGCCATGTTTGTTCCCCTACTTGTTTCAATTGTTCTTCAGTAGCGGCACGGCCTTTTGTTGCAAAGTCTGCACTATTTACAGTTGTGTTAGACAACCCAGTAATATCGTTTGTAGTACCACCAGTTACGGTTACTGTACCAGTTTTTACAGTGCCAGCTGCACCATCTAAGGCAACTGCATTAACACCACCAGTTGTAATTGTGTTATTCACACCATCCACAACGGAGGAACCAATTGTAGCTTTACCAGTTGTACCATCAATTGTTACAGCATTAGTACCAGTACCAAGGGTCACTTTGTCATTGAGTTTTACATCATAGATTGTATGACCATCAGCAGCCGTAGTAGATGTAAGGGTTACATTACCTGTTGTAGCATTCGCTGCTTCACCATTGTTAGCCGTTACTGTAGTAGTTGCTTTTTTTACATCTGCAATATTAGCTGCATTTGTGTTATCTGTATCATCATTATTTACATGACCACTTGCTACATTTTTAATAACATTATTTCCATTATCTAAACCAGCATCAGTCAGGGATACAGGATTCTTACCTGTTGTATTGATACGTACACCATCAGCTGCGTAATTAGTATTACCGTTAGCATTGGTTACTGTTGTACCTGCTGCAGTTGTTGCAGTGGAGTCAGCACCATTAGTTACAGTCGTACCATCAGCTGTAGTTGCTGTAGATTTACCACCATCAGCTACTGTATTACCAGCGGCTGTGGATCTATTTGTCTTAGTACCATCAGTTTGCGCAATGCTATCGCCTGTAATAACAGTTGTTTTACCACCTGTTGCTTCGAAGGTTGCAGAGTTCATCTTCACTAGGTCTTTATTCAAGGAGTATGTGAAGTCTCGTTCGTTTTGGTTCACTGTGAGGTTTTCACCAGCAATCAATTGAACTTTGTCGTCTTTACCAACCTTAGCATCTTTCTTAGTACCTGTTTGGTTACCAGAAGTTGTAGCTTCTTTGTCAGCAGTGATTTGCCATGTTTGTTCCCCTACTGCTTTTAATTGTTCTTCAGTAGCGGCACGCCCTTTTGTTGCAAAGTCTACACTATTTACAGTTGTATTAGACAAGCCTGTAATATCGTTTGTAGTACCACCAGTTACGGTTACAGTACCAGTTTTTACAGTGCCTGCAGCACCATCTAAGGCAACGGCATTAGCACCACCAGTTGTAATTGTGTTATTCACACCATCCACAACGGAGGAACCAATTGTAGCTTTACCTGCTGTACCATCAATTGTTACAGCGTTATTACCAGTACCAAGGGTCACTTTGTCATTGAGTTTTACATCATAGATTGTATGACCATCAGCAGCTGTAGTAGATGTAAGGGTTACATTACCTGTTGTTGCGTTAGCTGCTTCACCAGTATTGGCAGTAATTTCAGTTTTAGATGCTTTTTTAGCTACGTTAATCGCATCAGCTACGTTTTGTGCTGTCGCTACACCATCTGTAGTTGGACCAGTTACAGTACCATCTGCACCAGCTGTGATAGCAGCTGTATTTATGTCGTATTTCACAACCCCTGCATCATCGATAGAGGCAGTTGTTAATGTACCATTCTTGAAGTTCAAGCCATCTGCCAAGGAAACTTGTTTTGCGGTACCATCATTTGCTTTGTAAGACAAGTTTGTCTTATTCGCAATCTTAGTACCATCGATTGTTACCTTGTAATCCTTAGTCGTACCATCCGCACTTGTTGTCGGTGTTACAGAAATTGGATTGTTAGCATCAGTTATATCTGTGCTTACTGTTACAGCCGCTACAGCAGATTTTTTAACCTCTGCTTCAGATACTTTTACAGTTAAATCTTTACCGTTTGCGTCAGTAGTTACATATTTACCATCGCCAACGATATTGAACGTATCGTCTTTAAGATTTACTACGCCAGCAGATGTATTAGTATCGCCAGAGAATTTCAAGTTAACTGCATCAGTTGTCGCTTTAGCAGTATCTGCTACAGCTTTCAGTTGATCTTCTGTTGCTGCACGACCAGTTGTAGCAGTACCATTCCATGTTGTATTGGATAAACCTGTTACATGGCTGTTATCTCCATCAACAGTTACGCCACCAATAACCGCATTCTTAGCAGTCACTTTACCTGTAGCGCCATCGAGTTTGATAGTTTCAGTTGTACCATCACCAACAGATACGCTTGTCAAACCAGCAAGGTCTTTATTCAAGGAATATGTAAACTTACGTTCATCTTGGTTGATTGTAAAGTTATCACCTGCAACTAATTCAACAGTTTGATCCTTACCAACAGTAGCATTTTTCTTAGTGCCTGTTTGTGCACCAGTTGTACCAGCTTTATCTGCTGTAATGTTCCAAGTTTGGCTAGATGCAGCATCTGCTACCTTTTGTAATTGATCTTCTGTAGCAGCACGGCCTGTTACGGCTTTAGTTACACCAGGAGTCCAATCTTTATTAGTCAAACCAGTAACAGTACCTGCAGCACCATCTACTGTAATAGTGTTTGCACCACCTGTAGTGATGGTGTTATTTACACCATCTACAACAGCAGTACCAACAGTGGCTTTACCAGCTGTACCATCGATAGTCACTGCATTAGCACCAGAACCAAGTGTCACTTTATCATTGAGTTTTACGTCATAGATTGTATGACCATCAGCAGCAGTGGTAGATGTAAGAGTTACATTACCTGTTGTAGCATTAGCTGCTTCACTTGTATTAGCAGTAATTTCAGTTTTAGCTGCTTTTTTAGCTGCGTTAATCGCATCAGCTACGTTTTGTGCTGTTACAACCCCATCTGTAGTTGGACCTGTTACAGTACCATCTGTGCCAACTGTGATAGCAGCTGTATTCACGTCGTATTTTACAACGCCTGCATCATCGATAGAAGCAGTTGTTAATGTACCATTCTTGAAGTTTAAACCATCTGCCAAGGAAACTTGTTTTGCTGTACCATCGTTTGCTTTATAGGACAAGTTTGTCTTATTTGCAATCTTAGTACCATCAATCGTTACCTTATAATCCTTAGTCGTACCATCCGCACTAGTTGTCGGTGTTACGGAAATAGGATTATTAGCATCAGTAGTATCAGTGCTTACTGTTACAGCTGCTACAGCAGATTTTTTAACCTCTGCTTCAGATACTTTTACAGTTAAATCTTTACCATTTGCATCGGTAGTTACATATTTACCATCGCCAACGATGTTGAATGTATCATCTTTAAGATTGACTACACCAGCAGATGTATTAGTATCGCCAGAGAATTTCAAGTTAACTGCATCAGTTGTGGCTTTAGCAGTATCCGCAACAGCTTTCAATTGATCTTCAGTAGCTGCACGACCAGTTGTAGCCGTACCATTCCATGTTGTGTTAGATAAACCAGTTACATGGCTGTTATCACCATCAACAGTTACGCCACCAATAACCGCATTCTTAGCAGTCACTTTACCTGTAGCACCATCGAGTTTGATTGTTTCAGTTGTACCATCACCAACAGATACGCTTGTTAAACCAGCAAGGGCTTTATTCAAAGAATAGGTAAACTTACGTTCATCTTGGTTGATTGTAAGGTTATCACCTGCAACTAATTCAACAGTCTCATCCTTACCAACAGTAGCATTTTTCTTAGTGCCTGTTTGTGCGCCAGTTGTACCTGCTTTATCTGCTGTAATGTTCCAAGTTTGGCTAGATGCAGCATCTGCTACCTTTTGTAATTGATCTTCTGTAGCAGCACGACCTGTTACGGCTTTAGTTACGCCAGGAGTCCAATCTTTATTAGTCAAACCAGTCACTGTACCAGTTGCACCATCTACCTTAATAGAGTTTGTACCACCAGTTGTAATTGTGTTATTTACACCATCTACAACAGAGGAACCAATAGTGGCTTTCCCCGCTGTACCGTCGATTGTTACTGCATTAGCGCCTGTACCAAGGGTCACTTTGTCATTGAGTTTTACGTCATAGATTGTATGACCATCAGCTGCTGTAGTAGATGTAAGGGTTACATTACCTGTTGTTGCGTTAGCTGCTTCACCTGTATTAGCTGTAATTTCAGTTTTAGATGCTTTTTTAGCTGCGTTAATCGCATCAGCTACGTTTTGTGCTGTTGCAACCCCATCTGTAGTTGGACCTGTTACAGTACCATCTGTGCCAGCAGTGATAGCAGCTGTATTCACGTCGTATTTTACAATGCCTGCATCATCAATAGAAGCAGTTGTTAATGTACCATTCTTGAAGTTCAAGCCATCTGCCAAGGAAACTTGTTTTGCTGTACCATCATTTGCTTTATAGGACAAGTTTGTCTTGTTCGCAATCTTAGTACCATCGATAGTTACCTTGTAATCCTTAGTTGTACCATCCGCACTAGTTGTCGGTGTTACCGTCAATGGGTTATTAGCATCAGTTGTATCTGTACTTACCGTTACAGCAGCTACAGCCGATTTTTTAACCTCTGCCTCAGATACTTTCACAGTCAAATTCTTGCCATTCGCATCAGTAGATACATATTTACCATCACCAATGATATTGAACGTATCATCTTTAATGTTCACCACGCCAGCGGCAGTGTTAGTATTACCTGCAAATTTCAAGTTTTGATTGCCCACAGCCGTTTGGATATCACCAATATTAGCTGCATTAGTCACAGTAGTACCACCACTAGCAACGTTAGAAATAACCTTGCCACCAGCATTGATACCATCTGTTTTATCAATAGAAATACCACCAACAGTAAGTGTATCTGTTGTAACACCAGTACCTGTAATGGCTGTTGTACCATTTGTTAAACCATTTGTATTGATAACCGTATTGCCTGCTATGAAAGATGTACCAGTGAAAGTAGTGCCTGTGAATGCTTTACCAGTTACAGAACCATCTGCACCATTTAATGTAATTGCATTAGCACCAGATCCTACAGTTACTTTATTATTAGCTGTTACAGAGTCAACGGTAATATCCTTCTTAGTGGCAACAGTGATTTTCTTTTTATCTGTACCATCTTGTGTAATCTCGATATTATCGCCATTAACAAGATCCACAGTGTCGCCACCTTTTACTGCTGTTTTATCAGTTGTGCTGGAATTAGTTGTAATACTCCAAGCTGCACCTGCTTTAGCAGCCTCAGCAGCTTTATTAATAGCATCAGATACATTCTTAGCTGTTGCCAAGCCATCTGCACCAGTTACAGAAGCTTCACCTGTTGTAGCATTACTATTAATCGTAGCACGAGTAGTGGAAATCTCTACAGTATTACCATTCATATTCGTAGATACAAAGTCACCTGTAGCGCCTTTCACATTAAACGCCACATCAGCCTTGCTTAAAGATTGGCTAGACGCAGTGCCAGTATCGGCACCCAAGGTAATATTTCTAGCAATCGCTGTTGCATTAGTTGCAATAGCTGCTGTATTTTTGGTGATATTACCTTTATTCGTAGCAATGTCTGCCGTATTCGTTACAATATTGCCTTTATTTGTTGCTATATCTGCAGTATTAGTATTGATTTGAGTCTTGGTTGCTGTATTAAGATCAAAGGATACTTTACCATCATTATCAACTGTAGCAACAGTAGAGCCACCATCTACAAAATCAAGACCTTTAGATAAAGATACTTTCTTTGCATTAGCATCTGCCGCACTATTAGCACGATATGTTAAATCAGTTTTAGCAGCGAGTTTTGTGGTATCGATACCTATTGCATAATCCTTAGAATTAGTACCCGCTGTTGGGGTTACCGTAATCGGATTGTCAGCTTGCGTATCCTTACTTACTGTTACAGCAGAAACAGCTAAATCCTTCACCTTAGCGGTATCAACAGCAACTTTCACACCTGCTGCCGTAGCAGACGTGCTTACAAGGTTACCATCGCCCGTTACTGCAAAGGATACATCACCGTCTTTAAGGTATTTATTACCTGTAGAACCAGTATCAGCAGTGAGGCCAATACCCTTCGTTGTAGCGTTGACAGTGTCAGCATCTAAACCAACCGTAATCGTTTGATTATTTACAGTTGCTGTTACACCGTTAGCACCAGCCACGTTAAGTTTTTGGTTTTTAAGGTCCACAGTGCCGTTATTTGTACCATCAGTAATATTGAGATTTTGAGACAAGTTAGCAACCGCTTGTTTCACATCCCCAATATTGGCTGCATTAGAATCATCGGTAGCATTATTATTTACCGTACCGCTAGCTACATTAGAAATAACCTTACCACCAGCATTAATACCAGCAGTTTTATCAATAGAGATACCACCTACAGTTACTTTATCTGTTGTAATACCTGTGCCTGTAATAGCAGTTGTACCATTTGTTAAACCAGACGTATTGATAACAGTATTACCTGCAGTTACGGAATCAACAGTTATATTCTTAGCCGTTCCGATGGTGAAAGCCTTACCAGTTTGGCTGATTTCAATGTTATCTCCATTATTAAAGGCAATTGTATCGCCACCTTTTACCGCTTCTTCAGCATGAGCATTCGCTTTTACTTTGAAAGAAGAAGCATCCTTAGCAGCATCCTTAATAGCTTGTTCATTAACAGTCAAGGTTACATCATTGCCAGATGCAGCTGTCGAGATAAACTTGTTATCCCCTTTGATGTTGAAAGATACATTACCATCCTTTAAGGACTTAGCAGTCGTAGATGTGCCTTTATCATCGGCTAACGCAATAGTATGAGCAATGTTTGCTGTATTTGTTGCAATATTTGTTGTGTTAGTAGTAATTTGATTTTTGTTTGCAGTGATATTCGACGTATTCGTAGCAATATCTTGTGTATTTTTTGTAATCTTATTACCTAATACAGTATTTGTATTGTTAATTGCAGCAGCAACCTCTGTGGCTTTAGCTACACCGGTAGTACCCGTTACAGTACCATTCGTTGTATTAGGTGTTAATGTACCTTCTGCTACGTCAATAGTAATCGTTTGCCCACTAACAGTGGCTTTCGCTGCACCTGTACCTGTTACTGTTAATTTTTGATTTTTAAGAGCTACAGAACTATTATTTGTGCCATCGCTGATGTTTAAGTTTTGAGACAAGCCATTAACAGCAGAGTTAATAGCACTAGCTACATTCTTAGCAGTAGCTAAACCATCAGCACCTGTTACGAAAGCAGCACCAGTATTGGCATCACTATCAATTGTGGCACGTTTTGTAGATACTTTTACAGCACTACCATCCATTGTAGTAGAGATATAGTCACCAGTGGCACCACTCACCGCAAAGGACACATTACCATTGCTTAAAGACTGACTAGAACCTGTACCACTATCTGCGTTAAGCGTAATAGTACGGCCTACTGCTGTAGCAGATTTATTAATAGAATCTTTTGTAGCTTGATTTAAATCAAAAGATACCTTGCCATCAGAATCTACTGTTGCCACAGTATTAGTACCATTAACAAAATTAAGACCTTTAGCTAAAGACACAGTTTTTGCTGTAGCACCATTGGCTGTATAGGCTAAATTCGTTTTAGCTGCAAGTTTTGTAGTATCGATGCCAATTGCATAATCTTTAGAATTATTTCCTGTCGTTGAAGTTACAGTGATAGGATTATCTACAGTATTAGCTTTACTTACGGTTACTGCTTCTACAGCTAAATCTTTTACTTTAGTGGAATCAACAGATACTTTTACTCCAGCGACAGAGCCTACAGTAGTAACTAGATTACCATCACCAGCCACTTTAAAAGTTGCATCGCCGTCTTTTAGATACTTGAGGCCTGTGGATCCCGTATCTCCAGTTAAACCAATACCTTTAGTTGTCGCATTAACAAGCTCTGGTTCAAGGCCTATTACAAGATTTTGTCCACTCGTATTCGAATAGATATCTGTGCGAATACCATTTCCACCTGTTACGGTAAGCTTTTGGTTACTAAGATTTACTGAGCCCGTTTTAGTTCCTTTATTGGCAATGATATCCAACTGAACTCCAGAAACAACGTTATTAATTGCTTGGGCTACATTACTAGCATCAGCTAATCCAGTTGAAGCAGAGGCTCTACCATTATTTAAAGTTATGTTTTGTACATTAGGAGAAATAGTTAATTGCTTACCATTTGCAGCTGTCTTGATATAAGTATTATCGCCATTAATGGACAATTTGCTATTAGCAAGATTGACATCTCCACTGCCAGTATTGCCTGTAAAAGCTAAGTTAACGCTTTTTAATTGAGCAATGTTAACGGCATCTGTGTCATTAGTGCCAGCTGCAACACCGGTTATCTGACGCGTCATCGTACTATTGCCTACGGATACTGCACCAAGTTTACTTGTTAAAGCAATATCAGTTAATCCGGCATATTTATCTGTGCGATTTGTATTAACATTGTATCCTTGTACACCAGCTGCAGTACTAGCTTCAGAGAAGGAACCTAATGCAATACCATTGTACGCAGAAGTATTGGAATTAGGACCTATTGCTACACCATTCTCAGCAGAGGAACCTGCATTAATCCCCACTGCGATAGCAGATGAGGCACTACCGTTAGTATTTTTACCAATAGCAATAACATTATCAATCGATTTAGTAGCACTGCTGCCGACAACTTTGGCACCAGTACCAAGCATAATAGACTCACTAGTATAGATTTTAGTATTAGCAATATTACCAGCACCATTGCCTAAGCTAGTATTATTATTACCAATTACTTGTCGCCCTGCATTTGTACCAACACCAACATTATTAAGACCATTGGACTGCATTCCGGCAGCCCAGCCAATGGCAACACCATTAGCATTATTTGAAGCACCATTATTTGCTTGGTACCCCAAAGATATTACACTATTACTATTAGCCTGTGCCCCATTACCTATTGCTAGGCCTGAATCGCCCTTAGCCTGTGACGAACTTCCTAAAGCAACTGCATCTTGTCCAGCTGTAGATGCACTTCTACCTAATGCGATAGCATTTTGTGCTGACGCAGCTGCATTATACCCAATGGCAAGAGCACTTTCAGCTTCCGTTGAAGCACCAAAACCTATGGCTGTTTGATAATTTGTACCCACTTTAGTCTTTGTACTAGAGCCCAAGGCGGTAGTCCCAACACCATTAGCCTGAGCGCCCTTAAATTGCCAATTACCACCACCAAGAGCAACAGTAAAGTCACCATTGGCTTTAGCATCTTTACCAAGAGCCACCGATCCAACAGCATTAGATACTGCACTAGGTCCAATTGCTATAGCATCTGTACCTGTAGCACCATCATTATTTATATTGCCTGCATCAGAAGAATTTACAGAGAAGTATTTTACCTTTGCTGCATTTAATTGAGATACATTAACTGCATCATTATCCTTCACACCATTAGCCACATTTCCTAATATTCGAGGAGTTTGTGTTTGCTTATTCGTATCAGTTTGAGCAACATTCACCAGTGCTAATGATGCTGGGGTCTGTGCAACAGCACCAGTTACTAATGTACCGTCATCTTTGACATCTACTGTACGGTAGTATTTTTCAACCTTAGTACCATTCTCAATCGTTGATACTTTTGAAAGCGGTTCCCCTGTAGCATTTACATTAACCACAGAACCAGAACCACCGTTCATAATATTAGTTACTTTACGTGCCAAGGAGTAGATTTGAGAACCATTAACTGCATCTGTACTTGTTTGAGAAACCTCACCTGGCGCCACATTTTTAAGCTGACGTTCGAAACCTTTAGCACCAAAGGAAACAACGTCACCAGGAGAAATGTTTTCACCGCCAGACCATTTAACTTCTACACCATCAATAATTGCATTCACTTGTTTTGTTGCATAATGGTCCGTATTAGAACCACCACCGATAGCTACAGAGTTATCAAAGTTAGCACGAGCCGCAGTACCAATGGCCACAGCATTAGTAACAGGGTTATTATTAACAACTTGGCCTTTATCATTCATACGAGCCATACTGTTAGCTGCAGTACCAATTGCAACACCTGCATTACCGGCAAGAGCACTTGTACCATAGGCGACACCAGCATGAGCTGCTGTGGTGCCTTTATAGTCTGTCAAATTATAGCCTGTTAGATCTTGAATTGCAGTTTGTAAGGTACCAGTAACCTCAGCATCATTCTTATTAGTATAGGAGACTAGCTGATTTGCAGCTTTTCTGGCATCATCGCCACCAATGGCAATCGCAGAATGGCCATCAACCTTTACATTGCCACCAATAGCAATGGATTGATCACCTGTAACAACAGCACCTTCATCTGGAGAAAGACCACTACCAATGGCAACCCCTTGTGTTATATCGGCTGCTACACGAGAATTTGATCCTATAACAATTGCACGACTTGTAGTTGTTAAGCCCGCACCAGTCTTAGTTTCTGCTTTTGCATTTCTACCAATAACAACGCTATCTTCACTTAAGGATTGAGCACCACTACCGATAGCAATACCATTTTGTTTTGTAACTGTGCTAGATGGACCTATGGCAATAGAATTGCCCCCTTGTGCTCCATCATTATCAACATTACTACCAGCACCTGTTGCTGTAGAATTAATAGATACATACTTTATAGGCTTAATCGCGCTGGCTACAGCATATAATTGGGAGCCATTAATTGCATCTGTACTTGTAGCAGATACTTCACCAGCTGCGACATTTTTAATTTGTCGTGTTGCACTAGCGTTGCCTACAGAAACTTGCATATTAGGATTGTTTGTAGCGCCAGCAAAATTATAGGTAATACCATTTATTGTAGCAGAAGGTATATTTGTAGCCGATGTTGCAGTCGTAGAACCACTACCTAACGCAACAGCACCTTTCTTATCTGACTGGGCATTAGTACCAATAGCCACGGTATCTTCAGAACTAGCCGTAGTATTCTTACCAATAGCTACAGCACCTTTTGCAGAGGCAGTCGTTTTATCGTTAGATGCATCATTTTCTTGACTGCCGATAGCCAAACCACCATTAGATGCAGTCGCATGATGACCAATGGCGGTAGATGTCCCCGTAGCAGTTACATTTCGGCCCATCGCAACAGCAAAGTTACCGTTTGCACTTGCCTCATAGCCCATAGCCATAGAAGTAGATCCAGTAGCAAAAGCATTTCGTCCCATAGCTAATGAGTAAATACCTGTTGATGCAGAATCTTGGCCTATTACAACCCCACCTGCAAGATTATTATTTGTATCTTCAAAAACACCTTTACCAATTGCTACACCACCAGTTGCAGCTAAGGCATTCTGACCTACAGCGACCCCACTATTCTTAGCATTTGCATAAAAACCTAAGGCAACTGCATTATCCCCCTCTGCAGTAGTGGCATAATTAATAGTCTTAAGCGTATTAACAACGGACCTCGATGAATTTATGCTACTTGCAAATCCTCGTGGCCCAGAGTTTCCCGCACCACTACCAACAGCTACGGAATTTTCACCTGTAGCTTTGGCATTCGTACCAACAGCTAACGCTCTGCCACTAGTTGCACTTGCGGTTGTACCAATAGCTAGAGACTCATTTCCAGATGCAGATGCTTGCATACCCACAGCAGTAGCTGTTGTACCTGTAGCACTGGCTAGAGACCCCAATGCTGTAGCCGATGCACCAGTTGCCGCCGAAGAACGACCTAATGCAGTGGCACCAATAGCAGTACCTTTTGAATTTGCACCAATGGCAATAGCTTTTTCAGAATCTGCAAGTGTTGATGTACCTAAAGCAATAGCATCTGATCCAGATGCTATTACATTACTACCGCCATCTGTACCTGAGCCAATACCAATAGCCCCCGAACCACTCGCTGTAACTTTATAACCAATAGCTGTAGCTTTTTGTGCAGAGTTAGAAATCTGAGAGCCGATGCCAATGGATTGATTACCTGTAACACTAGAGTAATAACCTATTGATGTACTAGCCCCACCAGCAGATGTCACATTTCTACCGATAGCAATAGCATTTCCATCAGACGCATTAGCTGTCATACCAATAGCTATATCATTGGTATTTTTTGCTTTTGCATTATACCCAATCGCAGTTGATTTCTCACCAGTAGCCTCTGTTTTTTCAGTGTTATCGATAGCAGAATCACCATTACCACCACCAATAGCAATTGCATTTGCAGCTGTTGCAGATGCACTACGCCCGAGTGCGGTCGCATTACCACCAGTTGCTACAGCACGTAAACCTATAGCGGCATCGCCCCATTTATTATACGCATTAATCGTAGCCGCCTTATCATCAAATGGGGCCCCATTATTAACAGCTCCAGTATAAGTGTTCGCACCAGCCAGTGCTTGGTAGCCAAGAGACAAAGAACCATTACCATAGCCACGTGCATCTGGGCCCATTACCGAAGATCCCTCTTTGAGTGCCTTGGCTTGTTCACCAATCGCAATAGAGTTATCAACAGTGACTTTACTTTTCCAGCCAACCCCTACACTATACTGACCAGAAACATTAGCATCAGTACCAATTGCGGTAGCATTTCCAGCATTAGCTATAGCTTTAAAACCAAAAGCAGATGCACCCGGTCCTGTAGCATTAGAATGTGCACCAACTGCTGTTGCTGCATTAGCTTCGCCACCACTTGGAACACCTTGTGCAAAACTATCAGAACCTATAGCAACGGATTTAGCACTAGAAGCATTAGCAGCCACACCTATAGCTTGAGCATTTTGACCTGTTGCACTGGATGAACGCCCCATCCAAAATGCACTTTGAGCTCCTTCGCCACCTGCTGGCCATGCTGCAAATGTTGCTTGTCCACCATTAACCATCGCCAAAGCCGCAAATATCCCGGCCACTACAATTTTCTTTTTCCCAGTTTTGTTCTTTGCGATTTCAGATACTACGATGTAGCACTGTTTCGACTTAGACCAAATTACTTTAAAAATCTTATTCATTGTCTTTCCTTTTTACCAATTAACTCTCAAAAAACTATATATTATCTATCACAAATACTAAGTTACAATAATCGTATTTTGTCGAATTTATTTCAATTATTATTTTCGACTATATTTCATAATTTTATCACAGTTTACTATTTCCATTCAAGAAATCGCATTAAAAATCAGAATATTTAATAGCTAATCAATCTTTTTCGAAGAATGTATAAGTATAGGTAATATATGGGTTGCCATCTTCATCTAATGCATTTCAAGCTAATAAATACACATTTTTTATTAATATTAATGTATAAACATTATCTCAAGAAATTTATGAAAGTAAAATGATTTAATTTTAGTATGTGTATTTTTTATCTCATACAAACTTATGTAAATATAATTTTATATTTCACGCAATTAAAATCATTATTTTTATGAAAATTATATAACTTTTAACTTTTAGATAAACTTAGTAATAAAAAAGCCACCACTCATAAAGAGTGGTGGCTTTCACCATATACATATTCATACATGAATATATACAAATATGTAACGATATATACATCTAAAATTATGCTTTTGCAGCTAATAATTTATCAACCGCAGCTTTTAATGCATCAATTTCAGATTGTTGTTGATCAAGCTTAGCCTTGTAAGATTCATTTTCTGTACGCAATTGAGTCATTTCATCTTGCATTACATAAATGGAACTAATAGGGCCTGCTTTATAACGATCAGGAATATTTTTCTTTTCTGGGCTAGAACCAAATTTATGAGTCACACCAGCATTTACCATATTATGGTTACCACCAAGAGAAACACCTACATTAAACATAGTATTTTCATTAGTATAATGAGCTAGGCCAAGAGCCGCTGCCGTTTCCCCATGATAATTGCCTACACCCGCCATAACTTGAGTTGGCTCTAATGGATCATATTGAATTGGTTTTAACGCTGCCATCGCAGCCGCATGAGCACCTACACGTTGCGTTTCCGTAGCAACCTTGCTAATTTCTTGACGAAGTTGCGTTGTATTACCCGCATTATTTTGAGTCATTTGATTGATAGCATCAGCAACATTGTCTGCAGTTGCAAGATCATTACCACTAGCTGTAGCATGACCATTTGCGACGGAAATAGTCGATGTTTTAGCATCGTATTTCACCACTCCACTAGCTCCTACAGTTGCTTTTGTATGATTACCATCAGTGAAATTAAATCCACTTGTAAGGCTTGTTGTTTGACCATTTACACCATTAGCAGCATAGGCAATATTAACTTTTGATGTATCGAGAGCTAAACCAATACCATTAGTATTTGTTGTAGTCTTAATCATCGTATCGCCAGTGATAGCAAATGTATTACTTTGCAACGTCATAGATTGTGCAGGATTCGTATCCCCTTTGAAAGTTAACGCTGTATTACCAACAGTATTATTTACTTGATTAATTGCTTGTTGCAATTGACCTTCAGTAGCTGCACGATCAGCTTGAATACCACCTGCTGGAGTCCATGTTGTATTGGATAGACCAGTAATGGTATTTGTTGTACCACCTGTAATTGTTATATTACCAGCTTTCACAGTATTACCTTGAACAGTGTCACCTTTCACAGTACCTGCTGCAGTCACATTACCAGATGTAGTTACATTTTTAGCAGTTACATCGCCCGTAGCAGTGATATCCTTAGCAGTTACCGTGCCAGTATTGCCGTCTAATTTAACCTCATTAGCGCCTGTACCAGCTGTTACCGTTGTGAAAGCAACATTGTCTTTTGTCTTATAGGTAATATCCTTGCCAGTACGAGATACTTCCATATTGGATCCAGCTTTGAAGTTAACAGTGTCACCACCGGAAATCGTTTCTGTACCGGTCGTACCATCTGCAGCAAGCTTCCATGCAGATTGAGATACTGCTTTTGCAGTCGCCGCATTAATAGCATCGGCTACATTTTTTGCAGTTGCAAGGCCATCATTTCCAGTTACGGAAGCTTCACCTGTAGCGGCATTACTATTGATGGTTGCACGTTTAGTGGAAATCTCTACAGTACTACCATTCATGTTGGTAGAGATGTAATCCCCAGTAGCACCTTTCACAGCAAAGGATACATCACCATTTTTCAAGGATTGGCTAGACGCAGTGCCTGTATCTGCAGCAAGAGAAATATTTTTATTCGTTGCTACACTAGCATTATTAATCTTATCCTTTGTGGCTGTATCTAGACCCACAGTAATAGTTTTACCACTCACTTCAGTAGTAACACCATCTGTACCTACAACCTTCAACGCGTCATTTTTAAGATTAATAGAACCATTATTATTGCCATCTGTAATATTAAGTACTTGAGCACCTGTCGCTTTAGTAACAGCCGTATTAATCGCAGTATTAACAGCATTTTTTACATCATCTGTTGTAGCTACACCTGCTGTATTTGTAATATTACCATTGCCATCAGTAGACAAAGACCCTCGTGTTACATTAAACTTCACAACGCCATTAGCTGCTACTTCTGCAGTTGTTAATGTACCATCAGTGAATTTAAAACCGTCTTTTAAGGATACAGTTTTAACTGGAGTATCGTTGTTTGCTGTGTAACTAATACTTGTATTCTTAGTCAAGTTAGTAGTCAAATCATTAATCGCACTAGTAACTTTATTATCTACATCGCCAATATTCGCAGCATTCGTAGCTGTAGTACCGCCACTTGCAACATTGGTAATTACTTTATTACCTGCATCAATACCTGTTGTAGTCATAGATGGACCACCTGTTAAACGGAATCCAGTCGTATTCATAGATGCATTCCCCGCTGTGAATGTATTACCACTCACTCCACCTGTTGCACCATCTAAGGTAATAAGGTTAGTACCAGAGCCTACTTTTACAGTATTGGCTGCAGTTACAGAATCTAATGTAAGATCTTTTTTCGTCTTAACCGTAATCTTCTTACCATCTGTACCATCTTGTGTAATCTCGATGTTGTCACCATTAATGAGATCAACCGTATTACCACCAGATACTTTTGTAGCTGTACCACCATTAGTAGAAATATTCCATGCAGAACCATCTTTAGCAGATGTCACAGCTTTAGTAATCGCATCATTCACAACAGTTTTCATGTTATCTGCAGTTACTACACCGCTATCAGTTACATTTAGAGAGCCATCTGCAGCATTACTTAATTCACCTTTTTTGACAGTTACTTTTACAGTATCTGTAGTAGCGCTAGTAGATACTAAATCGCCATCACCCGCTACTTTGAACGCTAAACCACCAGATTTATTGAGTGCTTGTGCTGTTGTATCTGTAGAATCTGCTTTTAATGTAAATGTATTATTACCTAATGTGCCCAACGAGGTAGTTGCATCACTAATTTTTTGATTTAATACGGTGTTTGCATTATTAATAGCAGCCGCTACATCGCTCGCCTTAGCTACACCAGCTGTAGCACTAGTTGTACCATCGGACTTATTAGTAAATGTACCTTGTGCTACATCAACAGTAATCGTTTGACCATTCAAAGACGCAGTCGCAGCACCTGTACCTGCTACTGTTAATTTTTGAGTTTTAAGGTTAACGGAGCTATCTGTACCACCTGCAGAAATATCAAGTTTTTGAGTACCAGTAGCATTATCTACCGCTTTTGTAATAGCTGTATTAACTGCATTTTTTACATCGTCGGTTGTAGCTACACCTGCGGTATTTGTGATATTACCATTGCTATCAGTAGACAAAGAACCTTGCGTTACATTGAACTTCACAATACCATTAGCTGCTACTTCTGCAGTTGTTAATGTACCATTAGTAAAGTTAAATCCATCTTTTAAGGACACAGTTTGACCAGGAGTAGCAGTATTTGCTGTGTAAGCAATATTGGTATTCTTAGTTAAATTAGTTGTTAAATCATTAATAGCAGTTGTAACCTTAGTATTCACATCACCAATAGTAGCGGCATTAGTAGCAACTGTGCCACCGCTTATCATATTAGTAATTTGTTTACCGCCTGCATCAATACCAGCAGTAGTAACAGATGGGCCCCCTGTTACACGGAATCCAGTTGTATTCATAGAGGCATTACCAGCTGTAAATGTATTACCACTTACTGCGCCAGTTGTACCATCTAAGGTAATAAGGTTAGTACCAGAGCCTACTTTTACAGTATTAGCTGCAGTTACAGAATCTAATGTAAGATCTTTTTTCGTTTTAACAGTGATTTTTTTACCATCTGTACCATCTTGTGTAATCTCGATGTTGTCACCATTAATGAGATCAACCGTATTACCACCAGATACTTTTGTAGCGGTACCACCATTAGTAGAAATGTTCCAGGCAGATCCATCTTTAGCAGATGTGACAGCTTTAGTGATAGCATCATTCACAACAGTTTTCATGTTATCTGCAGTTACTACACCGCTATCAGTTACATTTAGAGAGCCATCTGCAGCATTACTTAATTCACCTTTTTTGACAGTTACTTTTACAGTATCTGTAGTAGCGCTAGTAGATACTAAATCGCCATCACCCGCTACTTTGAACGCTAAGCCACCAGATTTATTGAGTGCTTGCGCTGTTGTATCTGTAGAATCTGCTTTTAATGTAAATGTATTATTACCTAATGTGCCCAACGAGGTAGTTGCATCAGTAATTTTTTGACTTAATGCTGTATTAGCATTATTAATTGCTGATGCTACATCCGCAGCTTTAGCCACAC
Source organism: Veillonella sp. (assembly GCF_041333735.1). NCBI lineage: Bacteria > Bacillati > Bacillota > Negativicutes > Veillonellales > Veillonellaceae > Veillonella > Veillonella sp. The sequence continues at coordinate 286,025 of NZ_JBGKFB010000001.1, forward strand.
CAGCTGTAGCACTGGTTGTACCATCAGACTTATTAGTAAATGTACCTTGTGCTACATCAACAGTAATCGTTTGACCATTCACAGTTGCTGTCGCAGCACCTGTACCTGCTACTGTTAATTTTTGAGTTTTAAGGTTAACGGAACTATCTGTGCCACCTGTGGAAATATCAAGTTTTTGATTGCCTGTTGCATTATTCACCGCTGTGCTAACCGCACTATTCACAGCACTTGCTACATCAGCAGTTGTTGCTACACCGGCTGTACCAGCAGATACAGTACCATTGGTATCCGTAGATAATGCCCCTTGCGTTACATTAAACTTCACAACGCCACTAGCGCCTACTTCTGCAGTTGTTAATGTACCATTAGTGAAATTAAATCCATCTGCCAAGGATACTGTTTGACCGCCCGCATTATTTGCTTTATAAGCAATTGTCGTATTTTTACCTAGGTTAGTAGTCAAACTAGAAATAGCCGCATTGATATCACCAATATTCGCAGCATTCGTAGCTGTAGTACCACCACTTGCTACGTTAGTGATTTGTTTACTACCTGCATTAATGCCGTTAGTGCCATCAATAGAGATACCACCTACTGTTACTTTATTTGTTGTAATACCAGTGGATCCAATAGTTGTATTTCCACCGATAGTTGCCGTATCAAATGTTACATTTTTAGATGTAGCAATTTTAAAGGTCTTACCAGTTTGGGTAATCTCGATATTGTCACCATCGTTAAATACAACAGTTTCGCCACCCTTTACTTCTTGTTCAGCTTCGCTATTAGCTTTTACTTTGAAACTTGCCGCATCTTTTGCTGCTGTTTTGATTGCTTGTTCGTTAACCGTTAAGGTAATGTCATTGCCAGACGCTGCTGTTGTAATAAATTTATTATCACCTTTTACAGATAATGTATCACTCTTAAGGTTAACAGAACCAGTAGCTGTAGTGTCACCACCAATTTTAAGAGCTTGGGTACCTGTCGCATTATCTACTGCTTTAGTAATCGCTGTGTTAACAGCAGTTGCCATATCATTAGCATCAACCACACCAGCAGTACCTGTTAAGGCCCCAGTTGCCGCATTAGCTGCTAATGTACCTTTGGCTACATCAACGGTAATCGTTTGACCATTCACAGTTGCTTTGGCAGCACCTGTGCCAACAACTTTTAATTTTTCAGTCTTTAAGTTAACAGTACCATTATTCGTGCCATCTGTAACACCAAGATTTGTAGATAAATTAGCTACAGCATCATTAGCAATAGTCTTAACATCGCCAATGTTAGCAACATTACTATTATCTGCATTGCTATTCGCCACGATACCTGTGCCTACATTAGTAATCGCCTTATTACCAGCATTAATACCTGCAGTTTTGTCAATAGATAAGCCACCTACTGTTACCTTATCTGTTGTAATACCAGTTCCAGTAATAGCAGTTGTACCATTAGTTAATCCAGATGTATTAATTACAGTATTGCCTGCAGTCACAGAGTCTACAGTAAGGTCTTTTTTCGTCTTAACCGTAATCTTCTTACCATCTGTACCATCTTGTGTAATCTCGATGTTGTCACCATTAATGAGATCAACCGTATTACCACCAGACACTTTTGTAGCTGTACCACCATTAGTAGAAATGTTCCATGCAGATCCATCTTTAGCAGATGTGACAGCTTTAGTGATAGCATCATTCACAACAGTTTTCATGTTATCTGCAGTTACTACACCGCTATCAGTTACATTTAGAGAGCCATCTGCAGCATTACTTAATTCACCTTTTTTGACAGTTACTTTTACAGTATCTGTAGTAGCGCTAGTAGATACTAAATCGCCATCACCCGCTACTTTGAACGCTAAGCTACCAGATTTATTGAGTGCTTGCGCTGTTGTATCTGTAGAATCTGCTTTTAATGTAAATGTATTATTACCTAATGTGCCCAACGAGGTAGTTGCATCAGTAATTTTTTGACTTAATGCTGTATTAGCATTATTAATTGCTGATGCTACATCCGCAGCTTTAGCCACACCAGCTGTAGCACTGGTTGTACCATCAGACTTATTAGTAAATGTACCTTGTGCTACATCAACAGTAATCGTTTGACCATTCAAAGACGCTGTCGCAGCACCTGTACCTGCTACCGTTAATTTTTGAGTTTTAAGGTTAACGGAGCTATCTGTACCACCTGCAGAAATATCAAGTTTTTGAGTACCAGTAGCATTATCTACAGCTTTTGTAATAGCTGTATTAACTGCAGTTTTTACATCATCTGTTGTAGCTACACCTGCCGTATTTGTAATATTACCATTGCCATCAGTAGACAAAGAACCTTGCGTTACATTAAACTTCACAACACCATTAGCTGCTACTTCTGCAGTTGTTAATGTACCATTAGTGAAATTAAATCCATCTGCTAAGGATACTGTTTGACCGCCTGCATTATTTGCTTTATAAGCAATGGTCGTATTCTTACCTAGATTAGTAGTCAAACTAGAAATAGCCGCATTGATATCACCAATATTCGCTGCATTCGTAGCTGTTGTGCCACCACTTGCTACGTTAGTGATTTGTTTACCACCTGCATTGATGCCATTAGTGCCATCAATAGAGACACCACCTACTGTTACTTTATTAGTTGTAATACCAGTGGATCCAATAGTTGTATTTACACCGATTGTTGCAGTATCAAATGTTACATTTTTAGCTGTAGCAATTGTAAAGGTCTTACCAGTTTGGGTAATCTCGATATTGTCGCCATTATTAAAGGTAACAGTTTCTCCACCTTTTACTTCTTGTTCAGCTCCACTATTAGCTTTTACTTTGAAGGAAGCCGCATCTTTTGCTGCTGTTTTGATTGCTTGTTCATCAACCGATAAAGTAATGTCATTACCAGATGCTGCGGTTTTAATAAATTTATTATCACCTTTTACGGATAATGTATCACTCTTAAGGTTAACAGAACCAGTAGCTGCAGTGTCACCACCAATTTTAAGAGCTTGGTTGCCTGTAGCATTATCCACTGCTTTAGTAATCGCTGTATTAACAGCAGTTGCCATATCATTAGCATCAACCACACCAGCAGTACCTGTTAAGGCCCCAGTTGCCGCATTAGCTACTAATGTACCTTTTGCTACATCAACTGTAATGGTTTGGCCATTCACAGTTGCTTTGGCAGCACCTGTGCCAACAACTTTTAATTTTTCAGTCTTTAAGTTAACAGTACCATTATTCGTGCCATCTGTAACACCAAGGTTTGTGGACAAATTAGCTACAGCATCATTAGCGATAGTCTTAACATCACCAATGTTAGCTACATTGCTATTATCTGCATTGCTATTAGCCACGATACCTGTGCCTACATTAGTAATAGCCTTATTACCTGCGTTAATGCCATTAGTTCCATCAATAGAAATAGTGCCTACAGTCACCTTATTAGTTGTAACTCCTGTAGATCCGATAGTTGTATTTCCACCGATAGTTGCTGTATCAAATGTTACATTTTTAGATGTACCAATTGTAAATGTCTTACCATTTTGGGTAATTGCGATATTATCACCATTGTTGAAAGCAACTGTATCGCCACCTTTAACATCTTGTGCAGCAGTAGCATTAGCTTTCACCTTGAATGATGACGCATCCTTAGCCGCATCCTTAATTGCTTGTTCATTGATGGTCAATGTTACATCATTACCAGTTGCTTTAGTTGTAAGATATGTAGAATTACCACTCTTAACACCAAAGTTAACATTACCTGAGCTCAATGATTTAGCCGTTGTAGTACCTGTATCACCACCAAGAGAAATCGTACGAGATACAGCAGTAGCAGAATCAGTAATCGATTGCTTTGTTGCCGTATTAAGATCAAAGGATACTTGACCATTCGCCCCTACTGTTGCCGTAGTAGTTGTACCATTTGTAAAGTTTAAACCATCAGATAGTTTAACTGAATTATTACCTGCACCATTAGCTTTATATTTAATGGTTTGAGCTGCATTAGCATCATTAATAGCCGTAGCTACATTAGCAGCATTAGCCAATCCTTTAGATGCACTAGCAGTACCATTAGTATCAACGCTAATATCTTTTATTTTACCAGAAATAGTTAATTTACCAGTACTACCTGAAGTAGCAATATAATCAGTATCACCATTTACACTTAACGTATTAGTTAAATTAACATCCCCAGCATTACCATCTGTAGTAAAAGCTAAATTTAATGCTTTTAATTGTGCTACATTAACTGCATCTGTATCGTTTGTACCGGCTGCTACACCTGTAATTTGACGTGTATTTGTGCCATCACCAACTGCTACGGCCCCCCAAGTACTAGTTAATGTATTACCAGATAAATTTGTATATGGATCATTACGACTTGCATGAGGATCAAAGCCTGCAGTGCCACTACCTACATTAGCTTTTGAACCGGAACCTAAGGCTACTCCGTTGTCAACAGTAGCACTTGCACCATTACCAAGAGCCAATGATCCCTCATTCGCAGCTGATGTGTTCATACCAAATGCGGAAGAATACTTTCCAGAGGCATTCGCTAATGGACCAACAGCAGTCGAACTTAAACCGCTAGCGGTTGTTTTACGGCCGAGAGCAATGGCACTTTCAGCAGTGGCAGACACGTCAGTACCAATTGCTACAGTATTAGTTTGAGTCGCTTTCGTATTATAACCAAAACCAATAGATGTAGAACCAGAAGCATTAGATTTTCTACCTATTGCAATAGCATCGGTATTAGACGCAGTTGCATCTGTACCAATTGCTGTTGCATCTTGTGAGGTTGCTTGTGTGGCACGACCAATAGCAATAGCATTTTTGGCCGTTGCCTTAACTTGTTTTGCAGGAATAACACCAAATGCATCAGTTCCTGCACCAATAGCAACAGAACCTTCACCTTCAGAATTCACACTATAACCAATACCTGTAGCATATTGAGCAGTCGAATTAATAGTTGAGCCTAATGCAACAGTCTGATTTCCAGACGCAGTTGCATAGTAACCTACGGCCGTAGCAGCACCACCACTAGCAGTACTTGTATAACCAAAAGCATTATCATATTGTTTTTTTGCTTTTGTATCATTACCTACAGCAGTAGCATTATGACCTGTAACAGATGCACCAGAACCTACGGCTGTCGCATTTTGCTTTGTTACATTCGCATTAGTACCAATCGCAAGGGCATTTAATTCACTCGCTTCAGATTCACTACCAATGGAAACAGCATTTTGGGAACTTGCTTTCGATTTGTAGCCCATAGCAACTGCTGATTCCCCATTAGCAGTTGTATTAGTACCAAATGCCATTGAATAGTTTTGCCCCGCTTGTGCACCGGCACCAACAGAAACAGCATATGTTCCTGACGCGGACGCTACTCTATCAGCATCTCCCGTTTTATATTGTTCAGCAGTCGTCCCCAAAACAAGCGCACCATAGCCTGAACCAGTTGATCCCCAACCTATAGATACAGCATTTTGCTGACTACTAGTATCACTACCAATAGCTATAGCACCATTTTCGTTAGCAGTGGCACCACCAATAGCTATTGCATTATTGCCCCATGCGCTAGCAGTAATACCGCCACCGGCAGAAATAGCAATCCCTTTTGTAGTACTAGGGCCCCAAGAACCACCAGCCTCAACTTGCATGGCCTGCCCAGCCATCAATGCCGCCAAAATACTAGCCACAACAATTTTCTTTTTCCCTGTTGTATTCTTTGCCAATTCAGATACTACAACATAGCATTGTTTCGACTTAGACCAAATAACTTTAAAGATTTTATTCATTTTCGCTTCCTTTTTGCTAACTAACCTCTCAACTACATGAAATATATTTTCAAAAACATAATGAAGTTTAGCTCTTTGTAGAGTAATAAAATCCATTAACTTCTAAAAAACTATGAATTTGATTTCATTATTCTATCATACTCTCCTCATATTTCTCAATTGTAAATTATACGGATTAAGAATATTTAATTCCTATTTCGAATTTTGTCTATTTCTATTTTTTTGCTTGTATTTACTATGCTCTATATAAATTCTTCATGTATTTTAATTCATATCGTATGTATTTTCATTATATGTAGTATTTCTGTCATTCTCATTATTAATCCGTTATTGATTTTACACAACTTAAGCTATACCAAATTGGTTCATTTTATCCTCATTTTTTATAGAAGATTTTTGTTTAAGAAAATATATCGATATATTTTTAAGTAATCAGATAAATTATTTAATATTGATTTATACTTCATGCACAAAAAAGCCACTCCTTACTACAAGGAGTGGCTTTCATAAAATACATATACATACAAAATTATGCGTAAACTTATAAATCAGTCGTTTTTTACGTATTATATTGTTGTTTTCAGAGAAAATACAAATGTACTTTGTACAGAAGCTAAGTTAATTTTGCTATGCAAATTTTGCATATATGCCCTATACATCTCTTGTGCCTCTTCCACAGATACAATATCAAAGGTAATTCCATCCCCAATAGGCAATTGGCTCAATCTAGGCAAATCAGCGGTAATAACGGTACCGATTTTCGTATAGCCCCCCGTCGTTTGCCGATCAGCCATGAGTATAATGGGATTGCCATCAGATGGGACTTGAATGGATCCAAACACAGCGCCATCGGAGATGATATCGGCGCCGTCGATGTGTTCAACAGGGGCTCCATCTAACCTAAATCCCATGCGGTCGCATTGAATGGTTAATGTATAGAGTTCACTGCTAAAATTGCGAATACCCGTTTCTGTAAAGTACTTAGCTTGCGAGCCCAGTACAACGCGCAGCGGTTCATGGCATTCACGGCCGCCCCGATTAAATAGAACCGTATTAAATAAATGATTTGATTCACTAGTATAGTCGCAGATGATAGTATCACGCGTACAGTCCTTTAAACGCACTTCGTCGCCCGCCGCTAAGGGACGTCCCTCAAATCCGCCAATATTCGCTTTCGTGTGCGTCGCTACGCTGCCGTTGATTTCAGGCACGTCGACACCTCCGGCGAAGGAAATATACATGCGCACCCCACATTGGCTAAAGCTGCCAGAGATGACATCGCCGTCATGACAGACAAAAGGAATGTACCGCGGCACCTCCACATTATTAATGGTAGGCTGCATATCGGCACCTGTGAAAGCAACAATACACGTACCTTTCACCTTCAGCGTAGGGCTGAGGACGGTACACTCCAAAGCACCTACGGGTGTCGTATTCCCTACAAGGGCTTGGCCGATAGAATAGCTTTCACCATCCATGGGGCCAGCCACGGGCATACCATATTGTTGAAAGCCTACGCGCCCTCCGTCTTGCACGGTGGTCATCATACCAGGCGCAACCACCTCAAATGACGCATTCTTATATTCACTTACCGCCACGAAGGTCACCTACCTTTACATGATGTACAACGGGCTTAAAAGAAGAGCCCAATTTCTTAATACAGTGGAACGCACTTTCATCAATAGGAACATAGCGCACATAATCGCCCGCCTTAAGAAGGGCCGCCTCTTCACGGGATGCATCGTACATGGACAAAGGCGTGCATCCTATAATTTGCCAGCCACCAGGGGAATCCGACGGATAGGTGCCGGTCTGCTCACCCGCGATACCTACAGATCCTGCCGGAATATGCGTGCGTGGCGAGGACAAGCGAGGTGTAGCGATGCGTGGATCCATGCCACCTAGATACGTAAAGCCCGGAATAAAGCCCATCATATACACGAGATAATCCGTGCCGCTATGAATGCTCACCACATCGGCCTCTGTAAGGTGATTATGAGATGCTACAAATCCAAGGTCTGGACCAAATTCACCACCATAGACGGTCGGTATCTCTACGACCGTCACGAGTTCACTTTCATCAGCACTCATAGGCTGCGTACAGATAGGTTCAAGAATGTGGCACAGTTCAGCATAGGTGTAGCGCAGCGCATCATACTGAATGAGAAGCGCACAATAGGTAGGCACCATCTCAATAATCCCCTCTAAATGGAGGCTTTCAATACCCGCCACAGTCTGACGGATACGCTGATTAATCTTAGGGTCAATAACTTGACCAAATTCGATGGAGATAGCACTATCCCCAACAGGTGAAATTGTGGGATTCATGATGTCCCCCTAACCTAATAATTTCGCAATACCTTGCAAGGATGTAACGCCGATATAAGCAGTCACAAGCACGACAATCCAGCCAGTGTAGAATAAAACCGGATTGTGCTTATAATCCCCTACGATATTCGTCTTACGCGTTGCCAATAACATAACGGCTAAGGTAACAGGCAAGATCAAACCATTCACAGAGCCCGCCACGATTAATAGTGTAGCCGGTTTGCCGATAAAGATAAGAATGCATGTGGACACGAAGATGAATGCCATGATGGTCAATTTTTCATACCGTTCCACCACCTTGAACAAGGTTTTAAGGAAGGAAACCGATGTATAGGCAGCGCCTACAACGGAGGTCAACGCCGCACAGAAGAATACGATACCGAATAGTTTATGGCCGATTTCACCAGCACCAAGTAAGAACGCAGAACCTGCTGGGTCCTTTGGATCTAACGCAAAGCCCATGGATACTACGCCGAGTACGGCTAAGAATAACAATATACGAACAATGGCGTCTACAGACATGCCCATGAAGGCAGCGCGACGCACATCTTTTAAATGTTCACGGCCAGTAATGCCCGCATCAATCAAGCGATGGCCGCCGGAGAATGTAATGTACCCACCTACGGTACCGCCGATAAGGGTAATCGTAGCTAGCCAAGGGTAATTGGTTGGCACAATGGCATGGGTTGCGGCCTCTGCTATAGGAGGATTAGTAGAAAACGCTACATAACCGATGAGTACGAGCATCACTGTGCCCAACACTTTCGCCGTATTATCGAGAACGCCTCCCATTTTAGGGGATGCAAATAATAAAATCCCCAAAATACCACTGATGGCCGCTGCCGTCGTCGTATCGATACCGAATACGATATTAAGGCCCATGGACGCACCGCCAATATTGCCGATATTAAACGCAAGGCCTCCAAGAGAAATCAAGAACGCTACGAAGTAACCAAGCCCTGGCAATACCTTATTCGCAATGTCTTGGCCCCGCATTTGGGATACGCCGATGATGGTCCATACATTGAGCTGTGCAATGATGGAGAAAATAACGGACACCACGATGGCGAACGCAAAATCCGCCTGTAACTGGCCTGTAAACGCCGCCGTTTGTAACATAAATCCTGGCCCAATGGACGACGTGGCCATCAAAAATGCTGCCCCTAAGAGGACAGATAAACTCGCTTTACCTGTAATCGGTTTCATACTGACTCCTTTTATCTATTCTGATTCTATCTACTCTTGTACAATCGATTGTAATCTATCGATTCTGAAAATTCGCTACCACGACACCTGCCTTAGTGAGGCCTTCACGAATATACTTTGTGAAAGCTATTGCTTTTGGATTATCGCCATGGACGCATACGGAATCGGCCACAATATCGATTATTTTACCCGTATTCGTTACGACCTTGCCTTCTTGCACCATCATGAGCACCCGTTCTAATGCCTCTTGCGGGTCTTTTATGAAAGCCCCCTCTTCCGTACGGGGCACCAAGGTACCTTCCTCTGTATAACCTCGGTCTGCAAAAACCTCTTGGATGACAGGGATACCTCGTCGCTCTGCCTCTTTGGCGATATAACTACCGCTGAGCACCATGGCACGAACCTTGGGATTCACCGCTTCCAATCCATCTAACACTGCATCGGCTAGGTCCGGCGTTACACACGCCATATTGTAAAAGGCACCATGCAATTTCATGTGCTGCAACTCTACATCGTACTGATTGCAAAATCCTTGCAACGCACCGAGTTGGTATACCATATAGGCTCGTGCCTCATCAGGGCTAACCGCCATCTTGCGGCGTCCAAAGCCCATTAAATCAGGATATCCCGGATGAGCCCCTACGGCTACACCCTTCTCCTTGCACATCTTAACAGTGGCCTCCATGATGAGAGGATCACCGGCATGCCAACCACAAGCCACATTGGCACTAGTGACGTGATTTAACACCTCACTATCCATGCCCAATGTATAATTGCCAAAGCTTTCACCTAAATCGCTATTTAGATCTATATAATGTGACATCACTATGCTCCTCTCGTTCTTCATTTTTCTTATATGCTTGGTTTTTCTTATATTCTAATTTCCCTTATATTCTTCATCTTTTCTTTAAATTCTATAGAATATAGTAACATGATTATACAAAAAATATTGATAGCTTATCAATGATTTTTGTCATGTATACAAAATTCATATAATAACGCAAAAAAGCACTCGACGTAATGTCGAGTGCTTTCACAATCAATAGGCCTATTGTTATATGTGTGTATATGAAGAGAGTTGTAAGGGATTCAATGAAAGGGTCAATAGCCTACCGATTATTTATTGTCCTTGGATGCAGCATCATCAGCTTGTTTGCTGTGGTCTGCAGATTTATCATCATCAGATTTAGCATCGGATGTGTTAGCAGCATCCTTGTCGCTGATTACAATGTGACCATCTACAACATCAGCAAGCAAGTGTTTTGCATCGATGTGATCCAAGTAGTAATCAGTTACATTGTCACGAATTTCAGATTCAATAACACGACGTAATGGACGAGCGCCCATTGTTTTGTCATAACCTTGTTCCATCAACAAATCTTTAGCTGCATCAGTTACATCTAAGGTAATTTGTTTTTTAGCCAAAGTTTTGTTAACTTGGTCGAGCATCAAATCAACGATTTTCTTCAAATCTTCTTTGCTCAATTGATTGAATTCGATAACTGCATTGAAACGATTCAAGAATTCAGGACGGAAGAATGGAGCAATGCGGTCCATTACATCGACTTTGTTTTCATCGTTATTGTCACTGCCATAACCGAAACCTGCATTAGATGTAGCAATGATAACAGTATTTTTGAAGTTTACTGTGTTACCTTGACCATCTGTTAAGCGACCATCGTCCAATACTTGAAGAAGTAATGTAATAACTTGAGGGTCTGCTTTTTCGATTTCGTCGAATAATACGATGGAATATGGATTACGACGAACGCGTTCAGTCAATGTGTTGGAGTTATCTTCGTAACCAACGTAACCAGCTGTAGCACCAATCAATTTGGAAACTGCTGTGCGATCACTGTATTCGGACATATCCAAGCGGATGATAGCATCTTTGTTACCAAACATATCAAGTGCTAATTGTTTAGCCAATTCTGTTTTACCAACACCAGTAGGACCTACGAATAAGAAGCTACCGATTGGACGGTTACCTTCGTCAAAGCCTGCACGGTTACGACGGATTGCTTTAGATACAGCTTCTACTGCTTTATCTTGACCGATGACATGAGCTTGTAGACGAGATTTCATGTCTTTCAAGCGTTCAATATCGGATGCACCCATTTGAGATACAGGGATACCAGTCATTCTTTCAACGGCTTCCGCTACATCATTAACCTTAGCCACTACCTTTTGGTTTTCAGTGTGATTATCGATTTCTTCTTGCAATTTTTGAATACGCATCTTTTCATTAATAGCGGATTCGTAATCTTCTTTTTGAGCAAACTCTTCTTGTTTTGCTTTAGCTTCTGCAATATCTGCTTCTAATGTTTTAATATCAGTTACAGGATGTTGGGAAGCCAAGTGAGCTGCTGTTACATCGATCAAGTCGATGGCTTTATCTGGTAAGCTACGTTGAGGGATGTATTGTACAGAATAATCTACAGCTGCTTTCAACACAGCATCTGGCAATTCGATATTATGATGCGCTTCATACAATGGACGAATGCCTTGTAAAATTTTGAAAGTATCTTCTGGAGATGGTGCATTTACCTTAACTTCATTGAAACGACGAGCAAGAGCTGCGTTTTTCATGATTGTGTTACGGTATTCATCTTGTGTTGTAGCACCGATAACAGTCATTTCACCACGGGACAAAGCAGGTTTCAAGATATCTGCTAAACCTTTAGAACCTTGACCATCGCCTGTAGAACCAGCGCCCAAGATTTGGTGGATTTCATCGAAGAACAAGATAATGTTACCAGCAGCCTTAACCTCTTTGATAAGGTTTTGGATATTTTCTTCGAAGGAACCACGATATTGAGTACCAGCTTCCAAACCGGAAATATCAATGGAAATGATTTCTTTATTTTTAATAGCTGCAGGAACATCGCCATTAACAATTGCTTGTGCCAAGCCTTCTACTACAGCTGTTTTACCAACACCAGCATCACCTACGAGTACAGGATTGTTTTTAGTACGACGTGCTAAGATTTCTGCTGTTTCTTGGATTTCTTTATTACGGCCAATAACAGGATCGAGTTTACCATCACGAGCTTGTTGAGTTAAGTTTGTACCCAACTTGGCAAGGATACCATCTTGTTTCATTTTACCTTGTTGTGCAGCTTGAGCAGCTTGCATTTCTTCATTAGAAGGTAAACGACCAGTTTGACGATAGAAAGCAAACTCTTCTGGAGTCACTTCACGACCATTAATTTTATAACGACGGTTTTCTGTGGAATAACCACCCATGTTACCCATCAATTGATTGAATAAATCATTCATGCTACCGAAATCGCTACCAAAGTTATTGAAATTGTTGTTCATATAAATTACCTCACTTTTTTACTACAAGTATATCTGTTTGACTTTTTAAGTCTGTTTAATTTCTTGCTTTATTTCTAGGTTTCTTCAACCTTATGACATTATAATAATCTGATTAAGTCAAAAAGTCAATAGGTCAAATTAAAAATTTTTGACTTTTTTTGACTTTTATTTTGACTAATATGATTTATGCACCAAGAATACAGATAAATACTGGGTTTATGGTGGGTAAATAATTTTGAACTTTTGAATTTTTTATATAAAAAACAAAAGACCATTCGATGAATGGTCTTTTTATTAACAATATTACTTTGATTTTTTATATTCTGATCTAAATCCATCACGAAGCACTGCATAGCGTAATAAATTTCTTATAAAGGATTGTACATTAGGATTCCGCCACTCTAACAAACGGGAGTTATCAAGACAACCTAAGTATATTTTATTATCTTTTACTAATTCAGGAGCTCTTTTTTGAACATAAGAAAGTAATTCCTTTTTAGGTAACGCTCCATCTCGACCTCTTGTTATGGCACCATTGTGTGTAATTTCAATCATATTGGTATTGATATCAAACTTACAAAATTTATCCAAATTCAACTGTAATGAATGATGTCTAGTTTCTTTATTTGTTATAGATACATTCAACTGAGTTCTACCAATGCTATTACCCCAATGTGGGTCATTTTCAGTATGTGCGGTAGCACATATACTAATCCCCAAAACCTGATCTTTCCCTTCATAATCCCGGGCTATAAATAAACGTGTCCAGTTTTGATAAGACCCACCTCCTCTGTTTCCAAAAAAAGTAAACCCTCTAAAGCAATCTTACATTACACCTATTTTTTCTAAAATATTCGGAGATGAAATCTTTTTTAATAATAATAAATTTAAAAAATTAAGGTAAAACTCATAGTTTTCTTCAGGACTATCCTCTCCGATATATCCCATATTCAAAAATTTATTTTGCAATCTTTTTGACTTAATATCCTCAAATGTATATGGTTTATCTTTGTTTTCCTTAATAAACCTCACTTTAGATTTTAAAAACTCTTGATAAGTCGGAATTTTATTAACTTCTTTATACCTACCATTCTTAAATTGATAAACCACAGCATTGATACCATTAACAAGCATGATATATTCAGCATCTAATATATCCCGATATCTTATTGCTTGATCTAATACCATATTACATTCAACATCAATATAAGGGGCTTTACACTCTATTACCAATAAAACTTCTTCTTGTTTATCATCACGATAAACTACGATATCAGCTCTTCCCCTTAAACCTTTTTTCACATGGCACATAGGTTCTTCTACACGAATTCGTTCAATAGGTACTCCTAGTCTCTTTTGTAAAAATATAATTGTTTTTTGCCGAACCTCTTCTTCCGGTTTTTTCTGGACTAAAAAATATCTAATGGGATCAAAATAACACTTCTCATCTTGTTTATGTTCTTTAAGTTTTATTAAGTTAAAAATACTCTCGATATTTTTCATACCAATCACCCTTTACACACTTCATCATTTCTTCATTTTCAACATTATATCATATATAAAACTTACTGTCTTTTTGGGACTACTTTATGCATAAAAAAGCGGATAGCTCATTACGAGCTATCCGCTTATTTCTTTGGTGATCCAGGAGGGATTCGAACCCCCGACCCACGGCTTAGAAGGCCGTTGCTCTATCCAACTGAGCTACTGAACCATGTGGATTACCTATATATGTAATTATCTATTATAGTATAAATTATGTACTATATATCGTCAATATTACGTTTTACCCTAAAAAAGGCAAAAAAAAATGGAGCGGGTGAAGGGAATCGAACCCTCGCGACCAGCTTGGAAGGCTGGGGCTCTACCATTGAGCTACACCCGCAAAAAAAAATGGTCGGAGCAGCAGGATTCGAACCTGCGACCCCCTGGTCCCAAGCCAGGTGCGCTACCAAACTGCGCTATGCCCCGTCATTAATTACTTGCTAATTATAGCAAACCTGGTAGTTGATGTCAACCACTACTCTTGCTGAGTTTTTTACTCTTTTGAGTATCGCTCTGCAACGAAAATTATTATATCATCGATACAAAATAGTGACAAGTACTTTTTTACAACTTCATTAATTTTTTAAATTTTATTAGTTTATATGAAAAAACATGCACCTCTTTCGAGATGCATGTCATTATAGTTTATATTATCTTACCGAGTTCTTAAATAGCTATTAAGCCATTAAAGTAAGACTATTACCTATTTATTAACCTTCGTAGCTTCCGTCTTCAACTACTTGAGGTTTTTTAGCGATGCCTTGTTTTACAGCAACATCAGCAACTGCTTTTGCAACAGCTGGAGCTACACGAGGATCGAATACGGATGGCATGATGTTTTCTTCGTTCAATTCGCTATCTGGAATCAAGTGAGCCAATGCGTCAGCTGCAGCCAATTTCATTTCATCAGTGATTTTAGTTGCACGAACATCGATAGCACCGCGGAAGACGCCAGGGAATACTGCTACGTTGTTGATTTGGTTAGGAGCATCGGAACGACCAGTACCAGCGATACGAACGCCAGCTGCTTTCATGTCAGCATATGTTGCTTCTGGGTTAGGGTTAGCCATTGCGAATACGATAGCATCGTCAGCCAAGTTTTCCAAAATTTCTTTTGTGAATACACCTGCTGCAGATACGCCAAGAAGAATGTCAGCGCCTTTAGCGTTTTCAGCCAAGTTGCCATGTTTTTCTTCAAGTTTAAGCAAGTCGATCAATTCGGATTGCAAGGAATCAAGACGTTTGTAGTCTTTGTGCAATACGCCAGAGGATACTAACAATGTAATATCACGAGCGCCTGCAAGGTATAACAAACGAGCGATGTTTGCACCAGCAGCACCAGCACCGTTTACAACGATTTTAGCTGTTGCTAAGTCTTTTTTAACAAGGCGAAGAGCACCTTTAACACCAGCTAAACAAGCGATAGCTGTACCGTGTTGGTCATCATGGAATACAGGGATTTCCAACTCTTCTTTCAAACGGTTTTCGATTTCATAGCATTTAGGAGAAGAAATATCTTCCAAGTTAATGCCAGCAAAGTTTTTTTGCAATAATTTTACAGTGTTGATCAAAGTATCAGCATCTTTTGTATCTACAACCAATGGAATGCAGTCTACATCGCCGAATTTTTTGAACAATAAGGATTTACCTTCCATTACAGGCAATGCTGCTGCAGCGCCGATATCGCCAAGGCCAAGTACACGAGTACCGTCGGATACAACGGCAACCATGTTAGAACGGCAAGTTAATTCGAAGGATTCTGCTTCATTATCTTTAATACGCAAGCATGGTTCTGCTACACCTGGTGTGTAAGCTACAGATAAATCATGAGCGTCTTTTAATTCATATTTAGTTCCTACAGTAAGGAAACCTTTTAATTCACGTTTTTTTTGTACAGCTAATTCACGTACGTCCATAATAATTCTCCTTTGTGGATAAACTCGGACTCTTTTGAGTCGGTATTTAATACCTTTAACTAATTGTATTATACAAAATGATATATAACAATTCAAGTTTTTTCGATATAGTTTTTCGAATATTTTAGAATTAAATTCTATTAATTTATACTAGTAATAAAAATGATAACTAAACAAAAGTAGATAAACCATATACGGCTTATCTACTTTGGTACTGTATACGAATTATCTAATAGGACAACGAGCATACAAAATATACATTTTTATTTATGCTTTTACGGATGGTAAGTTACGGCCATAGAAAATTTCCATCATTTCTTGCTTTAATTGATGTTTAATTTGTTTGATTTCTCGTTCGCTCAATTCAGCTTCAGTAATACCAAATAGGTAATTATCTAAATCAAACTCTTTTAGCATCATTTTTGTATGGAAAATATTTTCTTGGTACACGTTCACATCAATCATGTTGTACATGTTGCGAGTTTTTGCATTGATGTAGTTTTGGATAGAGTTGATACGATGATCGATATAGATTTTCTTACCAGATACATCACGCGTAAAGCCACGTACATGGTAGTCCAATGTAAGGATATCGGAGTCAAAGCTTTGAATTAAATAGTTAAGTGCTTTAAGTGGAGAGATTTGACCACATGTGGACACTTCAATATCTGCACGGAATGTACTAATCCCTTTATGTGGATGGCTTTCAGGATAGGTATGTACAGTAAGGTGAGATTTATCAAGATGCATTACGACATCTTCTTTTTCAATTTCCTCTTCAGAAATCAAAATCGTTACAGATGCACCTTGTGGATCATAGTCTTGTTTCGCTACGTTAAGGATGTTGGCACCAATAATATGGCTAACCTCTGTTAAGATCGCTGTTAAACGATCTGCATTGTATACTTCATCAATGTACTGAATGTATTGTTTTTTCTCTTCTTCTGTACGAGTATAACAAATATCATAAATATTAAAACTCAATGTCTTTGTGAGATTATTAAAACCATATAATTTCATTTTAGGCTTTGCTTTAACTGGTGTATCCATGATATGTCATAACCCTTTCCATGCATAGACTTACTATTTTTCTGAAAGCTTTTCAAACTGTATCAGAATAAGCTTTCACCATATAACTAAACAATTTCTTGTTTATACACAAACTCTACATCAAACTGTCCATTATCGTAGGTAACGATGGCAAATGTACCGCCAGAGCGGTCGCGAGCCAACGATATACTGCCGGGATTCACAAATACCGCATCACGAACACGAACCTCACCATGATGATGGCTATGACCGGACACGATGAGTCGCGCCCCCATATCAGTGCCTAACTCAATCAGTTTTTGTATGCGATTATAATATGATACCTCATGACCATGAGTCATGTAAATATAGGTATCCTCTAGCGGGATCAACTGTTCTCGCGGCTCAAGAGGTTGTACACGGTCGTTATTACCACGCACTGCATACACAGGAATATCCGTATGCTCCTGCATATAACGAGCATCATCACCAAAGTCACCGGCGTGAAGCCACATATCGATGTCTTGATCTGCTGTAGCCTCCAAGACGAGGTCAATATCCTTTAGATACCCATGGGTATCACTTAAAATACCAATTCGTTTCATTTTATAAGTTCTCTAATACTATTATATTACATATTTATATGAACTATACCATATAGTTCAAAAATATCAAAGCTTGTTAATTAATTCGCGTAATGCACGGCCACGATGGCTAATCTTTTCCTTTTCTTCGATGCTAAGTTCAGCCATTGTTTTCTTGAACTCAGGCACATAGAAATACGGATCATAGCCAAAGCCATTATCCCCTTTTGGCTCGTCTTGTACGAGGCCATCGCAATAGCCTTCCGCTGTCACTTCACGACCATCAGGGTATACGAGAGCCAAAGCACACACATAATGACCTGTGCGGTCGCTTTTACCTTGAAGCTCACGAATCAATTTTTCATTATTAGCTTGATCATCACCATGATGACCTGCATAACGCGCAGAATACACACCTGGAGCCCCATTAAGAGCATCTACAGTGATGCCAGAATCGTCAGCAAGGCATGGACGATTCGTAGCCTTTGCATAATAGCGAGCTTTTAAAAGAGCATTTTCCATAAAGGTTGTACCAGTTTCCTCCGGTTCTTCGATGGAAATGACATCTTTCACCGGTACACAATCGATAGATAAATGAGAAAAAGCCTCAGAAAATTCACGAATTTTTCCTTTATTGCCTGTAGCTAATACGATTTGTTCCACCTTACACCTCCGGAGCTGTAGGATATACCTTACCTACTTTATCTGCTGTTGTGCCAAGTACTTCCCGTTGTTTTGCCATGAGCTCATCCGTAGCAGCCTCTGCTAAATCAAGTAATGCATTGAGCTCATCACGGTTAAAGGTACCATGTTCACCAGTACCTTGTACCTCAACCATATCACCAGAGCCGGTGCGCACCACGTTCATGTCAACGATAGCTGCACTATCCTCTTCGTAACAAAGGTCCGTAATAGGCCCCTCTGGACCAATACCTACGGAAATAGCTGCACAGAAGTCAGTAATCGGGAATTTGCCTGCTCCACCAAAGGTGAAGTCCACCGCATCAACGAGGGCTACAAAGGCACCTGTAATAGATGCTGTACGCGTACCTCCATCTGCTTGAATAACGTCACAATCGATAGTAATAGAACGTTCACCAAGTGCTTCAAGGTCTACAACGGCGCGCAAAGCACGACCGATAAGGCGTTGAATTTCTACAGTGCGGCCCGTTTGTTTACCCTTTGCAGCTTCACGGCTTACGCGAGTTTGCGTAGAACGTGGCAACAAGGAGTATTCTGCTGTTACCCAACCTCGGCCGGAACCTTTGAGCCAGCGCGGCACAGAATCCTCCACAGTAGCTGTACAGATAACCTTAGTCTTGCCGCACTCAATGAGTACAGAACCTTCTGCATACTCTGTAAAATTCCGTGTTATTTTAATAGGTCGCAATTGACCTGCTGTTCTATTATCGCTGCGCATAGGAACCTCACTATTCTAAATCTAAACATTAGAACGCCCCTTACACAAAGGGGCGTTATTTCTTCTTATTATATCACATGTTAACTATTTTTTATTACCATGAATCAGATTGTAACATCCGTTACAAACACAATATGGTGCATTCCTATAAAAAATCATTACCATATTATAAGAATCTCTACCATGTTATAAAAACTACAATCATAATTCATACTGGCCTTCGCCAAGTGGATCTACCACAACATAGCGGCTAGCACCGCCTTCTGCTTTAGCCCGTTTAGCCTCTGTTATACCATCTTGGCGAGTTGCGTCATCGGCTTGCCAAGGAATGAACATAGCATATACACTTTGTGGCCCATAAGGTCCATATTGACCTCGTGAAAGTATGCTATGCCATCCTACTTTATCCTCGTACATGCGCACCTTTTCAAGGCGTTCCTCTTGTACACCCGTTTCATCATAGTACACATTGTAACGATTTGACCATATATCACCTACACCGGTACATTCCTCTTCAGCTATCTTATGACGATTAGCCCATTGCACCTTCCACTTAGCAATAAGGTCATCAATATAGGCTGTTACACTTTGGCTTTGCTTATATTTAACAGGGTCAAAGGCCGGTTCTACGACCTTACTGTAATCAAGGCCTGCCATAGATAAGATAATACCTGTATTTACATATGGCAACGCCTCTTGTACGGAGTACCCACCTTCTAATACCGCTATATCTGCTTGTAATAAATCCACCAACTCCGCATAGCCCTTTGCCGTAACCTGCATATTTGCCAAAGGATCACTAAAGTGATTATCTTGTCCTGCAGAGTTGATAACAATATCTGGATTAAATTCTTCTAAGATAGGTAACACGAGTTCACGCATAACCTTCATCAAGCCTTCGTCACCTGTGCCTGGCGGTAATGGGATATCTATATTGCCACCGATGGCTTGGGGTCCACCGAATTCATCCATAAAGCCTGTACCAGGATATAGGGTCCGTCCATCTTGGTGGAAACTAATATATAGTGTATCTGGATCATGGTAGAACACATCTTGAGATCCATCGCCATGGTGTACATCTGTATCTACTACAGCCACCCGTTTAATACCATAGGTTTGGTGCATATGCTGAATCATAACGGCTTCAATGTTTATGGTACAGAATCCACGGATACCATGAACCATGGCCATCGCATGATGCCCTGGAGGTCTAACGAGGGCAAAGGCACGATCTACTTCGCCCCGCATAACCGCATCAGCTGCTGCAATAGCGCCGCCCGCTGACACACGATGTGCTTCCGTTACCCAAGATTCTAAATCTGGGGCGCCCACATGGACACGCTCTATGGTATCCCAATCGGCAACGATAGGATTATATTCTTTAATATTAGGTATATCTAATAAGCCTTCCTCTACGATTTGATCTCGCGTATATAGCAATCTCTCTTGTCGTTCTGGATGAGTTTCAGAAATCTTCCAATCAAAGGCAGGGAAAAACACTAGACCTAAACTATGTTTTGGTGCATTTTCATCAGTATTTACCGCATAACTTTTATTCGTATCAGCATTTAATGCGTCACCTACATTTGAATTGGTATCCTTATTCATACCGGCCTGTCCAATTCCTTGACGTTCCCGATAGGATAGTCCTTTATTCCACATACTGTTTCACCCCCGCTGCTAGTTGTACTTTCACGGTGATTAACCGTTCCATCGATTGCCAGCCCTCTACTACAGGGAAGTCTTCGATACTAATCACCTCTATATCTTGGTCCTTACCAAGGCCTAACCGCAATGCTTCTTCACTAAGAGCCTCTTTAGCACGTTCCACAACTTGTTCTACGCGCTGTAAGGTACACGTTTGTTGCTTAATCCCTAATTCAGGAATGACCAGTAAGCGCCGTTTTGTATCGACATGAACCGTAAGTTCGATAGTCGATAACGCTAGGGCTGCACCGATAGCATTAGCCACCGCTGCATTCTCTGGAATTGTAACAGGCAGATTCAAATACTCTCCAATACTTGGGCCTAAACTAGGCGCCGTACCACCTACTACAACGATTTGGGCAGGTACAAATACATCGGGATTTACAATATCCGCCACTACATAGATAGGTCGTTTATTCTCTGCCGTTACTACCTCATCTATGCCATGCTGAATTGTTTCCAATGCCTTATTAACTATTAATCGCGCCACATCAGAAGCCGTAATAGAATCTGCTAATTGATGTGGTTCATTAGTAGAGTCAGATGTTGAGCTATCATATAATGACGCAGGTAAGCTATTAGCCAATGCCTCCATAGATTGCACAGCTAATTCAACATCACCATAGTTAGCATAGCCCAGCACAATGAGTGCATCTCCTAATGTAGGTTCTGTGCCACCTAGAGCCACTGATGGCCCCACTCGTTCAGGTCCGACTGTAATCTTACCTGCTACTATGCGAACCACTGATTCACCGCCAATACCAACGGAGGTAACTGCAAAGGATCGTACCGCACTTGGGTACTCACGAATAGATACACCATTTTTGGTCATCAATGGTTTGCCATGTTTCCATAGAGAAATATCCGTTGTAGTGCCCCCAATATCTAAAGCAACTGTATGCTCTTCACCAATTGCACCAAGGGCAGATAAGCCTAGCACAGTGGCTGCAGGTCCCGTAAAAGCAGTCTCCACAGGTCGACTCACCATATGCTCCATAGGCAAGGAACCGCCATCAGCTTTCAAAATATGGAGTGGAGCCTTAATATTACGAATGCTAAGGGCCTCTTCAACATTACGCTTAAAAATAGTAAATACAGGTGTTACAGCACTATTAAAATAGGCGCTGATGGTACGGCGAGGGAAATTTAATGATCCACTTAATAAACTACCATTAGAAATTGTATTATACTTATCTTTCAGTTCTTCTGCTATAGATAGTTCCTCTTGAGGATTACGCACTCCAAATTTAGCAGATACAGCGGCTAAATCAGTGCCACTACGAGATTGAACCATTTTAGCAATATCTCGCACTGCATTTAGAGGTGTGCTTTCTACCACAATCCCTCTATGATCTGTATAGCCTTGAAGATATATAGGACTCACAGGGAATATATCGTCTACGTTACGACCAGGCCCAGTTACTACATAGAGATCTACTACTTGTTCCTTCTCTTCTACGATGGTATTTGTTACCACTGTAGTGGATAGAGTAACTTGTTCAATATTTGATGTATTACAGCCTGCCAAAACTGCATCTAATGCCTCACCTATGCCTTGCATTAAATTATCCTTCGTAGTTCGTCTTTTAGCGGATGCTACTACACGATGACCGTCGATGATGACTGCATCTGTGAAAGTACCACCTACGTCTAAACCTAGTAACATATGACCTCCTTTAACTTTCACAATATATAAAAAGGCTGTACCCATCTCTATGTGATGAGTACAGCCTTCTGTTATTTACCAGATACAGATGCGTAATTTTTAATGATAACAATCGGAGTCATTTGGCTATCATTACCAAATGGATTATCAATCAATAATTGTGCAATTTTGTTACCGTCAATGCCACGGCTTGTACCTAATACAGCGGAACGTTTTAAGTCGTTAACGTCAGCTACAACGGCGCCATAACAGCCTGTGCGAGATACGATTTTCTCAGCTACTTTATCTGGATCCTTTGGACCAAATACAATGTGCTTATCAAATGGAGGCATTGTGCCAGTTACGTCATCCGTTAAGGATGCCGCACGAGCAATTGCATAGAATACACCTGGTTTGCGGAAAATTTTAGCAATAGCCCCTAAAATAAAGGCACCTAATACTTTCCATTTACCATCTAAGTTCATAGCGGATTGCATGCCGTAAATGGATGCCATAGAACCATCTGGATGGATAAAACGATTAATTAAACGAGCTTGCCAGCATACATCTAGCTCTTCAGGACGTGTAAAACGACCTTGTGTAATAGCTACTACAGATTCAGCTACACATACGATATCTTCAGGTCCAATGTTATGACCGCCAAATTCAACGATAGCATCCACGATGTCATCATTATCTGTAAGAATACGTGTTGGCACACATACTAACTCTAATTCTGCCATTGTTATGCCTCCTTATTGAACCATTGCTGCTTGAACTTCTTCAGCAGTCAAACGAATACGTTGTTTATCGATATGATAATCTGTACGGCCTACGATTTGGTAGTAAATATCGATGTCCATATAAGGGAAGCCCTTAATATCTTCACGAATATTGCCATTTTTACCTGTCAATGTAACGAATACACGAATCGTACCACCTTTGCGAGGTTTGATGATAACTGCTTCAAAATAGCCATCATGACGAGGACGATTAATATCCATAGCCCATGCATCTACTTTCACAGCATCAAAATGTTCCTCTGGTAACAATGGACGTGGGAATAAATCCATAATTGTACCAAGTTGACGACCTTTGTTCACAAATGGAATGTCACAGAACAAGGTAATGGATTCAAAATTACGATCAGATACTTGGAAGTTTGTCGCACGTTTTGGCAACAAGATAACCTTTTCATTACCTTGTTTCAATACGAACAAACGGAATAATAAATACAAAGCGGCAATAGCTACAATAATACCTATTACTACACTTAGGATGTTATAAAACCACATAGGGCATCTCCTTTACAATGTAATATGTTCAATGGTACGACGATTTGTATCGAGGAAAGAGGCGCTCAATGTATCACCAAGCTCTATATCCTTTGTAAAATACAATGTCACAGTTCCTGCAGATTTTTGAGGATTAAACAAATCCTTACCCTCTAATCTACGACGAACTAATTCACTCGTTTCAAAAGCAGGGTCGATAAATTGAATCCGCCCTGACGTTAGCTCCTCTAGCAAAGGTTGTACAAATGGGAAATGAGTACAGCCTAACACTACGACCTCAATTTCTTGAGACAATAAAGGCTCTAAATAATCAGTACATACATCACGTACAAAGAAGTCATCTAAATGACCTTGCTCGATGAGGCCTGCTAGTTCAGGACAAGGTTGTTCCCAAACGAGCATTTCATGATCAACTTCAAGTGCTACATGTTTATGAATATGACTATTCACAGTCGCTACCGTCGCCATGATGCCAATCGTCTTGCTTTTGCTTTGACTAATCGCTGTTTTCACACCTTGTGACACACCAATAACTGGTACAGATACGCGTTCGCGCACTGCATCAAGGGCTACAACAGTAAACGTATTACAAGCAATAACCATCAATTTAACAGGCTGTTTTTCAAGAGCCTCTGCAATACGACAAGCTAAATATGTAATTTCATCATCACTGCGATTTCCTACAGGATTATTCGCATTGTCGCCAATATAGATGAAGTCTTCGTTAGGAAATTGTTCTTGTAAGACCTTTAAAACAGATAGCCCGCCTACACCGGAGTCAAATACACCGATAGGCAATTGTTGTACATTACTCATTAGGCATCTCCTCAACAGCTGCTAACATAGGCTGATAAAAAGTGTCGTCTAATCGCACAATTTTACCTGTTGATTTTGACATAAATGCATTCTTAGTCTCTCCCGTAGCTAGGAGAGCACCATCACTGGCACGGCGCATACGATATCGAAATACCATTTGAGCACGTGTCATTTTAACCAAGTATGTTTCGATGTGAAGCTCATCATCGAAATTTGCTGGTTCTTTATAATTGCAGGATACATTCATAATAGGAAATACAATATCCTCATTCATCATATCCCACAGGGTTACACCGATGTTACGAAGGAATTCAATGCGCGCCAGTTCAAACCATCTAAAATGGTTACTATGGTGCGCAATACCCATCATATCGGTTTCGTAAAAGCGTACATTTACTGAAGCAATATGCATACATTTTTCCTTCTCTTTTCATAGAATACAATCTTCATTGTATATCTATTACTTTAGCGTGTCAAATAAATAAAGGCAGTTCAACCGCAACGGATCAAACTGCCTTTATGGTTAAAAGCTAGTTACTGCCACCAAATGGGAAGTATTTTTTTGCCTCTTCTTGATGACTAGTTTTGATGTAACGATTAGCAACCTTGAAGGCAAGGCCAAGCACTGCTACATCATCTACCCAACCTAATACAGGAATTGTATCCGGTACGATATCAATAGGTAACACGAGATACCCTAAGGCACCAGCAATGACTGCTTTTACATATTTTGGAGTGTCCTTGTCACGCATGCAGAGGAACAAGGTCACTGCTCGTTGTACAAAGGCAAGCTTTTTACCATATCGCCCTAAAAAAGCGACAAACTTAGATTCGTTAAAATACTTACCATATGTAATAATCTTTAATGGATTCATCGTAATAATCCTTTAGCGCCTATTTGCGCAAACCACCAATTTTATCTTTTGCTGTATTAACAGTGTTTACAGCAACATCTTTTGCTGTTTCTACAGCATCATTAGCTTTAGTTTTTGCAGTTTCTACTGCAGCTTGTGCAGAAGCTTTAGCAACTTCTACGCCGCCTTTAGCTAATTCTTTAGCTACGTCGATATTTTCTTTAGCAGCATCGATTTTATCTTTTGCTGCATCAGATACCTTTGCCACAACTTCTGCTGCATTGTCATGAAGTTGATATTTTGTTTCTGTATTCCATTTATCGATAGCAGGTGTTACTTTTTCTTCGTAAACTTGTTTCAAAGTTTCTTTAGCAAGACCTGTTTCATTAGCAATACCAGCCCAAACGTCGCGTTGACCTTGTGTGAAAGGAATGCTAGCGCTTGCATCACGGATGATGTCACCTGCTATAGCTTTACCGCTTTCAAGGAATTCAGCAACCATTGGTTTATAACGTTCGATATCAGAAGGCATACCATCTTGGATCCAAATGTGAGCAATTTTACCGATAGCATATGTTAAACCAACTGCTACAGGAACGCGAACTGCTTTTAGAGGAACAAGAAGAGAAATAGCCGCTGTACCTACAGCTGTGCTAAGACCACCAACTAGCCCCACTACGGCACCAGATTGTAATTCTACTTCGTAAAGATGTGCAATGCGAGTTACCATATACGTTGCATTGGCGCACAAAGCAACACTGCTGAATTTAGGGGATAATGCCAATGCCGCCGCACGACCTGCACCCCAGAAAATAAATTGTTCAACTTGATAGTCACGGTCTTGAGAACCATCCATAAGTGGCTCAAGTGTTACGCCATTATATTCTGCCATAAGTATTCTCCTTTGTTGTGAACCAACTATAGGTCATATTATTAGTATTATTATACCATTCTATTGCTAGAAGTGAAATGAATTTTTCTAATTATCTATGGATTTAAAAAATAAAATAACTTCCAATATTTTCTATCTTACCAACTAGTGAGACCACCATCGATAGTCCATGCTGCCCCCGTTACAAAGGAAGCTTTATTGCTCAATAAAAATACAATAACCTCTCCAATTTCATGAGGTTGACCAATGCGTCCCAAGGGATAATGTTGGCCCATTTCAGCCTTAGCAGCCTCTGCATCTTGTTGGGCATTGGCAATTTGTTTATCTACTAAAGATGTATCTACATCACCTGGACATACACAGTTAACACGCACATTATGCGGTGCCATTTCTAGGGATAGAGATTTTGTAAAGCTCACCACCGCCCCTTTTGAAGCGCCGTATACAGAACAAGCTACATTACCTTGCAAGCCCGCATCACTGGCTACTGTTACAATACTGCCCTTTGTAGAGCGCAAATACGGTAATGCGGCTTGGCACAAGAAGACCGTCCCCTTTACATTGGTGCCAAACATTTCATCAAAGGCAGCCTCTGTTACATCAGATAGCAATTCTTCTTCATAGTAGCCTGCTGCTGTTACGAGAGCAGATACGCCACCAAATAATTTGACTGTTTCTTTTACAATACGCTGACAATCTTCAATCTTGGATACATCACCTTGAACGTACTGCACCCTTGAAGAATAGCGGCGCAATTTCATCTTAGCCTTTTGTCCTGACTTTTCATCACGACCATTGATGACAACGCACCAACCTTCTTTAAGAAGCAATTTTGCCGTAGCAAATCCGATTCCCGATGTGCCACCACTAATCAATGCCACTTGTACATCACTTTTATGAGGCATACCTTGCCCTCCTACAATGTCGAAATATAGTCATACACTAATTTCAACAACATCACTGTCGTTACCGACAAGAACACAACACGTACTAATGAGGAGCCCTTAGCAATGGCTAAATGAGATCCTAAATAAGCACCTATAATTTGACCGGCCCCTGTAGCAAGGCCGTATTTAATATTAACGTGCCCTAAATATAAGAACACAAGTAAGGATGCTAAATTACTAGTAAAATTCAATATTTTTGCATTCGCAGAAGCATGCAGAAAATCAAAGCCAGTAAAGATAAAGCCCATAATCAAAAATGTACCTGTACCAGGGCCAATAAAGCCATCATAAACACCAATGCCAAGAGCAAAAGCCATGCAAATATACAATGCTTTTCCTGCTACTGCTGAGGTACGGTTTATTTCGCCCCAATCCTTTTTAAATACCACAAAAAGTGTGACACACACGAGTAGGACGATAATAATAGGCTTTACATACAAGGGTGGCAATGATACAACTGCTAAGGTACCAAGCATGGATCCTATAAATGTAAAAGGTAGTAATTTACGAACTAGAGAAAAATCAACCATGTGATTTCGTAAGAATGTAATTGACGCACTACCAGCACCAAAGATACTAGATAATTTATTACTACCTAATGCCATACTAGGTGGAAGATTCGTCAATAGCATAGCAGGAACAGAAATTAGGCCCCCACCGCCCACAATGGAGTCTACAAAGCCTGCAAAGGCACCTGCTACAGCGAGCAAAACGAGAATTAGGATATCAAAGGGTAACCCCGTTACCTCAATAAGCCACTCCATATAAACCTCCTACAGATAGCACATCAACGGTCGCCAAAAGGCCACCGTTGTCATGCTAGTTTATTTTATTTTGCACCTAGACGATCTAAAGCTAATGTGTATCCATCAGCACCATAGACTAAGCATCGTTTGACACGACTAATAGTAGCCGTACTCGCACCTGTTTCTTCTACAATTTTTTCGTAGCTATCACCGGCACGTAGCATTTTTGCTACTTGTAAGCGTTGAGACAAAGCTTTCAATTCATTAATCGTACAGATATCTTCAAAGAATGCATAGCACTCCTCAGTATTTTCAAGCGTTAATATAGCGGTGAATAGCTCATCGTTTTGTTCACTTCTCAACTTCTCATTGATACTCATAGGATCCTCCTACTTCTTATTCATCGCTTTAGACCAAGCATCGCCAATCATTTGGACTAATTGTACCAAAATAACCAAGATGATAATGGTAGCAATCATAATATCAGCTTGGAAACGTTGGTAACCATAGCGGATAGCAATATCACCAAGGCCACCGCCACCGATAGCACCAGCCATTGCAGAGTAACTGATGAGGTTAACGATAAGAACCGTTACGTTATCGATAATCGTAGGCAATGCTTCAGGTAATAATACTTTCCAAATGATTTGGAGTGGACTTGCACCCATGGATTGGGCCGCTTCAATTACGCCAAAGTTAATATCTTTAATAGATGTTTCTACAAGACGTGCTAAGAATGGAATTGCAGCGATTGTTAAAGGCACACAAGCTGCAGTGGTACCAATAGATGTACCTGCCACCATACGAGTGAATGGAATGATAGCTACCATCAAAATGATAAATGGTACGGAACGCGTTGCATTGACGATAGCACCTAGCACCTTATTAAGCGCTACATTTTCTAAGATATGACCCTTAGAGGTTACTACCAAAATAACACCGAGAGGAATACCAAGTAACATAGCCATGACCGTAGAAATAATGGTCATTTGCAATGTATCAAGGGTACCAGTTATGAGAAGATTAATGATTTGCTCTGACATAACCGATCACCTCGCTTTCAATTGGTAATGTTTTGATGTAGTCTAAGCCCTCTTGCGCATTTTCTGGGTCACCATTCAAGATAACGATAAGGCGACCAACGCATGTATTTTGGATATAGTCGATGCCACCAAAGAGGATACTTACATCGAGGTTAAAGCGTCGTACGAGACCTGCCACTACAGGTTCATCTGTAGATTGGCCTGTGAATTTAAGACGTACTAATGGAGCTGTACCTGCAATCCATTGATCATGTAATTCCAAATGTTCTAACGCTTCTGGCGGTAAGTTATCACTGACTACAGAACTAATAAATTCTTTTGTAGTATTTTCTCGTGGATGTGTAAATACTTCAACAGTGGAACCTTCTTCGAGAATGACACCGCCTTCAATAACCGCTACGCGATCACAGATTTCACGGATAACATGCATCTCATGTGTGATGAGTACAATAGTAAGGCCCATTTTTTCATTGATGTCTTTCAACAATTTCAAAATGGATTCTGTTGTTTGTGGGTCAAGGGCAGATGTAGCTTCGTCACAAAGAAGAACCTTTGGATTAGAAGCTAAAGCACGAGCAATACCAACACGTTGTTTTTGACCACCAGACAATTGAGATGGATAGTTGTTCATACGGTCGGTAAGGCCTACGATATCAAGAATTGGCGTAATGCGTTCCTTGATTTCAGATTTGCTCATCCCTTGTAGTTCCAATGGGAATGCCACATTGTCATATACGGTACGAGAGGACAATAGGTTAAAATGTTGGAAAATCATGCCGATATCTTTGCGCGCTTTACGCAAATCGGATTTGCTAAGTGTTGTTAAATCTGTACCATTAACGATAACAGAGCCAGATGTAGGAGCTTCGAGCATATTGATGCATCGAATCAATGTGGATTTACCGGCCCCAGATTGACCGATAATGCCAAAGATTTCGCCTTCTTTAACTTCAAGGCTAATATCTTTTAAGGCTTCCACACGATTAGCGCCTTCATAGACTTTACTAATGTGTTGTAATTGAATCAAAATAATGTCCTTTCTTAAGGTAAAAGTTTACCATGTTATGAAAGTAGATAACCTATTAAGGCAAACCTTCTTCCATCAATTTTTCTAATGCTTCGCGTAGACGAAGTGTAATAGCACCTGGTTTGCCACCAGATACTGGATTTCTGTCTAGCTTAGTAATTGGGATGACACCACCAATTGTATCGGTAAAGAATAATTCATCCGCATCATCTACAAAGGCGCGGTCGAATTCTTTTTCAATAACGGTAATACCTAGAGACGGTGCTACGCGAGTCAAAATCATTTGGCGCGTAATACCTTTTAAGATATGATTATCTGCTGGGTGCGTATACAAGATACCATCTTTGACAGCAAATACATTAGATGTAGCACCTTCTGTACAGATGCCATCGCGGAATAACATAGCTGTATAAGCAAATTTCTTTTCTGCTTTAGTTTGAGCCAAAATATTTGGAATCAAGTTAGTAGTCTTAACATCTACATGGTCCCAACGTTCATCAGGCAATGCGATCGCTTTTACACCTTCACCCAATTTATTCACTGCATCCATATCTAAATTACGAATGGACATGAGCATTTGTGGTTCTAGTTTAGAACGATCATATGCATGATGACGTGGTGCTACACCACGGGAGATTTGCAAATAAATATAGCCCTCTTGGATTTCACTTTGCTCGATCAAAATTTCGTGCAATTCTGTCAAATCATCTGGGGTCATTTTTACTGGAATATCCATTTCACGCATAGAGCGATACAAGCGATCTTGATGGTAAGACAACGCGAAGCAACGGCCTTTTACGACACGCACCACTTCGTATACGGAGTCACCAAACAAATAGCCACGGTCATCAATGCTGATAACCTTAGCACCTGGTTCAACGAATTCACCATTAAAATATGTTAATTCTTGCATAGGAGCACCTCTTTTTCTATATCGTTACTCTATCAAGTAGTAATCATCATGGACTTATTATATCACAATTACTTTCAAATTTTCACACTTTACTTTGTGAAAGATATAACTTAGATATACAAAAATCCGCTAGGATACCATAGTTAAAAACTATATCCTAGCGGATTAATTTTAATGCCCTAATATAAATTTACGTAATGGTTTAGGCACATAATTGAGTACTACTGTAGTCAAGTAGGACAATCCTAGCGCCATCGCATACATAGCAAGCACATTGACTACGGTATACAAAAGATTGTATTTAGCCATCACCCCAGAGATGATTAACAACCAGAATGGATGTGCTAAATATATACCGTAAGACTTATCCCCTATTTCTGACCAAGTAGCTTCCATAGTCGCATTCATTGGTAAGGTTTGGAACAAGAACAAGCTAAAGAGTGTTCCCAATCCCGTATAAAGGACACCCATTGGACTCATTTGATGAACCGTATAAATTGCTTCTAGCACTGTATAATGCCATACGTCCATGACATAGTAATAGGATCCGAGCATCAACAAAATAGAACCTACGGCGCTAACACCTAACAAGTAGCGATAACGCCACATGTATTCGCATACCGTTTCATATCGCTCAGCACATACAGCCCCTAACAAGAATATCCACACATAATGGATAACCCAATAGTTGAGTCTCATATCAAAGAGATATTTCAAGACAGGATTATTGCTAAGGTATTCTGTTACCCAACGGCCCAGCATGTAAGACGAAACATAATCGATACCAACTTGGATGATAAATAGTAAGACCATCCAAAATACAGGGCGTTTTAAAATGACTTTCACCATGGCCCGCCATAGTGGCATCATCACGTAAAACCATAGAAGGATAACCATAAAGTACAGATGATACATAGATGTACCAAACAATAGATTTACCGCCAATGGTCCCGGATGTAAATTACCGAGGTTATGCGCCGTCAGTCCTGTGTAGAGCAGATAAAATATGGACCACGTAATATATGGAAATAGCACCACCTGAATACGGCGGTGCATAAATTCCTTATATGAGAATGGTCCCTCTACAGATGTATGATAAAACAGTCCAAATGCAGAGAGGAAGAAAAATGCTGGTACCCCAAAGCGCGATAGAATTTCTAAAACGCTAATGAGTTCTAAATTTACAAAAGGATTTTGTAGTGCGTAAGAACCTACGTGAATGCCGATTACACCGAGCATACAAAGGCCACGCATATAAGTAATTTCCGGTAAAAATGCTTTTTTCATAGCTATTCCCTATTCATTATTGACCAGGTACAACTGCTGGTGTTGGCACAAGGCGTGGACCTTGAGATGTTGTAGCCGGTTGTTTTACTACTGGAATTACAGATGCTGTAGTTTGAGCAGCTCCGGTCTTTGCTGGTTGAGCAGGTTGTGCTGGCGCAGCTTGACCATTTGCTTGAGCGGCTGCTTCTGCTTTAGCCTTAGCTTCTGCTTCAGCTTTTGCTTTTGCCTCTGCTTCACGTTTCAAGCGCAATTCTTTTTCGAGAGGTACCACTGGTTTATCATAAATAGTGATATCTGTTTCGAATAGACGGCCCCAAGGGAATGTAGCTTTTACTGTACGAGGGTCGACTTTTAGGTATTTTTCAGCGAAGTCTTGGATACGTTCGCCTAAGTAGCTTTCAAGACGTTCATTTAACTCGCCAGAATAACGTACATTATCTGTGCGAATAGAATCTTGCATGCGGTAAATATCTTTACGAATATTTGCTTGGTACGCCCAGTTATCTAAGTATTGTTGAGTCAACATCTTGCGATGACCTTCTGGGCTCATAGTTTTGAGCAATACACCTTGAGCAATGGCATAGCCTACCGTATTACTTGCTGTATTCCAACCATTGTACGCACCGATTTTATATAACATATCGCGTTTATACAAAGCAGATACTAATGTATTGTCCGCACCATTGTTATAAGCAATGTCAGCAACGCTTACGTTTACGCCAGAATCAACAGCTTGTTGAATGCGATCTACGAAAGCATTTGTAGAATTAGAAATCATCGGGAAGTTCTCGAAGCTTTCAGATTCGCCAGTACTTGTAGTAAGTGGTGTATTTACTGCTAATAACACAGTTGGTTTGCCTTGTGTCACCATTGTGCCACCTACGGCTTCAACGTGTTGCGCAATTGTTTTATCAATAGTTTGGTCTTCGTAACCTGGCAAAGTTTTGCCGCCACCACCGAGTGGATAGATTACGGAGAATGTTGGTTTTTCTGTACTTTCATCAGTACGAGAACGAGCCATCAACAATAAACCAAGTTGGTCAGCACCAGGGAAGCTACCATATTTTTCAACAGGAATGTCCTTGGAGTATTTACTTAAGTAACGACTTTCCAATGCAGATTGGGACAATTGAGATGTATCGTCATGGCCCAATGCGAAGTAATCGAATACGCCACTACGAGTTTCATCAATCAACTCTTTATTGATTTTCATGTTCTTTTGGCGACGGTCAAACCAGTCTTGTAGGTATTCTATAGGAACAGAGGCTTGAAGGCTCATCAATTTTTGAGTTTCCTCTTGTGTTAAGGAACCAGAATCTAATTTATCTTGCAATGCGGCAATTTGGAAGATAGTAGGACCATATTCCGCATAGTATGCTGGTTCAGTGCCGCCACCACTAGCACGTGGGGAGCGCATTACAGTACCGAAGCCATAGATGCGCACGTTTTTATTACGAGCTTTTAAGGATTCAATACGTTTTAAACGGCTTTCCAACGTAGAAAGTGGAATATTGTGTTTACGAGAGTCTACGAGACCACCATAAATAAGCGTATCTGTACTCAATACCATCACATCAGCACGACCTGCATTTTGTTCAACCCAAGCCATGATTTGATCCGCTTGACCTTGGTAGTTCTTACCAGAAATCAAATTTTGAGGTGGTGTCAATATAGTCATACCTGCTTCGCGAGCTGTATCTACAGTATATTGTAAGCTTACAGGGCGATCATCTTGAGGTACGTACAACACGGTTTCCGCATCAATTTTAATAGATGTACCAGTAGCGATGGCTGCTGCCATAAGTGCTACTTTCAACCATTTATTCGTCATAAATCAAATCTCCTTCTGTGTAGCGAGTACTCCCTACTCGCGAAATGAACTGTTTTATAATACTCTCTTTTTCTGACACTTTTATGAAATGTTCATATGCTCAATAGTATAATTATATCATTTGACTATTATTTCGCAACTGGCTTGGTTTTCCCTACCTTAGGTAGACTCCAATTGTACTTGATGGCTAACAGACGAATAATGAGTACCACTGTGAAAGCACCATAAACAGCGGCACTCTCCCAACTAGATGTAACCATTAGATAGTAAACAATGCCGCCAATAATACTAGGCAATGCATATACATCCTCTTTTAAAACAGATGGAATGCGCTGTGCTAGCATATCTCGGATAATACCGCCACCTACTGCGGTTATCGTACCTAAAAGCACAATAAAGATAGGTAACTCAGGATAGAGTTTAAAGCCTGCAGAAGCGCCTGTTACGGTAAATGATGCTAACCCTAATGCATCGGCTAATAAATAACTAGCACGACTACGAGGCCCCATCGCATGCTTGCGGTATCGGCTATTATAAATCAAGAACACGATAACTGTTACAGCTAAGACAACCGTTACGTACACTACATTTCGCAGTGAGTTCGGCGGGAAATAACCGAGTAATACATCCCGTACAATACCGCCGCCGATAGCCGTAGCCAACGCCAATACGGCCATACCAAAGATATCCATCTTCCGAGCTACCCCAACAAGCGCACCGGATACAGCAAAGGCAATAGTACCAATCATATCAAACATATACCATATAATATCCATAATTCCCCCATATAATCTATTCGCATAACTGCGTACACTGTGATAGACTTTATGTAAGATATTATACATGAAGAGGTATGCCAATGACAAAAGACATTACTGTAGACATTGAAAATATGGATGAACGCTCTCGCGACGAATATTTTATGGCTATTGCTATGGAAGAAGCGCGCAAGGCTTATGACCTTGGAGAAATCCCTATCGGTGCCATTCTCGTAAAAGACAATACCATCGTTTCACGCCATCACAATCGTCGTGAACTCGACCATGATGCAACGGCTCATGCAGAGGTCCTCGTAATCCGCGAAGCATGCGATGTCCTCAAGCGCTGGCGGTTGACTGGTTGTACCCTGTATGTTACGATAGAGCCGTGTCCGATGTGCGCTGGAGCCATTATCAACAGTCGTATTGATCGCGTTGTATATGGTGCAAGTGATTACAAAGGAGGCGCCGTAGAATCGCTATTCAATGTGCTCTCTCACCCAGGTTTAAATCATGAACCTGAACTAGCATCTGGTGTGCTTGGTGATGAATGTAGCCAAATCATGAAAGACTTCTTTAAGGAGCGCCGTAAAGCACGGAGGAGTACCCAAGAGGCTGAAGGGTCCGCACTCGAAATGCGGTAGGTCGGGCAACCGGCGCGGGGGTTCAAATCCCTCCTCCTCTGCCAACTAAACTATATAAAGCGCTAACCATGGTTAGCGCTTTTTTTGTAAAGAGGCTACTACTATGAAAAAATATTACCCTTATCTCATCACATTGAGTCATATGATTAATGACTCTTGTCAAAGTGTGTTGCCTGCCCTCTTACCACTGTTCATTTATACCTATGGGCTGAGCTTGGAGCAGGCAGGTTTTCTCATCTTAGCTAATACAGCATTATCTTCATTATTACAGCCATTATTAGGCTATATTTCAGACAAGATCAATCAGCCGCGGCTCATTGCCTTTGGTGTTTTATTATCCGCCTGTAGTACAGGTATGATGGGCTTTGTTACCTCTTATGAAAGCCTCCTTGTTTGCGCCACCTTAGCTGGTGTAGGTTCCTCTATCTTCCATCCAGAAGGCGCTAAAATTATGAACCGCCTCGGTGGTGGCAAGAAAGGTAAAGCCATGGGTACCTTTGCCATTGGTGGCAGTTCTGGCTTTGCCTTTGGTCCACTCTTTGCAGGGGCCATCGCCTACACAGTAGGTCCACATGGACTAGCTGCTTTTACAGTAGCAGGCATTATTATATTTACCGGCCTATT
This sequence comes from Veillonella sp., assembly GCF_041333735.1. Lineage (NCBI taxonomy): Bacteria > Bacillati > Bacillota > Negativicutes > Veillonellales > Veillonellaceae > Veillonella > Veillonella sp. The sequence goes on from NZ_JBGKFB010000001.1 coordinate 322,191, forward strand.
CGCCCTCATGCCTCACATCGTAGCGCATGCGCGTACCATCGATCAAGCAGTAGCTACAGAAAATCCGGCTGTAGCGGCAAAACCACTCAAAAACTATTGGAAATACTTTGGTATCTTGTTCATTATCATCCTAAGCCAGTCAGTAAACTTCCGCGTTATCAATGCGTTCATTCCTATCTTCTGGACTCGCGAACTCGGTACCAGCCCAGAACAAGGCAGCTTTGCGTTAACCGTATTCTTTAGTATCGGTATCTTCATGACATACATCGGTGGTCTATTAGGTGATAAATTTGGTCCTATTAAGATCATTAGACTATCCCTGTTAGTTTGGTTACCGGCTATGTTCCTATTAACAGAAGTTCCTAATTTCTCGCCACTTATCATGCTACCTGTAGGCTATCTCCTACTACTCATGATTGGTGCTGCCAAAGCAATTAGCTACAGCCCAGTTATCGTACTAGGCCAAACCTATCTTGCTAAAAGTATAGGCTTTGCATCAGGCATTACCCTTGGCGTAAGCCAAACCATCGGTGGTGTTATCGCACCTGTTGTGGGTAACCTAGCAGATACCTACTCCCTACCGGTTGCTATGATGACACTCGTACCATTCCTAATAGGGGGACTTGGGGCATCATTGCTATTAAAAGATCCTAAAAAATTACAATAAACAAAAAGAACCCTTCAGATGAAGGGTTCTTTTATTTTCAGCTACACACTGTATATTTTAATGTTTAAGCATTTCATTCAAGATTACTATATCCGTTTCTTTCATACCTTGAGCCACAGTACCGATACTACGAATGGTATCATCAACGGAGTATGCTACAAGGCCATCGCCTTTTTGGTAGTTCTTGTTAAGACGGGCTTGTTTATAGCCCATGAACGCGCCATCAAGGGAGATAGCAATTTTACCTGCGCAGGATGGTTTCGCGCCATCGCATACAATACCAGATATGCTAGCAAGACCATTCACAAGAGTATTCTCGATAATATCTTTGCTATCGCCTTTCAAGAAGGCAATGCCTGCTACACTAACTACACCAGCAGATACAACGCCGCAGTAGGCGGATAGTTTACCAATACCAGATTTAACGTAAAGCGTTAACAAGTTAGCGAAAACAAGGGCACGGTACAATTCATCATCACTTTTACCAAGTTCCTCAGCAGTTGTAATGATAGGTACGGACACGGTTAAGCCTTGGTTACCAGAGCCAGAGCAGATAACTACAGGCAATGGGCACCCACTCATACGTGCATCGGATCCAGCCGCTGCACGAGCCTTACATTTCGTTTCAAGAGACGGATTTTCTTCATCCAACAATAAGAGCTGTCCAATATTGGAGCCATAATCATTAGACAAACCTTCTCGGGAAATAGCTGTATTGTATTCTACTTGCTGTTTGATTTGAGGAATGATACCAGAAATATCTGCAGACTTTGCAAATTCGTAAATGCTATCAAAGGTCATAGCATATTCTGTCTTTGCAGCCTTCTTGATTTCATTGATCGTTTCAGACACAACCTCACCATCTACAGCTACATAGGTTACATTTGTATGGTCGTTTTCAATGCGAACCACCGCTGTATGTTCATCTGTTTCTGCAGTGATTTCGATATAAAGATTATCTACGCCTTCCGCAAGTGATACTGTACAGAAGTTAGCATCTAGCAATGTGCCAAGCCATTTACGATCTTCATCTGTAGCAGATTCTAATACCTCTAGCTCACGCTCAGGGTGACCGACGATGGCACCAAGGGTAGTAGCCGCTTGAAGGCCTTTTCGACCACCAGAGTTAGGAATAACTACGGATTTTACATTTTTTATGATATTCGCGCTGCATCGTGCGTGAATATGGTTAGGAAACTCATCTAAAACAGAGACTGCCTTCGCAGCCGCATAAGCCAATGCAATTGGCTCAGTGCACCCGAAGGCAGGACGCATCTCTGATTGTAATAAGGAAATATAATCCATCTTATACTTCCGCAATAATTTCCACTTCTACCAAAGCACCCAATGGAAGATCTTTTACTGCTACGCAAGAGCGAGCTGGTTTAGAAGTGAAATATTTAGCATACACTTCGTTGAATGCTTTGAAGTCAGCGATATCAGCCAAGAAACAAGTTGTTTTAATAACTTCGGAGAAGTCAGAACCTGCTTCAGCCAATACAGCATCAATGTTTTTGCATACTTGTTCAGTTTGCTCTACGATACCACCTGCAACAATGGAACCAGTTGCAGGATCGAGTGGAATTTGACCAGAAGCAAATAATAAACCGTTTACTACTTTAGCTTGAGAATAAGGACCTACTGCTGCTGGTGCTTTGTCTGTGAAAATTGTTTTCATGATAATTCTCCTTTAAAAATATAATTAAAAATAATATAGATTATGCTAATGCCGCCATACTCACATTAGTAATTACCTTGTATATGACATACTCTGTGAAAGTATATCTATAACAAATTATTTAATAGATTTGAAGGCATTGTCAAATATCGTTTTGAAATAATCCCGTTGTACATCAGTAGTTACACCTACGTATAGTACCGGTTTACCTGGCTTCAACACAAATGCAGCATTTGCATAGAGCGGAGTTTGAACATCTCCATCCGCATATAATAAGCGAGAGCTTGCTGCATAAGTTTGATATTTAGTGCCTGCCACAGGATGTACTTGTTCTGCATTTTCTACAGTTAGCGTTCTAGGTTTTATAAGTAATTCACCTGACCGAGTCTTAAGATTAGCATAGCGTTTCGGATCATTTAAAGGAACTACAGTTGTAGTTGTGGGAATTTGCTTATTAATGGCACCTAGCATGAGTTGCTCTGTAACAGGGTCAATTTGACCTTTATCAAGAGCTGCCATTGCAGCTACAAACATAGGGTCATTAGCCTTATCTTTAGCTACTTTTTGCGCAATTTGTTTAACATCTACCGCTACTACAAATGCATCCTTTTGACCTGTTTTATCGGCCCCTTGTAATTGGTATACATCAAAAGTAGTGCCAAAGTTTTGGAAAAACTCCTTTGCCATCATATTCGCCATCGAAGATTTTGAAGATTCCTCATTTAATTGTTTTTCTACAAAATCACGTGTATTTGTTTTGGATGCAGAAACAACAGTTACATTGTTAGGCACTACCATGGACCCTGCAATGGTTTGTACATCCTTAGCGAAACCTACGCCAGATACAGTACCCACTAGGCAAGCTGCACAAGCCAAGACTTTCAAAGATTTCATATTATTTACCTCCCTTGAGAGATTGTGTTTGATACATATGATTCAACTCTTTAGCCCAATAATCATAGCTAGAGTCATCAGACATTAAAAGTTGTAAAGATATACCTTTATCTGTAGGAACAGCATAACCAATTAAGGAATCACTATTTCTAAAGCCATCATATTTTAGACTACCACGTAAATCGCCTGTCACAGCCGTACCATAACGTGTTTGAACAGATTTATATCCTACATGAGTTGCATCTAGGCTCACTTGTTTTGCCATAAAGTCTACATAGGAACGGAGCTCTTCTTTACTTTTAGGAGATAAATTCTTTTCTGTAGCAAGCATTTTATCAAAGGCACCCATAATTTGAGAAGGCAACTTATCATTTATCGTTTTTAGAGCTTTAGCTAATTTAGCACCTTCAATAGTATTGCTTTTCAGGCCTTGTAATTGTTGTTGAGCCTTCTCTTTAGAATAGGAATCTACATATTTAGAGATAGAGCTTTTTATTGCAGCTTTTTCTGCATCTGGAACCTTTTCTAAGATGGTTTTATTCATGCCAATTACTTGATCTATCGCGTTTTTAGAATAGTCTACAACGACTAACTGACCTACATGGTGACCTTGTTTATCGGTTCCTTGCAATTGATAGACGGAAAATCCATCTAACACATCACCCTTCATAGGTTCAACCTGTACCGGTACTTGCAATTTCAAACTAGCATTAACAGCATCAACAGCCGCTTTATTTGCCACTGAAATTATTTGGCTTTGCTCATTATTCCGTAGCTGTGCATCCGTAGGAACACGCATGACCTCTACAGCCTTCACCGTAGGAGACGTACTGCCATATAAACCATAGCCTAAATCTACTGTATCCGCACATGCCACTGCGCCCATGCCAATAGTCAAGCATGTGGCACAAGCCAATGTCATCATTTTTTTGTTGAGAGCTCTCATAAGACACCTCACGATTTAACAATACATTCGTATACAGATTATATTCATAATCCATATTGCATCCATAAAGATTTCAAAAAGATAATCTATACTGCATATACTAATTATTATACTATATGGAGATGTATAACTGTATAGTCTAATTTACAACCTTTCAGTTCTGCTATACAATACTTAAATAGATATGTAAACATAGGGTATGAGAAATAGAAAGGAGTGCACACTTGGTGTGCTTTTATTATGATACAAGAAATAATTCCACTCACTAGGCCTCGTACATTAGCTGCGGCTTTAGGGCCTACCATTTTAGGGGCAGCCTTTAGCTATTATGCATTTGGTGCTACTCACGGCACAGGTCTTGCCATTTTCCATACGGTTTTAATATTTTTAGCCGTTGTAATAGCTCAAATTGTAGCTAATTTATGGAATGAATATAAAGATTTCAAATCTGGTCTCGATGCGGGCCAAAAGGTTGGTAATGCGGGTTCTATTACGCGCGGTGCCATTACACCAGAGCTCATCGTTACCATGATCAAGGTACTCATGGTGGTACCTATTATCATCGGTCTTTACCTATCGGCCACCATCACTTGGTACTATATTCCAGCGGGTTTTCTTTGCATTCTAATTAGCTTCCTCTATTCTGGTGGTCCAAAACCAATTTCCCGTACACCATTTGGGGAAATTTCCTCTGGCATCGCTATGGGGTTTGCTATCGTACTCATTACAGGATACGCATGGACACGTGACTTATCCTCAGCCTTATTGATACCTGCTATTCCATCTACATTACTTGTTGGCTCCATTATGCTCACTAATAACATTCGTGATATTAGAAATGATGAAAGTCACGGTCGTCGTACATTACCAATCGTTTTGGGCCGAGAACGCGCTCTCAGTTTAATGAGCATAACCTACCTATTCAACTTCATTTGGATCCTTGCATGGATCATCGTAGGTCACATGACATGGTTCTCCCTATTAGCCTTCTTCGCAGCACCACTAGCTTTCAAAACTGTACACACCTTAAGTACTAAAACAGATGAATTCCTACTAGACAAGGCTATGGGCACAACTGCAGGGGCAGCTATGATTTACCAAATCATGTGGTCCATAGGTTTAATTATTGGCAAATAAGTATTTACCAATACGTACACACACGACATACAATTACATAAAATAAAGAGAGATTTTCAAACTTTAACAATGTTTTATAGATGTTAGTTTGAAAATCTCTTTTTGCTATAACTTTAAGCTATGGAGAACTCACAATAATTCCTTCTTGATAGATAGGAAATAATTTAGTACTATTAATGTAATATTTTATATGAACTAATTGTAAAAGGAGTGTGTCTAATGAGAAAATTTTTAGCATTAGCGGCTACTGTAATCCTTGGCGGTGCTTTACTAATCGCAGGTTGCGGTAACGACAACAGCAAACAAGCTGCTAGCAATGGCAAGCAAGTATTAAAAATCGGTGCTACAGCAGTACCTCACGCAGAAATCTTGGAACAAGTTAAACCTATCTTGGCAAAAGATGGTATTGATTTACAAATCACTGAATTCACTGATTACAACACACCAAACCTTGCTTTGGGTGATAAAGAAATCGATGCAAACTTCTTCCAACATGTACCTTACATGGATGAATTCGCAAAAGCTCATAACCTTCCATTAGTATCTGCTGGTGGTGTTCATCTTGAACCAATGGGCTTATATTCCCGTCAAATCAAAGATTTGAAAGATCTTCCTAAAGGCGCTAAAATCGCTATCCCTAATGACCCTACAAACGGCGGTCGTGCATTATTGTTATTGCAAAAAGAAGGTCTTATCACATTGAAAGACTCCAGCAATATCTTATCTACAGTTCAAGATATCGCTTCCAACCCTAATGGTTACCAATTCGTTGAATTAGAAGCAGCTCAAGTACCTCGTTCTCTTGATGATGTTGCTTTAGCAGCTATCAACACTAACTTTGCATTGAATGCAGGTCTTAACCCTGGTAAAGATGCATTGGCAATCGAATCCAAAGATTCCCCTTACGTAAACATCGTTACTGTACTTAAAGGTAACGAAAGCGATCCTCGCATCAAAAAATTAATGGACGCACTTCATAGCCCTGAAATCAAAAAATTCATTGAAGAAAAATACAAAGGTGCAGTTGTTCCTGCATTCTAAGGTATAAAGTAAAAGAGACCACATATGTGGTCTCTTTTTTTACTATAAACTATCAGCGCCAAATCTAAATGGCAATAATTCATCAAGATCAACGACTCTATAATTGCCTTTTAGATTAGCCAAGATAATCTGTGGTATTTCAAATTCAGAAATCACCTGGCGACAAGCGCCACAGGGTGCACAAGGTCCTTCCGTATCAGCAACTACGGCAAGGGCCTTAAATTTTGTATACCCTTCTGACACAGCTTTAAATATAGCAGTTCGTTCTGCACAATTCGTTAAGCCATAGGAAGCATTTTCAATATTACAGCCTTCATAGATACTCCCATCCTCACATACAAGGGCTGCACCTACACCAAAATGGGAGTACGGACTATAGGATTTCTCTCGAGCTACTATAGCACGGTCAATAAGCTTTTGAATTTCCTGTTCCATCATATAAGTTTCCTTTTCTATCATATGGATTTCCTCATTCCACCATATCAAGAATCGTATCCACTACAATTGGTGCAGTTTTGCCAAAGGTTATGGCCTCTAAATATGTTTTACCAGCATTAGCAAGTAAGCTTTCATCAGAGGCATACAAGGTCGCTATACTTTCACCTTCAGTAATGGCATCACCAGTTTTTTTGTGCATAATAATACCTGCACTATAATCAATAGGTCCATCCTTAACAGTGCGACCAGCTCCAAGCATAACAGATGCAATCCCACATTGTTCTGTATTCATGTGTGTAATGTAACCATCTTGAGGCGCTGTCACATCATAAGTGAATTTGCCAATGGCTAATAAGCTTTCATCATCAAGAACTCGGCTGTCTCCACCTTGAGCATCAATCATCATGCGCAATCGTTCAAGAGCTGATCCCAAATTAAGGGCCTCTTGCACGCGACTGAGAGCGGTTTCATAGTCACATATATGACTCAATACGAGCATGTGGGCAGCCATGATAAGACATTCATGTGTTAAATCCTGTGGGCCATGCCCTTTCAATGTATCAATAACCTCTCGAATTTCCAAAGCATTGCCAATGGCATGACCTAGTGGTCTATCCATATCGGTTAAAACAGCCTTAACAGAGCGGCCATTTTCCTTACCAATATCTACCATTGCTTTAGCCAATGCACGAGCATCGTCTAAGGTTTTCATAAAAGCGCCACTGCCAACCTTTACATCTAGTAAGATCGCTTGTGCCCCAGAAGCTAATTTTTTACTCATTACAGAAGATGCTATGAGAGGAATACTATCTACGGTACCCGTTACGTCTCGCAAGGCATAGAGTTTTTTATCTGCTGGTGCCAAACCTTCAGATTGTCCGATTACAGCTAAGCCTATTGTATTAACTTGATTAATAAAGGCTTCTTGGTCCAAGGATACCTTTAGATTTGGTATGGATTCCATCTTATCGATAGTGCCTCCCGTATGACCTAGGCCACGGCCCGACATTTTCGCCACCTTGCCGCCACAAGCAGCCACCAAAGGCCCTATGATAAGGGTTGTCTTGTCCCCTACACCACCGGTACTATGCTTATCTACTGTTATCCCATCAATATCGGATAAATCTACCATATGCCCCGACTGGGCCATCGCCAATGTCAATGTACCTAGTTCACGAGCATTCATCCCATTAAATACAATGGTCATCAATAAGGCACTCACTTGATAGTCTGGAATTTCGCCATTTACATAGCCAGAAATGACAAAGCGGATTTCCTCATCTGTTAATGGTAAATTAGAACGTTTTTTTAGAATAATATCATACATGCGCATGGTTATACCGCCATTCTAAGAAACCACCTAAGCACTGCCTAGGTGGTTTTCTATTACACTTCTTCGTCTAAATAATCTTTAAGTAGTTCTACTGCCGCACTGGCGCCAATACGGCTGCAACCTTCTGCAATATAGGCTTTCATATCAGAGATAGAACGAATGCCGCCAGCAGCCTTAATTTTTACATTAGGGCCGATGTGTTTCTTAAAGAGTTGAATATCTTCAATACTAGCCCCACTGCTACCAAAACCTGTAGATGTTTTGATATAGTCAGCACCACCATCCGTAATGCATTTACAGAGAGCTATCTTTTCAGAATCAGTAAGGTAACAAGTTTCAATAATAACCTTTAAGATTTTATCTCCACAAGCTGCTTTAAGCGCTTTAATTTCACCGGTAACCGCATCAAAATCCCCTTGTTTTACATTGCCTAGATTGATGACCATATCAATTTCAGAGGCCCCTTCTCCGAGGGCTTGTTTTGTTTCAGCCACCTTAACTTCAGTCGTTTCATAGCCTAAAGGGAACCCAATAACAGTGCAAATATTGAGGTCTGGATACGCTTCATGAGCAGAAGCCACAAAATCTGGTGGAATGCAAACAGATGCTGTTTTATAGGCTACGCCGGCATCACAAATTTCTTTAATATCCTCCCATGTAGCTGTAGGACGCAATAGTGTATGATCCACATAAGATAATAATTCTTTACCTAACATAGTGTCTCTCCTTACTAAAAGAATGACATTTGCTCTGGCTCAGGTTCCTTATGTAAAGCCTCTTGAGCAGCGCGATTTTTGTCATCAATAAATGGTTCTAGTGGTACACCTGTAGCCTTCAACAAATCTGGCAAGCTATTAACGCCCTTAGCCTTAGCAGCCTCTAGTACAACCTTAGCACATGTTTCCGCATCATCTAATGCATAGTGATGTTTAAATTCGACGCCAATGTATGCAGCCATCGTATTTAGCTTATGGTTTACTAAATCTGGCCATACAGCACGTGAAAGTTTCACAGTACATGCATAATCTAGCTCTGGCCAAGGAATTTTATAATAATCCAGTGTAGCACGCAATACATTCATATCGAATTTTGCGTTGTGAGCTACCATGATATTGCCTTTTAAATGATTTTCGTAGATAGCGTTCCACAATTGATCAAAGGTTTTCTCATGGATAACATCCTTTGGTTGAATGCCATGAATTTCAATGCATTCATCATCAAAACTCATGAACGGTGGTTTGATAAGGCTGTACGCCTTTTTAGTAATCTGTCCATCCTTTACGGTAATAACCGCTAAGGAGCACGCACTATTTTTAAATTTATTAGCTGTTTCAAAGTCTAATGCAACAAAATCTAACATAGGACTCCTTTCAAATCTATATGTTTCAAAATTTATATATAAGAATTGTATTCATTTTCTTCATTTATTATAGCATGAAACAATCTATAATCTACTATTCAACGGTGACTATTAGTCACCTCTTTCACATCAAATTTAATTGACAGATATGCCCTCTGTATGTGAAAATTATTTAGATATATATGTAGTATGGAGGTTGCAAGATGGCAGATGACAGATTAATCGTTGCCCTTGATGTGTCCACTATGGATGCGATGAAAGAAATCGTAACATCCCTTGGTGATGCGGTTAGCTTTTACAAGGTCGGCATGGAGCTATTCTACGCCGAAGGAGAGCAAACAGTTCGCTATTTACAAGAGCAAAACAAACAAGTATTCCTTGATTTGAAATTGCATGATATTCCTAATACAGTGGCACATGGCGTGTCTTCCCTAACACGTTTAGGGGCTAACTTAATCACTATGCATGGTCAAGGTGGTCCAGTTATGATGAAAGCCGCTGTACAGGCTGCCCGTGAAACAGCTGAACAATTGGGTGTGGAACGCACTAAATTATTGGCAATCACTGTATTAACAAGCTTTGATGATGAAGCTTGGACTGCAACTGGTGGTCAATTGCCTATTTCCGACCAAGTTATTCGTTTAGCAAAACTAGCTAAAGAATGCGGCATGGATGGCGTTGTATGTTCTGCATTAGAAGCTAAGATGATCCGCGAAGCATGTGGTGATGACTTCCTCATCGTAACACCTGGTATTCGCCCATCCTTTGCAGCAACAAACGACCAAAAACGTATTGCTACACCTGCTGGTGCATTACAAGATGGCGCATCTCGCCTCGTTATTGGCCGTCCTATTACACAGGCTGAAAATCCTCGTGAAGCAGTTCGTTTAATTATTGAAGAAATGGAGAATGTATCCAAATGATGACAGAACAAGAAGTAAAACAATTACTTATCGACACTCAAGCTATTTTAGAAGGTCACTTCCTTTTGACATCTGGACTCCACAGCCCAATGTACGTTGAAAAATTCAATGTATTGCAACATCCAAAATACACTGAAACTCTTTGTAAAGAATTAGCTGAACGCTTTCGCGATCAAAATGTAGAACTCGTTATCGGACCTATGACTGGTGGTATCTTACTAGCTCACGAAGTAGGTAAAGCTCTTGGTACACGCGCTATCTTCACAGAACGTGAAAAAGGTGTTATGACATTGCGCCGTGGTTTCAAAATCGAACCAGGCACACGCGTGCTTATCGTTGAAGACATCGTAACTACTGGTGGTTCTGTACAAGAAGTAGTAAACGTTGTAAACCAATCTGGTGGTGAAATCGTAGGTGTAGGCCTTCTTGTTAACCGTTCTGGTGGCAAAGCAGAATTTGGCGTACCTCACGAAAAAGTACAAGCATTGCTTAACCTTGAAGTTCCTACATATCAACCTGAAGAATGCCCTCTTTGTAAAGACGGCGTAGCTATGACAGAACGTGGTTCTAAACACATCAAATAAATTACTAAAGACCTATGCCTATGCATAGGTCTTTTCTTTTACATATCTAAGTTAATAAAAATATCCTTAACCTATCAAATACAATGAACATTTATAAACAGATACAAAAAGAGCTCCTTCAATGAGGAGCTCTTTTTGTTTGTGTGTAGTTATTGTGTGTAAGAGAGAGATTCTGATACGAATGTATCACATAGAGTGTGTGGCTCTACGGTGGCCATGAATGCACTTTCATGACCACGCTCTCTATAATTGTATGAGAGAAATGGATTCGTAAAGTATCTTTAGTTTTGTGTAGTTTGTGGTGCACCTTGATCAGCTTGTTGTTGTGGTGCATTACCATTAGGTTGTTGAGGTGGTTGGCCTTGCATAGGCATTTGACCTTGCGGAGGCATTTGACCATTTGAGTTCATATGCTGGCCATTATTTGGTCCCATACCATCTTGAGGCATCATTTGATTTTGACCATTTTGATGCATATGTTGGCCATTATTTGGCCCCATACCATCTTGAGGCATCATATGATTATTTCCATCCATCATATGTTTATCCATATACTGATTAGGACCATCATGTCTATGTGGTTTTCTAAACTGTTGTTCATTCGTTTTCATCCACTCACCGAAATTAGGTAAATCATTTACCGCAAACGATGTACCGGCCCCAACAGCACAGATTACTGTTAGAATTGCTGCAATTATAATTCGTCTCATAGGTCCTCCTTAATCCACATTGCTGAAATAACGTTCGCGTACACCACGAAGTTCAACACCAACAAAGATACATGTAAGGCCCCCAAAGAGACCTATACCACCAAGTGCAACTAAAGTTACTAATGATAATGCAGGAAATGCCGTTACATTCTCAAACGGTTGCCATGAGCTTCCAAGTAAATATAGGATAGCTGGCGTAATAATAAATATTAAAACTCCTACGATATATGACAAAGCACTTCCAATAGATAACAATGTTTTGGATGCTTTTTTAGCCATACCTGGTAATTGTGGTAATAAGCGTTCTTTATAATCATCAAATCTTGCATAGATTGCTTGCATATTAACAGATTTACTTTCACCACCATCTTGGCTAGTTGTATCTGTAATAATGCCTGCCTCTACATAGGATGCATAGATTTCCTCTGGGGTCCCCAAAGATTTAATAATTTCGCTATCCGTAAGTCCTCTTTCATAACCTACAGCAAAATGCTCTTCATAAACTTCTATAATACTTTCTACATCGGCAACACGGGCCTTCTTGAATATATTGCGCAATGCCTCTAAAAAGCTATTTTTGTTCATTATAGTCGACTCCTTTCAACAGGATGTTGATTACACCAGAAAATTCATCCCATTCTTGGCGCATCTTATTATATGCGGCACGTCCATCATCAGTGATGTGGTAATATTTTCGAGACGGTCCTGTAGAGGACTCTTTTAAATATGTTTCAACATACTTTTCTTTTTTCAATCTGTTAAATAATGGGTAAATTGTTCCTTCAGAAATTTCAATATATTCTGAAATAGTGCTTACAATTTCATACCCGTAACGATCAGTTTGTGTTAGTAATGCTAGCACTAGCATATCCATAACACCTTTTTTTAATTGAACTTGCATAGTTCCTCCCTTTTAGGCCGTGCTTGCCTGCCAATGCGAAAGCTCTCTTACGGTCACTATCATGTACTGACAAATACATAATAACACAAGGTACATCGTATTGCAAGGTACCTTGTTAAAAATATATTTTACAAAACTAATTTTTGTTATTTTCATACCTAATAAAGATAGATAAACTCTAGGTTTATAGAGATAAAAATATTTTCAAAATTATACTAATTTTAAGTTATTTATATTGAAATGCATCCCAAATATCATCTCACACAAGAAAATCCTCATCCAAAGGATGAGGATTTTCTATTCAGGATAAAGAGACTTCACGTATCTTAAATAGCCTGTATTTAATTGGAAGATGCTTGTCCTAATTTAAGCTGTGTGCTCTTCATTTTACCGTTATGAGTATAAGATACCAAAACTGTATCACCAGGGCTCTTAGCATCGATTTGCTCTTTTAATTCTAACAATGTACTAATATCCTTACCATCAATTTGAGCTATAGTATCCCCTTCTACTAAACCAGCCTGTGCAGCAGGACCATTCGCATCAAGTTGAACGATGAGAAGACCTTCGCCTTCATAACTTACATTGTTACGCGCTGCTGTTTGACGATCCACAGCCCATACACCAATATAAGGACGCACAACCTTACCATTCTTAATAATAGAGTCTACAACTGTCATAGCGGAGTTGATTGGAATGGCAAAGCCCATACCTTCAACGCCTTCTTTAGAAATCTTAGAGCTATTAATACCAATCAATTCACCATCTGCATTGATGAGAGCACCGCCAGAGTTACCTGGGTTAATAGCTGCATCTGTTTGGATCAATGGGAAGCGTTGACCTTGATCATCGATAGTACGTGCTAACGCACTGATTACACCAAATGTAACAGAGCCTTTAAACTCTAGGCCTAAAGGATTGCCAATGGCGATAGCCGGTTCCCCTACTTGTAAGGAATCAGAGTCCCCAATTTTTATAGGTTGAATATCCTTTGGTGGATCAATTTTAACAACAGCTAAGTCTGTTTGAGCATCTGTACCGATAACGGTACCTGTTACGGTAGAACCATTAGACAAAGATACTGTAACTTGTCCATTTTTAGCACCTGCTACAACGTGGTTATTTGTTACAATATGGCCATCATTATCGATTAATACACCAGAGCCTACACCTTCTCCAGCATAAATGGTGCGGTTAAAAATATCCTTTTGGAAAACTTGTGTAGTAATACCCACTACAGCAGGACCAGATTCCTTAGCAGCTTGAACTACATATGTATTACGTGCATCTGTAATAGGCTTAGTTTGTTTTGTTTGCTCTCGCACAGTTGTTTGATGTGTCACAGGACTACCAAAGAAATAGTATCCACCACCTACACCAATACCAAGAGCTAGCACACAGGCAATAATTGATTTTTTATATTTTGAAAAATTCATGAGTATCTCCTTATATCATTTCTTAATGATTTAATAAAAATCAATTTTATAAAATTGATTTTTGATGAACCTATTATAGTACGCCATACTTTACAATGCAAGAGAGTATTTTCTCATATAAAACATAAAGGGCATTCACTAGCCGTCGCCAGGAATGCCCTTTATGCATATAGTTTGAGAGTGTAAGGACTGTTGAGAGAGAGTATATATGACCCAGAAAAGTTTGAGAGAGAACTTATTAAGAGAGAGAAGTTTAGTTTGTACTTTTCTAGAATCAAACTTCAGCCTTACTAGAATTAGTATACATTGTATATCTAAATTATCAAAGTAACATTATAAAATATTGTTAAAACTTTGATTATATCTATATAATAACCTTCTGTAAATTCATATTTAATCAACATCCACGAATAACGTGAATATAATATGAATATCTCTTTCAGTTATCAAACAAATTTATAACCCACACCCCATACGGTAATAATATGTTTACTGTCTGATGGATTATCTTCAATTTCTTCACGTAAACGATTGATATGAACCGCTACAGTTGCATAATCACCATAAGAGTCAAGACCCCATACACGAGAGTACAATTCTTCTTTACTAAATACGATATCACGATTACGCATTAAAAATTCTAATAATTGGAACTCTTTCTTTTTAAGGTGAACTTCTTTTTCGTTTACCCAAACTTTCATCATCTTAGGATCAAGACGAATTTCACCGGATTGAATAGCATTAGTTTCCATAGCATCACGCTCTGTTAAGCGTTTATATTGTGCCAACATAGCTTTGATTTTTGCAATCAATACAGATGGAGAGAATGGTTTTTCAATGTAGTCATCAGCGCCTACACCTAGGCCACGGATTTTATCAATATCATCAAGACGAGCCGTTACCATTACAATTGGTACGCGAACCTTGTCACGAATTTGGCGACAAACTTCAAAACCATCCATTTCTGGCAACATAACATCAAGGATGATAAGGTCTACAGGAGTATTTAAAGCAGCCTCAATACCATCAGTACCATTAGTCATAATCGTAACATCATAACCTGCCACCATTAAATAATCACGCTCAATATTGGCGATATCCAAATCGTCTTCAATAATTAAGATATGTTCACTCATGATTCTTCTCCTTGTTTAGGAAATTCTAATATAACACGTAGACCATGTGGTCTTACATTTTCAATCACAACTCGGCCTTCAAAGATTTCCATAATTCGACGAATAATCGATAATCCAAGACCACTACCTTCTTGTGGGTTCGTACGAGACGAATCTACACGGTAAAACGGACGCATTAGACGCTCTAGAGATTCCGGCGGTACCCCTGGGCCATCATCACTGATAACACAGTATACATAATCATCATCACTAGTTACATCAATCACACAATGACCAATATCGGCCATTTTATACTTAGCACTGTTATTCAACACATTTTGCAAAACACGTTGTAACAATTGTGGATTTGCATTAATAAAAGCATTTTCAGTTGCTATGCGGGATTTGATTTCAAGTCCTCTTGTTTGATAAGGAGCCAAATGATCTTCAACAAAATCACGTACATATTGACCAAGTTCAATTTGTTCAGATGGCCGCGACTCTTTCTTATAATTCAATGTTGTAATAAGGAATAATTCCTCTAACATAGAATCTAAATCATTAGCCCGCTTCAAAATGATTCCCATATAACGTTTTTGTTGCTCTTCTGTTGGTGCAATACCATCACGAACACCTTCTGCATAGGCTTTAATAGCTGTTAACGGCGTCCGAATATCATGGGAAATCCCAGCTAACAACTCTTTTTGTTGCTCCTGTTCCATTTCAATCTGACGATTGGCCATTTCTAACGATTTTGTCATATTCTTAACATGAATCATGATGAATCGTGTAACAAATCGGTTAATAGCAAAGAAGGTAACAATAAAGAGTAATATAGCCACTACAATAATATAGAAGGAAACTGATTCCATTAAGCTATCACTACCATGAGTAGCTCGCTTTATTGCAATATGATATACGTAAGCATGACGCCCATCGTATTTCCTCATTTCATATACGAAAGTATTATTGGATTGATATACGATACCTTGTAATTCAGGGTTTACATCAATAAGACCAACAATAGCAGAGGCACTATAGATTTGAGGATTACCATAGGTGTACACCATATTACCTTGATCTAGTACTTCAACATATACTTCCTTCGGATCGAGTAGGCTATAGCTAGGCTTTACTAAGCTATCTATTAAGTTGTTTTCTAAACCATAAAAGGTAATTGTTTCAGTGATTCGACTGACACTTTTAAACTGTTGTTCCTGCTCAATACGCAAATAGTAACCGGCATTAGCCAATATGCGCAGACCTGTAAAGTATAGCAAAAATAAGATAATTGCTATCAAAATAGGCACTACAAAGAGCACAACATTGGATATCCAAATCCGTATTTGTAAATTCACAGGGTTACCTCAATATCATAAACATTAGATACTTCTTATAGTTTACGCTATTTTTAATACTTAAAGCAAGTGAAAAGCTCAAAAAAGTGATTTAACTTTCATATTTTCTTCATTGTTTGTTTATAATTGGCAGTTATTACATATAGTCAGTATACCTTTTATTATCTACTATTCTTAAGTTTTTTAATATAAATTACACGCATCCGGGTGACTTATACCAACATACTATAAGTAATTTTTAGGACATTAAACATAAAGTTTTATAACGCTCTATTCAATAGTCTCTATATTTTTTATAAAATCTCTAAATATAAAAATGCTATATCTGTAAAAAATAAATTCTTATACCTTATATTATTAACATCAAAACAGTTCCCCTACTCATATATAATTCAATTGCCTTATTATAAATAAAAAAAAAGGATTCCTAAGGAATCCTCTTTTTTTATTTGGATTAACGACGATTTGCATCGAAGAAGTTAATAGCAACTTCTGGGAACATAGCGTAAGTCAATACGTCTTCGTCAGTGATACCATTGTAGCCTTTGGAAGCTAAATCTTGACGGTAACCTTCCAATTCAGGTTCGATAAGATCTGCTGGACGGCAAGTGATAGGTTCTTCATCACCGATGATAGTGTGACGGATTTCGTCAGAAATTTTACCAGGCAATGCACCGTATTTACCGCGTACAAGGTCTTTAACTTCGTTAGGAACCATTTTATAACGGTCGCCCATCATAACGTTCATCATAGCCATTGTACCAACGATTTGGGATGTTGGAGTTACCAATGGAGGGTAACCCAAGTCTTCACGAACGCGTGGCATTTCATCCATAACGTCGAAGAAGCGATCGCCCATACCCATTTCGTTCAATTGGTTTTGAGTATTGGACAACATACCGCCAGGAATTTGGTAACGACGAACAGCTGGGATTACATCACTAGCTGGTTTCAAGTTGAATTCTTCAGCGATTTGTTGTTTTACTTTACGGAAGTGGTCAACTAATGGAATGTATTTATCAAGGTCAAGACCAAGATCCCATTCAGTACCTTTGAACATTTCGATCATAGTTTCAGTAGCTGGTTGGCTAGTTGCATGAGCGAATGGAGAGATAGCAGTATCGATGATATCTACGCCAGCTTTAGCAGCTTCCCAGTATGTAGTGCTTGCAAGACCGCAAGTGAAATGGCTGTGCAAGTCGATTGGCAATTCGCCAAAACGTTTTTTGAATGTGGAAACCAAATCATATGCATCAGCAGGTCCTAACAAACCGGACATATCTTTGATACATAAGGAATCTGTACCCATTTCTACCAATGTTTCAGCTACTTTCAAGAAGCTTTCAGTTGTATGAACTGGGGAGATTGTGTATACCATAGCGGATTGAACGTGTGCGCCTGCTTTTTTGGAGTACTTAATAGCAGCTTCCATGTTGCGAGGGTCATTCAATGCGTCGAAGATACGGATACGATCAATACCATTTTTTACAGCTGCATTACAGAATGCTTCTACTACATCATCAGAGTAGTGTTTGTAGCCCAACAAGTTTTGGCCACGAAGTAACATTTGTAGTGGAGTGTTTTTCAAATTGGATTTCAATTTACGAAGGCGTTCCCATGGATCTTCATTCAAGAAACGAAGACAGCTGTCATAAGTAGCGCCGCCCCAACATTCAAGAGCTTCATAACCAATTTCATCTAAAAGGCCAAGCACTGGTTCCATTTGTTCGTAACGCATGCGTGTTGCCAAAATAGATTGATGACCGTCGCGAAGAACGGTTTCGCAGATTCTTAATTTTTTAGCCATGTTAATCCTCCAAATCGAAATAGTTTATGTATGTAATTTTATACATCCACTACATAACTATCTCATACCTATTTTTTTACGATTTTTATAGCACTTGCTCACACAAGCAAATACTCAAGCAATCGTTAAGACATACTTATATTAGACTACTTATAGAATTCTTTGTCAACAACCACATTATGCTATTTACTCATAATTTCATGTATTCAATTATGATTTTTTCGTGATGGAAATCACAATAAAGTGCTAAAAAGCTAGGATTTAACATGTATTTTTAATCAATTATATTTCTTTATAATTTCTCTTTTTAATGAGAAACCAAAATTTATATCGCAATAATTTTTAGTTATTATTGACTAGCTTTCAAAGTATATCGGTATTTATAAATCTAGTGCTTCGATAATCATCGGTACGCTTATAAGCTCATCAATTTTATTGATAACATACCTGTATTATTGTAATTTATAAATATACAAAAGAACCTACCTTTTATAGGTAGGTTCTTTTAGTAAGCAATTATTATTATATTATTTTTCAGGTTTTACTTTTTTTGGTGCCGTTTCAAGAACGATATTTTTACCATCCCGTTTAACTTGGATAGAGAATGCGCCCTCACCTTCTTTGAAGTATTCCATCTTAATATCGAGCAACATTTTACCAATTAACGTTTCTACCTTCTCTGTAAGGAATTCACGATAGAATGCATCTTCCTTTTGTTTTGGACTTTGATATACGACAGGTTTCTTAGCAGAACGCTCTCTATCAAGCATTGTTTCTTCAAAATTTTCAGTATCTTTAAAGTTTTTCATCATATCCGCATCGGATAAGCCTTTTTGAATTTTAAACTTTGCCATATTTATCTCCTATTAATTCGAAAACTGCCTTTTTCACACGTACCGATTCAATACCAGACATACAATATTGATCAGGCTTAGGACAACGTCGTTTACGACATCCTAAGCAATCTAACTCATCATTAACAAGAACCTTAAAGTTCCCCGTCAACGGTCCCCACAGCTTAGGATCTGTAGGTCCAAAAAGTGCAACAACAGGTTTATTTAAAGCTAGTGCAATATGCAATGAACCCGTATCAGCAGTTACTACTACATCGCAACTTTCAATTAAGGCCCCTACCTCTTGAAGTGTAGTTTTCCCCAACATATTCAGCATAATTTTATCAAGGCCATCAGCCGTTATGGAGTCCATCAACGGTTTGTATTGAGTCGCCTCTTTCGGACCACCTAAGCACACAAAATTGGCTCTATACTGAAGAGATTTAATGAGAGAATACCATTTTTCTTGAGGCCACTCTTTCGTCGCCCAAGATGTACCTAAGACAAGACCTATGCGCAGCGGCTTATCTACCTCTCCGCGATTTAAGGATGTGTCATAATTAATTGATGCCCACTGTTCTTCTGCCCAAGTATGCAAATTAGAGGGCACAAAAAAATCCATATGGTATAAACGTTTACCACTAGAACCGTTGACTATGCAAGGTTTTTCATCATCAGTAATAACAGCAACAGATGTAGTTAATCCACTATGCTCTGCAACGGCTGTATTCAGTAATTTAGCAACCTCTATATAACGCTTTATGACATGATCTGTACTCGGCTTTGCCTTGTAGTTAGTAAACATCCAATTCAGCTCTTTTGTACCACCAAGGCCAAGGCGAATGGGTGCACCTGATGCCAATAAAACGAGCCCTGTGATTAGTCGCCCTTGTACATCGACAGCCACATCAAATTTGTATGGTTTTAACTTATCTCTAAGTTCCCACCACATGCGCCACATCGTTGGAATATGTAGTTTTTTAGAATGTGCTTCGTATTCATCCCGTTCCCAAGGAATGATTTCATCTACATAGGGATTTCCCTGTAAAAGTTCTACCATACTAGGGGTTACAATCCAATGTAGCTTTGCCTCTGGGTAATGCTCTTTGATCCAGCGCGCAGCCGGTGTGGCATGTAGGATATCACCTATGTAACTGAGTCGTACAAATAATATATTCATATATATCCTTTTAGTACATATATTATAGGAATAAAGCCTTTATAATGAATCATTATAAAGGCTTTTTCTTAAGATTTCTTTTTACTATCACTAGAAGATTTAGAAGATGTGTCATCTTCTGTTACCTTCGTAGTTTCGTCACTACCATCCTTAATGATAGTTTTTACATCAGACAATGTTAATTCATTGAATGTTGTTGGATGATTGTAATTATAAACAGGTTTGAAGCCTACACCGAGTTTACCAGTGTAAACAGTTAAGGCATTGTTATCCTCATCAACACGAGCAATATAGATAGTTTTATCCATATCAACACCGATCAAGCGGAAACGACCTGGTGGATTAATAACACGCCAACCGCCTTCAATACCATTAAACATGAAGATATCACCAGTCTTGACATTATCATAGAAGAATCTATCTTCATCATAGAATACGCCAATATGACCAATATCTGTAGCTTGCATATACACACGACGCGTATCATAGTTAGCATCGGTACGATAAATGCGATATGCGTTTTCTTGAACTTTTACCTTCATGTAAACAACATTCGTCGCTTCAGAATAGGCGGCATCTACGATTTTACTATTACGAGGTAAATCTTCAAGTTTTGTATCTACTTCATGTTCTGGATCATCCGCATTGAGACGAGCCATAACAACCTCTCTAGAGTCATATAGCCCCATGATGGCATAGTTACGGTCAGGCATCCAACTAAAGTAACTAATAGAACGGCCCTTCAAATCAATCGTTGTAGGCTTACTTTCATTGGCCTTATAAATTTTCAAAGAGCTTTCAGTAACAACCGCCATGAACTGACGGTCATAAGATACATATTTAGTACCTTCCTTAATATCAGGGAAGTTTTTAGTATCATCCTTAGAAGCGCCGGCTACATTAAAATCCGTAGTCGGTGCAAACATATATTGATCAAGGTATAGGTACACCCCACCTTGCAGAAGAATACCTACCGCAAAGGCGCTCAGTACACGCGTAAAAGGTTTCATCTGTCCTCCTATTTCACGATAAACGCCGTTGGGATCATGCGTTCCCCTAACAAATCGGCTGGTTTGTTTACTACTTTACCATTGAGGTATAGTGTAGAACTAGAACCACCATCTAAATTCGCTGCAATGTAGCAACCTTTTTCATAGAGAATATCTTGTACATCACGTAATGTAGCGCCAAGAGAATAACCTGGTTGACGACCATCAATTACGAGGAATAGTACTGTACCATCTTTCTTTTGACCGATAGCAGTACGTGGACCTACGCCCCAGCCACCATCGCCTTCGGTAATCATCTTCTTACCATCTACTATAAGAGGTGGGCCAAAGGTAATACCTTCCATAGCTTTCATATCACTAAGTTGTGTTTTATCGTAGTTACCTGCAATAAGGTTACCAGATTTAGAGAATCCTACGAAGTCTACCGCTTCTTCAGGTCCTACATCTTTACCGATGACATATTCACCATCATGCAAGATGAAGCCATAAGGCAAACGGCCTGTGCCAGTACCATTTGGATCGTGGAAACCACCGCCATTAATAGCAGCTACCGCATTATTCATCTTCGCAATATTACTTGTAGTATCGCCTTTTTCTTGAATATTAGCAGCTGTACCGACTTCAATACGACGAGGGTCTGGAATTTCAAGAATATAGCCTACATAACGAGCAGACTGAATTTTTTCAAGGTTTAAGCTCTTATCTTCACGAGCATTAAACTTGAACAAATCTTGGCTTTTAACAACGCCAACTGTGCCCAAAATAGATTGCAATTCATCTTCACTGAATAGCCATGTAATGTAATGAGGATGACGAGATTGCAATATGGCACCAATAACGGCGCGCTTTACATTATTAAATGGTCCAAAGAGCACCACGAATGGTGAGGTTACAACGGTAAATAGGAACACCATGATGATGAACTTTACCCAATTCTTTTTGAACAATGTATTTCTCCTTATAAATCAGTGAAATGTTCGGTACTAATGCGTTCTTCAAAATGTTTGATATCAACAGCATTACCAACCCAAACACGCAAAATGTTATATGGATTATCACCTGTATGAGCCCAGCCAGATTTCATAGCCATACTTATTTTGATGCCCGCTTTTTTAGTGGCAGCATCGGTGAATTCATTTTTATCTCCATAAGGATAGCAGAACCAAGGATTATCCTTGATACCCACTTCTTTTGCAAGGGCTTCTTGAGCCTTTGTAATATTTTCTATTTGTTTAGCTTCAGACAATTGGCCCATTTCGATATGTTGGAATCCATGATTGGAAATGGTAATACCATTTTTATGCATTTCACGAATTTGATCCCAAGTTAACCGTGTACCTACATCTCCAGGATTGATAAACACAGTGGCTGCAAAACCATATTCCTTCATAATTGGATATACGATAGAATACGTATCTGCATAACCGTCATCAAAGGTTAATACAACAGGTTTTTCAGGCACTGCTGCACCATTTACGACATAATCATATAGTTGATCCATCGTTAATGGATTATAACCATTATCTTTGAGGAACTTCATTTGTTCTCTGAATAGATCCTCACGAATAACTGCATCGTTATCCTTATCATCGCCAATTTTATGATACATAAGAACAGGGATGCCCGTTGGATGTACCATTTTGACTTCTTTTACAGGCGCCGTTGGACTAGGTGGTTCCGTTTTTTGTGAAAGTAATCCACATCCTGCTAAAACCACAGCCAATACGACAACTAATAGCGTTACCAATGGAATCCGTTTCATAGGTCCCTCCTCTATTAGAACACAATTATATACAGAATATTATAACATTTCTATGAAGATTAGTAAAAAACTAACGCTTCATTAGCACCTCATCAATCGATTTTCTAGGTCTAGGATACATAGCTTCATCTGGAACACCTATGGCAATGATAGCCTGTACATCATGAGAAGTATTCAAAAAGGCTTTGCTTTCACTCTGCATAAAATACACATCATTCATCCAAAGTGTACCTAATCCAATCGCTTTTGCGCCCAACAAAATATGTTCCACAAAAGCACCTATGGCTTGTAAATCACTTTTCTCCCACACGCAAGTATAATCTGGCAAATGGTCATAAGGATTAAAGACAAAGAGCAAATCACTAGCTGTATTCATCGCCTTAAGACTAATCTCCAAGCTGCCAAAATGCTCTTTACGTTCTTTATATTGATCTAGCACTTGAAAGCCGAGATTTACAAAATGTTCCTTCTCCACGCCAGTCACATGAATAACCTGCCAAGGTTGCCGATTTTTAGGAGAAGGAGCTCGCATTCCAAGGTCTACTAATTTTTGAATTATATCATCTCCCAGTGAAGGGGATACTTTATACTTGCGCACGCTAGTTCGTGCATGTATAACCTCTGTTAATTCCATACTTTCACCAAACTATCTAATGTTAGCCAAATTATATATTGTTATGTTGTAATACTCTCAATAATGCTTTAATATTCTAATTATATACTATACAGCGTAAACTATACTATTTTAATACACAGAGGATTTACCATGAAAAAACGTCTTACTCTCATACAAATGGATGTCCACGTAAACGACGTAGAGTATAACTACAATCGCGTTCAAGAATTATTAACTCAATCTCTATCTGAAAGTCCAGATATTATCGTATTACCTGAAACTTGGAACACTGGCTTTTATCCATCTACAGATTTAATCAATATTTCCGACACAAATGGGGACCGTACTAAAGCCTTATTAAGTACATTTTCTAAAGAACATAATGTAAATATTGTAGGCGGATCTGTAGCAGTTGCAAAAGACAATCTCGTATTTAATACATCCTATGTTTACAACCGAAGTGGTGAACTTGTAGGAGAATATTCTAAGATGCACGGCTTTAGCCCTGCCAAAGAAGACAAATACTTTGCAAGCGGCACCCATACCACACATTTCGAACTAGATGGAATACCTTGCAGTACTGTCATCTGTTATGATATCCGTTTCCCTGAGCTAGTAAGAATGGCTGCATTACCAGGCACAGAATTATTGTTTGTGCCTGCTCAATGGCCTACGATGCGTCTACGTCACTGGCAAGTACTCAATGAAGTGCGGGCCATAGAAAACCAACTCTTCGTCTGCGCTGTAAACGGCTGTGGCACAGTAGGCCGCGTTCAAAGTACAGGGCACTCTGCTGTATATGATCCATGGGGTACCAACCTACTCGAAATGGACACTAATGAAGACATTGCTTCTGTGGACATCGACCTCGCTGTAGTCGAAGATATCCGCAACAAAATTAATATCTTTAGAGATCGCAAACCTGAACTCTATAACCTATAACCCCAAATACATAATAAAGGCACATTGTTTTAACTGCCATCTTAAATAATTCATTCATAGATGGTCTGCGCATAAAACAATGTGCTTTTTTATTTTTATTGTGCTGTATAGAGGAAATAAATCACTCTAGTTTGTTCTGGATTAACGGCCACACCTTAAAACTCAATAAGCTTCCACATGTCTTCTGGAACTTGTTCTAAAGGTTTATTCTTTGCCATAGCGTCTTTTAGAATATCAATCGTATCTTGTACCTCTTGTTTATCCTTTGTATTTGGATCGTGTAGAACGACACGGTTTAAAGAGCCTTGTCCAAATTGTTTTAAGTATTCTTTTTCTACTTGATTAAGTTCACGACGTAAGTATTTCATAATGTATCCTTTATTTATAAATATCTTTCTTATGACCAACTTCTAACGCTAATATAATACATCTGTCATCATTAATATCAGCAATCACTCTATAATTACCAATGCGATAACGCCAAAGGCCTGTCTTATTACCTGTCAATGATTTTCCTGAGTACCTAGGGTTTTCTACATTATCTACGTTCTTTATAAGCCAATTAAAAAGATAACGTTGCGTTGATTTATCTAATTTAGAAAATTGCTTGTCAAACCGTTTAGAAAACTCAAGTTTATAAGCCATATTTTGCACGCATTTCCGCCACAGAATAAGTAACTGGATCTTGCTTATATTCTGCTAATGCTTTTTGACCTACCTTAAAATCAAATTCATCTTCAATCTTTTCCAATAAAGCCTTCTTAAAAAGTGTAGAAAGTGTTTCATCCATAAACTCAGCATATGTTTTAAATAACTCTTCTTCTTGTTCATTCAAACGGACTGAAATATTTGCCATATAAAGCACCTCCATATGTAATACATTGTATTACATATGGAGGGTCTTAGTCCATTCCTTAAAATCACCAATAACACTATTTTAATAAAATTTTATATTTTAAAAATCAGAGAAGGAAAACGTTTTATGGGTGCAGAATATTGTATATTTCATTATTCATATTAGACAAACAAAAAAGGCACACCACCCTTCTCTCGTCTCTCAGCGGCATGCCTTTTTATGTATATAGTTACTCTCGAACTATATCGTATGTCAGTCTGGCTAACTCTCTCTAAGTCCCTTTAACGACACGCCAGTATGTCACCTTTAATATACAATTATAAAATAACTTTGTCAATATTTTAGAAAAATTTTATTTTTTTATTTTACCAATAAATACTTGCAAAAGATTTATACAAATTGTAATATAAATAAATTTTATACATTTAATGCTTATTTTCGTACCATAAATCATTTACATAAATCATCTACAAGTGGTATTATTAGCAGTGCACTAGAATTTGGTTATTATGAAAGAAAGGTAATAACTATGTTTTCATTTCTACAACCAAAAGAGGCAAAACCATCGGTTCCACAGAATATGATTATGAATCTATATTACAAATATAGATTTCAATCTCTAGCCGGTGTATTTATTGGTTACGCAGCGTACTATATCGTTCGTAACAACTTTGCCTTATCAACTCATTTTTTATCAGATATCCTACACATGAGCAAAACGGAAATCGGTTTGCTATCTAGTGGTATGCTTATCGCCTACGGTCTAAGTAAAGGCTTCATGAGTAGTCTTGCTGACAAAGCAAGCCCTGCAAAATTTATGGCTTTCGGTCTTATTTGTTGTGCAATTATCAATATTTTCATGAGCTTTGCCGACAGCCTCGCCTTCTTCTTAGTATTAGTAGTTCTTAATGGTTTCTTCCAAGGCTTTGGTGTAGGTCCATCCTTCATCACACTTGCCAAATGGTATCCAAAACAGGAACGTGGTCGCTTTGGGGCAATTTGGAATATCTCCCATAATCTTGGTGGTGGTATCGTAGCACCAATCGTAGCTGCTGCGTTATACTTCACTACTACCGATCACTGGCAATTAGGCAGCTATGGTATTCCTGCAATTATTGCAATTATAGTAGCAGTTATTATTTGCTTCTTGATCAAAGAAAGTCCTGAACGAGAAGGTTTACCACCAACTAGCGAAATCATTGCCGATACATCTCATAAAACACATAGAAGTGCAGAAGCACCTCACCTAAGCACAAGACAAATCTTTGTACAATATGTATTAAAAAATAAAAATGCTTGGTATGTGTCTCTAGTTGATACATTCGTTTATATGATTCGTTTCGGTATGCTTACATGGTTGCCTATTTACTTATTACAAGTAAAAGGATTCTCTAAAGCGGAAATGTCCATCGCCTTCTTATTCTTCGAATGGGCAGCAATTCCTTCTACAATTTTTGCTGGTTATATTTCCGATAAATTCTTTAAAGGTTATCGTATGCCTCCAGCAATCATTGCAGTAAGTATTATCTTCTTCTGCATCTTTGGCTATTGGCAAAGTGAATCCCTCTTATGGGTTACATTCTTTGCTGCTGTTGTAGGTTGCCTAATCTACATTCCTCAATTCTTAGCCTCTGTACAAACTATGGATATCGTACCTCCATTCGCTGTAGGCTCTGCTGTTGGTCTTCGTGGCTTTATGAGTTACATCGTAGGTGCCAACCTTGGTACAACACTATTTGGTGTTTTAGCAGATAAATTCGGTTGGAATGCAGGTTTCTATCTCCTAATGGCAGCATGTATTCTTTGCATTACATTCTGTGTACTTGCCCACTTTGGTGCAAAAGAATTAGATGCTAAAGAAGCAGAACTTGAACAACTTCAAACCGCTGAAGCTAACAGCTAACAACTAAATTCTAGAGCGAATAAAAAGGTAGTAACAAGAATTTGTTACTACCTTTTATTATTTAATAAGTTCGCCAGAAACCAAATAATTGGTCCTATAAACCTCATCTTCTTAATAGTATCCATTTTATCTAGAATGGGCTTAGGTATCTCTGCATCGTTTTCAAGAGACACATATTCCTTATCAACATAAACACCTTTTGCATACTCTGTCCTATGGGTCCATTTTTCAATGGTAAATGTATGAGTGCCATTAGCATCTTCATATTCTTCATAACGAGTTACATCCGCAATATCTATATCTATATCACCTCTTGTACCTATAACCATCTGATAACCACGATGCACTACGTTCATATCGGATGGCATCACCTTACCGCATACCTTTGTAAACTGATATGCACCACGTTTTTTGTTCCAGCGGACCCAAAATTCTGCGTTATTCTTATGTTTGACTAGCTTATACTTATACCCAATCGCCCCATGAGTATCAATGTAGCAAATTTTGCCTAAAATTGTATATAAATCACTTCGGATCCGTAATGTATCGCCGTACTTAAATTTCATAAAACACTCTCATGCTGAAAACAATATATTATTAATTACTATGATTGTACATATAATATGAAATTCTGCCAATACTGATATAGAAAAAAGGACCTACAGTAATCTGTAGGTCCTTATATATTTTGGTGCGGTTGGAGGGACTTGAACCCTCACGAGCGTACGCTCACCACCCCCTCAAGATGGCGTGTCTGCCATTCCACCACAACCGCATGGAATACAAATGGTGCCTCAGGACAGAATCGAACTGTCGACACACGGATTTTCAGTCCGTTGCTCTACCAACTGAGCTACCGAGGCACGTTTTTTGTAAAAAAAAATGGCGACCCCGATCAGATTTGAACTGACGATCTTCGCCGTGACAGGGCGACATGTTAACCGCTACACCACGGGGCCGCGTATCAACTCTCGTTGACTACTCGTATATATTAACATGAGGCAACCTACTAATGCAAGTACTTTTTTCTAATTTTTTGATGAATTTTTCCAAAATATATGAAATTAGGAATTATCTATTAAAAATCTCAAATATTAGCCATTTATATTTAGTATGCTTGAATATACTAGAAATTATACCTATAATTACAGAAATCAAAATGCCTGTAAAGCGGATACTATTTCTGATTTGTGACTATCTAAAAAACCAGCTTAAGGATAATAATAAAATTGGCACCTAAATTTCTTTAACGAAAACTAGGTACCAATTTCAACATAATTATATAAAATTATTTATTATGATATTTTTACAAGTATGATACAAATTATAAATGATCCCAAGGACCGTCACGCAAGTCTTGTTCCCAATAATACTCAACCTTCATATCACTGCGTTTAACTTTATCAAACATCTTAGAACGTGCCGAAGTCATCACATTTTCGCTATGTTTACCACCAAAGTACGCATATCTAGACTTACCTAAAGTATACATAACAGATACATACGGTTCTATAGAGCTAATATTACTTTTACCAATTCCTAGATCTACAGAAATATGAGGCGTCACATTCATTTTAGCACCTACCTTTAATCCATGTATGGATTGCCACTTATGTTGGTCAATATAGTACATCTCTTCTGGATGTTCTCCTGGCGCTTTTGTTTTCCAATGATATCCTTCCACATAACTAGATAGCCAACGAGCATTCTTATAATCTCGTGTATACCGTATATCAAAGCCATCCAATACATGTTCATAAGAATATCGGGGTGTTCTATGAATACCATCAGGTGGTGAACTTAAGCTATCATGAAAATCTATTGCCCGTGGTACTTGACGCAAAGGTGTGTTAATGTCATAAGGCCCCACCTTATTTTCTGATAATCCACGATATACATTGACACTAATCGTATTTAGACCAGCTACATATTCTAATCCTGCACTAACACGAGAAAATTTATCCTTAAATGCATAGTCATAGAATACATTGGCGCCGACGTAGGCATGCTCATGTGTACTAAGGCGACGATAGCCAACACCAGCAGTACCGACAACACCAAGCGTATCATGTTCTACTACTTCACCTTTATCAATATAGGTACCTTGACCGTCAATCCGTCCAAAATTTGAATCCGAACCATTCCAATATGTAGTAGTGGAAACTTTTTCGCCACCATTACCATCTAAGCGCCCCTGTACAAAAACCATAGATTTATCATATTTCTTTATAGGTTGCAATGTTTCTATAAAATACTTTGTGTTCATTTTCTGCTTAGAGTTATGATTCCGGTAATGAAATCGTGTATCATAGCTTAGATTATTATCAGTCATTTGCTTATTAGGCATTGCATAATCATGATAGGAATCTTCCTGGCTTCCTTTAAAACCAATACCAATATCAGTAAGATCCATCCAGTTTGATTGAACATTTTCCCCAGTATCTTTATCTGCTGCTAATGCGCATGTAGCAAAACTACATGTCAATGCTGTACATACTAAAGATTTGATAATAACCTTTTTACTAACCATAGTCTCCCCCTCTTTATATGAAATTTTCATCAAAGATACTTTTATTATATATTCTTTAGTCAGCTAAAGCAATAATATATACTATCCACTTTATAGCATATATATTCTCTATAGTTTATTAGTACATATATTTGAAAGTTCGACTGTTTTAAGTATTACTAATCAATAATTATAGTGAATCGTCTTTGACTATGATAAAATAAATATATATTATATAAATAATAAGAATGTAATATAAAATACTTTGGAGCAATACAATGAAATCAAAATCACTTATAACTATCTTAATTATTGCTATTGTAGGTGCTTTAGCAGCAGCATGGTATTTCATGTGGTACATTCCCCACACACCAGCCTATACGCTAAAAATTATTCATCAAGCTGTACAAGATAAAGATGCCGATGAAGCTTTACGCCATATAGATACAAAATCTATTGTAAAAAATATCTTAGAGCGAGAAGGCAACAAATATATAGATACCTCCAATCCATTTGGTAAAGCTACTATTGCAGCAGCTAAGACATTTGGTCCATCTTTAATCGAAGATGTGATGAGAAAATATATAGAAGATCCAGATAGCTTTAAGTCACAGTCAGCTACAACAGACACTAACAACACTGCTCAAAGTGATGACAACATGTCCATGGTCGATCGCCTTGTAGACGGCCGCCTCTTCAAAGAGCATGATGTAGAGGTTAAAAACATCAAGTCTGAAGACGATGGAGATACAGCTACCGTAACAGTAACAATCCAAAATAATAAAAAGAATATGACAAAAGATATACGAGTTTTGATGCGTCATTTAGGCGATGGCACATGGGTTATTTATGATATTCCAGACATGGAAGATTTGTATACAGTGACTCGTAAATAGCAAGTAAAACGTAATAAACAATAAGTAATTATTAACTTATACAGCACCTAAAAAAGGACAGTACATACTAACATAGTATTTACTGTCCTTTTATCGTTATCTATTACCTATTACTTATTTTTATCTATTACTTATTAGCGATTACCGATCAAAGTCCACAATGGCTAATGTTACGGTCACTTGTGAGATAAGTCGTTCTGCATCGTCCTTCATATCAAATCGCCACACATGTGAGGTTTTCCCTTTCACCAATAGTGTACCATGGGCTGTTAAAGCGCCGTCACATCGTGCGGGACGCAAGTGATTAGCTGTAATAGATTGACCTACACCAAATTTATCAGCCCCAATGAGTTCGTTACTCATCATTCCCGCTGCAATTTCTGCAAAGGCTAAAGTCGCCCCTCCATTCAGGTAACCTTGCGGTTGCTTGTGAAAGTCGCCTAAGTTCATTTTGGCCACACATGTAGTATCACTTGTCATATGAGGCTTTTCAATTTGTAAAGATTCAATCAAATTCATAGTGTTCGTTTCTCCACACAATACGCTTCTAATCTATCATCAAAAACGGTTACACCTAGCCCATCACCATCAGGCACGTGCATTACGCCATCTTTAAATGTTAAGTCAGGATAGATGAGGTCACGTTCAAAGTATCTATTAGAATCCGATAGGTCTCCTGCCATATAGGAATCACCTAGTGCAGCTAGTTGAGCATGGAGCATTTTAGAAACGCCAGACTCTACCATGCTGCCAATCCAATACGGAATATGACTTTCTCTACAAAGATTAATAGCTGCCTTTGTTGGCACAAGACCGCCCATACGCCCTACTTTTATATTAAGTACGTCAATTAGGCCATATTCAATAGCATAGGATAAATCATCATAGCCTAATATAGATTCATCTAAACAGATAGGTGTTTCAATATTCCAATCATCATTGTTAAGACGTTCCCACTTCCATTCCTTATAGGATTGGAGTGTCGTCAAGGCAAAAGGCTCTTCTATACAAGCTAGCTTCAAATCATTAAATTGCCGAACCTTATTGATGTCATCATAGGAATAGCTTTGGTTCGCATCAGCAGCTAAGACTAAGTTTGGATACTGCTTACGGACGAGAGATACTCGTTCATAGCCATCTATGGGATTTACCTTTAATTTAATGCGCTTACACCCATTTTCCACATGAGTTTCTACTGTATCTAATAATTGTTCTATTGGTACATCACCGATAACAACGCCACTTTCAATGGTGTCTTGTAATGGCTGCCCCATAATATAAGAAACGGAATTCACACCCAGTCTCTCACAGTGAAGATTAATAAGGGCATTTTCTACAGCAGCAATGGTCATCGGCATATGATCTCTATTCAGCCAGAATTGCAGCTGGCGTACATAAGTCATAAGAGGTTTAGGCCGCATCAAACGAAGATTAAAAATATAATCATCCACTAATTTCTTCCAACATGTATCTACGGTTTCTGCGGTATAGAATGGATCTGTGAAAGCTACACACTCCCCATAGCCAACATAACCTTGTTGGTCCTCGATGCGGATAACAATGGTCTCCCGTTCTTTCACCTCGCCCTTAGCAGTCTTAAAATTAAACTTCATCGGTAGTTTAAGGCGATATGTAGTTATGCTTTTAAAATTTAAAATATCATTCATAGACGCCTCAATCTTCTAAATGAAGTTCATTACGCACAATTTTACCGGTCCCATTACGAGGCAATGCAGGTAAAATTCTTACATACTTAGGGATTTTGTACTTTGCTAAGGAAGAAGTCATAAAGGATAGAATCTCATCGGCTGTCATACTTTCACCATCATGAAAGGCTATAAATAGAGCTGGTACCTGCCCCCATTTAGGATCAGATACAGGTACAACGGCACATTCCTTCACCGCTGGCAATGTATAGACTAGGTCCTCTAATTCCTTAGGGTAAATATTTTCACCACCAGAGATAATAAGGTCTTTGCGGCGATTCAGAATATATACAAAGCCATCTTCATCAATATAGCCAATATCATCTGTATTAAGATCACCGTTGATAGGTTCCTTGTCGATATACCCAGTCATAACTATAGGGCCGGTCAAATGGATTTCCCCCACTCCGTCCGCATCAGGATTATCAATGCGAATCTGCATACCAGGTAATGGTTTACCTACAGAATCTCGTTTATGTGGATAATCTAATACGGAGAAGGTCACGCTTTGACTAAAGGTTTCCGTCATGCCATAGGTCTTGTAAATAGGTAAGGATTTCTTTTCACAAGCATCAATAAGCGCCATAGGAATGAACTCACCGCCAAGCAGAATCACTCGTAATGTATGATGCGTAATCTTCGGTTCTAATTGAGTCAAAATAGTAGGCACAAGAGACATCATATTGATTTTCTCGGTTTCAATGAGTTCCAAAACCTTTGCCTCATCGTATTTAGGCAATATAGTGATAGCCGTTCCATTATAAAGAGAGCGCATCAAGATAGATAATCCACTGACATGAAATAGCGGTAATACCATGAGCCAATTATCTTGGTCAGTTTTACCAAGCACCTCTTGAGACGCTTGTACATGAGCCCTAATTTGCCCCCATCGTAGTGGTACTGATTTAAACTGACCTGTTGTAGCGCTAGTGTTCATAATGGCCGCAATGTCTGCATCATCAAAGTTCCAATCAAAAGTGTCCTCTAAATTCAGATTAGACAGAATGGATTCTAGCGGTTCAAACTCAATGGTACGTAGTAAACTAGGCAGTTGATTATACCGTTCTTTACTATGTAATACGGTAGTAATACCTAATTGTTTCAATTGGTTTCCGATCTCGTTGGGCTTAAGATGTACATTCAGTAACAATACCTCTTTATGGGCTAGCATAGCTGCCAGTACATAAATTGCCATAGTAACAGAGTTGTCCGATAAAATAGCTACACGGGAGCTTTCAAGATGTATCAATTCACTAGCCACATGGAGCACACCGCCATATATATCGTTATAGGTATATTCATTTATACATATGCGATTAGGATAGTGCTGTGCACCATACCGTAACCATTCCATCGTCTCACCTCGTATCTAAAGATAATGCCTTATGATTAATAATTAATAACAAAAGATATTATAAGAAAGGCGCCTCATATAGAGGCGCACTTTACGTTTTTACAATACATTCCATCCCTAGTACTAGACTAGTACATCTATTCCGATTAAGGGAATTTAGGGAATTGTTTGAAGTTCGGTTTACGTTTTTCTTTAAATGCATCACGACCTTCTTTTGCTTCATCGATTGTGTAGTACATCAATGTAGCGTCGCCTGCGAATTGTTGTAAGCCTGCAAGACCGTCTGTGTCAGCGTTGAAGGCACCTTTCAACATGCGCAATGCCATTGGGGACAATTCAAGAATTTCGTTACACCATTGAACTGTTTCCTCTTCCAATTTGTCGAATGGTACAACACAGTTAACCATGCCCATTTCATAAGCTTGAGCAGCTGTGTATTGACGGCAAAGGAACCATACTTCACGAGCGCGTTTATGACCGATCATGCGAGCCAAGTAACCTGCACCGTAACCAGCATCGAAGGAACCTACGCGAGGACCTGTTTGACCAAATTTAGCATTTTCAGAAGCGATGGTAAGGTCACATACGATGTGCAACACATGGCCGCCACCAATAGCAAAGCCATTAACCATAGCGATTACAGGTTTTGGGATAACGCGAATCAAACGTTGTAAATCAAGAACGTTCAAACGAGGAACATTATCTTCGCCTACATAACCACCATGACCGCGTACGCTTTGGTCACCACCGGAGCAGAATGCTTCTTTGTCTTCACCTTGACCGTGGTTTGCACCAGTCAATACGATTACGCCTACTTCGTTATCTTCACGAGCTACTGTGAAAGCATCGATTAATTCCATAACAGTTTTAGGACGGAACGCGTTACGTACCTGTGGGCGATTAATAGTAATCTTTGCAATGCCATTATATGTTTCGTAAATTACATCTTCATAATTACGATCCAATACTTTCCAATCAAATTTGCTCATGGACTTAACCTTTCTTGTGTAAAAAATCTAATACCGCTTGTTCAAACATTTGCGGTTTTTCTATATGTACATTATGTCCCGCCCCTTCGACGACGACATGTTTAAAGTTTGGCAACTTGCCAAATACATCTCTTCCTATTGTAGTATATTTTGTATCTAATGCGCCACTCACATATAGGCCTTTACATGATAATTTATCTAACTGATCACCTATATATGTCATGACACCTTGGCCGGACCCACGAAGGGTACATGCTAATGCGTACGGGCTATTATGAGAACGACGTAAATAAATTAATTCAGTCACCGCTGGTAAAAGCTGCTTTTGACTTTCAAAAATAGGAGCCTCCGCCCAACGGGAAGCAAACCAAGAACCATCGTTATGTTCGATTTGGTGAGCTAATTCTTCATCGGCCTTGCGTCGTTCTGCTCGTTCAGCCTCCGAAGCAATCCCTACAGAGCCACTTTCAAGGATAAGCCCTTTGATTTCACTTTCATATTCCAAAGCATAGGAAAGCGCAATACGGGCCCCCATGGAGTAGCCCATAAGATAATATCTATCACCTACCATATGATAGATAACGGTATGTAAGTCCTCTATCATTTTAGGGATTGTATAGGCCTCATCCTCTTCAGGAATATCAGAATCACCATGACCTATCAAATCGATACGGACCAATCGATATCCAGGCAGATTAATAGCGTCCCAAGTGTAGCTCGATTCGGAGAAACCGTGGAGACACACGATAGGTTCCCCATCGCCAACTACAGTCAAACCGTAGCGGTATTCCCCTAAGTCAAAGTACATGCGCTGAGCTGGATTGCATAAAGCATTATCTACAATACTGCAAAAATACTGACTCATAGTAATGCCTCCATATCAACTGAAACCTTCGTATATTTCTTATGCAATTCTCTGCTATATTCCCTATTTGTAGGAATTTCAATGATATGAACGCCTATTTCTTGACTAACATTAGCCAATACAGAACTCAACTCATCGGGGCTGGAGATTTTAGTATAGCCACAACCATAGAGTTTTGCAGCCCCACTGTAATCTAAACCTTGTGATGTAGAGAACAAGTAGTCAAAATGCTTTGTCCCCTTTTGAGGTAAGTATTCAAAAATACCGCCGCCATCATTATTATGCAAAATAATAGTTAAGTTTAAATTATGGGTTTTCGCTACCGCCAAGCCATTCAAATCGTGGAACAAGGATAAATCCCCTGTTACTAGATATGTAGGTTTACCATTTGTTGCCAGTCCTAAAGCCGTTGAAATAGTGCCATCAATACCATTGACACCTCGATTACCGTAAAGAACCGCTCTAGATCCCCCACTAAACCAGAAGTAATCAAAGTCTCGAATGGTCATGCTATTGGCAACAAAAATTTGTCCATTTTCAGGGATATATTGCTGTAGTTCGCGTATGGTCCGACCTTCAAAGCAATGAGGCTCATTGATAGCTGAACTTAGTTGCTTCTTGCCCTCTTGTTCTAACCGTTGCCATATGTTTAAGTACGTATCAGAGCTATTGTTTTTGCCATATAAATGGGTAAATACATCAATGCTAGCTTGCACATGCATCGTAGTTTTACCTGTAGGATTCATAGAGTCCATTGTAGGGTTAACCTCGATGTATTCCACATCAGTCCAGCTAGCAATCATCTGTTGTACTCGTTTTGACACAACGATTTGACCAAACTGAATTACACAATCTGGTTTTAACTCATGCCAAAGAGCTTGCCCTGCCAATAGTGCATCATAGGTAGAAATTACAACATCAGATGCACCG
Organism: Veillonella sp.; assembly: GCF_041333735.1. NCBI lineage: Bacteria > Bacillati > Bacillota > Negativicutes > Veillonellales > Veillonellaceae > Veillonella > Veillonella sp. The sequence continues at coordinate 358,870 of NZ_JBGKFB010000001.1, forward strand.
CATCCTCGTACATTCGATAGAGGATCCGCCAAAATAGGAGCTTGTAAAGCCTCCCCGAAGGAACGAATCGTATTAGCTTCATCTATATCGATCTGTGGGCCGGCTAGGATAAGGATACGCTCATAGCTTTCAAGTAAATCATTAATCTCGTATGTACCATCATTTCCATGAGCAATATCAACTGCATTATTAATATGAGTCAAATCATTTTCATGGCGACAGTCAAATACACTACCATAGTTTGGCTTAACCACTTTAAAGGAACTGCGACCAGCCTCAAAATGGTTACGACTCAATTCTGGCACCAATGGTTCAAAGAGAGGCACATTGATATGGGCAGGTCCCTTTTTAGTATCCATCGCTTTCATATAGGCCTTACGAGCCACTTGGCGAGGATATGTATAGTAATGAGATTCTTGAGGCACAGCTAATTCTTCAAAATAATTGACCGCAGTACCAAAGATTTTGTGCTGATCTACAGTCTGAGGAGCCCCTACATGCAATAGTGTATGAGGTCTATCGGCAGACAGTACAATGAGTGGAACCCCAGTATATTGAGCTTCCAAAACAGCTGGCAAATAATGGGCCACAGCAGAACCTGAGGTACATACGAGTACAGTTGGTTCCTTATGAGCCTTTGCAATGCCTAGAGCCATAAAACTAGCAGAACGCTCATCTATATTCATATAGGTTTCAAATCCTTCATGCTCCTTGAACAGCATGGCCATCGTCGTAGAACGAGAGCCAGGGCTAAACACCGCATGACGGACGCCAAGTTGGTAGAACTCGTCTACCAAGGCAGCAATATATTCATTCATTACATTCCCTTTCAAACACCCCTAGAGGTACGGAAACAATTATAAAGCATCCAAGATGGTGCGCATTTTATTATTAGTTTCAGCATATTCTTCATCCGCATTAGAATCGGCTACAACGCCACATCCTGCATAGGCATATAATACATTATCCATGATAAGAGCAGATCTAATAGCAACTACAACGATGCCATCCCCCATATCTTTCATAAAGCCAAAAGGTGCTGCGTACATACCACGCTCATGGGATTCATACTTTTGTAATAAGGCTAGCGCCTTTTCTCGAGGTTCACCACCAAGGGCTGGTGTAGGGTGTAATAATTTGGCCCATTCCACAAGAGATTTTGTACTATCCTTTGCGGTAATTATGGTACGCAAATGATAGAGGTGCGACAACTCCATAATGCCGGTTTCCCCCACCGTAATATCTGGAGTAATTTGTCTCATCGTATTCACGATGCGATTGCGAACGATATTATGTTCTACAAGATTTTTCTTATTAGTTAGTAATTGTTCCTTAGTCCACGCATTAGGACCATCCTTTGGAGCAGTGCCCGCTAAGGCATAGCTTAATATTTCACTGCCACGATGGCGGACTAAAATTTCTGGCGATGCCCCTACAAAGGTACGCCCATCCTTTTCATAGCCAAAGATAAAGCAATTCGGATTATTATCTACCAAATTAGCCAAGATACTTGCCACATTATATAGTGTTTCGCTAGTGAATTCCACCTCGCGAGAGGAGACGACCTTAGTCATCTCACCGCTGTTAATACCATTGGCAATAGCATTCATCAAACGGTTCCAATCCGCCTTATCATCGCTAGTTTCCTTGAAGTTATGACGAACTCGAGGTACCTCATAATTCTTAATGGGTACACTTTCACCAGCATGTAGATAGAAGGACTCTCCATTTTCTACAATGTAATAATGGGTAAAAGCAATCATTTCATGACCCATATTAGACCATTTAGGGTCTTTTACAGTATCAAAAAAAGTATCCCCATAAAATACATAAGCATAATTATGGCGATCGTCATCATCTTTAACCGTCGCTAGACGTTTAGCGCCCACAACGATGCGGTCACTTTGGCGATCCACCCAAAACACGCGTTCTTCATTGGGGAAATTCATCCAAAATGATACCGGACTATTCAGTTGTAACGGTTCTTTGTTATATTTCATAGTTGTATGTCGCTATACGAAAAATAGACTATAGTAAAAACACCTAATATGTAGAAGATGTACTTCTACATATTAGGCGCCATCAATAGGTTTCAAAATGTTGAGATGAGCCTAACGCCATCACACGTCGATGGGCCCTCTTTATATCTACATTATTATAACATAGGTAACTATTAAAAGGTAGAAAATAAAAACCTCTACACCACATGCGCTATGCATAAATGTAGAGGTTTTTATATGTTTGAAATGCTATTGTACTATTTAAATACATGTTACATGATGTAAAAGACCTTTAGTTTATTTGAAAGCTTTCGCCCCAATATCTGTACGATATTGCATGCCCTCAAAATCGATATGTTCTATACGGCCATAAGCTCTATCGAGTGCTGTTCTAAGGTCTTTACCAAGACCTACTACACCAAGAACTCGGCCGCCATTTGTGACATATTCGTCTCCCATAAGTTTTGTACCAGAGTGGAATACGATGGTTGTATCATGTTGTTTAATATCACCATGAATCACATCACCCTTGGAGGATGTTTCAGGATATCCTTTAGAAGCAAGAATGACACAAGCCGCCGAGGAGTCTTTCCATTTCACCATATCAGCTGTTAATGTACCTGTGGCACAAGCCATCATGATTTGACCTAAATCACTATCAAGTAATGGCAATACAACTTGTGTTTCTGGATCGCCAAAGCGAGCATTAAATTCTACAACCTTAGGGCCCTGAGGTGTAATCATAAGACCTGCATAAAGACAGCCCACATAAGGCATTCCCTCTTTCTCCATGGCAGCTACCATGGGCTCTAAGATCGTTTTCATCGCTTCATCCCGCAATGCATCAGTGAGCACTGGCGCCGGTGCATAGGTGCCCATGCCCCCTGTATTAGGGCCTTTATCGCCGTCAAAGATGCGTTTATGATCTTGAGAAGCAATCATAGGCACTACAGTCTTGCCGTCTACAAAGGCAAGTAAGCTAGCCTCTTCACCTTCCATGAATTCTTCAATAACAACGGTGCTACCGGCCTCACCAAAGCGATTACCGCTAAGCATGTCTTCTACAGCTGCATTCGCTTCTTCCACGGTCATTGCTACTACAACGCCCTTACCGGCTGCCAAGCCGTCAGCTTTCACCACGATAGGAGCACCTGTTTGAGCGATAAATTCTTTTGCTTCGTCTACCTTGTGGAATACACCATACGCAGCAGTCGGTATGTTATATTTTTTCATAAGGTCTTTAGCAAATACCTTAGACCCTTCTAATTGAGCCGCCGCTTTAGATGGACCAAACACAGGAATGCCCGCCTTATTAAGTTCATCTGCTAGTCCTGCTACAAGGGGAGCCTCTGGACCAACAACGACTAAATCAACGTGATTATCTTTCAAAAAACGAATTAAATGATCACTTTGCTGCCAATCAATGCCGACTAGCTCTGCACAATCTGACATGGCCGCACTGCCAGGAATGGCATATACCTTTGTTACGCTAGGGCTGATGGACAATCGCCATGCCAATGCATGCTCGCGGCCGCCGTTACCGATTACACATACTTTCATAAGTCCTCCATCGGCGCCTAAACGCCATCAAGTTCATAGTAGAAGAAATAATTAGTAATTGTGCTTAACTATAAGCTAAATGTCTCAACCGATTAATGTTTAAAGTGGCGAATGCTTGTAAATACCATGGCAATACCTGCTTCGTCAGCAGCTTTGATGGATTCTTCATCGCGAATGGATCCGCCAGGTTGAATAATAGCTGCAATGCCATGTTTCGCCGCTGTTTCTACAGTATCGCCGAATGGGAAGAATGCATCAGATGCTAATACGGCCCCTTTTGCAGCTTCACCAGCTTGTTCAAGGGCAATTTTTGCAGAACCAACGCGGTTCATTTGACCAGCCCCAACGCCGAGGGTACGCTTTTCGTTAGAGATCAAAATGGCGTTTGATTTTACGTGTTTTACAAGCTTCCAAGCAAATTCAAGGGCTTTCCATTGTTCCTCTGTTGGCTGTACCTTTGTAACGACTTTATAGTGAGCGCGGTCTTCTAGAATATCATCCTCTGTTTGTACCAATAATCCACCAGAAACCTTTTTCACCGTTACTTGGCCAGACTCAGGTTTAGATAGCTCGATGAGGCGAATATTTTTCTTAGCTTCAAGGATGTGTAATGCTTCTTTTGTGAAAGCGGGTGCCATAATAACTTCTAAGAAAATTTTGCTCATTTCTCCGGCAGTAGCAGCATCGACTTCACGGTTTAAAGCCACGATACCACCAAAGGCAGATACGGAGTCTGCTTCGTAAGCATTTACATAAGCATCATGCAATGTAGCTGCTGTTGCAGCACCACATGGGTTTGTATGCTTAATGATACATGCTGCAGGATCTGTAAACTCCCATACCATATTCCAAGCTGCTTCCATATCTACGATGTTATTATAGGAAAGCTCTTTGCCATGGAGTTGTTTCAAGGCCCCCATACCATGAGCTGTACCGATTTCTTTGTAGAATGCCGCTTTTTGATGCGGATTTTCCCCATAGCGAAGGTCTGTTAGCTTTTCATAAGCACTTAAATATTCTGGAGGTGTAGGACCTTCATTTAAGATACCGCTCATGTAGTTAGCAATAGCTACGTCATAAGCTGCAGTATGAGCAAAGGCCTCTTTCGCTAGACCAAAGCGATATTCCTTAGTCAATTCCCCATGTTCTTTAAGCATTGTTAAGATTTCGTCATAATGATTTGGGTTTACTACAATGCCCACATACGCATGGTTCTTTGCAGCAGAGCGCACCATGGTAGGACCGCCGATATCGATATTTTCAATAGCTTCCTCTAAGGATACATTGGGTTTTGCAATGGTTTCACGGAATGGATAGAGATTGACAACCACAAGGTCAATTGGTTCAATACCATGATCGGCCATAGCTTTTTGATGTTCCGTATTATCGCGGATTGCCAAAATACCACCATGAACCTTTGGATGTAATGTCTTTACACGGCCGTCCATCATTTCAGGAAAACCAGTCAAAGATTCTACAGCTTTTGCTGTAATGCCCGCATCGGTAATAGCCTTAAGGGTACCACCTGTGGAATAAATGGTTACACCTAATTCAACTAATCCCTTTGCAAAGTCTACAATACCTGTTTTATCAGAAACACTAAGTAATGCATTTTTAATCATGTAACGTCTTCCTTTGCTTACACATCAATCTTCAATATATACAACACGACCTTTTATAGTGAGCTTATCCTCACAAAATAGTCGCAACGCCTCTTTATACGTTTTATGTTCGATAGGTAATAATCTATCACTCAAAGTATCCTCTGTATCATCGGGTAATACAGGCACCGTATCCTGCATAATGATTGGGCCCGTATCCATTCCCGCATCAACAAAGTGTACCGTACAGCCCGTAATTTTTACGCCTCCGTCAATGGCTTGTTGATGACCATGAAGACCTGGGAAGGATGGCAATAATGCAGGATGGATATTTAAAATCTTATGCTCATACCGTTCAATGAGCTTAGTCCCAACTATACGCATATAGCCTGCCAATACGATACCGTCCACCTTATATGGCTCTAAAGCATCTAATTGAGCCTGTTCAAAACTCGCTTTAGAATCATAATCACTACGGTCGATGACAATGAGTGGAACATTCCAAGATTTGGAACGTTCTACAATTCCTGCATCACCATGATCTGTAATAATGACAACAAATTCACCATTAATATAGCCTTCTTGCATGGCCTTATACAGTGCTTCCCCATTGGAACCACGGCCGCTAGCAAAGAGGGCTAATCGCTTTTTAGAATTACGCATCGAACTCAGCCCCTTTAAGGACAACAGGACCATCACCACTTACGATACGGCCAATTTCATAAACCGCTTCACCACGATTGCCAAGATTTTCTTTAACCTTTTCAACATCGTTTTGGTCAACGATGAGGATCATACCAATACCCATGTTGAAAGTGCGGTACATTTCAGGCCATGCTACATTGCCCCATTCTTGTAGTTTCGTAAATACAGGAAGTCGTGGCCATGTAGTGACATCTACCTCTGCAGTCACACCCTTTGGCAATACGCGAGGAATATTATCATAGAAACCACCGCCTGTAATATGAACCATACCTTTTACAAGTTCTTGTTCAATCAACGGCAATACAGCTTTTGGATATAAACGTGTAGGTGTCAATAATTCTTCGCCTAAGGTCTTACCAAACTCTGGGATGTCTGTATCGATAGACAATTGTTTATGGTCGAATACGATTTTACGAACCAAGGAAAAACCGTTGGAATGGACACCAGAAGATGGCAAACCTAAAATGACATCGCCAGCTTTGATACTTTCACCAGTAATCAATTTAGGACGATCAACGATACCAACGGCAAAACCAGCCACATCGTAGTCATCATTATCATAAAAGCCTGCCATTTCAGCAGTTTCGCCACCCAGTAAAGCACAGCCAGACTCTTCACAAGCCTCTGCCACACCGCGTACGATATCTGCTACTTTTAGAGGATCAAGTTTACCTACTGCAATGTAGTCGAGGAAGAATAGAGGTGTAGCACCTTGTACGAGAATATCGTTAACACTCATAGCTACGCAGTCTTGGCCAATCGTATCATGTTTATCCATCATGATAGCGAGACGCAATTTTGTGCCCACTCCATCTGTACCAGATACGAGCAAAGGATCAGACATGGAGTGACCAGCTAAGGAATAGAGGCCCCCAAAACCACCTAAATCACCAACAACACCTGGTGTATAGGTGCGTTTCACGGATTCTTTCATCAATTCTACAGCGCGATTACCTGCATCGATATCAACGCCTGCATCGCGATAGGTTAAACTAGTTTTATTCGAGCACATATTTGACCCCTTCCTCTTGTTCCGCAGGAACCTCTACACTGTAATCACCATTAAAGCAAGCAAAACATAAGTCATTAGGCGCTATATCAGAAACAGCGCGACATAAGCCTTCACGAGATAAATAATGCAATTTATCAGCATGAATATAGTCTTTGATTTCATCTACTGTATGTGTGGCAGCAATGAGTTCTTTACGCACTGATGTATCAATGCCATAGTGACAGGAGTACTCAATGGATGGAGAGCTAACGCACATGTACACCTCTTTGGCACCCGCTTCTTTTAGCATCTTAACAATGATGCCACTCGTAGTACCACGTACAATAGAGTCATCAATGAGTACAATCCGTTTACCACTTACCACATGAGGAAGTGGGTTTAGTTTCATGCGAACAGCTAATTCCCGTTCCTCTTGATTTGGCTTGATAAAGGTACGACCGCTATAGCGATTTTTCACTAACCCTTCTGCAAATGGTATACCCGATGCACGAGCATAGCCTAGTGCTGCTGTAGTACCCGAGTCAGGAATAGACATGACAATATCTGCATCATATTTCGTTTCGTTATATAACTCACGTCCCATATTGAGGCGGGATTGATAAACCGATTGACCATCAATATGACTATCGCCACGCGCAAAATAGATGTATTCAAAAACACAAAGCTTTTTATCAATTTTTTCTGGTTCTGCATAAATAGTGCTACGCACGCCTGAATCATCGATGATTACCATTTCGCCTGGATCGATGTATCGAATAAACTCGGCTTTTATGGCATCTAATGCACAGCTTTCACTAGAGAGAACATAGCCATTTTCAGTTTTACCCAAGCAGAGCGGTCTAAAACCTTGTGGATCACGCACACCTACTAAGGAGTCATTTGTGGTAATAACTAGAGAAAAAGCTCCTTCAATTTGACGCGCCGCATCAGCAATGCGTTCCTCTTGTGTCTCAGCTTTAGAACGCGCAATGAGGTTTACGATAACCTCGGAATCCATGGTCGTTTGGAAAATGGAACCATCCGCTTCAAGACGTTTACGAATGGATAAGGCATTCGTTAAATTACCATTATGAGCTACCGCAATTTGACCACCTTGATAGTGAATTACCAATGGTTGGATATTACGCGGATTATTGGAACCTGTTGTAGAGTACCGCACATGACCAGTCCCCATATGGCTTGGTAAGGATGGTAGTTCTTTAATGGCCTCAGTCAACAAGCCCATACCTTTTTTTAGTTCTACATCATGACCATCTGTAACGGCAATGCCCGCGCTTTCTTGGCCACGGTGTTGGAGTGCAAAGAGCCCCCAATATACATAGCGTGCTACATCAACGGTTCTATCATAGACACCAAATACACCACACTCTTCATGCCATTTATCAAAAACAGGATCGTAGTTCATTGTGCCCCCTTAGGCGCGTTCGCCAGTAAGACGGAATAACATTTCCTTGTACGCTTCTTCAATATTGCCAAGATCTCGACGGAAGCGGTCTTTGTCGAGCTTTTCACCTGTTGTAGCATCCCAGAAACGGCATGTATCAGGAGAGATTTCGTCGCCTAATAATACTTCACCATTGTGAGTACCAAATTCTAATTTAAAGTCAACAAGGGTTACATTTTTTGTAGCCAAGAATTTTTTCAAAATATCATTTACTTTTAAAGTGATTGTAGAAATTACATCAAGTTGTTCTTGCGTAGCCCAGCCAAGTGCTGTGATTTGGGATTCGTTGGCAAATGGATCGCCTAATTCATCATTTTTGTAGCAGAATTCAAGGATTGGATGTTTAAGAGGAGTACCTTCTTCAATACCAAAGCGTTTAGCCATGGAGCCAGCTGCAATGTTGCGAACAATAACTTCTAAAGGAACGATATCCAAAGTAAGTACTGTTTGATTGCGATCATCTTCGCGACGAACAAAGTGAGTAGGTACACCTTCTTTTTTCAACAATTCAAAGAAGAAGGAAGAAATTTTATTGTTCAATACGCCTTTGCCAAGGATAGTATCATGTTTTTCACCGTTGAATGCAGTAGCATCATCTTTGTAATGAACGATATACTCATCTTTGTTATCTGTTTGGTATACTTGTTTTGCTTTACCTTCGTACAATAATGTTAATTTTTCCAAGTCGATGTTAGCCATGATGTGTCTCCTTTATCATAATGAATGATACAAACTATATATGGATATGTAATAAAAGAATTACTCTTACTTTACTAGCAATGTAATCTGTAACAAATTATATGATTATAGTTTAATAGCGCCTTGTAGCTCTGCATTATCTGCTAGAACTTTTTCGGCCATATCTTTACGATACTGTACATATTGTTCTTTCAATTCTTTGTTGAAAGCTGCCCCAATTTGTACGGCAAAGAGTGCTCCGTTTTTAGCGCCGTCAACAGCCATTGTCGCTACGGGCATACCAGATGGCATTTGAACAATAGCAAGTAAGGAATCGATACCTTTTAAGGCCGTTGCATTAAGAGGAATACCGATAACAGGTAATGTAGTAAAGCTAGCTACTACGCCAGGTAGATGAGCTGCTGCACCAGCACCAGCGATAAATGCGATAGCCCCTTCATCTTCAAGTCTTGTAACAAATTCTTTTACAGCTTCAGGTGTACGGTGAGCTGAAGCGATTACCATTTCATAAGGAATGTTGAATTCATCAAGTATGGCAGATGCCTTTTTCATTGTGTCTAGGTCAGACTTGCTGCCCATAATAATACCGACCTTCATAGATCCTCCTAATAAAAAAGCCCAGCCGAAACAGACTGGGTCAAATGCGCACAAATAGCCTCCGTAGACTTGCTTTGAGTTTGTTGATTTGCATAGTTCACGGTGCTACCTCCTTCTTGTACACAAATTGTAACACCTAACTTTTACAAAATCAACACTATTTTCGAATATTTTTTAATTAATTATTTTTATTATTCGTTATATTCCGAACTTTTAGAAAGAATTAAATTTAATTATATCGACGTTATTCAAAATGTATGATTAAAAATATATACTCATTTTTACAAAACTATATATACTATTAAACTCAGGTCTTTCAAAGTATTAATGTATATTTTACCAAAAACAAAAAGAGGACATCCCACCTTTAGAGATAGGATACCCTCTTCCAATTAATTTCCGAACATTACGGCCCTTAATCTATATTTGTTATTAATTAGTGTGTGCTACTTTCAAAAGCAGCTTTCAACTCGCCTACAGCTTCAGGGACATAGTCTACGATAGAAGACATCAATGCATACATTAATGCCGGTTCAAATGCATCATCACCACACATGTATACACAGTCTAAATATAGACTGGAATCTTGTTCATCAATATATAGTTTATAGTTTTTGTATGTCGCATTGTCACGGTTGATCAACGCATTCAAGGCATTCATATTTTGTGCTGTTACCTTTTCAGGTCCTAACACCAAACGAATAACACTGTAAATACTGTTATCAAGGATGACAAATAGCGGCATATCCCACAACGGGGATTTAATATAAGAGCGGTATACAACCGTACCGTCTTCATCCTCAAAATCCTTACGTTCAAAGGATATGATTTCTTCGTCTTTTAAAAACTTATCAAATAATAATGCTTTAGGATTCATAACAACCTCTATTAAGCTAAACCAGCTACTTTAAGAATGCCTCTATGTACAGCATCTAAATGTGGTTGAACGACTTCAAGCAATAAATTGACTACTACGGTAGGATCAAATTGCTCTGTCAAACCAGGAACTGATACATCCATGTAGATATTATTGTCTTCATTGCTCACATAGTATTTAGATACTTTATAATCTTGATTCAATGTGTTAAGTTCTTTCAACACAGCAGGAATCACTTTTTCATCAATAGATGTTGTTGTGATAGCAATACGTGCATAGGAGAATGCAGAATCATCCACAACGATGAATACAGGCAAGCTATGCTCATGAACATCCAAACGGCCGTGGTAAACGACTGTATGAAGGTCATCTGTCATTTCTTCCTTTGTAAACCAAGAGTTGCCACCTTTATTTAGGTCAGCAACGAGTAAGTCAAATTTTTCTGCTTTTTGATTCATAATTCCCTCTACAAATAATCAGACTATTAGTCTTCGATAAATACACAACCATTGTCTTTAAATTCTTTAATACGAACTAAAGACTCAACACGATACCCTGCATTTTCAAGGCGTTCACGACCAGGTTGGAAGGATTTTTCGATAGCGATCGCCATACCAACCACTTCATCACCAGCGTCTTCTACCAATTTAGCAAGGCCCATAGCAGCCTCACCAGATGCCAAGAAGTCATCGATAATCAACACTTTTTCACCGGCTGGCAAGAATTTTTTAGAAATAGTAATATCATAGTTTTCCTCTTTTGTATAAGAGTACACAACACTATGATATACATCATCTACCATAAGAATGGATTTTTTCTTACGCGCAAATACTAATGGCACATCAAGTTCAAGAGCAGCCATCAATGCCAATGCAATGCCAGATGCTTCAATAGTAACAATACGTTGTACACCTGCATCACGGTAACGATCGGCGATTTCTTTACCGATTGCTTTAAACAATTGTGGATCGATTTGATGATTCAAGAAACCATCGACTTTTAGCACGCGATTATTGAGGACAATCCCCTCTTCACGAATGCGTTGTTTTAATAATTCCATGTGCTCTTACCTCCGCAGCATAACTATCTTTAAATTTTAACGTAAATAACCCCTTAGGGTCAACCTATATCAAGTAAAAGACTTAACAATACAGCTAGAAAACAGCGTTCTTTAAGACTTAAAAACTTTCCACACTAAATTATAAAATTCAGTAGGTTTATAACAATATAATATAGCACAGATAACAGTACTCTAAAATATAAAAAGACACACTTTCTGAAAATTCTCATAAAGTGTGTCTCATTATTATAAAACCTTATCACGTGTGCTTTCACGATTAACAAGCAATGAAGTGAAGCGTGCAGCCCCTTCAGATTGAGGTACCAAACGAGAACGGACAAGTACAATATCGCGTGTTGGCACCGGAATATCTGTATCTATACGTACCACTGTACCTTCTTGCATCTTTTGTTGCACTACATGGTTAGGCAACATGGAAATCCCCATGTTAATTTCTACAAGATCAAGCAGCACATCGACGCTACCTAATTCAAAGCGTGGTTTACGGCATGCGCCATGAGTTACTTCATCAAAGAATGTACGGCTCGCAGAGCCTTTATGCAAGAGCAAAATAGGCTCATTAAGAAGACGGCCTTGATCAAAGAAGCCTGCCCCTTTATAGTCAGGACCACCAACAAATACATCTTGAATTGTAGCCAATGTAGTTACCTCTAGTTGAGGATTATCGCGTAAGCCTTCATAGTCATTAACCACCGCCAACTGCGCTTCTTTATTGAGTACTAATTCTACGCAATCAGGGGATGGACGATTAATGATATGTAGTCCAATTTCGCTTTCTTGAAGCTGCCATTTATGGAAATAAGGCAATAGGAAATGGCGACATAATGTATCTGTAGCAGCAAGATTTAAACTTTCATAAGCTTGGCTCACCCGTTCTTGCAATTGAGTTACCCCATTATCAAGAATGGAAAAGGCTTTAGCTACTGTATCAAATAATTCTTTGCCTTCTGGCGTGAACCCTACAGATTTTGTAGTGCGCACAAAAAGAGGCATATTCAGTTCACCTTCTAATTGCTTAATACTTTGGCTGATGGCGGATTGAGAAACGCCTAACTCTTTGGCTGCACGGGAAAAGGATAAATATAAGCCTACCCCTAAAAAGGTTCTATATAAATCTGCAGATACTGCCATTTTATTCACCTCTGTTATATACTAATAGTAGTGTCTTACTTTTAAATATACATATCATTTACTATATTATAAGTATGGACTCTCAATATATAATGAATATGTAGAAATCTTCATGAAAGTTAGGTCTTATGACCTTCATGAAGCTTTCATATTTATTAGTATTTCTAATCTTTTCATAAGTAAGATTATCTTTACTTATAAGTCTAGACCGACTATACTTAATTTGTCAATATCCCACAGGGAATTATATACATTACAGGAGGCTATAATGGCTATACAACGATTATTCGTAACAAAACGAGAATCTTTCAACCAAGAAGCACAACGCATGTTACAAACCTTACAACAGGAATTATCTATGCCTGCTACAGGGGTAACCATCTACGAGCGTTATGATATCGAACATGTAGATTCAAAAGATTTAGAGGCTGCAAAAAACCTTATCTTCTCCGAGCCTCCTGTAGATACAGTATTAGAAGAAATCCCAACTGTACAAGGTTTCGTTTTTGCTGTTGAATATGTGCCAGGTCAATACGATCAACGTGCTGACAGTGCTGAGCAATGTATTTCCATGCTCACCCTTACATCTGGCCACATCGTTCGATGTGCTCGTGTATTCGCCATCGAAGGCACTTTCACAAAAGAACAAGAAGAGGCCATCAAAGCATACTATATTAACCCAGTAGATTCCCGCGAAGCGAGTCTTGAATTGCCAACTACATTAGCCCTTGAATTAGAAGATCCTAAACCAGTGGCAACAATCGATGGCTTTACAGACATGAGCGATGCTGATTTAGAAACCCTCATCGATAGCTATGGCCTTGCTATGACATTGGCAGACCTCAAATTAATCAAGCAACAATATGCAGAGGTAGAACACCGCAATCCTACCATTACAGAAATTCGCCTCTTCGATACCTATTGGTCCGACCACTGCCGTCACACTACATTTATGACGGAATTAACGGATATTACCATTGAGGATAGCCGTTTCACAGGTGCTGTAAAAGAAGCTCTTGAAGAATACATGGAAGGCCGCGCAGAGCTATATACAACGAAGAAAAAGGCTCGCTCCCTCATGGACATGGCAACATTGGCAGTCAAAGAGTTGCGTCATGCAGGCGGTTTAACAAATCTTGATGAATCCGATGAAATCAATGCATGTACAATCATCGTTCCTGTTGATGTAAACGGCAAAACTGAAGAATGGTTGTTATTATTCAAAAACGAAACGCATAACCACCCTACTGAAATTGAACCATTTGGTGGTGCTGCAACGTGCTTAGGTGGTTGTATCCGCGATCCATTGAGCGGTCGTGCTTATGTATACCAAGCTATGCGCGTTACAGGCGCTGGCGACCCTCATACTAGTCTTGAATATACATTAGAAGGCAAATTGCCTCAAAAGAAAATTACCCAAGAAGCTGCTCGTGGCTACTCCTCTTACGGCAACCAAATCGGCCTTGCTACAGGTGAAGTAAAAGAATATTACCATCCTGGCTATGTGGCTAAACGCATGGAAATCGGTGCTGTTATCGGTGCTGCACCTCGCAACCAAGTACGTCGTGAAGTACCTGTTGCAGGCGATGTAATAGTATTGCTGGGCGGTAAAACTGGCCGCGATGGCTGTGGTGGCGCTACGGGTTCCTCTAAAGAACATACCGTAGAATCCCTTTCCACATGTGGTGCAGAGGTTCAAAAAGGCAATGCCCTTACAGAACGTAAAATTCAACGCCTCTTCCGTCGCGGTGAAGTAACAACTCTTATTAAACGTTGTAATGACTTTGGTGCAGGCGGTGTATCTGTTGCTATCGGTGAATTAACAGATGGTGTAACAATCAATCTTGATTTAGTTCCTAAAAAATACGCTGGCCTTGATGGTACAGAATTAGCGATTTCTGAATCTCAAGAACGTATGGCCTGCGTCATCGCCGCTTCCGATGTAGAGACATTCAAATCCTATTGCGACGAAGAGAATTTAGAATGTACAGTTGTGGCAGATGTAACTGATACTAATCGCCTCATCATGAACTGGAATGGCGAAACAATCGTAGATATCAGCCGCGACTTCTTGAATACAAATGGCGCTAGCCAACAACAAGAAGCTATTGTAACAGCGCCAGCAGATCGCTCTTACTTCTTACGCGGTTCTTCAAGCGCAGATAACTTCAAAGAAAAATGGCTTGCCGCAGTATCCGATTTAAATACTGCGTCCCAACAAGGTTTAGCAGAACGCTTCGATAGTACTGTTGGTGCTAATACAGTACTCATGCCATTCGGTGGCAAGTTCCAAAAGACGCCTACCCAAGGCATGGTCGCAAAATTACCTGTATTAAACGGTGAAACTACAACTGCAAGCATCATGACACATGGCTTCGTACCAGAATTATCTGCTTGGAGTCCATACCATGGCGCACAATATGCAGTACTTTTATCTGTAGCTAAATTAGTAGCTCTTGGTGGTCGTCGTGAAGATGCATACTTAACATTGCAAGAATACTTTGAACGCCTTAATTCTAAAGAATCTTGGGGCAAACCTATAGCAGCCCTTCTCGGGGCCTATAAAGCTCAAAAAGAACTTGAAATCGGTGCTATTGGTGGCAAAGATTCTATGAGCGGCACCTTTATGGACCTTACAGTACCTCCTACCCTCGTATCCTTTGCAGTTGGCACAGCCCATGTAGATAATATTGTAAGCCAAGACCTTAAAGGTGTAGATCATCGCCTAGTATTCTTTGATGTACCTCGTACATACGATGACACTCCAGATTGGGATCGATTCAAGGAAAACTGTGAAGTTTTACAAGAACAAATTGAAAAAGGTCGCGTTTACTCCGCTTATGTTGTTGACCAAGGTGGCATCCCTGAAGCAGTTACCAAAATGGCTCTTGGCAACAACATTGGTGTTAAATTCGATAAATATGCGGAACGCGCTATCTTCCAACCAGCTCTTGGTGCATTTATCGTAGAAGTAGATATTAAAGCTGTTAACTATCTCTTAGAATTACCAGGTCTTAAAGTAATAGGTGTAACACAAGCAAATCCTGTTATTGAATGGGCCGACCAATCTGTATCTCTTAAAGAAATTCAAGCAGCTTATGAAGCTCCATTAAACGATATCTTTCCTATGCATGCGCCAAATGGTGTTGGTGAAGCGGTAGCGTACATCCACGACCAACATGCTAAACCTCGCAGTGCAGCCTTAGGGGCAAAACCTAAAGTGCTCATCCCTGTATTCCCTGGTACAAACTGCGAATTTGACTCTGCTCGTGCCTTCGAACGTGCTGGGGCCGAAACAGATATTGTAGTCATTCGTAACCAAACACCAGAACAATTAAAAGAATCTATCGACGTAATCAAAGCTAAATTAGCTGAATCTCAAATTCTTATGTTCCCTGGTGGCTTCAGTGCTGGCGATGAACCAGATGGTTCTGGCAAATTTATGGCTACCCTCTTCCGCAATCCATACCTTGCAGAAGGTTTAGAAAACCTCTTGTACAAACAAGATGGTCTAATACTTGGTATTTGTAATGGTTTCCAAGCCCTTATCAAATTAGGTTTGTTGCCAGGTGGTCATATCGAAACGTTAACCGCCGATCATCCTACATTGACGTACAACACAATCGGTCGTCACTTGTCTCGTATGGTTAACACTAAAGTTATTTCTACTAAATCTCCTTGGATGAGTGATGCTAAAGCAGGTGAAATCTACACCGTGCCAATTTCTCACGGCGAAGGTCGCTTCATCGCTTCCCCTCAACAAGTATTGGAATTCAACAAAACTGGTCAAATTGCTACACAATATGTAGACTTTGATGGCATTGCCTCCATGGATAGCCGCTTCAATCCAAATCAATCTGTAGCTGCTATCGAAGGCATTTATAGTCCAGATGGTCGCGTATTCGGTAAGATGGCTCACTCCGAACGTTGTGGTGCTGGTATCAGTAAAAATATTCCTGGCTTATTAGAAATGCCAATCTTTACATCTGGTGTAAAATACTTTAAATAATTAATGATTATTCTTTCCTGTGAAAGCCTACTCCTTTGGGTAGGCTTTTCAATATTGATTTTTTTCGAAAATATTAGTATTATAAGTTGATGATATATTTACGAACATGAGAATTCGTGTAAACCTATACATAACAAATGTGAGTTAAGAAAGGATTTTATTATGCATTGTGCTCAGAAAATGACCCATAATATCTACTGGATTGGTAGTAATGACTGGACTACAGAACGTTTTGAAAACTTATTCCCTATTCCAAATGGTGTTAGCTATAACAGCTATTTCATCGATGATGAAAAAACTTGTGTTGTTGACTCTGTAGATGCGGAAATTCGCGAAGAATACTTTGATAACTTGACTCATCTATTAAATGGTCGCGACCTTGATTACATCATCGTAAATCATATGGAACCAGACCATTGCCAAACATTATTGGAAACATTGGAACGCTATCCAAACTGTAAAATGGTTGGTAATGCTACAACATTCCGCATGTTCGAGCAATTCTACAATTCTCCAAAACCTGACCAATACTACACTGTAAAAGAAGGCGACGAAATTTGCCTTGGTAAACATACACTTGTTTCCTACACTATGCCTATGGTTCACTGGCCAGAAGTAACTTGTACATATGAAAAATCTACTGGTACATTATTCTCTGCAGATGCTTTCGGTACATTCGGTACAGTTAACGGTAACATCTTTGCAGACCAAACTGATTACGTTGCTACCTACGAAGATGAAGCTCGTCGTTACTACACAAATATAGTTGGTAAATACGGTCCTCAAGTACAAAATGCGATTCGTAAAGTTTCTGGTCTTGACATCAAACGCATTGCTCCACTACATGGTCCTATCTGGCGTACACCTGAAACTATCGATTATATCTTGCGCAAATACTTGCACTGGTCCAGCTACACAGCTTGTAAAAAAGGTGTTGTTATTGCCTTCGGTTCTATGTACGGTAACACTCGTGCTATTGCACAACAATTGGCAAAACAATTGTCTAAACGTGGCGTAACAGATATTAAAATCTATGATGTTTCCAAAACTAACGCTTCCTACATTATCGCTGATGCTTGGAAATACACTAACTTGGTAACAATTGCACCTACATACAATTTGAACCTATACCTTACTATGGAAAACTTCATTCATGAATTAAAAGCACTTAACTTCCAAAACCATAAGGTATCCATCATTGGTAACCACTCTTGGGCATCTGCTGCAATGAAAACAATGGTTGCTCACTTTGAAAACGACTTCAAAGACATTGAAATCATATCCGAACCACTTGATATCAAATCCTCTTTAAAACCAGAAGATCTTCCAAAAATCGAAAAAATGGCAGACGATATCAAAGCATCCATCGATGCAGCTGAAATTAAAGAAGTATTATAATATACAAACTAAAGACCGCCTGTTTAGGCGGTCTTTTTTCTTATACTTCAAAGGATACATATCTTACGTTTTAACAATATGTTGCGTAACATTTTTACAATTTAATTATTACTACTAACAGTAGAAACCAAGCTAAATTAATAGAGTTTAAAAGTCTTATGAAAGTCTAAGATTTTCACGATTTTTTGCTTGACATAAATCTAACTTTTTCATATACTATACAAGTACCTGTTACACAACAGAATACATGGAGAGGTGTCCGAGCGGCTGAAGGAGCATGATTGGAAATCATGTGTGCGGTTATCCCGTACCCAGGGTTCAAATCCCTGTCTCTCCGCCATAGTAAAAGCAGTGCTTATGCACTGCTTTTTTATTATATAAAACCAATAAAACATCAGCTAATAGAAAAAGGCTATCGACTTAACATCGATAGCCTTTTATGTTTATATCATTAGTTTATATTACTATTTATGAATTTTTCTAGCTATATCTCTAATAATTTCAGGTGTTGTTCTACAACAACCACCTATGATATCTGCCCCAGCATTACGCCATACATCAACATAATCTACAAATGATGCAGGGTCGCCATACCAGGTCTTAGTTTCACTATCATAGCTTTCACCAAGATTAGGATATACAGCAATCGGTTTATCCGTAACAGTCCGAATATCCTTAATCAAGGACTCTACGTATTCCGGCTTAGTACAGTTGACACCAATACCAGTTATAGGTCTAACCTTGTCGATCATCTCCGCGCATTTAATGATGGTTTCACCACTAGAAACATGATGTCCATCTTTACAAGAAAAGGCAATCCATCCTGGAATTCCTCTCGATGTGTATGGGTCAGACATGGCGCGAGCAATGGCAATGGCTTCGTCATAAGACGGGATAGTTTCAAAGGATAATATATCCGGGTTTTCTTCACAGAATAATGCTAACCGAGGAATATGGAATACTTCGAGATATTCAGTTTGCACATCAGGATATCCACGGTACTCAGATCCATCCGCCAAAAATGCACCATATGGTCCTACAGAAGCCGCCACTAATGGTTTAGGCAATGCACCTTCAGAAAAATATCTAACCCCATCTGGAGTCTCTTCACCAAGTGTAATCCCCCGCAATGTAAGTGCTCCAGTCGCCTTAGCCTCTAAAAACTCATTGCGAGCTTGTACAGCTAAACGAACGGATAATTTAACGAGCTCTATGGCCTCTTCCGTACCATAACCTAATCCTTTAAAGCCCGCTACTGTTGCTTGATATCCAGAACTTTGAATGATATCTGCCCCAGCCGCCAAGTAGGAGATATGTATTTTTTTGATGATATCTGGTTGGTCCATAAGAATCTTAGCAGACCATAATTTATGCTGAAGATTACAGCCATAACGCTCTAACTCTGATCCTAAGCCACCATCCAAAACGAGGGCGCCCTTCTCTTTAATTATATCTAAAAATGCACGTCGTTTAGCCATCATATCACCCATTCTATACTACCTCATACCTTTTGAGGTTTACTAAACGTATTATAACAAATAATACGTTTAGGTTCTATCTACAAACTATTTTAAATCCTCTGCTGGTGGCTCTTTACCAAACCATTTTTTATAAATCTCTGCATATTTGCCATTGGCTTTAATCTTAGCCAAACCATCGTTAACTTTATTAAGAAGCTCAGTATTGCCCTTCTTCACAGCAATACCAAGCGGTGCCGCATCATAGTCCTCTCCAGTAACCTTTGCGATACCTTTCCCCTTACTATTAACATAATATTCATTGACCGGTGTATCGTTAATAACTACATCTACACCTCTATTTTGCAATTCTAAGAATGCATCGACGATGAGATTAAATTGGCGCACATCGGCATTAGGGATCTTACTAGCAATTTCTGCACCAGTAGATCCGATAGATACACCAATGCGCTTTCCTTCTAAGTCCTTAAAACTATTGATATTAGTATTATCGATATTTACAACGAGGCCATTACCTGCAATATAGTATGGTTTACTAAAGTCTACAGACTTGGCACGATCTTCGGAAATAGTCATATCCGAAATAGCAATATCGATTGTATTGCTTTGTAGTGCTGGTAAAAGTGCATCAAAGTTCAAGTTTTGAACATCTGCTTCAATGCCCTCTTCCTGTGCAATGGCATTGATAATATCTACATCAAAACCTGCTAATTTTCCACTGTCTTTATCTTTAAAACCAAATGGTGCATAGGTCGCATCTGTACCAACGCGCCATGCTTTTTGAGTGCTACCTGTATTACCACAACCAGCTATAAACAAGCTACTAGCAAGTGTAAAAGCCCCTAAAAGAGCTGCTATTTTCTTAAATTTCATAATTGACCTTACTCTAACCTTACAGTTCTATGTAAAGTTTTCTTTCTATATACGAATGAACATATCTATACTTACATTATGAGCATAATAAAAATAATACCTATAAAGGTATTCTAGTATAATCATAACATTCGATATAGTTAGGGTCAATTAATCCGACTATATCAATAGGTATTATATTAATATAGTTTTTAGTTATACCGAAGAAATTATTAATAGATATAGCAATAAAACTAGAATTAATAATAAAAAGACCGCCTTTACCAAGCAATCTAAACTCGGTAAAGGCGGTCATCTCCAGAGTGGAGAATTCCTAGCAGTTTATAGAATAGATAGCATTTTTACTTCATTGAAGAACTATCATACTCATATTATTTAGCTTTTTTAGCTTTTACGTACATAGCCACTTTGTACAAGAATACACAGAGTAACAAGTACATTACGATACTGAGGTATGTTGCTTCCGGTGTTTCAACCCAGTCTTGTGCGAATACATCAACACCTGCAATACGAAGTACAGCACTGAATAGAGAACCAATAGCACCACCAGCTACGAGACCAGATGCAATTGTGCTACCTTTAGAGAAGCGAAGATCTGCCAATTCTTTATCTTTTGTACTATTTTGTACGAAGTATGCAATCAAACCACCGATAAGTAATGGTGTGTTGATTTCCATTGGCAAGTATGTACCAAGGGCAAACGCCAATGGTG
This sequence comes from Veillonella sp., assembly GCF_041333735.1. NCBI lineage: Bacteria > Bacillati > Bacillota > Negativicutes > Veillonellales > Veillonellaceae > Veillonella > Veillonella sp. The sequence continues at coordinate 380,047 of NZ_JBGKFB010000001.1, forward strand.
GAACTTTTACCATCCACAAGATGATTGCAAATAATGCACCTGCCATGTATAGAGGCCATTGAGCACTACCGCCAGTCATCATAGGTTCGATGATAGCAGCCATAGCGTTCGCTTGTGGCGCATTTAATGCATGGTCCCCTACAAAGCCATATGCATCGTTCAAGAGGATCATAACGCCTACAGAAAGTACAGCACAAAGAATAGTACCAACGATTTGCCATTGTTCCATTTTCTTAGGTGTAGCACCTGTCATATGCGCTACTTTAAGTTCAGACATGAAGTTACCAGCCATACCGATGGTTGTACCAATGAAGGATGCCATCATGAGGACTGCAATCATACCTACTTTACCAGTCATGCCTGCTGCTGTTAAGCATACAGCGGAGATGATAATCATAAAGATTGTCATACCAGATACTGGTTCTGTACCTGTATAAGCGATGGAACTAATACCTACTACAGATAATAGGAAGGACATGATAAGAACAATTAAGAATGCTACGATTGTTTGACCGAAGCTTTCAGCATACATAAAGTGGAAGTATGCTGCGAATAGAACTGTACATAACAAGATGCCAGCACCAATCCAAGATGTAGGTACGTCGCGTTGTGTACGAAGCAAGTTAACATCTACAGTTTTGGAACTGAAAATATCAAGCACTGCATTTTTAACAACACTAGCTACGACTTTGGACATATTGAGCAAGCCGATGATACCTGCCATGGCAAGCATACCGATACCAATATGACGAACATAGTCTAAGAATACTTTACGAATTGGAGCTTCTGCAAGTGGAACAGCATGACCATTGATTTGCATGATATGTTCCGGAGCTAAATAGTATACGATTGGAATACATACGAACCAAGAGAAGAAGGAACCAGCTGCGATAATAGCCGCATACCGTAAGCCTGTAAAGTAACCAAGACCAAGCAACGCAGCATCTGTATCTACAGCAGCATTTAACTTAGTAGAATCTGCTAGAGCAGAACCCCATTTAAATGCAGTAGTACGGATAACCTCTTCCCACCAGCCAAGGCTGTTAAGAATAAAGTCATATACAAGAGCGATAAGACCAGAACCAAGCATGAGTTTCGCTTTGCTACCTTCATTACTCATTAGTACTTCAGCAGCAGCACGACCGCTTGGGAACGGATACACATAGTGCATTTCCTCAACGAAGTAGCGACGGAACATAACGCATAATAGAACACCAAGTACGCCACCAAGGATAATAGGAATCGCCATCTGTACAAAGGATACATCTGTAACATTCCAAATGTATAGAGCTGGCAAGAAGAACATCGCACCAGCTAATGTGTTCGTACTAGAACTAGCGATAGCCTGAATGTGAACCGTTTCAGCAAAAGCATTTTGCCGTTTCAAAATAACTGCTGTACCCATTGCAAGTACAGATACTGGAGCAAAGGCATCTACTGTTTGACCAATTTTCAAACATAAATAACCTACAGCCAGTGTGAAAATTGCCGCATAGAATAGGCCCCAGAATACTACATATGAGTTAATCTCTACGTAATCCTTCTTAGGATCCAATACGGGTTCTACGGGCGGAATAGAACGAGTTTCGTCCGACATGGTAAAACCTCCTCACAGAAAATGTACAAACGTATAACTATTCACCTTTATACTAACACGGCACTATATATGGTTCAATGCTTTTCTATGCATTATGCGAATAAAATATCACACAATCCATAAATATTTATTTTGCATTTTCACCGCCCCTGTTCTACAATGAAAGTATATTAAGAATCTTTATTATATACAGTATGTATACCAGTATGTATAACACGTATGTTTACTTACGAGGAGGCTCATTATGGAATCAATGGTCGAACGTTTTGTACGCTATACAAGCATAAATACACGGTCTAATGAGGAAAGTACTACAATTCCTAGTACTCAAACTCAAGTAGACTTTGCTACTAATGTGCTCGTACCTGATTTAAAAGCAATCGGTTTAGATGAAGTTATTTATAACCGTGAAAATGGTTTTGTCATCGGCACATTAAATGCTAATACAGATGAAAAAGCACCTGCTATAGGCTTCATTGCTCACATGGATACAGCAGACTACAACGCAGAAAATATTAAGCCTCGCATCGTTGAAAACTACGATGGCGGCGATATTTGCCTTAACGAAGAACATCAAATCTTCACACGTCGTGCAGATTTCCCTAATCTAAAAAATTACATTGGTAAATCCTTAGTTGTCACAGATGGTCTTACTCTCCTCGGCGGCGACGACAAGGCTGGTATCTGTGAAATTATGGAAGCCCTTGCGTACCTCGTAGCTCATCCAGAAATCAAGCACGGTAAAATCATGTGTGCTTTCGGTCCAGACGAAGAAATTGGCACTGGCGCCGATCACTTTGATGTCAAAGAATTCCCTGTTGATTTTGCCTATACAATTGATGGTGAAAGCCTCGGTCAACTTGAATACGAAACATTCAATGCTGCAGGCGGTACAGTGACCCTCAAAGGTGTATCTGTTCATACAGGCACTGCCAAAGGCATTATGATCAACTGTGCTAAATTAGCAATGCAATTCGATTCTCTATTACCAGGTGCTGCTGTTCCTGAACACACATGTGGTCGTCAAGGCTTCTTTATGCTTATGAGCATGGAAACACAAGTAGATACTGGTAAAATGAACTATATCATCCGCGACCATGATAAAGAATTGTTCGAAGCGAAAAAAGCATTCTTCTTACAAGCCGGCCAAACATTAAATGAAATCTACGGTCGCGAAGTATGTGAAGTATCTGTAAAGGATCAATATTACAACATGTACGATATCATTAAAGACAATATGGAATGCGTTAACGTAGCCAAAGCTGCTATGGAAAAAGCGGGCATCACGCCTATTTGTGACCCTATCCGTGGCGGTACAGACGGTTCTAAAATTTCCTTCATGGGCATCCCTACTCCTAATATTTTTACAGGCGTAGAAAACCTACATGGTCGTCATGAATTTGCATGTATTGACGACATGAAAAAAGCCGTAGAAGTGATCGTAAACATTGTTAATATTGAAAAATAATAGCTTATGATATAACTACTCATGCATCTATACTATTAGATGGTATTTGAACGGTATTTAACTACAAAACTAGCATTCTAGAACATGGAATACTAAACACCTTAACCATAAAAAAGGACTATACGAAATCATTCGTATAGTCCTTTTATTTAGTTAGAGAAATCTATGAAGTTATAAAATCTATGAACTAGATTAACTCTATTCATCAGCACTAGTAGATTATATTCTACGCAAGTTTACCATTGCGTTTACGATTTCTAATTTGTTCTTCTTCAGCACGAGCTTTCAAAGAAAGATCTTTTTCAGTACCTACATAACGACCATATAAGAAATAGTACGCAACGAAGGCAAGAAGTGCTACTACAACAGTAACATGGAACATGCTTGTATAACCCACTACCTCTTTAATGGCACCTAAGATGTATGGACCAAAACCTAACCCCATATCTAAGGCAATAAAGTATGTGGATGTGGCAACACCAATACGGTGAACCGGCACAATTTTAACAGTTACGGCTTGACCGTTTGACATAAATGTACCATAACCAAGGCCAACAAACACAGCGGATAAGAGTATTAACCATGTAGAGTGAGCGATGGATAATAAGAAAATACCAAGCGCTAAAGATATGAAGCAAGGGTAAAGAACAAAGTTTTCCCCTTTCATATCAAACACAATACCAAGTAATGGTCTTGTTATAGTAATAACTACAGCATACACAACGAAGAAGAATGTGCCTGCTAAGATAAGATTTAAATCTTTTGTATAGGCTGCCATAAAACCGATAACACCAGAGTATGCAAAGCCTACTAGTACAGAAACAAGACTAATAGAGTTCATACGTGGTTCAATATAATCGGAAATTCTAATGCCCTTACGTTCTTCAGATTCAATATCGAGCTTAGGTTCCTCAAACTTCATAAGAACAGAACCAATACCACAAAGGATGATAAGAGCAACACAGAATGCGATGATAAAGTCATAACCAAGGCTATGTAGCATTAAAATCCCCAAGAATGGGCCTACTGCAGCAGCAAGAGATGTAGATAAGCCATAGTAGTTAATCCCTTCACCACGGCGTGACATTGGAATAATAGCCGCTACGATCGTACTTGTAGCAGTCGATGTAATACCGTACGCAAAACCATTTAAGAAACGAACACTATCAAGCATCAATAAATTAGGTGTATAGAAATACATGGCTGTTGAAATTAAGTAAATCAACAAACCTAGGTATAGCATCTTACGACAGCCTAAGATGCTGATAAACCGTCCTGCTAACAACCGAGCAACAACGGTACCAATAATATAAATACCAACGGCCAAGCCAGCTTGACTTGCTGTAGCATGAAGATTATCCTTTGCTACTACCGCAATAATAACGATTAATAAGTAATAAATCAAAAATACTAAGAAATTAATCAAAGTATCAAGGACAAAGGATCTTGTCCATAAGGCCTCTTTAGCCTTATCCATAATATCAACTCCATTTTCTTAAACTATTGTCAACCATTTGCAACAACGCTTAATTATAAACCTCTCACTCTAAAAATCAAGAATTAAAATGTTATATATCTCATTACTTTTATTTATAATAAGATACATATAATCAATTATAATATAGATATTTCTATTCTAATAATTCACATTAATTTTTGATAATAAAACACCTTTGATCGTTTATATTGTATCCCCGAAGATACGATATAACATCAAAGGTGTTATTTATAACTATTTAGTTAATGACTTTTCTATATAGCAGGTATATCTATATGCTCTACATATCTATACAGATTACTTTGTCTGTAATCCACAAGCCTTAAAGAAGTTTTTATAGGCTTCAGCCTTTTTAGCAAGGCTCAACGGATACGCACGAGATGTAGATGGCAATCGTGTTAACGTCAATTCGCGACCGTTAAACACAAAGGGAATTGTCTCCCCTGTTTTAGGTAATTTAACCTTTTCTGGTAAAAGACTCAACAAAATTTCCGTCGCCTTACCACCTGTGGTACCAATATGTTTACAGTCTGGAATTTGTTCCAACACTTCTGCCAATGGTACAGGTTCAACCACCTTGAGAAATGCATCTGATGCATTCCCCTTTTCGCGTATAGCTTTTAATACAGTAGGACAAGAAGCAATCCCCGCTTCAGATAAGAACGCTTTAATCTTATCCGCATCAAAGGCTTTTTCCTCCCCTTTTCTAAAGTGTTCCTTATCATCAAAGAATACTAAGCCATATACGCGCCACATGTCATTTTGAAAGTTAGGATAATGAAATTCCATAGATCGCTTTTCGGAAGTTGGTGGGAATGTCCCCATCATCATTACCGTCGTATTCTTTGGTAAGAACGGTGGAAATGGTCTCGTTTCAATTGTTTCTGCCACAGAGCATCAACCCCTTTCACAATCTAGTATGAACTCAACTTTCAGCATAATATATGAACTATATCACAAAACTAAATTCTATTAGATACTAGGTAAAACACTAAAAATATTAATAAAACGATAAAGAAATAAGTAAACTACTAGTCCTTATTGACCGATTGGTTGAGATACTAATGTATTAATATGATCAAAGCCTACTGGTGTAGGAGATACGAGATACAAGCATACAACAGCAGCTACAGCAAAGCCAATCGCTAAGTAGGAGAAGCTGCCATGACGTGGAAACTCATACATACCAAAGAGACGAATGCCAATAGCAGCACCAATAGCGGTAATTAAAGATGGTATGGAGAAGATATTGTAAACACCAAATACCACCATAAGACCAGCGTATCCACCTACTACTGTAATCATTGGTAACATACGGTCCATTGGATTAGGAATGGAACGTGTAAGCGCTGCTGGATAATAAGAGGCTTCTACACCAAACATACCCAAGAACAAGTTGAAGTCAGCCCAAATTGTTTCCCATGCACCTCTAAAGGCATCTCGATGATTGCCTACGTACCAAGCAAAGCCTGTAATAATTAAGATGGCTAAACCAGCACAGATGAAATAGTATTCACTAGGAATTTTAGGGCCCGCATAAGCACCTACAGCAGTTACAACAGCACTTAAAATGGATGTAACAATAACGCGATGCAAGCGAGGTCGCTTATTTTCAGGAATGCGTTTGTATACAGTAGCTAACAATTCTAGAACAAAGCAGGCCATAAAGATGGCAATCCCTGCAGCTGGCGCAAAGAACGCAGCAACTAAACTCAAAATAAATGGAATACATAGACGCCATTTAGGGAATAATACAAGATCTTTATAGTCTAAACGAACATCTTGTGTTTCCATTGTAAAGTTGTTGTACACCACAAATAGCAGCATAAAGGCAATAACATCAATCGCGTTAGCGCCCCAAATCAATAGCGTTGGTACGATAATCATCGACAAGGCTACCCCAGATACACGGGACAAACCAGCGGCCGCTATGCCAAGTAAGAAAAACGGTATTAAAGCAGATATAATTTCAAGCATAATATTCCTCCCATCATTGTATAAATTTAAGTATATAGTATCTACCTCACTACATCAAGGAGAGATATATTTTTTCGTAGCTAGCCGCTTTCGTACGGCAGAAGCAGAGCACCCCATCATCTGTGCAATTTTAGCAACACCATACCCTTGAGCACGTAAGTTTTTTATTCTATTTTCGTCTAATTCTAATATATTTGAACGAATTTCTATACCTTGCTCCCGTAAATACATAGCCACCATGCACCCTCGTATACCGTAAGCTAAACCTATATCATCTGTACTCATATGATGATGAATATACAAGTAAGTCATCTCGTCCACCTTTCGAGATGCTTTTGCTTTAAGCGTTGTGCACATTCCCATATGACGCAACACATGATGTACTTTCCATCGGGATATGCCATACATACGTGCAATAGAGTCTGACGTATTTCCACTTTTATAGGCCCTACAGATACGTACCGGATCAATAGCTACATTCTTAGTCGAACGCTGACATGCCAATCCGTATTCTTTCAACCGACTTGCCATCGTCGTAATCGATACATCATAACGCTTCGCTAAAGAATGTAATGACCACTTACCTGACTCATATAGAGCTTGTACATGAACCATATTTATATCCTTCTTCAACGGTCTTCGCTCAATATCATATGCCTTCATACGCCGCATAATAGTATCTACACTACACTGGAAATACTCTGCCACCTCACGAACACTCCACTGTTTCTCTACATATAATTGTTCCAGCAACTGTTTAGGTATAACGCGCACATTACGATACATACTATCACCTTTCCTTGTAGACGAACTCCTTTCCCTATTATTGTGAAAGTTCCATCAAAAAAAGACAATAAAAAAGAGGTTCCTAATAGTCACATAGGTGACCAATAGGAACCTCTTTCCATATGTAATTATATGCACCACATAGGATATGTGCCGTTATAATTGCTATACAACATCTATCCGCAAATAACGATGGTCATGGATCATCAATAATCCAGTAGACGTTATGACCAATATTTGATAGCCATATTTTCTAATGGCTAATAAACGTATTGGCTAACCCAACTTAGCGATATCTGCGTTCAAGAGCCTTAGGCTTACTCAAGATGATAGACCATTTCATGCCTTCTTTTAGAGCATGATTTGATATACGTTTATGACTTGATGTATGAGCACTCGTGGAAGTGATTGGCGAAGTCGTTACCACATTCGTATCAAGGAGTACCTTTCCTTCTTTAGAAGCCTTATCTCGCTTGAATTCGGCCAATCGCTCACTTAAGGTTGGACCTGTAACAGACTCTCTACTTAAACGAGTTGTACTCGTATTAAAGCCAGTTGATTTACTTGAAGTTTTCTTAGATGAAACATGAGTACCTTGTTGCGTTGTAGACGCTTCATCGTAATGATGCTCGGAAGCTAAAACTGTTTGAGCTTTATCATTATTTTGATGCTCTTCAACATGTTTTTCAGATGTCTCCGAATCATCATATTGAAACAGTCTTCCCCCCTTCGGTCTTAAGGGAGCCTCAGGATGCTGATTTTCAATCGGTCTATTTTTAAATATTTCTCGATAGAAATCATCATCATACAACAAGTCCTCAGGCGAAGGTTCTACAGGCTTTTTCTCTATGGAGATACCATATTCACGCTCCATATCCTCCCAAGTCTGGCCAGAACTCGAACTTTCATAGTTATCATAGTCATCAGACTCTTCTGTATTTTTGCTTTTTATAATAGAAAAAGCAATATACGCGATGATACCTAGAACAAATATAGGGTTATGCGAAAAGATGGATAGCACAGAAGACAAAATAGAGTCCATAGCTACTCCTATTCACTATCTGCTAAGTTTTCACGCATTTTAGTGTCTGCAATAATATTATTCATATTGTAGTAATCCATAACGCCAAGATTACCATTTCTGAAAGCTTCTGCCAATGCTTTAGGTACTTCAGCTTGCGCTTCCACAACCTTAGCTTGCATGTCTTGTGTTTTAGCACGCATTTCTTGTTCAGTTGCAACAGCCATAGCACGGCGTTCTTCGGCGCGAGCTTGCGCGATTTTCTTATCCGCTTCCGCTTGGTCAGTTTGCAATTGAGCACCGATGTTACGTCCTACGTCTACGTCCGCAATATCGATGGACAAGATTTCAAATGCAGTACCCGCATCAAGGCCTTTACCCAATACAGTACGGGAGATGTGGTCTGGATTTTCCAATACATCTGTATGCTCTTCAGAGGAACCTACAGTTGTTACGATACCTTCACCAACACGGGCGATAATCGTAGCTTCACCAGCACCACCAACGAGGCGATCAATATTAGCACGTACAGTTACACGAGCACGAACCTTGAGTTCGATACCATTTTTTGCTACTGCAGAGATAATTGGTGTTTCAATAACCTTAGGATTAACGGACATTTGAACCGCTTCCAAAACATCACGACCTGCAAGGTCGATAGCTGCAGAACGTTCGAATGTCAAAGGAATAGATGCACGTTCAGCGGCGATCAAAGCATCTACAACGCGGTCAACGTCACCACCTGCAAGGTAATGCGCTTCAAGCTGATTTACATTAACATCAAGACCTGCTTTATTAGCTTTAATCAAAGGCATTACGATTTGGGATGGATTTACACGACGCAAGCGCATGCCTACGAGTGTAAAGATTCCAACATTAACGCCTGCTGCAAGAGCAGATACCCAAAGGCCTAATGGCACAACATACAAGAACACCATAATCCCAATCAGTAGAATGGGAATCAAGATTAAAATACCTACATCCATAATAACCTCCATTATATACGACGATGTGGTGAAAGCTTAATCACGCTTTCTAACAATATTGCGGCCGCCCACAACACGAAGCACCACAATAGGTGAACCGGCATCGATGAAGTCCCCTTCGGTCACAACATCCACCAAATTACCATCAATTTTAGCAATACCTGCAGGGCGTAGTGTAGTATGAGCTACGCCTTCTTTACCGACTAAGTCATCTAATACATCATTAGATACATAGCCAGCTTTTGTCGTAGATCGTTGCCCTAAGGTAAACAATTTGCCTATCCAAGTCTTTTCAAAGTGATTAAAGAACACGATGATAAGGACAATTAATAAGGCTGTTAATCCTAGTACAGCATATAGCGCCACCGTACCTTCTCCAAGGGCTACATACACACCCCAAAGGAATATACAATAACCGATGAGGCCCAAAATACCGCCTGGAACAACGAGTTCTACAGCCATTAGGGCAATCCCTATAGCCATCCAAATTAAAAACTCCATAGGCCCTCCTCTCTATAATTAATTTTATACAACTTATATACTCATTATACAATATAAAGAATAAATTATAAAGAAAAACAAAAACGACTACTTTCACAGGTTATACCTGATTCAGCAGTCGTTATGTATAGAGTATATTATTTTTAAAAATTACGTTGTTAGGTATCTTCTTAAGATTCTATTTCAACATTAGGCTTGAACAAAATTATACTTCTGTTTTTTTCAATTGGTCATTACCAACGCCTGTTTTTTGAAGAATTAATAAGATAATACTCATAGCCATGCCTACTACAGTAGCAAGACCCATGCCTTTCAATACAACAGGACCTACAGCAAGCTCTGCACCGCTAAGACCTACAACAAGGATAACGGATGTTAAGATCATATTAACAGGATTTGTATAATCTACCTTGCGTTCTACAAGCATGCGCAAACCGGATGCTGCAATGATACCAAATAAGAGAATGGATACACCACCCATAACTGGTACTGGGATAGCATGGATAAGAGCAGCTACTTTACCTACAAAGGAGATAATCATAGCAAGAACTGCAGCACCACCGATAACCCACACACTGAAGCAACGAGTGATAGCGAGTACACCGATGTTTTCACCGTATGTCGTATTTGGTGTAGCACCAAAGAAACCAGAAAGGATGTTCGCAAGACCATCACCGAGCAAAGAACGTTGTAAGCCTGGTTCTTTCATCAAGTCTTTGGATACGATGTTACTAGTTACAACCAAGTGACCTACATGTTCTGCAAATACTACAAAGAGTGCTGGCATAATCATGATGATGGCATTGATATCAAATACAGGCATGCCATAGAACTGTGGTAAAGAGAACCAAGGAGCAGCCTCTACACCAGAGAAATCAACAACGCCCATGAAGGCAGACAAGATATAGCCGGAAACAACGCCAATCAAAACAGGGATTACAGCTAAGAAGCCACGGAACACAACAGTACCAAGCAAGGTAACAACTAAGGAAAACATAGAAATAAATACAGCTTGACTGTGGCTCATGCCCAAGTCTTGATTACCAATAAGGCCAGACATACTCATCGCTACTGGCGCCAATTCTAAACCAATAATAGCAACGATAGCACCCATGGCAGCCGGTGGGAATAACTTATCGATCCAACGAGTACCAATATAGCGAACTAGAACAGATAAAATCACAAAGGATAAGCCAAATACAACGAAGGCACCTTTAGCTGCCTCATAACCGAGGCCGGCAGATAATACACCAGCTACAGGAGCAATGAAAGCAAAGCTAGAACCGAGGTATGCAGGGATTTTACCTTTACATACGAATAGGTATAACAATGTGCCAATACCATTCATAAATAAAGCTGTTGCAGGATCTACTTTTAATAAATATGGTACTAATACAGTAGAGCCAAACATAGCAAATAAATGTTGGAAACTAAGTGGCAACATACGCCCCCAAGACGGGCGCTCTTGAATATCAATATAATCCTTCATTTTTTCCTCTCACCACAATAACAACACTAGGTTCCAACGCTATACCCGGTATGATATAGCATTGGATTTTACACATATATGTTACTCTTATGAAACATAAGAATTACACATCAATTTTTAGGTCTCGGACGTCTACGCGTTGGCCTTCTAGGCTCTCTAGGTCTAAACGGACCAGGCATTTCAGTCTTGTCTGTTTCTTGAGTAGCCTTAGGTTTGAAGCGGCTTTGTGTCTCTTCACGCAAGGATGGTAAATCCTCAGCCGTACCAACTTGTTTTACACCTTCTACATTACGACGACCAACACTAGCTAACAAGCCTATGGCCATAAAGTTCATTAACAATGAAGAACCACCATAACTAATAAATGGCAAAGGCACACCTGTTACCGGCATAATACCGCAAACCATGGCAATATTAAACAATGCTTGCCCACTGATGAGCAAGGTTATGCCCATAGCTAACCATCTACCAAATTCATCACGAGATTTATTAGCAATGCGGAAACCAAAGTATGTAAAGGCCGCTACCAAGAGAACGACAAAGACAGCACCGACAAAGCCCATTTCTTGAGCCCACACGGCAAATGCAAAATCTGTATGAGCCTCTGGCAAGTAAAAGTACTTAGATGTACCTTGCATAAAACCTTCCCCAAGAATGCCACCAGAGCCTACAGCCAAAAGGCCTTGCACAGTTTGATAGCCCATATCTTGCGCATGAGGCCAAGGATCGAACCAAGACTGAATCCGTTCCCAACGATACGGCGACATACGAGCTGCAATGAAGCCTATCACACCAGCTACGGCGAAGGCACCACCAAAGAATCGTCCATCAAAGCCTGCTAAATAAATGAGTATGAAAGAGAACCCAAAAATTAGTACAGTAGTCCCCATATCTGGTTGCAAGATGGTTAGAACTGCAAAGATTATAGGCCAAACTAACATTGGCAACATATAACCTACCCGTTCTCCCACATAACCTTGTAAATTCGTTAGTGGATTATTATATCTCGCTTTTCCCCATTTTCTCATAGTACTCAACTTAGCCGATGTCCATATTATGGCCGCTAACTTGGCAAATTCCGATGGCTGTATCGATACGGGACCGATAACAATCCACCGGCGAGCACCATTAATGACAGAGCCAGCCACTAGGACTAACACCATACCTATGAGTGTTACAATCATGATGCGTTGCAACATATGTGGCTTTTGTAGTTGTCTATAATCATACCGATATAACACTACACCTATTGCCATCGAAAACAATAGGAAGCCCATATGTTTTGTAAAGTAGCCTAAGAGCCCTGTATTTTCGTAAATAGAGCTTATATAGGTGGCACTGAAGATATTTACACTACCTATAATTGTGATGAGCAATATAGGTAAAAGCATACCTTGTAAATCATTTTTAAAGAGTGAGCCCCACCGACTATCCCCCTTATTCGGTGTTTCCATCTTAAGCCTCCTTTTGTACTTTTGGCTTAATTGCTTCTAAGCGGAAAATAGGTTGCCCTTTAGCACTGAACTTCTCTTCATACTCAGTTTTTACATTTGGAAGATCTGTGCTATGTAAGTCATAGGTTACATTCTTAAGTTCCCATCCACATTCTTTGAATTCTTCAAGAGAGAACATAAATAAACCTTCGTTATCAGTTTTAAAGTGAACCTCGCCACCATCTTTTAAAAGACGGGCATAACGATCGAGGAATGTATGGTATGTGAGGCGACGCTTAGCATGTTTTGCCTTAGGCCATGGATCACAGAAGTTGATGTAGAAACGATCTACTTCACCAGGCGCTACAACCTCTTCAATGCCAGCGATATCAAAAAGGGATACCTTAGCATTATCACGCTCTGCTTCAAAGATTTTTTGTGCTGCATAATAAATTACGCCAATTTGAACTTCAAAACCTACAAAGTTAGCATCTGGATACGCTTCAGACATACCGGCAATAAAACGACCCTTACCTGTACCAAGTTCCATATATAATGGTCGTTCAGGATGTGCAAATAACTCACGCCATTTGCCCTTGTACTGTTCCTGGCCGGACAAAATAATATGAGAGTCATATTCGTGGATAGCTTCATCAATCCACGGTTTTCTACGAAGGCGCATACTTTCTCCTTACATCTATATTAACTATTAATTATATCTATTATTACAGGTCATATACCTATCTTATTAATTATAGAAAAGGGGGAGTTAAACGTCAATTACATTTCCCTTCTCATACACATAAAAAAGACCTACTTCCAAAGAAGTAGGTCTTTATATTCTTAGAAAATCAAAGATTCAAGATTTTCAATTTGATATTTGCTGAGGCCAAGCTCAGATAAACTCTTTTCAGATGCAGCGAATAGATTATTTTTACCTACACGCGTACCTAAAGCTGCGGCAGCGACCAATTCACGGTCCAATTTACCAAGGCGAGAGCGATTACGATTTTGCGGTTTTGGTTTCTTCATACGGAACGTATTGTATTGAACCGCTTCTTTTGTATCCTCATTTTTAGCCTTAGCCAAAGCAGCCCCATTAGTGCCATTCCCCAATAAAGCACTAAGTCCTGTTTGCTTTGGAACCATTTTTTCGTAATCAGCGCCAAACTCAGGACGCTCCTCACGTAATTGATCAAATGTAGCTAATGCTGCATTCATTTGCTTTAAACCAGCAGCAGAGTAAAGTTGACGAATCGCAATACTCACCTCTTGCGGTGTCAACGTACCTCGCTCAATAGCAGAGGCGATTGTACTTTTCAATGCACCTTGATCACCGGATGCCGTATAGCGACCAATATCAACCAAGTCTTTTTGACGTGCATTGAGTTCTTTAGGCGTATATATGTTTATCTCAGATATAGACGGTGCCTGCTTAGAAGGCTGTTCTCCCGCCCCATTAGCCTCAGACATATAGCCACCGGCGACGATGGCCACGGCTAATGTTAAGGTTAATACTTTTTTCAACGTCTTACAATCTCCCTTTTCATTAATACTTACTTATATAATACTGTGATATTTTTGTACATTAACAACAAACTTGTTCTACTGTAATACATACTGTAGATAATATTATATAATACTTCATCTAATTTTTATAGTCCTATTCGAAAAAAATCTATAATCTTTTAACAAATTTTATATTTTTATAAAATATAAAACAAAAAGTAATGCAGTAGAAACAGGGCAAAACCATATTTCTACTGCATTTGTAAATAAAATTATTCATTTAATATTTTATCAAACTAAATGGATAAAATTTGTTTTGCATCCGCCACAATCTGATCTAGAGAAACGCCATTTTCTCGTAACAATTCCGTTGCATCATAACGATCGTGGAATTCTTTAGCAATACCATAGTTCTTTACGCGTACATCAGATGGTCCATAGAAGCTAGCTACACGTTGTCCCCAACCGCCTTCAACTACGCCATCTTCCAATGTAAATACTACAGAATGATTTGCTTCCAATTTTTCCAGTAATGCTTCATCAATACCAGAAGCAAATTTAGGGTTAACTACAGTTGCATGAATACCGTCTTTAGCCAATTCATCAGCCACTTGATTAGCTAGATGATAGAAATTACCAAGGCCTAATAAGGCAATGCGTTCACCATGACGAGTCACTTCAGATTTATTTAAAATGCTGTAATCAGTCGTATCGGCTACACCAGTAGATGTAAATTCACCTACAGGAACACGAATAGCCACAGGATGCTCGTGTTGATGCACTGCATATTCCGTCATAGCCAACAATTCTTCATTATTAGTAGGTGCTAAGTATACTAAGTTAGGAATGCTTGTAAGCATAGGAATATCAAAGAATCCTAAATGCGTAACATCGTTCATGCCATATACAGATGCCATATGATTGATAATAACCGCACTGTTATTATTTACACAAAGATCTTGCACCAATTGGTCATAAGCGCGTTGTAAGAAGGTACTATCTACACTGAACACTGGCTTACCGCCATTTTTTGCAATACCAGAACTCATTGCAATAGCATGTTCTTCCGCAATGCCTACGTCGATATATTGTTTACCAGCTTCGTTACGCCATTCAGAGTTAAAGCCAAAGCCACCTGGTGTCCCTGCATTAATAGCTACCACTGTTGGATCTACTTTAATTTGTTCCATCAAATAGTCCGCAATTGTACCAGCATAGGTCGGACCATGATGTTCCTTTTTGAGTTTACCTGTTTCTAAATCAAATGGCCTTGTCCAGTGGAAGGCCTCTTTATTTTGCTCTGCAATAGCATAACCCTTACCTTTTTGAGTAACAATATGTAAAACTATAGGATGGTTAATATCTTTTACATCCTTAAACACATTGATTAATGTTTCCAAATCATTGCCATCGGCTACAAAACGATAATCCAAACCAAGAGCCTTAAAGATATTGTTAGAGCTTTCACCATTAGACTCGCGCAATTCACGAAGGCCACGATACAAACCACCATGGTTTTCTGCAATGGATTGGTCATTATCGTTGACGATAATAATCATATTGCTATCTAATGTGGCCGCATAATCTAGACCCTCAAAGGCTTCCCCACCAGATAAAGAACCATCACCAATGATAGCGATAATATTTTCAGAGTCTCCCTTTAAATTCCGAGCAGTAGCTAGGCCAGATGCTAAGGAGATAGATGTGGATGTATGACCAATATTAAAGAAATCATGCTCACTTTCAGTAGGATCTGTATAACCTGTTACATCATCATAATGATCGTGATCTAAGAACGCCAATGCACGACCTGTGACCATTTTATGTACATAAGACTGATGAGACACGTCATAAACAATCTTATCTACAGGAGAATTAAATACATAGTGCAAGGCCATAATCATTTCCGCTACGCCCATAGGAGGGCCAAAATGACCACCATGCTCAGAAACCTTTGTCATAAGAGCTTGACGAGCTTGTGCTGTTAAGTCTGTTAATTCAGAAATAGATAAGCCTTTTAAATCGGCTGGAGATTTTATATCAATTAAGTTCATATGTGTTCCTTTCATTAGGTGTCATATAACAATACAACCTCTAGAATTTGTATTGTATTACTAACCGTGCTATACTGTATGTCCAGTATGTAATAAGTATAGAACTTAAAGTTAGGTTTAAGTCAAGTGAGACCGTAAAATTTAAATTTAACCTTTTAAAATATACATATATTATATGCCCAATACATTACTCCTGAAACTAAATCATTTACAATTTAATATGAACCTATAAGGAGGTCCTATGACATATACTGTTGGCGAAATTGCCAAAAAACTAAATGTAGCACCTTCTACATTGCGTTACTATGATAAAGAAGGTCTATTACCCTTCGTAGAACGTTCTGCTGGTGGTATCCGTGTATTCCATGACACAGATATGGATTGGTTAGAATTGATTGAATGCATGAAGCATACCGGTATGCCTATTAAAGAAATCAAACATTTTATCGACTACTGCGTCGAAGGTGATAGTCGCATTAATGAAAGATTATCTATTATCAAAAATCAACGAGATCGCGTATTAGTAGAAATCGAAAGCCTACAAGCACGCTTGTCCATGCTAGAATTTAAAACATGGTTTTATGAACAAGCTCAGGCAAATGGAACTACTAGTTTTTATGAAAGCTTAACACCTGATGACGTTCCTGTAGAGTATCATAAATATTTCGAACGCAAATGGCGCGCTGATAAAGAAGCCGCTGAAAAAGGTGAATCACCTAAAAAATATAGAGCTGTATAACAAAAGAGGAGCTATTCAACGGATAGCTCCTCTTTTACATTACATAATGATTATAAAACCACTTAGATTAGCAACGCTAAGAGGCTCTAAGGTCTATTTATTGGGACTTTCAAATATAGTTCTATACCCCTCATCAGTGACAGCAACGATTTGCTCAATCTCCTCTGTAGGATCATCTGTAAACGTAAAGCTTTCACCGGCATCAAAAGATGCACTTGTACCACAGGAAGAACTCAAATCGCGTGGCACCGGACGAAGTTCTATATTTGTTACCCCTTCAGGAGCCTCTCGTTTAAAACGAATGGCTCCAAAGTGAGAGTAAAACGTAGCAATATATTTCATAGTCACTCATTTCTAACTCAAGCATTGGCACGTTTTGTATTAACTACAGCAATAATAAGTGCTACCACAAAACCAACACCTACAGCAATTTCACCATTTAATGTAGGGCCTGCACCAGAAGCGGCTAAGCCAAAATTATGAGCAAATGCTGCACCAGCGGCAAGGCCAAGTACAGTAACAGCGGAATCGGAATTACCTTCACCAGTCATAATCAATTGGCGCAACGGACAACCGCCAAGCAATACGCTACAGAAACCAGCAAGCGCCATACCTAGGAAGTTCCACAATCCATCTGTATGTGCAATCGGTTGGTTTTCAAAGCCAAGATGGAAATTGCCAAAGCTAACATTTACAACAAATACACCAATGAGAACAGCTAAATAACCAAAGATAAGGATGGATTTTTTGAACAAGAATAAATCGCGGAATCCACCAACGGTGCAAAGTCGGCTAACTTGAGATAAGCCACCTACCACGAGGCCTGCCGCCAATGAAATCAACCAAGGTGCATGCATAGCGCCAGGACCTTTTTGACTAAAGAAGATAAAGGCTGGAGCCGCTACTACTAAAACTAGCAAACCAACTTGGATAGCAGGCATCATAGCGGATTCTAATTTACTCAATGTATAGGTACGCTGTAAAGAATAACCTTTTTTCAAGAATATCGTACCAAAGCCGATACCACCTGCAAAACCAGCAATACCGAACAACGCATTTAAGTCACCGCCGCCAAGTCTTAAAATCATACGAATCGGACAACCGAGGAACATCAAAGCACCAATCATAACAAAGAAGCCGAGAATAAATCGAATAATTGGAGAAGAACCACCTTTGCTTTGGTGTTCACCACGAATCATGGATAATAAATAAGCACCTAAAATAAGACCAATAATTTCTGGGCGAATGTACTGTACCGGAGCAGCACGATGTAAACCTAGCCCACCGACAGTATCGCGAACAAAGCAAGCAATACAGAAGCCCATATTACCTGGATTTCCAGCTAATACGAGGAAGCCCGCGATAGCACCAATAATGAGGCCTGCAATAATTAAATTCCGTTTTTCATGAGACCCACTCATAGTAAACTCCTTTCAAACTACAAACACAAAAATTCTATGAGTACATGCTCCTATCCTATACCACATGCTACTCATGATATAATAGCCATAAATATACATTGTTATTTATGGAGATTATCTATGGACTATATCTATTTAGACAATGCAAGCACTTCATTTCCAAAAGCACCAACAGTCGCCACCGCTATGTCCGACTATATAACGAACCGTGGCATAAACATCAACCGTGGATCCTATGCTCTCGCCTACGATGTAGAGGATATTATCTATACAACGAGACAACGACTAAATACCTTATTCAATGGTCATGATCCATCTCACGTAACCTTTACGCAGAATGTGACAATGAGCTTAAATATGGTCATCAAGGGCCTGTTGAAAGACGGTGATCATGTACTCGTTAGCTCTATGGAGCACAACGCAGTTATGAGACCTCTTACCCAACTACTGGATAAGGGCATTACCTTTGATATTATTCCTTGTGACAAAACTGGCTCCATCCAACTTGAAAGTATAGAAGCTCTCATTCGCCCCAATACAGTGGCTATAATTATTAATCACGCATCCAATGTATGTGGCACCATACAGCCTATTGAATCAATAGGTACCATCTGCAAGGCTCATAATCTACATTTCATTGTAGACGCAGCCCAAACAGCAGGTGTTATTCCTATTGATGTAAAAGCATGTCATATAGATGCACTCTGCTTTACAGGTCATAAAGGATTATTAGGCCCCCAAGGTATTGGTGGTATTATATTGACCAAAGAAATGGCTCAAACCTTAACACCTCTTATCGCTGGTGGTACAGGTAGCTTCTCGCATCTAGAAACGATGCCTACTAACATGCCCGACGCCTTTGAAGCAGGCACGTTAAATCTACCTGGCATCATCGGACTCAATGAAGGGCTCTCCTATATTGAGTCACAAGGCATGGAGAACATTCACAACCACGAGCTAGCTTTGACAAAAGCCTTCCTCGAAGGTTTACATTCAATAACTGGAGTTAACATCATCGGCAAACAAGATATCCAAGATAGAACAGCCGTCGTATCTATCACAATTGATGATATGGATGCTGCCAGTATTGCATATGAACTAGAGTCAAAGTATCACATCATGACACGCGTCGGACTACACTGTGCCCCACGAGCACACCAAACGCTAGGTACCTATCCAGAAGGAACCGTGCGCTTCTCCTTTGGCTATGCCAATACACTTGAAGATGTAGATATGGCATTATCTGCACTACATACAATCCTGAAAAATACTAAATAATAATTATCACCGTTAAGGCTATATACTCTGGTATATAGCCTTTTATGCTTCTACGCTTCACACAAACGACCGATAGCATCAGCTCTACAGCGCTTACAGTGCGTCATCTGTGGCACATAGTGACCAATAAATTGACGCATATTGTCGATTTCTTCTGCAGTCGGTCCTCGATGGTTTTCAAAGGCTGTATCATGAACTGGAATCATAGCAATACAGTTCATCAAATCTACGCCCCATGCTTCCGCTTGTTTAGCGATAGCTGGTACATGGTCCATATTTACATCAGGTACTACTACAGTATTAATCTTAACGATGATGTTCTTTTCCTTTAATTTACGAATACTTTCAGCCTGACGTTCTAATAAGATACGGGCCCCATCAATCCCCTTATAGATGTTCCCATCATAGCGAACCATGGAATACACATGTTTAGCAATCTCTGGATCAATAGCATTAGCCGTAATCGTTACATGAGTAATCCCTAAATCAGCGATTTCATCGACATAATCAGGCACTGCCAAGCCATTACTAGATAAACAGAGCATGACGTGAGGGAAATCTTTTTTTACAAGACGGAATGTTTCAAGTGTCTTATCCGCATCACACATAGGATCTCCAGGTCCTGCAATGCCCACAACAGAAATATCCTTACGTGCATCAAATACCTTATGCACAAAGGCTGCTGCCTCTTGTGGCGTATAAACATGTTGCGTCACGCCCGGTCTATTTTCGTTAGCGCAATCGTACTTGCGATTACAATAATTACATTGAATATTACAATTCGGTGCAACTGGCAAATGTAAACGTCCCCAATTAGCGGCAGCATCCTTGTTGTAACATGGATGATTTTGTAGGAAACTTTGTCCTTGAACTTCTTTCATAATTAACCTTTCCGACCAAATCTAATAGCATCTTTATGGCATACATGCAAACAGTCACCACAGTTGGTGCAATTCATTTCATTTGGTCGTGTACCCATTTCACAAACACGTAGACACGCATCACAATCGTCACAATCACTAGTTTTATATACTTTAAAAATGGAAATTTTCCGTAATAATTCCATTACCCCACCAAATGGACATACAAAGCGACACCAAGCATTGGCGATGATAAGGGAACCAGCAATAATGGAGACGACCGTTATAGTGCGAGCCGCCCAATACCATTCGGAGAACTGCATAGATAAAATGACAGCATTAAAATATTCATCGCTCGTCCGAATTGGAATCATAATGCGGGGATTACCAAATTTGAAGTATACTACGAGCCCTAAAATTATAGTGACTACCATGCCGAGTTGAAGGAATCGCATGTAATGTTTACGATTTCTTAATGGTCCCATAGATATTTTTCCTAGCATTTGGTTAACCCACCCACTTGGGCAGAACCAA
Organism: Veillonella sp.; assembly: GCF_041333735.1. NCBI lineage: Bacteria > Bacillati > Bacillota > Negativicutes > Veillonellales > Veillonellaceae > Veillonella > Veillonella sp. Next base: position 401,198 of record NZ_JBGKFB010000001.1, read on the forward strand.
CTACAAAATGCTCGACCAAAGAATACGACCATAATGGGCAGAATAATCCACCAAGCATAGAAATATGTCGTAATACGGCCCCAGCAGGTAATCATGGAACAGCTTTCACAGTTTACAAATGGCACAATATAAGGGCATCGGAATATGCCATAATATACCCATTTCCCCATAATAAAGAGGAAAATAAACTGTACGATACGACGCCAAAGCGTTAAATTCTTAGGGGCTTGTTTACCAGATATACCAGAACTGCCTTGGGACCTACAGGATGTAGATGACGGACAATGACTACACATCTTTCACACCAAACCTTTCTATCAAATCGAGACCTCTCGCACTATGAACGGATGTAAATCCGTGATTTTCTAAGATTTGTTGCCCTTCTTGGGAGCGTGTAAATTCAATATAGTCCGCAGCCAATGCACGATCTTGTACATATTTCATTGTATTAATGGTGAAAGTAAGTGGTGCAGGCGGCACAAATTGTGCAGGAATGGAGAAGTACTCAATACGATCCTTGAATCGATCATGTGTAGTAAGTCGCTTTTCAATGATAGATACATCTGCTTTACCTTCTACAAGGTCACACATCATGGAGATTACACAAGCATTTTCGGCTATCATATTCTTCATAATGCCATCAGTTAATCCTGACAGTTTCATAATTCCCTTTACAGAGGCACTACCAGGAGGTGATGCACCTAATGGCAACATAACGCGTACACCGGGCTCTGCCATATCCTTCAAATCACGAATTCCTGCTGGATTTCCCTTAGGTGTAACGATGACATAATCCGTAAAACATAATGGTTCAAAAGCAATGCTTACGCCCTTTTTGCGCATGTTCTTTGCTAACTCTAAGCCGCGAGCCCCAAAGACTTCGGTGCGGCTTTTTTCGGCAAGCAACGATTTACCAATAGCACCTGCAAAGGCACCAGTGTACTGAATATTGTGCCCTGTATGCATCGTATAGACTTGGTTTAAATCAAGGAATGCTTCCGACAAACCTCCACAAGTCCATACTTGCAATGAATCAGACTGTGTTGGCTTATAGGCACCGCGTATAAATGACGGTACAGCTGACGCAGCTGCTAACGCTAAAGCACCACCAATAAACTGGCGACGGGATATATCCTTTTTCAAAAATCCCATGTACTTACCACCTTTCACTGAACTTTACAGTACTAAGCATATACTCACATTATAGTATAAAAGCTATAAACTTTTCTGATTACATGCATAAATTTAATTAATTCAGCTATATAGATTAATCATATAGAATCCGTTTTTAAAGGCATAATTATAAATTTTCATCATATATTTCTATATCTATTATATTGAATATTTGTTACACTCAGTAAATATGATAATCCCTGAGAATCAAAGGAATATAAAAAGAGACTATGCGTTTAAAGCATAGTCTCTATTCATAAAAGCAAAAAGGCGGCACAACCAAATGGTTGTACCGCCTTGATTCATCAATTATTCAGCAGTGAATGGCAATAAAGCAATTGCACGTGCACGTTTGATAGATGTAGTCAATTTGCGTTGATGTTTTGCGCAAGTACCGGAAATACGACGAGGTAAGATTTTGCCGCGTTCAGTCGTAAAACGACGAAGTTTAGCAACGTCTTTATAGTCGATTTGATCGATATGGTCTGCACAGAAAACGCATACTTTTCTTCTTGGCTTTCTGCCTCTATCTCTTCTCATTGCGAATCCTCCTTTTCGAATTAGTAGGAGTCCCTGACACTAGAACGGGATGTTTTCGTCATCGCCGCCTGTACTGAAACTATCAAAATTGGACCCACCTTCGAAAGAATTAGTATTCATATCAAGGGATTGGCCCACAAAGTTCGCTACTACTTCAGTAACGTACCGTTTTTGACCGTCCTGAGTCTCGTAAGAACGAGTTTGCAAACGACCTTCTACAAAGCAACGACTGCCTTTACGAAGATTGCCTGCCGCTTCACCAAGTTTACCCCAAGCAACGCAGTTGATGAAAGCAGTTTGTTCTTTCGTCTCATTTGTTGTGGAATCAATATAGGTGTTTGTGGCAGCTACTGTGAAAGTTGCTACCGCACGACCAGTTTTGGTATAGCGTACTTCAGGATCACGAGCTAAATTACCTAGAATTTGTACAGAGTTCATGTTTTCCTCCAGGCTTTAATTATGCTTCGTGTTTAACAATTAGATGTCTTAGGACTTCATCGTTGATTTTCAATACACGATCGATTTCTTTGATTTCAGCAGGAGCTGCTTCAAAGTTGATCAATACATAGAAACCGTCAGTGAATTTCTTCACAGCGTAAGCAAGACGACGCTTGCCCCAACGATCTACCTTTTCTACTGTGCCGCCTACACGAGCAATTAAAGCTTCTACTTTTTCAATAACAGCGTTAGTTGCTTCCTCTTCAGCTGGTTTCACAATAAACATGACTTCGTATTTGTTCATACAAAATCACCTCCTCTTTCGGACTAATGCCCCTATCGACACATAGGGGTAGGAAGTGCTTACCATCAATAAGCCTTACTATTATAACCTAAAAAAAGAATGAAAGCAAGAGCTCAAATTTAAGCCCTTGCTTTCACCAATATTATATACGATTATATTTTTCATCTTCAGGAAAGGCGATAATGGCACAAATAATAACAAATAATGTAATGACCCCCATCATAGGATCTGCAGTATCGTTTGGTAAGAAGGTAAGCATCAACGATGATACAATACCACTACCATATTGCATAGCCCCTAGTAATGCCGCCCCAGACCCAGCCATTCTACCTGCTCTATCTAATGCTAATGCATTTGTTACAGCTGCAATGATACCATTCATGGAGAAGAATAAGAAGCAGCCAATAACGATTAACCACAGTGAATGGTAACCTAAAACCATCAAGCCCATTACAACGGATACACAAATAGCTGCAAATAATGTGGCATATCGCAATAATCTATCAAGGCGTATAGCACTTACAATACGACGATTGATTGCGCTCAGTAACATGACACCAATAATATTAACAGAAAATAGATAACCAAAATACTCTTTTGGCACCTCATAGACATCAATATATACATAAGGCGAGCCTGTTAAAAACGCATAGATAGCAATATAAAAGGAACTAACACATAGCGTATACTTCATAAAGCCTTTGTTACGTAATAAAATCCAATAATTATTATAGGTATGGCTTATAGATTTTTTACTGCGCTTCTCTACAGGATGTGTTTCAGGAATAACTAATACGGCAACGAGCATCAAAATACCAATAGCAACTAATAACCAAAAGATTGAATGCCAAGTATACCACACGAGTAGATGCCCAGCGAGCATCGGCCCAGCTATGGGAGCTATGGCCATAACAATAGCTAATGTAGATAACATTTTTGCCGCCTCAGTCCGACCATATAAGTCACGAATCATAGCCCGTGATAACATAGGCCCTACGCAGGCTCCAAATGCTTGGAACACGCGCCAAGCTAGTAATTCTAGCATAGATGAACTCAAGGCACAGCCTACTGAGCCTATGATAAATAAGACTATCCCCATAATAAGCGGCTTCTTACGACCAATTTTATCGCTAACAGCGCCCCAAAAAAGCTGAGCTAGCGCAAAACCTATTAAGAAACCAGTCAACGTTAACTCTGCATCACCATGGAGATCACGCCCCATCTCTGGCATGGCAGGCAAATAAATATCCGTCGATAACGACGTAAACGCCATCAAAGCACTTAATATAGAAGTAAAAAGCCATCCCTTATTGCTAATCGTCAGCATAAAGACACCACTTTCATGTAAAATCGACTATAATATGTATGTATTTAAATTATATCAAAAACAAAGTTAATCCTATATAGTTTTGATATTTTTCAATAAAAAAGCGTAGTAAAATACTACGCAAAAATTGATCTATAGCCAAATGTCAATTCTATTTTTCTTTTAATCACATTGCTATACTAATACTAAGAGTCATCACGTGAGTTAGGCTCATCACCGAAAGGTGGTGATACTATGAGTAAATTTGAAAAGTACTACTTAATTCTTTTTGTAATTTCCATAGCAATATCACTCTTTGCACTATTCAAATAGAGTAAAGACAAAAGCCTAACGCAACAGAGTATTCAAAATACTCGCACGCTAGGCAATCCTTAAAAAGTATTTATAAGATGAGCCTAACGCCACCACACGTTGATGGCTCCCTTTTTATTTATTATACAACATAAATAGAATTTCTTAAAGGAATTATATGATAAACGGCTCTTTATCATTAACGACATAAACATTTCTATCAGGTAGTATTCTCTTTAGTTTTTCAGGGATATCAGTATGAACCGGAATAACAATATCAGGATCAACCATTTCTATGAACTGAACTAAATCGTCCTTTGAGACATGACCACTGGCATGACATATATAAGATGTATATGTATCTAACAATTCTTTCAATGCTAAATTCTCCTCAATATATCCTGTCCACATGGAATATATAATACGTACATCATCTTTAGGGAACTCTTTAATTTTAGAAATAAAATTTTCTGTCCCTCTTACTAAAGATACAAATCCATCTTCCATATAGTATTTAGGATACCTTCCTTTATCAATAACTAATGGGCTATCATGTTTACGATACAAAGAACTTTCATAATATACATTATTAATCACAGTATCTAATATTCTTTTCTGATAAGCATCACAAATGAGTACTTTATCCGTTGGCATATTCTGCCAAATCCCCATAATACGGTCAATATTCGTAGAGGAACACATAACAAAAACATATTTCCCATCTTGAATATATGAAGAAATATCGTCTAATACTGTGGCTTCAGATATACAATCATCTGCGTCTCTAGACAATGAGGTGCCCTCTGTAATTAATACATCAACCTCACCTATATAGGTGTTAACTAATTTGTCTAATACGTGATGGCGCAACCCATGCATCCGAAAATCACCTGTATATAAGACACGTTTACCTTCTGCTTCAATGACAAACATATAACTATCCGCAGCACTATGATCGATAACTAAAGGTCTGATACATATATCACCAATAGAAAAGGCATCTCCACCCCGAAATGTATTAGCACCTAATAAGCGCAAGTATAGACCTCTATCTTGATAATCAGCACCTATTAGCGCGATTTCCTTACTTAATTCACCCATATATAATGGAATTTCTGATAGTGCAGAGGTTAGTTGGCCTAAATGATCCATATGATAATGAGAAATCACAATACCATCGCAATTAGGTATCCCTTTTGTAATACCATCTATATCTAGATTTATAGGCATGTACTTTTCATCTAAACTTAATTCATTACCAAAATCTAACATAATGCAAGTAGATGCTGTACTAATTTCTATAGCACTACCACCAATCTGATGAGTGCCACGATGTATAACTATATTCATACTTAACCTTTACTAGGAATCGTTAGTAGCGTCTCTGCTCGATAAGAGCGATCTAATTCTGAAGACCACTTTTGCACATTTTTTAAAGGGACAGCTTTATCTATATCCTCTGTTCTTAGGACAACAAATCGAATTTGTTTCAGTTTAGATTCTTGTTTTAATATAGCCTCACATAAAGCTCGTAATGCTTTTCTTTTACTTGGATTAATTAATTCCTGGCACTCTTTATACTGTTGTGACACAACAGTTTTAGATGGATAGTTAGGTTCATTAACTTTGTTAGGTTCACTTGAATCGATACGAAGCATCAAATTTGTTTTATCCCCACCATCTTCTTTTGTACAAGACTTTTCGTCAAACAAAACAACTAACTCGGCTTCATCCGTATGTTTATATTCAGATAATTTCTTTAAGTTATTTATACCCTCGTGAGCTACATCAGCCTTAATCTGTTTTAAATCAAGCAGCTTATAATATGTATAAGCCTCTAAAACACATCGTAGTAAAGTTTCCTCACTACCAGAAGGACGATATTTTAATTCAATGACAGAATAACATTTATCATCTACGTTATAGCCCAATAAATCTATTTTCCCATACGAATCATTTTTTGTCTTTTTTAATGGTGTTTGATAATCAAAGATATATCCTAGCCCATCAATGTTACTTTGATAAAATAATAACTTTGCTAATATTTCTTCTTTTCGATTTGTAATTTTTATGCTCTCTAGACATTCATCTTTATTCGGATGATTTATCTTAAAATGTTCTGGTCTTACTGGTATTAAATTTAACCAGTCCTTTATAAAATTATCATTAACAAGGGTTTCGGCAATAACTTCACTATAAAGGTTCTTATAGTCTTTTACACAGCCTTTGTAATTTACAACAGATGACTTATAAAAATTTGCTGCAAATTTCGTCCCCCCCTTTTCATCAGAAGCAGTTAAGCCATAGGTCGTTATAAACTCATCAAACTTATCAACTCGCTTAATCCGGTCAAAAATTTTCTTAATAGACATCTTACAATCTACCATAATGATATGCCTCCCTAAAAGCAATTTACGCCCCTTAACATAGCCAATAATTTAGCTCTCATCACATACAAACAATCAATGTAATTAATCATAATTCCATTATATCAATGGTCGTTTTATGAGTAAACAATGAAGAATTTAAATTAACTATAGATAATATCTTCTTATATTTCTATTTTAATATAGATGACGAGTAATAAATTCCGCATAATTCAATCTTTTATAGTAATGGGCCTAAACAAAATTTACATAAACCAGAAATTCTATAGAAAATCCTTGCGTCATTATTCTATATAATTTACTATATATAGAGAAATCTGATTATAAAAAGGAGTCATCATGGCTAATATTAATGAAAACTATTTAAACCTACAAGGTTCTTATTTATTTGCTAATATCGCTAAAAAGGTTGCAGATTATCAAGCAGCTCATCCAGATGCAGACATCATTCGTCTTGGTATCGGCGATGTTACATTACCACTTGTTCCTGCAATTATCGATGCTATGAGCAAAGCAGTTCAAGAAATGGGTAAAGCTGAAACGTTCCGCGGTTACGGCCCTGAACAAGGTTACGACTTCTTACGTCAAGCTATTGTTGATGGCGATTACAAACCATTAGGCGTAGATATCGCTATTGACGAAGTATTCGTTTCCGATGGTGCAAAATCTGATGTTGGTAACATCCAAGAGTTATTCAGCGAAGATAACATCATTGCTATCACTGATCCAGTATACCCAGTATACTTAGATTCTAACGTAATGGGTGGTCGTACTGGCGAAGCAGTAGATGGTATCTTCCAAAAGGTTGTATACCTCCCTACTTACGCAGAAAATAACTTCTCTCCAGAATTCCCTTCTGAACGTGTAGATATCGTATATCTTTGCTCCCCTAACAATCCAACTGGTACTGTTTTGAGCCGTGCTCGTTTAGCAGAATGGATCAAATGGTGTAAAGATAATGATGCGATTTTAATGTTCGACTCCGCTTATGAAGCTTTCATTAGCACAGAAGATACTGTAAAATCCATCTACGAAATCGAAGGCGCTCGTGAAGTAGCTATCGAGTTCCGTTCCTTCTCCAAAACTGCTGGTTTCACTGGTACTCGTTGTGCTTACGCAGTTGTGCCTAAAGAAGTGACTGGCAAAACTAAATCCGGCGAACGTCAAGCGCTAAACCCTATGTGGAACCGTCGCCAATGCACTAAATTCAATGGTGTGCCTTACATCATCCAACGCGGTGCTGAAGCAGTATACACAAAAGAAGGTCGCGAACAAACTCGCGCTAACATTGCATACTACAAAGAAAACGCTCGCATCATCAAAGAAGGCCTTGAATCTATTGGTCTTACTGTATACGGTGGCGTTGACGCTCCATACATTTGGCTAAAAACTCCTGGCAACATGACTAGCTGGGAATTATTCGACATCTTACTCGAACAAGTTCAAATCGTATCTACACCAGGCTCTGGCTTTGGTCCTCACGGTGAAGGTTACCTTCGTTTAACAGCTTTCGGTAGCCGTGAAAATACAATTCGCGCCGTTGAAAGAATTAAAACATTAAAATTCTAATAGGAGAATTAGCACAAAGCTTATTCCCTATAGAAACTAAAAAACCTATAAAGACAAAAAGACCGATTGTACACCTATATTAGGAGTATAATCGGTCCTTTTTACGTTAGTTAAATGTTATGATTTATCTCAGCATCAATATGATAGATAGGATTATATATTTATTTTTATTTGATTCTATAGAAAAATATTAATAACTATCATTTTATGCTATAATGATTATGTTAATTATTAAATTTCTCGATTTATATAGGAGGCTAATATGAGCAAAATTCGTATTGGTATCGTTGGCTACGGCAACTTAGGCCGTGGCGTTGAAGCATCCGTAAAATTACAACCTGATATGGAGCTTGTTGGTGTATTCTCTCGCCGTAAAGGTTTAGAAACAGTATCTGGTGTTCCTACATATACTATGGAAGATCTACCAAACTTCAAAGGTAAAATCGATGTTATGGTTCTTTGCGGTGGTTCTGCAACAGACCTTATCGAACAAACTCCAATGGTAACAAAATACTTCAACTGTATCGATTCCTTCGATACACATGCACGTATCCCTGAACATTTCGCTAACGTAGACAAAGTAGCTAAAGAAGCTAAAACTGCTACATTGATTTCCTGCGGTTGGGACCCAGGCATGTTCTCTTTACAACGTGTATATGCTGAAAGCATCTTGCCTCAAGGTAAATCTTATACATTCTGGGGCCGTGGCGTTTCCCAAGGTCACTCCGATGCTATCCGTCGTATCGATGGCGTTCTTGACGCTCGTCAATACACTGTTCCTAAAGAACAATACCTTGAAGCCATCCGTAATGGTGAAACTCCAGACGTTGATGGCTACAAAGGTCACCTTCGTGAGTGCTATGTAGTAGCTGCTCCTGATGCTGATAAAGCTAAAATTGAAAACGAAATCAAAACTATGGAAAACTACTTCGTAGGTTATGAAACTGTAGTAAACTTCATTTCTCAAGAAGAACTTGATCGCAACCACAAAGGCATTCCACATGGTGGCTTCGTTCTTCGCTCTGGTGAAAGTACAGATGGCACTCGTCACGTTATCGAGTATTCCTTGAAACTTGACTCCAACCCTGAATTCACTGGCTCTGCACTTGTTGCTTATGCTCGTGGTATCTACCGCCTTGCTAAACATGGCGGCACAGGTTGCTACACTGTATTCGATATTCCACCAGCTTGGATTTCCACACATTCTGCTGAAGAATTACGAGCTCACTCTCTATAAGATACAAAATAAAATCCCACACATCAGTGTGGGATTTTTGTTTAGTGACACTACTAATCACCTATGTGACTAATAGTGTCACTTTTTTAGTACAAATTTATATCGGCTATATGATATAATATTTATTTGATAGAGTTTCTATGGAAACTTTCACAAAGAACGAAATCAATGTTTTAATAAAAGGTGGTACCATGAGCACAAATTTAGAAGTAGGCATCGTAGGCCTTCCAAATGTTGGTAAAAGTACATTATTCAACGCCATTACTAAAGCAGGCGCTGAAGCTGCCAACTATCCATTCTGTACAATCGAGCCAAACGTAGGTGTTGTTGATGTTCCAGATAATCGTTTAGCTGTATTGGCTGAAATGTTTGGTTCTAAACGCATCCTCCCTGCTGCTATGCGCTTCGTAGATATCGCTGGCCTCGTAGAAGGTGCATCTAAAGGTGAAGGTTTAGGCAATAAATTCCTTAGCCACATCCGCCAAGTAGATGCGATTGCACAAGTTATTCGTTGTTTCGATGACCCTAACATCACACACGTTTCTGGCTCTATCGATCCAATCCGTGACATCGAAATCATCAACACTGAGCTTTGCCTCGCTGACCTTGAATCCGTTGAAAAACGCAAACAACGTATCGAAAAAATCGCTAAATCTGGCGATAAAGATGCACGTACTGAATTACCATTGCTAGAACGCATCATCGAAGGTCTTGGCGAAGCTAAACCTGTTCGTGCCCAAGGTCTTGAAGAAGAAGAATTAGAAATGATTAAAGAGTTAACATTGCTTACAGCAAAACCATCTCTTTATGTAGCTAACATTTCTGAAGATGAAGTATCTGATTATTCTGCCAACGAATATGTAAAACGCGTAGAAGAATATGCCAAAAACGAAGGCGCTGGCATCGTTGTTGTGTCTGCTCGTATCGAGTCCGAAATTGCAGAGTTATCCGAAGAAGAATCCGCTGCATTCCTCGAAGATCTAGGCCTTGAAGAATCTGGCTTAACTAAACTTATCAAAGCAAGCTACGCACTCTTAGGTCTTATCAACTACTTCACAGCTGGCGAAATGGAAGCTCGTGCTTGGACAATTGTAAATGGCACAAAAGCACCTCAAGCAGCTGGTAAGATTCACTCCGATATCGAAAAAGGCTTTATCCGTGCCGAAATCGTATCCTTCGATGACTTACAAGCTTGCGGCAGCCAAAACGCGGCTAAAGAAAAAGGCCTTGTACGCCTTGAAGGTAAAGACTACGTTATGAAAGACGGCGATGTAACCCATTTCCGCTTCAATGTATAAACAAACTTATATAACAAAAACCAGTAAATCTCAGGATTTACTGGTTTTTTTATTACTAATTATAACCTTTATATAATATTATTTATCGTCTTTATGAAGAACATTTTTGACGCCACTAATCGCACCATCTACAGCATCTTTAACATCTTCAGCTGCTTTTTTGAGATCTTCAGCAACATCATGTGCAGCCTCTTTAACTTTTGCAGCTGTATTTTCTACAGCACCTTCTGCTTGCAATTCTTTGTTATCAGTTAATTTACCGGCATTTTCTTTTAATGCACCTTTAGCTTGATTTAATTTATCTTCTAAAGCCATAATTATGATCCTTTCATATAAAATCATTTATAGCTATGTTAGCTATACTTTTAAAAATAGATTACTATCCCTTTTTCCCGAAGAAAAACGAAACAACAGCAACAACAATTACAGCACCAAGAACAGAAGGAATTAATGCCATGCCAGCTAAGCTAGGACCCCATGTGCCAAATATTGCTTGCCCCACAGACGAACCAACTAAACCAGCAACAACATTGGCAATAACGCCCATTGCTCCACCTTTGTTAGTGATGGCACCTGCTAGGAATCCGATAAAACCACCAACAATAATTGACCATAACATACAATCACTCCTTCCTATTCAATCAAAATATTTATAAACCCGATCAAATAATACAGTATTTATAAATATTTTAGAATTCTTGTATATTTATAATATATCATTCAACTCTAAAGATTAAATGAAGAATTTCGATTTAGTTCTAAAGATAACGATTTATTCAACTACGGTTACAATTTCATCTAATGTACGACGTGTTTTATTGCGATGTGGTTCTTCATCACGGTAGCCAAAGGCAGCCATTACGGAGATGCCGAAATGTTTCGTATCGAAGAGACCGAGTTCGTCACCAAGAAGTGCTGTCATATCATCTTGATTGAAACCTTCTAACGGACAAGAATCTAAACCTTCATAAGCAGCCATTGTCATCATATTTGCCATAACGATATATGCTTGTTTAGAAGCCCAGTCAAAAGCAGCTCGTTCAGATTCAAATGTTTTATAATCGCTTGTAGTGAATTGGGCATATTTTTCACGATATGCTGCATCAATTTCTGCAGGTAATTGTTTAACTTCCTCTTGAATATAACGAACATAAGGGGAATCGAATTCCAAGTCTATCTTTTTGCGTGTTAAGAACACTACAAAATGACTTGCTTCAAGGCCTGCTTGAATACCCCAGCCATGAGCTTTCATTTTTTCACGAATTTCAGGATTTTGGATCACTAACAACTCATAAGGCTCGAAACCAAGGGATGTTGGAGCCAAGCGAGCTGCTGTTAAAATTGCATTCCAATCTTCATCAGAAATCTTTTTAGTACTATCAAATTTTTTACATGCATAACGATATGTCATAGCATATTCTAAATCTTTACGATCCAATTTAGGAGCCGTTAATTTTACATTTTCTATTTCATATTTGCTCATATATACCTCCATAAGTGATAAAAATATCATATGCTTATACTACCATAATATCCATACTAATCATATGAAATGCATCAATAAACACAAAAGACTAGACATAGTCTAGTCTTTATATGGTACAGCCAGCTCTCCTTTTTCATACCAAAAGAGGCCTGACGTACTAATCTTATGTTCTTTTAAAATAATCTGAACCTGCTCAACAATACTCGGATCTATTTGCACCGATAAACCACACATATCGTACAGCTCGGGAGGTGTGGCCATCAATTGATGAGGCACCTCTAATTCTGTTAATAACTTATCTGCTTTATCACCAAAATAATAGGATGTAAAAACGACAAGTAATTTTTTATTTTCCAATGCCTCACCTCCTAACACAATCGATACGATTAGATTTCGTTCACCTAAACTATTAATGCTCGAAATAAAAAATCTAATCTAAACCAATAACTCTAAATCAATATATCAAAATAAGCTGCTAACATTATAGCTTAACAATATTGTCACCAAGGATAGCATCTGTAATAGCATACATGTTCGTAATACTACCGACACCAACGTTTTCTTTCACACCATAGAAATCGAGGCAAATCCCACAAGCTGCAATTTCCACACCTGCGTCAGCTAGCTTTTTAATATTTTCCAAATGAACAGAATCGTTAGTTACCATCTTGACACTGCTATTAATGAAATAGATCTTAGATGGTTTCACATCTGCTTCTACCATACACACCCAGAAGGTTTTCATCAAATTTCTACCGAGCTCTTCGCTACCTTCACCAAGATAATCTTTTGTCATCAAGATGACGCGGTTACCATAGTTCATCGGTTCGCAACTCGCTTCTGTCACGGGATTTGCATTTGGCGTCATAGTGAGATAGAAATCCTTACCGTCTTGGCGAATAGCCACACCATAGCCTCGAGACTTACCAAACTTTTCCACATTATCACGACTCACTTCATTATCTACAATCGTCGTAATAACAGCATTTGGATTAGCATCACTAACCTTCTTAGTTTCAATTACAGGTTTTGGACATAAGCTACCACGTACGTCTACAGTTAATTCATTTGTATTACTCATCATATACCTCTATATTATATACATTATAAATCTTGTGAAAGTATCAGCTAATAGCTAATAGCTATTAATAGTTTAATTCTATATCTATGCCAATAGTAGCGAAATTATTATTTATGATTTTATTCTGTAACGCGTACAGCCAGACCGCTGAAACTTTCAACAGCACCAATAATAGCAGCACAGTCAATGCCAGCCTCATGTAAAGCCTCAACCAGTTGATCACCTTCGCTAGCAGGAACGGAGAACAGTAAGCCCCCAGAGGTTTGTGGATCAAAGAGAATATCTGTCCACACTGGATCTAAGGACTCGTCAACTTGTACATCGGTTATGGCCTTGCGATTACCATAGGATGCAGCAGGCACCAATCCCATTTGAGCCGCTTCGATAACATCATCAAAGAGCGGAATGTCGTAAGCCTTAATATGAATAGTAACATCGGAAGCACTAGCCATTTCTACAGAGTGCCCCATAAGGCTAAAGCCCGTCACATCTGTACATGCATGAACGGTAAAGTTATGTGCTACCTCTGCTCCTACTCTGTTCAACGTACTCATACTAGTCACAGCTTGCTCGGTACCTACAGGGAACAAATCACCTTTTAGAGCATTATTCATAATGCCTGTACCAATTCGCTTAGTTAATACCAGTACATCTCCTACTTGGGCGCCTTTATTTTTCCAAATTCGATATGGATGCACTTGTCCTGTTACAGACATACCAAAGATAGGCTCTTTATTTTCAATGCTGTGGCCGCCAACGATAGCAGCACCAGATTCAGCCACAATGGATCCAGCCCCATTTAATACATCTGTTAATACACCTTGTTCAACAAGAGGCACAGGGAACCCCACAATGTTCATAGCCGTTAATGGTGTTCCGCCCATAGCATACACATCACTCAACGCATTAGCCGCTGCAATTTTACCAAATAATACAGGATCATTAACCATAGGCGTAAAGAAATCCAATGTTTGTACTAATGCTAGTGTATCTGAAAGTTTATATACGCCTGCGTCATCGGCACCTGTCATATCTGCTAATACATGTTCATTAGTAACAGGATTCACCGCTTTTAATACGCGATTTAATATATGAGGCCCAATCTTACATGCACACCCCCCACTTGTTACGTAATCAGTGAGTCGTACCATATGTCCCCCTTATTCATTCTCTGGCAATCTAGATATAATTTTCTTAACTGCCTTTTCAAATTTCGGGCGCGGCATCAACAGTTGATGACCACAGCCATTACATACAATGAGGAAATCTGTGCCAATCCGTTTGACTTCCCATTCATCACTGCCGCAGGGATGTGACTTTTTCATCTTCACCACATCGCCTACGTAATATCTAACAAATGCCATAGCGCCTCCTTCTACAACGTTCAGTATTTATATACTTATTATACAAGAAATACAGAGTTCTATAAACATATCATAATTCTATAGTTATATAGTCATTTTATGGGTAGTTATTAGTACATTTAACGAAAAGATTATTAATTACTAATCAATAATGATTTTTCATTTAGTTATCATTCTCAATATCAAAATCAGCATTTTTTATAAATCCTATACTATTCAGTCTTTAAGAAACCGCATTTTTACTACATTGATAATATTTATCATTTAGAAAATTTTCGAAATAAATTTTACAAAAACACTTGCATTTCTCATTTAGTATGTTACAATATAGTCAACAATGATTATTCGTTAAGTATACGGATAACACATTGTATATAAAACTGTTAAGACGGCAAGTGCCGAAAAACACAAATCAGTAAGTACTATTTTAAGAATTAGGCAAGTGTCTATTTAATCTAAGAATAAGTTTTCTTACTAAGGCGAAGTCGCCCATAAAAATTGTAGAATAAGTATTCTATTATTTGCATTCACAACCAAGTGGTTATGAATATATAAGTTAAGTAACAAATTTGAAAATTATCGTAAGTACAAAGGAGTATTAAAATGGCAGAATTAAAAGGTTCTAACACTGAAAAAAATCTTCAAGCAGCATTCGCTGGCGAATCCCAAGCATTCCAAAAATATACTTTCTACGCAGCAGCAGCTCGTAAAGCTGGCATGAACGAAATCGCTGATTATTTCGAAGAAACAGCTCACAACGAATCTGCACATGCTAAATTGTGGTTCAAAGCTCTTCATGGTGGCGATGTATCTTCCGATATCGAAGCTAACCTTCGTGATGCAGCAGCTGGTGAAAACTACGAACACACTACAATGTACAAAGAATTTGCTGACGAAGCTGAAAAAGAAGGTTTTGCTAAAATCGCTTACCAAATGCGCGAAGTTGGTAAAATCGAAGCTCGTCATGAAGCTCGTTACCTTGCATTAGCAGCTCAAGTATCCGGTAACAAAGTATTCCACAACGACGAACCAGTTGCTTGGATCTGCGCTAACTGCGGTTACGTACATGTTGGTGAAGAAGCTCCAAAACTTTGCCCAGTATGTGCTCACCCACAAGCATTCTTCCACCGTTTCGTGGAATCCATCTAATCTGTAAGTACGACACTAACTAAACTAACAACCTGTAAGTACAGATTTATATTAAACATACCTGTAAGTACAATATATTCTTACAGTAAGTACTAACAACTTCCTTAACAAAAAAGACGATGACTTTGGTCATCGTCTTTTTTTGTGTTCTATTTGCTTTTAAGGTTGTGCACTATCTACTAAATGCTTAAACTGTTGGGCTGCTTCATAAGGATTATCTGCATGAGCTATAGCGGATATGATGGCAATACCACAGGCACCTCCTTGTATAATAGGTACCGCATTATCTAAGGTAATTCCTCCAATGCCAACACATGGTAGTGTTAAACCTTCTGCTTGAAGTTCACTAATTCGATTTGGTCCGCATGGTTCTTGTGCATCAGGTTTACTACTTGTAGCATACATAGGCCCTACACCTACACAATCAGCATAGACTACATCTGTCTTATGTAATTCCTCCACGGAGTGAATGGAAATACCAACTACCTTATGGCCTACAAGATGGCGTACCTCTTCTAGGCACATATCCTCCTGTCCTACGTGAACGCCATCGGCATTAACGGCCACTGCTAAGTCTACATCATCATTGATAATATAGAGTACATTGTACTTCGCACAGATTTGTTGTAATTGTTGGGCTAATTCTAATTTCTGTTGTCCCTCTAAAGTGCCCATTCCCTTTTCTCTAAATTGGAAACAAGTCACACCACCTCGACAAGCCTCTTCTACGACACTTAGCAAGCGATTTTCATTAAGACCTACATCTTGAGTGCCACCAATGAAATATACTTGTAATTGATCAGGTACAACTATAGGACGTATATGATTTTCAGATATAAGCACCGCATCATCAAGCATGTATAAAGCATCCATAAAGGCTACACTAAAGCTACCAGGTTTTACACCGCTCACCTGTACCGCACTTTCACCGGCCAAGCCATAGTAAGCCAGTACATAGGCGAGAAATTCACCGATAGATACTCTATCTTTACATGGATAATAAGCGCTAAAGAAGGCTGCTAATACGGCTCCTAATAAACAGCCCGTACCCGTTACAGATGTCATAATAGGGTGTCCATGTGGTACTGCAAATACGCGAGTTCCATCGGAAACATAATCCTCTTCCCCCGTTGCTACCACAGGACAGTTGATAAGACGTGTCAAACGATAGGCAATAACAGCACTATCCTCGACTTGTGCCCCATCTACACCTTTGCCTGCAGTAGAATTATTAGCCGTATCATTGAGACTTAAAGTATCATAAATAGCTTTGATTTCGCTTTGATTACCTCGTAATAGAGAGATATTACCAGTCTTAATTAAATCTAAGACTACCGACAATCGGTAAGCTCCCGCATGACAGCCTACTGGATCTAACACGATAGGAACCTCATGTTTCTTTGCCAGTGCTATAGCCTCCTTGTAGTAAGCAGCTTTATCTGGCGTAAGCGTTCCAATATTGATGAGTAAAGCCGATGCATGAACGATGAGGTCTTTTAAATCTTCACTGCATTCGCTCATCACAGGCGATGCACCAATGGCTAGTAAACCATTGGCCGTAAAGGTACGTACCACATCATTAGTAATGCAAATAACAAGAGGATTTCTCTGACGCAATGTCTCTAATATATTTAGATTAGGCCAAGTTTGACCTTTCATATATGGATTTTCATGGTTCATATCAGTATCTCCTCTAGTCATCTTTCAAGAGCTCATCCATTGTCTCAGGTCCATTAGCTAGTAGTCCATAAGCCATATGGTTAACAGGACCACAGCCATGGCCTAGCGCTGGGTTATGCTTAATAGCAAGAGCGATATAGTCCTTAGCAATACCGATGGCGTCAATTACGTCACGCCCTTTAGCAAGTTCTGCCGTAATAACTGCAGAGAAGGTACAGCCCGTACCATGTGTGTGCACCGTATCATATTTAGGACTAGACCAAGTGCGTACGCTACCATCTTTGGTGAAAGCATAATCCGTTGCATCTTCGCCGATGTGACCGCCCTTAATGATTACCACTTTAGGACCTAAGTCCTGTAAGATACGATGAGCCGCCGTTGTTATATCGCTTTCACAATCAATAGCCATGTCAGCTAAGACCTCAGCCTCACTACGATTAGGGGTGATAACTGTGGCAGTAGGAATGAGTTTAGATTTTAAGAAATTCACCGCCTCATCTGATACGAGTCGGTCACCGCTGGTAGCAATCATAACAGGATCCATTACGTACGGAATATCCTTGCTCACATAAGGATAGATGAGGTCCATCATTTCCGGTAAAGCAATCATGCCTGTCTTAACGGCTTGGGGCGCAATATCTGAGTACACATCGTGTAACTGTTTCTCTATGCTTTCTAAGGATAGATGTTCTACATGATGTACACCCGTAGTATTTTGGGCCACTACAGAGGTAACGACAGCCATGCCGTATACATTTCGGCTTTGGAATGATTTCAAATCGGCCATAATACCAGCACCGCCGCTTGGGTCAGTACCAGCAATTGTTAGTGCAGTATGTAATTTCATTATGCCTCCTTGTGTAATAGATGACGACGAGATAGGATTTGTAACACAATAAATCCAATGCAAGCCCCTGCTATAGAGCTCATGGAGAAGGATGTAATCAAGGTCAACAACGCTAATGGTTTGCCTAATAGGAAATGAGCAATAGGATAGCTCACAAGAGCACCAAGGAGGCCTGTACCGATGATTTCACCTAAAGCTGCCGCCCAGATGGCATTGTATTTTTTATATAAATACGCAGATAGCCAGGCGCCAATCATGCTACCAGGAAAGGCCAATGGAGAACCTAGTGCCAATACATTGCGTAAATAAGATGTACTAAATGCGGCACCTACAGAGAATCTTGCGCCAACTATAACGGCTAAAATTACATTAATCATATGTTGAAACGGAAAGATACGAGCCGGCCCAACAGGAATAGATGTTGTTGACAATACCACACCTAAGGCCACACATATACTAGCAATAATCAGTTTTTTCATAATACCTCCAAATATATAAAAACAAGACCACTCCAAATGGAATGGTCTCGTAATAGTTTAGTATTATGTTTCACTCCACTTCCCTACGCCAGTATTATCTGGATCAGGTCTAGGGTTTTGAATGGTCAATCTCAGCAAAAGCACCCCTAGTGGCAATATATTTTTATACTCTAGTTATAACATTATTATACAATCTATGCAACAAAAGATTTGACTGTTTCCTATTAACCGCCTATAATGAAGCCATAACGGGGTGCTCACACGAGTGGGCTGAGAGTAAGCTAATGCTTTAACCCATAACCTGATTTGGATAATGCCAACGTAGGGAACATAGAGGATTAATAGCCGAGTTCCTTTGAGCTCGGCTTTTTCTATGACTTCCTGGCTAGGAGGACGTATGAAAGACACACACATTACACAACCACAGTTCGCCATGATATGGTTCGGTGCCGCGCTATCCATAGCGGAAATTATGACGGGAACCTATCTGGCCCCCTTAGGTCTCACCCAAGGACTATATGCTATCATACTGGGGCATATCATCGGCGGTATATTACTCTTTGGAGCTGGTCTCATCGGTGGGCGATTGCGACAAGGCAGTATGAATACTACCGCCTTTAGTTTTGGATCCCTAGGGGCTAAGGGCTTTGCCTTTTTAAATATGCTGCAACTCATCGGTTGGACGAGCATCATGATTTACGATGCGATGCTCGCCTTACAAGAGCTAGCACCTCTATCCCCTATGATTTGGACCACAGCTATAGGGGCCCTCGTCATCCTGTGGCTTTTCATCGGCCTCCACAATACTGGCTATATTCAAGCCATCGTCTCTGTTCTACTACTAGGTCTCACCATCTACATGGGCGCTCACATGATAGCTCAATGGCCTAGTGAAAGTAGCCTTGTCACTAGCGGAAATATGAATTTTATGACAGCTCTTGAACTATCTATTGCTATGCCATTATCTTGGTTACCTCTCATCAGCGATTATACTCGTGAAAGTAAACAGCCTTTCTCCGCATCACTGACAAGTGCAACAGTCTACACTATAACAAGTATTGTTATGTACACCTTAGGTCTTAGCGCCGCTATCTTTGGCGGTGGCGACTCTATCATTACCATCATGATGAATGCAGGCCTAGGTCTAGCTGGCCTCATCGTTATCATCTTCTCTACCGTAACTACAACCTTTATGGACGCATACTCTGCAGGCGTATCTAGTACGACCATCTATAGCGGAGCCTCCAGTAAAGGCATCGCCGTTATCGTTACAATCGTCGGAACTATTGCGGCTATCCTATATCCAATGGATGATATTACAGACTTCCTATACCTCATTGGCTCTGTATTTGCACCGATGATAGCCATTCTATTGGCCGACTATTTCATTAATCATCAACAAGTACAAACACTATCGGCTTATCTCGTAAGAGGTCTCATTTGGGCTGTATCCGTTGGCTTATATCACTATATGTTACATAGTGAAAGCACGATAGGTGCTACATTGCCATCTTTTGCTATGGCCTTCATAGTAACCGCTATCGTTGGATATATAAGTAAAACAGTGAATTCATCCGTGGAAATAAAATAACAGTAAAACAAAAATACCTTCATAAGCGATCATGCTTATGAAGGTATTTTACTATTAAGGGATAGTGATTTGCCCATTTTCACATATCCAATGTCTATCGCCTACAGCTTCTACTTCGCTTTCATCATGAGTCACCCATACGCAAGGTACATCCCATTCACGAATGATAGAAACAAGATCTTCACGCACTTGTTTTCGTAAATTCCAATCGAGTGCAGATAAAGGCTCATCAAGGAGCAAAATAGTCGGTTTTGAGTAGAGCGCGCGGCCCAGTGCAACCCTTTGTTGCTCACCGCCAGATAAACTACCAGCCTTGGTATTACGATATTTCTCTAAGCCCAAACGTTGTAACAATGTATCACACATGTCAGGTGTGCCTCGTTTGCTATAGGTAATATTATGTTCTACCGACAAGTGAGGAAATACAATATTGCCTTGTGGCATATAGCCTACTTGCCGTTTTTGAGCGGGCACCCATATCTTTTTGTCTCGATCTACCCACGTCGTTTCATCGTATTGAATACTGCCAGTGGTGGGTTTTACGAGCCCTGCAATGCATTTAATAAAGGTACTTTTACCACTACCAGACTGACCGGTTAACACAGTAATGCCAGAAGACAATGCCCCCTCAGCTTTCACAGTCACAGAAGGTCTAACTACAGTAAAGGAAAATGTAATCATAGAACCTCCTAATTATTCTCTGTATGGCGGAACAAGGAACCTTTTGTAATGAGGTGAATACCGCTCAACAATGCCAATGTAAGGACACAAATATAAACAACAAGCTCGAAGGCATCCATGTACTGCCCGGCCTCTACGTAGGAGTAAATAGCTAACGGCATGGTGCGCGTTACCTTCGGAATATTACCAGCGATTAAGATGGTAGCACCAAATTCCCCCATGGCACGGCAGAACGCTAAGATGCTACCTGTTAAAATACCTTTCCATGCAAGAGGCACAGATATGGTAAAGAATATACGCAATTCTGACGCGCCCAATGTACGTGCTACATCCTCCATATTATGATCGACGGACTGCAACGCAGAGCGTACCGTTTGATAAAATAATGGAAACGCAATAACAGAAGATGCTACGACTGCACCAGAGGCGGCGAAGACAACGCTCATTCCATGTGCTTCAAGCCACGCACCAAAAGCATAACCTGGCGTAAACACCATGAGAAGAGCAAAGCCCACAACTACAGGTGGTAACACAAGCGGTAATGTAATGAGCGCATCAAGAATAGCTATACCGCTCCATTTACAACGATTCATCCAATAACAAGCAGCTAAACCACTTAAAATAACAATGACAAGGGCAATACTTGCCACCCATAATGATAGCCAAAACGGGCTCATGTCACGCCCCCTTTCTCTATATAATGCAATAAAACTTAGTAGTATTAAGAATATCTATATTGTATCATAAGAAAGCGCTAGCCTTTAGAGCTAGCGCCTTACTCTTATTTAGATGGGGAGAAACCGTATTTCTCTAATACTTTTTGGCCTTCTGGGCTCATTACGTATTGGTAGAAATCTTTTGCCAATGCGTTGTCATATTTTTTTATGATACCGATTGGATAGATGACTGGATCATGGGAATCCGCCGGTGTTACAGCAGAGATTTGAACTGCATCGCCTGCAGCAATAGCATCTGTTTTATAGATAAAGCCCGCATCACCAGCACCTTGGCTAATAGATGCTGTTACAGCTTTAACGTCTTTAGCATATACAACGTTTGGCTCAACTTGATCCCATACGCCTAATTTTGTTAATACTTGTTTACCATAATTACCAGCAGGTACTGTTTCAGGGTTACCTAATACGATACGTTTAACAGAAGCAATTTGATTTAATTCAACTTTAGGTTGGCCTTTTGGAACTACGAGAACTAATTCATTAGTTACAAATGGTTTAACATCTGTTACAAGGTCTTTTTCTTGCAACATTTTCATATTCTTTTCGTCAGCAGAGATGAATAAGCTGGCTGGTGCACCTTGTTCAATTTGTTGGCGCAATGTACCAGAACCAGCAAAGTTAATAGCAATTTGGTCATCTGCTAAGTTATGGCTCTTTTTGTAAGAATCTGCTAATTCAGTAAGAGCACCTTTCAAGCTCGCTGCTGCTTGTACAGTAATCTTTTCAGATGTGCTTGGTTTAGCAGAATCTACTGCTTTGTTTGTGTCACTACCACAACCCACTAACAAGGCTAGCATGAAAACGCTCATTAATACTAATAAAATTCGTTTCATAATTCCTCCTGTGCATCCCTTTGGACTCCACACTGTAAAAGCCATGGTTACTCACCGTAGAGACACGTTCAAAGAACAAACTAAAATATACAATATATTCACATTATACTATAAATCGACATATTTAGTCGTATACCAAAAGTCACATCTTTCATAGATATTTCTGATGATTATGATTAGTAATCATAATGGATAAAACTTTTAAGTCTCAAACAATACATACTATGGTATGATAATACTATACATTAAATCCGTACTGAATTAATGAGAAACTCTAGGTGAGATAATGAATATATTCGAGCTAATAGGACATATATTTATGAACTCTATGATTCCTATCTTTATACTGATAGGTGTAGGGTTTATATTGGATAGAAAATTTAAACTAGATTTATATACGCTGAGTAAACTAAACTTCTACATATTATTACCTACCTTTGTATTTAGGGCCATGTATGAAGCTAAATTTACATCGGGTACGTTAGAAATTGTATTTTGTGCACTAATTGTACTCATACTAAACTCTATACTTTCAGGTGTGGTCGGCAAAATACAAGGTTATGATGTAGCAAAAATTGCCACATTAAAGAACTGCGTTATGTTTAACAATGTCGGCAATATGGGCATTGCCCTTGCCATCTTTGTATTTACCAATGTGCCTTACGTTATAGATGGCGCAACCCCCTATGCTGATTTAGGTCTCGTCAGCGTCGTATCCATTATGATTATACAAACCATCACGAGTAATACCTATGGCTTCTACCAAGCTGGGGCTGGACGATTGAGCACAAAGGATGCGTTAAGCGTAGTATTCCATATGCCTATGGTATATGCTATACCGCTTGCATTACTTTGCCAGCTCTTACCATTTGATTTACACGGTCTATTCTTCTTTGCCCCTCTTAAAATCTTTGCTAATGCCTTTGTAGGCGTTGCCATGATTGCTTTAGGGGTGCAGATTAACAGAACGCCATTAAACTTCTTTAAGTCGGATGTTATGCTTGCTACATCCTTACGACTCGTTGTAAGTCCTCTCATTGCTGCAGTCATTACTATATTATTCATAATGTTCTATGGTCCTATGCATCCGATTGCAGCTCAAACGATTGTCATTACCTATAGTGTACCGACAGCCATCA
This sequence comes from Veillonella sp., assembly GCF_041333735.1. Taxonomy (NCBI): domain Bacteria; kingdom Bacillati; phylum Bacillota; class Negativicutes; order Veillonellales; family Veillonellaceae; genus Veillonella; species Veillonella sp. The sequence continues at coordinate 424,829 of NZ_JBGKFB010000001.1, forward strand.
ATATGGCTCTCATCGCTATTGAAATGAAAAACAATCCGGAGTACGCTACACAAATTGTAATGGGTACAACTATATTATCAGCAGTGACGATGCCACTATTCATTACTATAGCCTATTACCTCTTCCCATTATATTAATACTAGTATGCCTATACAAAAAGGAGCCGTATAAACGGCTCCTTTTCTTATGTTTTTATAGTATAAATCGTTAGAGGTTATATATCATATATATTTTATACATTCCTAATCAAACTAGACAAGTGGTATACAGTAAGAATATATAACTATTGATGAGATACGTGTTCCATCCCCATTCTTACGAGACCTTCCACATGATCATCGTTTAGAGAGTAGTATGCAGTTTTCCCATCCTTGCGATAGGTCACAAGACGTGCTTGACGCAATACACGCAATTGGTGAGAAATGGCAGATTGTCCCATACCCATTGTTTCTGCAATGTGATTTACACACATTTCGTTTTCTAATAATAATTCTACTATTTTAAGGCGTGTAGGGTCACCCAAGATTTTAAACAGTTCTGCTAGCTTTAGCAATGATTCTTGTTTGTCGCTCATATAGTCCCCCATATTATAAACTATTATCTATGTTTATTTATCATTCTCATGTAACGTAATTTCGTTCTTATTTGTAAACCTAAACGGCATACATATAAATATTATATCATTTTTGAGCTATAAAAAAGAGACTTTGTTATAACAAAGTCTCTTTTTGTATCATATCTGTACAGGATATGAATTATTTAATGATCAATACAGGGCAAGTGGAGTGACTAGTTACATAGCTACTTACGCTACCCATGAATAAGCCTTTCAATGGACCAAGGCCACGGCTACCCATTACGATAAGGTCAGCATTGTATTTTTTAGCTACTGCTAATAATGCAGGACCAGGGGAACCAACTTCGAATACGCTTTTAACTTTTACGCCTGTAGGAATTTCTTTTACTACATCGTTAAGGATTTCTTTACCAGTTTCTTCCATATCTTCTGCAATTTGTTCAGATACGTAACCACCGGAAATTGGTGTTTGATCGAAATTGGAAATAGCAGACACGATGTTTGCAACATGAACAACAATCAATTCAGCATGGTTGCGGTCCGCTACAGCGAGAGCATGTTCCAACGCACGTTTAGCATTTTCAGAACCATCAGTAGGTACGACAATAGTTTTGTAGGTAACCATAATAACCCCTCCTATTTCTAATCCCTCAAAGGGGATATGATCAAAGATCGTTTAGCCTATAGTATTATATTCTAGACCATCAAGGAAAACTCCTCTTTTTCTAGAGGATTTCTTTTATTATAGCACAAATTATACAGATTTATACAAATAAAAGAATATTATGTGTATATTATAAAACTTGTGATGACTGGTTAGTATTCAATGTAGTGGTCAATTTAAATCCATCGAGCACATCGATAAGCTCAGGTGTAGTAAGGCTAGTACCTGCAGGACCAATCATACGAGCCACAGCTACATTGCCTTCATTACCTAAGATAATAGTAGCAGCAAAAGATACCGGTGCTGCTACAGATGTATCAGCCGTATTCGGGTTCTTCATATGACCTGCCAAGTAGAACATTACATTACCATCGATAATATGTGTTTCATAACGTGTAATCGTTGCCTTATTTACCTCAACCAATTGTTTAAGGTAATAATCACCTAGCATTTGTTTGCCCATCATGGTAGGCATACCTGTGCTAACCGCTTGTACTGGTATTGTAAAGGATTCAATATCGAGGCGAACATTATGCTTAGCGAAAGCAATTTTACCCTTTTCATTTAGACGGGTAAAGCCTTTTGGATAGGTAAATTTAATGCCTTCAGCTACACTGATATCACTTGTGCCAGAAATAAACTGCTTAACACCTTTGATTGTACTAGAACCAGATTTATTTAGTAATTCAAAGGATGGAATTGTATGCTCCATCAAGCCTTGTTCCATGAATTCCCCTTGAATAGGTGCATAGGTACTCACCAAATTATAGCGATGTGTTGGATCCTTATCCATGATAAATTCCGCTTCAAATACAGATTGAACAGGCTCTGTAGATGTCATTTCAGCATACGATTTTGGTGTTGTTTTATCCCAACGCGCTGATGTAGCCCCTTTCTTTGTGAAGAAGCCCCCAACGATATCGTTGTTTTCAAAGACATTACTATGCTGACGCCAGATGCTCAAGTACTCTTCATCAGACATACCCTTGATTGGCACACCATACCAAGTCGTATTCCATTCCTTTTGAGATACCCCGTCTTGCGGTGTATTATTGCGTTTTGTGAAAGATACAGTATAGGAATCATCTTGCGTTGGACCCGCTAGGTTGAAAGAATAGCCTTGAATATGCTCACTTTCACTACGCACATCCATATCTATCTTAACACCATCAGCTACACGCCATGGAATCGTAAAGGTATAGCCATTTTTATAGTCCTTGACCACCGTATTCATCGTAGTTGCATACGATTTATACTGCTCTGGCAAAATAGAGGCAGAGTCTTTTTGGGAATCTACGATAGCCATCGGAGTTCCAGGTGTGCCTTGTAAACCTTCTGCCATAATAGAGGTCGTGCTCATAGCCATGACAGCCAATGTTGCAGCCATAAAACGTAACTTCATAAGACCTCCTATAACATGTTCTCCAAGAACGCTTTCGTTCTATCGTTCTGTGGATTGTTGAAAATTTGTTCTGGTGTACCTTCCTCTTGGATAACACCATCTGCCATGAAGATGACACGATCAGATACTTCACGAGCAAAGTTCATTTCATGGGTTACGATAATCATCGTCATATGATCATCAGCCAACTGTTTTATGGTCTTAAGAACCTCACCTGTTAATTCTGGGTCAAGGGCTGATGTAGGCTCATCAAATAGCATGATTTCTGGGTTCATCGCCAATGCACGAGCAATGGCCACACGTTGTTGTTGACCCCCGGACAAACGGGATGGATACATATCGCGCTTTTCCCATAGACCAACTTTATTGAGTAATCGCTCTGCTATTGGTAAAATCTCATCATCTTTCATACCTTTTACCATGCGCGGTGCGATCATAATATTATCAAGAACCGTCATATGAGGGAATAAATTGAAAGATTGGAAAACCATGCCCATGCGTAATAGCAAATCATGTTGTGTTTCTTGGCTAGCATAGTTTACAGTGCCATTAGCATCTGTACTAGCAAGAACTGTACCATCTACAGTAATAGAGCCACCATCAATGGTCTCCAATTGACCTAAGCAGCGCAAGAATGTAGATTTACCAGAGCCAGATGGGCCGATAATAGAAACGATTTCCCCTCTATCCATTTTGAGCGATACATCGCGCAATACAGTTTGATTGTTAAAGCGTTTTTCAATACGCTCCATGTTTACAAATGTCATAAGTACCTCTTACATCGTCGTATTAACTAAATAGTTGTAGTCTTAAATAGTGCTATAGCCCCTCAAACAACTACATCTATATCTACGACACACTACTACAGAATAGATTAATCTTCATATACAGCAAATCGTCTTTCTAAGTAGTTGAAGATATTTGTCAAAATAAAGGTAAAGATCAAGTAGAATAAAGCTGCCACTAAAAAGGCAGAGATATCAAAGTCACGTTGTACGATAGATTTTGTAATACGCAAGATATCATTCATAGCCAATACGTATACAAGAGACGTATCTTTCAACAAGTTAATTGTTTCGTTCGCAAGTGGAGGCAATACGCGTTTAAACATTTGAGGTAAGATGATTTTACGCATTGTTTGAGCATAGGTAAAACCAAGAACCTTTGCCCCTTCGTACTGACCACGAGAAATGGATTGAATACCACCGCGGAAAATTTCACATAAATAAGCGGCGTAGTTTAATACGAATGTAAGAACAGCGGCTGTAGCATCATCCATTTGTACCGCACCATCTGTAATGATAGGCAATGCATAGTAAACGAATAAAATTTGTAGCATTAATGGTGTGCCGCGCATCAAATATACGAAAGCTTCAACAATTTTGTCGAGCACTGTAAATTTAGATAGACGTACCAAAGCAAGTAAGATACCGCCAGGAATGGATAAAATCCATACAATACAGAAGAGCGATACGGTTACCTTTAAACCATCAGCGATGGTTGGGATAATCTGCAATAAATAATCTAACATGGAATACTCCTTCAAAACACGACTAGAGAAGAGGCATCTGGCCTCTTCTCTAGTGTACATTTCGTTCTTTAATTATCTGTTGTACATACTGACCATAGTACTATTAGTATATCACGAATTGTACTATTTAGCATCGCTCTTATCTAGGTCTGCACTAGAGCCCAACCATTTTTCAACGATTTTATCAGCAGTACCATCTTTTTTCATGTCCGCTAAGATACCATTGATTTTATCACGTAATGCAGTGTCATCTTTACGGAAGCCAACAGCGAAGTTATCAACACCGTAATCAGTACCGTCTACGATTTTGTATTTACCAGGTTCTTTTGTCATGAGGTAACGAGCGATAACACCATCAGCGATAACGGCATCAACACGACCAATACCAAGATCCATGAAAGCACTTACGAAATCAGCATAGGATTTTGTTTCTTTTACAGTTTTACCGCTTGGATCATTTTGCAATGCAGATTCACCAGTACTAGCTTGTTGAACACCTACTACTTTACCTGCTAAATCAGCTTTGGATTTGATGGAGTCATCATCATTACGAACAACGATGTATTGTTTATCCTTCATGTATGTGTTGGAGAACAAAATATTTTTCTCACGTTCAGGAGATACTGTTAAGCCATTCCATAAAGCGTCGATTTTTTTAGATTTCAACTCAGCTTCTTTACTGGACCAGTCGATAGCTTTGAACTCTACTTCCATGCCAGCGCGTTTAGCCGCTTCTTTAGCCATATCAATATCTAAACCAACGATTTCGCCTTTATCATCTTTAAAGCCCATTGGAGGGAAGCTATCATCTAAGCCGATAACGATTTTTTTAGGCAATTCTGTATTAGCGGTTTTAGTATCGCTACCACAACCCGTTACAAATACCATCATAGATACTGCTGCAAGGCCAACGGCCATCATTTTTTTCCAATTCATAACTATCCTCCACGGTGTATTACACCTTTAACTACTTGCTATTATATGCTGTACAGAACACACCTCTGTACCCGATGATTGTATTATACTTTAGTTCGTTAAAGTTGTAAATAGCTAATTTGATGAATTTTTTGAATTTTCTTAATTAATCCATGCTACATACTATGTTTTATAGCTCAAAAGCCTTTGTATATACTTATACTTTAAAGCTCTGAATGCTTATGAATAGCCTCAATCATAGCCATTTTATCTTTATACCCTACCTGTGCAAGATCTAAGGGTATGACATAAATCCCACCATGACCATTCATGGCCTGCAATTCACGCCACCCCTCGGTAAATCCAATAATATGCTCATAATCGACAAAGACAAAATATTCATCCCCATGAAAGAGACTGTGAAAGTATTCTATAAAAGAAAAAGGCCTACGTTTTAACACGAGGCCCTTTTCACAGATAAAAGCTTGACTCTCACCTAATCTATGAAGGGTCCACAATATAAGAAGTAACAACAGATAATACAATATACGCTCAGCCCAATCGGACGGCAAATATTTCACAATTAACACGCACACCAATAGACCGACGATACGTCCAGTCCACTGGATTCCACGATGTATTTCTAAGCTCTGTTGTACGGCACCTGATGAAAAGCGTTCCATTGCCTCTTGTTTCGTCATGGCTTACCTCACAAATTGAAAGTCTACTATATGATTTTATTTACGGCACAAGCCCATAGCTTGCTCAACTTTACGGTACATTTGGCTCGCTTTAGCATGAGCCTTAGCAGCACCTTCATCGAGAATGACATCGAGTTCAGGGCTTGTAATCAATTCATTGTAACGTTGTTGGATTGGCTCAAGAGTTGCCACCAAAAGATCGGCAATATCGGATTTGAATACGCCATAACCTTTACCAGCATACATTTCTTCGATGGCTTCATAGCTGTCTTTTGTGATAGCACGGTAAATGCCCATCAAGTTAGAAATGCCCGGTTTGTTTTCTTTATCGTAACGCACTGCATTATCAGAGTCAGTTTGAGCACGTTTCAATTTTTTCACGATCAAATCTGGTGCATCCAAAAGGCGAATGGTAGCATTTTGGTTATCATCAGATTTACTCATTTTCTTAGTTGGTTCTTGTAAGCTCATAACGCGAGCACCACCTTCGCCTACCTTGATATCAGGCACTACGAAAGTTTCACCGAACCTACGGTTAAAACGCTCTGCCAAATTACGAGTCAACTCAAGATGTTGCTTTTGGTCCTCACCTACAGGAACATAGTTTGTACCATATAACAAGATATCTGCCGCCATCAATGGTGGGTACGTAAGCAATGCGGTAGGAATAGAGTCACCTTGCTTTTGAGACTTATCTTTGTACTGCGTCATGCGCTCTAATTCGCCAACATAGCTAATAGATTGCATAACCCAACCGAGTTTAACATGCTCAGGTACTTCGGATTGTACGAACAATGTTACCTTTTTAGGATCGAGGCCAACCGCTAGGTACAACGCAGCCAAATTACGAGTATTTTGGAATAACTCTTTTGGATCTTGCGGTACAGTAATCGCATGTTGGTTAACGATACAATAATAACATTCGTCAGTATCTTGATAGTCTAAGAAATTACGTAAAGCCCCCAAATAGTTACCAAGTGTTAACTCACCACTTGGTTGGATGCCGGAAAATATAACTGCCATAATAGTCTCCCTATATTGAAATAAACCAACAGTGCCGAAGCACTGTTGGTTATATATATTATTCTACGGTTACAGATTTAGCCAAGTTACGTGGTTTATCTACATCTGCGCCGCGTGTAATCGCTGCATAGTACGCTAATAATTGCAATGGTACAACCGCAAGGATTGGAGCGATGAATTTATTCGCACGAGGAACATAGATTGTATGGTCTACGTGTTTAGATAATTCTTCGTCACCTTTCATGCCAATACCGATTACAACAGCTTCACGAGCTTTTACTTCGCGGATGTTGCTGATCATCTTATCGTATACATCCTCTTGTGTAGCCAATGCGATAACAGGTACGCCTTCTTCAATAAGAGCTAATGTACCATGTTTCAATTCGCCACCAGCATATGCTTCAGCATGGATGTAAGAAATTTCTTTCAATTTCAAAGCACCTTCCATTGCTACTGCATAGTCGATAGCACGGCCCAAGAAGAACGCATCAGATTTGAAGCCGTAATGCTTAGCAAAGGCTTTCATATCTTCGTCTACTTCAAAGATTTCATGAATCAATGTAGGCAAGTTTTTAACACCGCTAAGGATTTCTTCACCTAAAGCTGGATTCATTTTGCCATTTAATTGACCAAGGTATACAGCGAACAACAAGCCAGCTACTAATTGAGTAGTGTAAGCTTTTGTAGATGCTACAGAGATTTCAGGGCCTGCCCATGTGTAAACAGTGTTGTCTGCTTCACGGGAGATACTGGAACCTACTACGTTAGTAATCGCCAAGGATTTAGCACCAAGGCGTTTTGCCTCTTTCAACGCAGCCAATGTATCAGATGTTTCACCAGATTGGCTGATAACGATACATAATGTTTTGTCATCAGTCAATGGATTGCTGTAACGGTACTCGGATGCGATTTCCACACTTACAGGAATACGCGCCAAGTTTTCAATATATTGTTTTGTTACAAGACCAGCATGGTATGCTGTACCACATGCAACGATGAAGATTTTATTGAAAGCTGCTACATCTTCAGCAGTCCAATTCAATTCATCAAAGATAGCTGTTTTACCATCTTCAGAGATATGTGTACCGAAAGTATCGCGTACAGCTTTAGGTTGGTCATGAATTTCTTTCAACATGAAGTGTTCATAACCGCCTTTTTCTGCTGCTTCCGCATTCCAGTTAACATGGAATACTTCTTTATCAACAGGGTTGCCTTCACGGTCGAATACGGATACATTATCACGAGTTACGATAGCTAATTCACCATCGCTCAAAATGTATGTATCGCGTGTGTAGTTAATGATAGCTGGAATATCGGATGCTACAAAGTTTTCACCTTTGCCAAGACCGATAACCAATGGGTTTTCTTTTTTAGTACAGATGATTTTATCTGGCTCATCAGCACAGATGATTTCAAGAGCATACGCACCATCAACACGAGCTAGCATGCGACGTACTGTGCCTACGAAATCGCCATCGTACATATCTTCTAATAAATGAGCTACTACTTCTGTATCAGTTTCAGATTTGAAATGGTACCCTTTTGCAATGAGCTCTTCTTTTAAAGGCATGTAATTTTCAATAATACCGTTGTGTACAACAGCAAATTTACCATCTTCAGATGCATGAGGATGGGCGTTCATATCGGATGGACGACCATGAGTAGCCCAACGAGTATGACCAATACCTATAGTCCCTTCATTAGGATCTGCTTTTACAATCGCCTCAAGATTAGCAAGACGGCCAACCTTCTTTTGAATTTTAATAACATTTTCAGAGCCGATAACAGCAATACCTGCAGAGTCATAACCACGGTATTCTAACTTCGCCATACCGTCCAACAAGAAATCAGATGCTTGATTAAAGCCAATGTATCCTACGATACCGCACATAAGTATATCCTCCTATAACTGGGGGCATTCTAGCCCCAGCCAAAAACTAAGGCTAACAAATTACTATTCTAACTTAACAATCTAAGTTAATGTTCAAATTATGTATCAAATAGTATTTGAATACAATTCATTCAGATACACTTTGTCCCCATCGTTACCGATGGGCTTTTTAGTATCTGTTACGACATGAATATGCCGGAAGAGCATCCGCTGATGATTCGATTACTCTTCACCTCGTCTACCCTAACGACTGCCTTCGCGGGTACTTGCGCTATTCGCCTTTACGAATTAGGGAACTCCTTTCTATAAGATACGGCAGATCTTAACAGTATACATCATATACCAATCTATATTATACGTGATAAGTAATGGTGAAAGCAAGATATCCTCATCGACATATCTAAACATCACGGTTAATATTTGTTTATAAATCCCATGTATCATTCATACTATTTTCACAGATAATTACTATACTTCTTACAATCTTAATTTTACACAATTCGATTTTATCGTGCAATAAATATTTGGAGGTTATTATATATGACACATTCACGTAATTATAAAACTTTAAGACGTTTCATCGTTCCAGCTTTAGCGGGCGGCGCCCTCGCAGCACTCGCATTCGCCCCTACCTTTGGTGCAGAACCAGTACATTCTAATGTTCCACCACAAAGCATATCTGCCCCTAAGGCTGATGCACCTAATACTGATACACCTAAAAATGATGTACCTAGACCAGATGATGTAAAGACAGGCGAAATTAATGAACCAACACCTCATAAGGAAGCTGATCCTAGTACTTTCACAGGCACATCTGTTATTAGTGAAAATCAAACATTAGAACATCAACGGTTCGACAATACTACAAGCGACCAAAATGCTTTCATTGGAAAAAACAAAGCCATTATCACCATCGATAGCAGCGTATTTGATAAACAAGGCAACACCACAAATGATGACAACAGTAACTTCCGCGGACAAAACGCAGTAGTGCTCGGCATCGAAGGCAGTCAAACTAGCATTAAAAATAGTAATATTACATCTAATAGCATTGGCTCTAATGCGGTATTTGCCACTGGCGAAGGCTCTATCATTAATGTAGAAAATACAAATATTCACACTAAGGGCGATTCCTCTCGCGGCTTAGATGCAACATACAAAGGCACTGTAAACGGTAAAAATTTAACCATCACCACTGAAGGTGCTCACTCTGCTACGCTTGCTACAGACCGTGGCGAAGGTACCATTAATGCGGAGGCAGCTAAGCTAACGACCTCTGGTGCGGGTAGCCCTGTTATCTACTCCACTGGCAACATTACAGCAAACAGCATCAATGGCGTAGCTAACAAGAGTGAAATAGGCGTCGTAGAAGGTAAAAATTCCATCACCATTACAAACTCTAATGTAACAGGCTACCAAGATAATGGCTTCATGCTATACCAAAGCTTCTCAGGTGATGCGGAAAGCGGTATCGCTCGTTTAAAAGCGGAAAATAACACACTCACAACTCATGGTACAGGTGCATTCATCTATGTAAACAACACCACTGCTGAAGTAGACCTTACAGGCAACACGATTGTAATGCCAAATACTACGACACTCGTGAAAGCAGCAGCAGACTCCCGCTGGGGTAAAGATGGTGAAAACGGCGGGCACCTCACACTCCATGCGTCTAACCAAGAACTTAACGGTAACATCGTAGCCGACTCCATCAGTACTGTCGCACTGGACATGACTAATGGATCCAGCCTAGTTGGCGCTATAAACACAGATAACACCGCTAAAGAAATTACAATGAAACTCAGCAAAGACTCTACCTGGACACTCACAGGCGACAGCTATGTAAAGTCCTTAACTAACGAAGACACAACAAACAGTAACATTCACTTGAATGGATATAAACTTGTCGTAGCTGATAAATAAAACCAAGAAATAAAAGAGGCAACGTCGACGACGTTGCCTCTTTTATTTCTATGCCGATTTAGAACCATACAAAGCTGCATAAGGTATATCAAAATTTATCCTGAAAGTTCATGCGTGAATTAGTCTATCAAGTAGCAGTCATATATGGGCCATAGTTTTAATTCAACTACAGGCCTGTAGTTTTCATATTTAATCTTATGTTCTAATATATTTAGGCTTTCTAAATCATCTTCCCAACATTGGAGATGCTCTTGCCTCTCTTCTTCACTCTCAAAGTCATCATCTATTTTTACATCTTCAATACATGCTAGTATTTCTGTTCGTTGTTTATCTACTTCATGACTTAAGAAGCTATACAAAGTAATAATTATATTCTATTGGCATATCTTTTTAATAATTCTTCAGATACGGTCTTTGTTTTTCATATTCTTTGAGTTCAAACAAACACACTTTATAGCCAAAACGTATTATATATATCTAATTGAATATGTATAATCTCGTTATAATGAAAAATATATTCAAAGTGTACCTCCTTATGAAACAACATAAGGAGGTACGACATATTAGCTATTACTATTCAATATAAGCTTATTCAGTTAAACCTTTATCTTATCTAAACTCAATATTGGAATTATCATCAATATATTTTAAATAACTATTTTCAGTTAACGCATCATTCACATCATCACAATTTACAATTTTTTGCAATTCGGGCCAATTATCTAATGGTTTTGTCGGATTACTTTTTCGAGGTCTATTTAGTCTATTCCATTTAGTAATTGGAGTGCTATCACGAATGGCGCTACTAGAGCTATTTTCTGAATTATATTTATTCTTAACTTGTAATAAGATATCAGATTTATCTTCTAGAATGTAACAAAAGTCAACAGCTCTGTAGACCTCTCCTGCACACCAAATCCACCCAATTGGTTCTAATATAGTTTTTAGATATTCCTCTAATACTCTTCCATTAAGATTCTCTAACCCCATCAGTATAAAGTGCTGTTTATATGCATCTAAAGCTAATGATTCGCCATCATCACAATCACGTGAAAAGTATACTACTAAGTGCTGAAGTAGAGCTTCATCTATTTCACCAATACTATTAATCTCACTTTCAAGGGGTTTTTGATTATGCCCATCAATATACTTTTGAATCCATTTATATAAATAGCCCCTAATAGCATCTTCAATATGATCATAATCAGATAATCGAATATTAGGAAATAAATACAAATGATTTAACGCATAATCAAAAAGCTTTTGTATATTATCATAATAGACTGTATTAGCTTCTAATAATTCTGGAATTAACTCTTCAAAAGTCCGCATAGCAAGTAATCTTAAATTATAATCCTCCCTGATAGCTTTTCCCAAATCAAAATTAGGCATCAATCTCATCCCCTTTAATACATATAATATGGTAAAAATAATTCAATTATAAGTTTATCATATATTATTAAAATTATGTTATACTTACATTGGGTCTATTTTTTGTTTCTTTAAGGGTAATAAAATGAGTATTTTGACTATTGATGATATTTCCACACAACTTAATATTTCACCACAATATGCACGTCGATTACTAAAGGAAAATAAGATTGAAGGAATATTAAAAAATAATATTTGGACAACTACACAAAAAAATCTCGATTTATATAAGCAAAGACAAGATGTTATTATTGATCCAGCAGATAGAGTACGTAAATCCCAAAAAATTCCTAATATTGTTTCTTTATCTTTTTTTAGTGGTGGAATGGGGTTAGATATTGGAATGAAAAACGTAGGTATCCACCCATTGTTGGCATGTGAAATTAATAAAGAAGCGAGAGCTACCATTGTAGAAAATGATTCTGAAATCGGTCTTATTAGAGATATCTGGGAATGTAATAAAAAAACTGTTTATGAATATGCTAATTTGCCATTAGATACCCCCATAGATATTATTTTTGGTGGCCCTCCATGTCAGGCATTCTCAACAGCCGGAAACAGAAAAGGTTTTGATGATGACAGAGGAAGTGTTTTTATAAAATATTTAGATATAATAGCAGAACTAAAGCCTAAATATGTTGTACTAGAAAATGTAAGAGGACTACAAACAACCCCATCCATAATAGAGGAATCAAATGGACGTCCAATAAAAGGTGCTGCCCTATATTATGCATATAAACGATTAAGAGAACTAGGTTATTCTGTATCATTCAATTTATATAATGCAGCAAATTTTGGTGCGCCACAAAAAAGAGAACGTTACGTAATCTTAGCCAAATACGGAGATCAAAAACTTCCCTACTTGATACCTACAAACTCAGAACACGGAGAATATAACCTTCCTAAATGGAATACTTTAGCTAGTGCAATACAAGATATTCAAAATACACAAATGCATTATATTGATATTCCCAAAACACGAGTTGATTGGTATAAAAAAATTCCAGAGGGCGGTAATTGGAAATCCTTATCACCAGATGATCAAAAAATAGCAATGGGGAAAAAGTATTATATGTCTGGTGGGAAAACTGGATTTTTTAGAAGGCTAAGTTTTGATGAACCTAGCCCTACACTTGTAACAACACCAATAATGCCTGCAACTGATTTAATACATCCAACTGAACTAAGACCTCTCTCTATTGAAGAGTACGCACGTATCCAAGGCTTTCCAGACTCTTGGAAATTTAAAGGTAAAATAGGCGAAATATATAAACAAATTGGTAATGCCGTACCAATAAAACTAGGTGAAGCAATAGGCCAAGTAATAATAAATGATATAAATAATAATCCTATTATGCCTCCTTCTAGCTTTAAATATTCGCGTTATAAAAATACATCCGATATAGAGTTAATACCATTAATAGAAAAATCATTAAATAAAAGTTCTCAAAATGACACTTTATTCTAAATCATCAAAAGATTGTTTCTTCCTTTAATTCTTTCTATAACAAGATTTTGATTTTCAAATATCTACATAACAGTTAAAAATCTATTTAATTTACATACCAAAACCAAAATAAATAGCCCCTTATATATGTCCATGGTAAACTCCAAAAGAGATGTACTAGAAAGCATATATAAGGGGCTATACTAATTTATATAAAATTATATAATAAAAAACACTATTTTAATCTTAGTAAAGATGGTTCCTCGCTGTGGATTTTGCTTCGCAAAATCTTACGCTCGGAACAAAGTGATGTGTGGGCTTCATCGTCGCAAGCTCCTCTGCCGCCTCACACCCTACTTTTATTCTGCCAACCCTTGTTCTCTACCGATAATATCAGCGATTTCTTGGCATAGGGATTGTAACGCTTCTTGGTCTGGACCTTCAGCCATTACGCGGATGAGTGGTTCTGTACCAGATGCACGTACTAGAACGCGGCCTTCATCACCAAGTTCACCTTCAGCGGTTACGATAGCAGCTTTGATAAGATCATTGTCTTCCCAACCTGTTTTTGTAGCAACGCGAACGTTTACTAACACTTGTGGGTATTTTGTCATGATGCTAGCAAGTTCAGAAAGCGGTTGATTTTTTTCTTTCATAAGAGCCGCTACTTGCACAGCTGTTAACATACCGTCACCAGTTGTATTGTGATCTAAGAAGATTACGTGACCAGATTGTTCACCACCAACGGAGAGGTCATGTTCACGCATGTATTCCAATACATAGCGGTCACCAACTGCAGTAGAAACTGTTTTCATACCAAGTTCTTCGGCTGCCTTATGGAACCCAATATTACTCATAACAGTACCAACTACTGTATCGCCTTTTAGCTTGCCTTCTTCTTTTAATTTAAGGGCACACAATAGCATAATTTGGTCCCCATCGAGAACTTGACCTTTTTCGTCAACCAATAAGCAACGGTCAGCATCGCCATCGTTAGCGATACCAAGATCTGCATTATGTTGTTGCACAGCTACTTGCAAACCTTCAATATGTGTAGAGCCACAGTGATGGTTGATATTCAAGCCATCTGGATTAACATTGATGTTGATTACTTTAGCGCCAAGGCCAGACAAGATTTCAGGGCCTACGCTAGAAGCAGCACCGTTCGCACCATCATATACGATAGTTAAACCTTCAAGGGATGTATCGATGGTGTGACGAACAAAGTGAGCATAGAAATGAGCCAAGTTGCTATTGTACTCAATTGTACCGATGCCATCACCTGTAGGACGTGCCAATTCATTGTCCGCACTTTGACGAACATATTTTTCTAATTCATCTTCTACTTCATCTGGCAATTTATAGCCATTGCCATCAAAGAATTTAATGCCATTATCTGGATATGGATTGTGAGATGCAGAAATAACAGCACCCGCATCAAAACCTTGTTGACGTACTAGGTACGCAACTGCTGGAGTTGGGATAACACCGGCAATGACAACATTACCACCAACAGAGCAAATGCCTGCTGCTAACGCACTTTCAAGCATGGAGCCAGAAATACGCGTATCGCGGCCGATCAAGAATGTAGGATGATCTTTTTCCTTGCCAAAATATGTAGCCGCAGCACGGCCTAAATGATAGGCTAATTCAGGTGTTAAAAATTCATTAACAACACCACGTACACCATCTGTACCAAATAAACGAGCCATAATTATCCTCCTCTAGGGATTGTGAAAGTCACAAGTCCTCATATATTCACTGTTGTGTATTATATCACAATATATACACTACATATATAGATACTATACAGATATATTATTTTACAGTACCAATATGAACCTATACTGTGGTTTCCTTTACAATATATTCTACTACTAACTAGTTAGGTTTTGCATATTTTGCCATACATAAGATAGCCGTTTCAGCTCCATCAAGGGCTGCACTCATAATACCACCTGCATAGCCAGCGCCTTCGCCCATTGGGTAGAATCCACCTACAGTTGGAGAAACTCCCTCTTAATTGCGTCCAATGCGTAGTGGTGCAGAGGTACGTGTTTCAACGCCCGTCATGCATACTGCAGGATCATCAAATCCATGAATGCGTCGTCCCCAATATGGCAATGCCCGCTCTAATACAGACGTTACGAATGGTGGCAAGCAATCATGTAAATCGCAATTTACTACACCTGGTTCATAGCTATAGGTGCTATCTTGTACGGTAGGTGCTTGTGAAAGCCCTAAAAATTGACCTACTGTTTGTGCTGGTGCATGGAAGTTAGAGCCACCTAATTCATAAGCTTTGCGCTCCCATTCACGTTGGAATGCTACACCATCTAGTGGATGATTACCAAAATCTTCTGGGCCTACGTTAACTACGATAGCACTGTTCGCAACACCGCTATCACGAGCGTATAAGCTCATGCCATTAACAACAACGCCCCCATTTTCGGATGCAGAGGCCACAACTTGACCACCTGGGCACATACAGAAGCTATACGCCGTACGGCCTGTTTCTTTATCGTGATACACAAGGGAGTATTCTGCGGCACCAAGGCCCAAGCTAGATGGCTCTACACCATATTGGGACTCGTCAATAACAGCTTGATCATGTTCTATACGAACACCAATAGCAAATGGTTTCGCCGTCATCTCTACATTACGTTTATGTAGCATTTCATACGTATCGCGTGCACTATGGCCTACACCAGAAAGCACAACCGTCGTATCGATACGCTCCTTACCATTAACTTCAACACCAACGATATGATCATTTTCAATGAACAAATCGGTTACTTTGGCACCAAAGCGAACTTCACCGCCCCACTCAATGATGCGTTCACGCATAGCTTTTACCATGGTGCGCAACTTATCTGTACCTACGTGAGGTTTATGTTTATATAAGATTTCTTCAGGTGCCCCAAATTCTACAAAGTATTTGGAGATTTCGTGCAATCTAGGATGAGTAACGCGAGTTGTCAACTTACCATCTGAGAAGGTACCTGCACCGCCTTCGCCAAATTGTACATTCGATTCAGGCTTAAATACGCCCTCTTTCCAAAATGTTTCTACATCTTCGCTACGAGTGTCGACGTCTTGGCCTCGTTCAAGAACAATTGGACGGTACCCTTCACGAGCTAGGTAAAAGGCTGCAAGCATACCTGCCGGACCAAATCCCATCACCACAGGACGATGTGCTAAAGGTACATTACCATATACGATAGGTTCCGGATCTTCTGGAGTGAACACAGATACATCCTTTTGTTTACCTAGTTTTTTCATGATTTGAGCTTCTTTATGAACCTCAACAAACAAAGTATATACAAATACAATATTAGGTTTTTTACGAGCATCTACAGCACGTCGCACAACATGAATTGTTTCAATGGCGCCACGTAGCTGGGGATATTTCTTTTCTACAATCTCTTTAATATCCGACTTGACCGTCACGGCCACGCGGAGATTTATTATTCTAATCATATGTTACCTATTAAAGCTATCCTTTCAGAATAGACTACATCTATATTATTTGACCTAAATTCTTTATCACTGACCTATTAGAAAATGGTCATACATCTTTATTATACAACACTACCATAAAAGCTAATATATGAATAATAAAAACAAACCCTAATAGAGTTATATAATCTACTCTATTAGGGTCTTTTTTAGCTACGTTGTTTTCTTTTGTATATCTACCTTAACATGTACTGTTGTAACATTACTATTAACACCGCTTGGCAATACTAAGTTGTAATTACCTTGAATTCCCTTCGTTGCACCGGTGAGATCAATTGGTTCTGTTTGAATTTCTGTAACAGAATCAATCATTTCTTCTCGGCCAGTTACAGTCAATTGGGTTGGTGTAACAGATATAGACTTAACTTCATATCCATCAGCTACCGCTCCCGCAGTTGGTACTGTAATAGGAACTGCTTTATCTTTACGCAATAAGTTAAGTTCATATTGTGCCTGACCTTGGTTTGGATTGATATGTACATCTAGTACATTGCCAGATACATCCCAAGCTTCTAATGTACTAACAGCACTAAAGTTCTTGGTTTGACCAGCGATATTGACCTTCATAACAACCTTATTCACAGCATTAACCTGTTGTTTACGGCCAGATACAGTTACCTCTTTCGGTACAATAGTTACTGACTTGAGAGCAACATCGTCGGAGAATTTACCAATTGGAACAATTTCAACTGGTATTTTTCGTTCTGCATATTCGTCTACATTAATTGTTATAGTATCAGGCTTAACCTCAACAAGGCTCATCCCCGCTGGAGGTGTAAATCCGATTGTCACATTATTTTGACCTGGTTTCACACCCGATGCATCAATATAAGCGCGAAGATTATCAGCTTTCATCGTAATAATCGTGTCACGAGGACCTGATAATACAATGCGTACCGTATCAGGAGCATCTTCTACGATGTAATTAGAATCAAGATTTTGTACTTGTACAGGTACCGTATAGGTTACCTCCATCACAGGGTTCTGGTCACGCATGATAAAGAACCACATGACGATGGCCGCTAACAAAGATAACAGCTTAGCTGGCCAATTGCGTTTCAAATGTATCATCATTTTTTTGCCCCCCATTTCCACATACCAGTAATGGTTTGACGAGGGCGTTCCATAAATGTACGCAATGCTTCTTTAATTTGATCTTCCGGTAAATGGCGATAAATATGACCGCCATAGGTATAGGAAATTGTCCCCGTTTCCTCACTGACAACAACAACGACCGCATCTGTTTGTTCAGATAAACCGATGGCTGCACGGTGACGCGTACCAAGTTCAGTACTCAATGTACGGTCTTCAGTTAGTGGCAACAAACAACCAGCTGCACGAATACGGCCATCGCGGATGATTAGCGCCCCATCATGAAGTGGCGTACTAGGAACGAAAATATTTTTAATTAATTCACGGCTTAACACAGCATCAATCAAAATGCCTGTGTCCACAAAATCATTAAGGCCCACTTCACGTTCAAAAACAATAAGAGCCCCTGTATGCTCACGAGACATAACGCGAGCTGCCGCCATCACTTCATTGATGGCCATGTCCATTTCCTCTTCATTAACATTCTGTGCCTTGCTAAAAATTCGACCGCGGCCCAATTGTTCTAAAGCACGGCGTAATTCCGGTTGGAATACTACAGGTAATGCGAAGAGAAGAACAGTCATACTTTGTTGCAAAATCCAATTGATAACATATAGATTTAGCAAATGACTCAATAAGTTTAGAATTGCCAACATAACGAGACCTTTCAAAAGAGAAACGGCCCGTGTATCTTTAAGCAATTTATATAAGTAATAAATACCTACAGCAACGATTAAGATATCAGCGATATCAAGAAGCCTAAAGGTATGTATAAGTGCGTCAATATGCATAAAAATAGCTCCTTATACAAAATAATAAGGTACAACCAACTACTTGGCTGTACCTTATATTTTAACTCATTTTAGAAGCACTGTAAATTTAATATACTTAGATGTTTTGTGTTTCAATCCACACATCCATTTGTCCACCGCACACCATACCTTCTTTGACAGCTACATCATCATCTAAAAGAACTTCGATACGACGATGTGCTTCTTTTTTATTCAAAGAATCAACAGCACTTAGGCGAATTTCATTTTCAGCACGACCCCCACCGATAGTACCAAAGATAGATCCATCTGGGAATACTACCATAGATGTGCCAGCCTTACGTGGTGTAGAACCACGGGTAAATAAAATTGTAGCTACAGCTAGTGTTTCATTTTTACGAGCACTTAAATATTCAATAAACTCACGATTCATGGCTCACTCTACCTTTCCGCAATGAGCCGCCTTTTTTACCACGCACCACTGCCAAATATTCGCTAACGATAGATAATGCAATCTCCTCAGGAGTTTGTGCACCTAAGTCTAGACCAATTGGTGCATATACCATATCTAATTCTTCTTGTGTCCAACCTTGTTCACGCAACACTTCAAATGCATAATGAATGCGCTTTTGACTGCCCATAACACCCATATATGTTGGCAAGTAATCGCGCAATTGTTCTAAACATACATTGTCATACTCATGAGCACGTGTAACAATGATAAAACCATTATATTCATCAAGAGGTAAATCATTTTTAAAGTTTTCTAAGGGCAAGCATTTACGAGTTACGCGCTCGTCAAAGAATTCAGGAACTACATATTCTGGGCGGTCATCTACAACAGTAACACGACACCCAATGAATAGTAATAAATCTGTAATAGCACGGCTCACATGACCAGCGCCTAATACGAGAACAGACGGATCATTTTCTACAGGTTGTACAAAACATTCTACTTCGCCTACCATACACAAAGAATTAAGCTTTGCTTTATCTACCATAAAGCCTTCGATTGGTGTGCCATACAAAACACTACCATCTTCAGCATAAATTGCTTTATCCCCTTGACGAGGACCAGACAACACAGTAACCATCAATGTAGTTTCTGTAAGCTGAAGACGGTCTTTCATCACATCATAGATCGTTTCCATCTTGATTCCTTTCATAATCCCATGCAGTAACGGCTTCTAAAACACCGCCACCAACAGCAAGAGATTTATCTGAAATACTATAACAATGAGATTCTTCACAACGAGCATCTACATCGGCCAATTTAAAATGGTCAGATACGATGAGTCCGCTCTTAAGAATACCTCTAAGAATACCTGTAATTTTAGCGCGTACTGGCTCTTCATCTACATAACCAATAACTTCATTGGCTTGTACAGAATCTCCAATATGACGCTTAGCTGTAAATAGACCAGCCTTTGGAGAGTGAATAACACGCTCATGAGTATAACCACCTACATTACCAGGAATACCCGTATTAGGTTGCGCCGGGCCATCGTAGATACAGCGACCTAAATAATGACCACGCATAGTTTCAATAACCACATCTACATCGTCCCCAGCAGTAAAGCCTGGCCCTACACCTATGACGAGATCTGCATCATCACGTTTGGTACCAAGATTTTTTTTGCTTAAGATAGCATCCACCACAATGGCTGGCTTCAATGTATCTAATAATTCTTCATAGGAGCTAGTTACTACAGGAATAACACCTTCTGCCAATGTATCCTTTACTTCGCTAAGGGTTACATGACGAGCTACAAAGCGTTCCAAAATCATTTCCCCACGATGCACGGCATTACCGTAACATACTTCTCGGCGAATCATGGTAGGAATAGCGATTTCGTTAATCACTACCGGATAGCCTGCACGTTTCAATCTATATACAGCGCCAGAAGCGATATCTCCGCCTCCACGCATAAGCACTAATGGTTTCATAATGCCTCACTTTCACGTTCTTTTAAACGCTCAAAATCATCGGGTGTGTCAATATCACATCCAATATCGTCACGAATCCACAATTTGATAACATGGTCTTTACCATCACCACGAATGATGGTCTTGCCCCCTTGGTCCCCTTGGATATGTTGTAAAGGTTCAAACCAATGCGAACCAAAGAGAACAGGATTTCCCGACTGATAATTCGCCCCATAATGTGGGACGACGATAGTTTTCGAATGAAAGTTATCACTAAATGCACTAATGACCTGATGTACAACATTCCCAGTCAGTAGTGGTTGATCCCCTACAGAGCAAAGAATGCCGTCTAGCGGTATTGGTGAGTTTTCTACCAAATGACGTACTCCTATCGCTATGGACAGGCCTTGTCCACGATTAGGATGTTCATTCTGAACCACTTCAAACCCATAGCTCGTAACTATAGGTTCTAATCTTTCATGATCATCACCAGTAACCGCTACAAAAGGTAGTTTACAGGATTCAGTAAGTTCTACCGAATCATTCCATCCACAATGAAGAGCCCCACAGACCGCATCTAAAACAGTTTTACCACGCCAAGGTAAAAGTTGCTTATTACATCCCATGCGCTTGGATTGACCTCCTACGAGGAGGACAATGCCAATATGCAAAGGACGACGGTCTATGGGGTCTCTCATGGGACTGAAAGCGGTATTAGATTTTGCTTTCACATAAGTCATGAGTACCTACCGACATTGAATAATGCGACGGATTTCACAACTTGCTTTGTATCCATCAGCTAAGATGATATCGGAAATGTCGCTATCTACAATATGATCTATAAAATCATCAATGATACGATGTTGCACCGTTTCATAACCAGTACAGAACAGAATTTTTTTACCTTTACTGTATTGGAATAAACCTTGTTTATGGAGCACAAGATCAGCCAACATGCGTGGCGTTACAATGGCACCCATATCGCGTTTCACAATATCTTGAACGAGCTCGATGTTATGCACGTGCTCATCATCAAGCGGCGCTCCTAACATTTGTAAATTCACAAGACCAATCGTAGTCTTTGTGAGAGATGGGATGACTGGTTCAGTCGTCTTAGGCGCCTTAAGCCATTTTTCCTTTGCCCCATCTGCTTCCACTACAATTTGCCAGTTCGGATGCAATTTTGCTAAACCATCGATAAGATCACAATCTAAGGAGTCCACTTTTGTTCCTGTAATGCCAGAGAACCACGCACCACAATATCCACGCAAAATACGATCAGTACAATATTCATCAGCTTCATTAATATTTCGAGTATAAATCGGTTCATAATGAGCCACTTGAGATTCATAGAGTCGAGTCGTAGTCGTAACTACGATGGGCTGACCTTTCAGCCGTCCATATTCTACTAATTTTGAAAGCACAGTCGTTTTACCGCCAGCCCCAACGAGGGCCACGACTCCCGGCTGAATCAATCGATTCCAATAGGATGTTTGTGATGTCATAAAACCAGGCCTCCTTAGAAAGGAAAAGTAAATAGAAACCTCTATACTTTATATTTCTCGTCCATAGCCATAAATACCTTCTCAGGTGTCATAGGTAATGTACGAACGTCCGCACCAACTGCATTTTTAATAGCATGTTGAATAGCTGGACTAGCCGTATTAATAACAACTTCACCAATAGATTTAGCACCAAATCCGCCTGTCGGTTCGTAAGATTCTACAAAGTCTACATGTAACTCACCGATATCTTGACGGGTTGGAATTTTATAAGTCATAAGATTATTAGTCTCTAAGCGACCATTATTGGAATAACGCACATCTTCGTATAATGCCATACCGATAGCTTGTACCACGCCACCTTCAACTTGAACGCGAGCCAATTTAGGATTAATAACAGTACCGCAATCGATACAGGAATATGTATGAAGAGGAATAACCTTACCAGTTTGTTTGTCTACTTTCACCTCTGCAATAGTTGCCATGAATGGAGGTGGGGATGTATGACTGCCCCATGTAGCAAAACCAGACAATTGTTCAGCATTAACGCCTACCAATAATTTTGGAGCCAATTGATGGATATCCATTGTTTGAGAACCATCTTTTGTAGTAGCCACAACGCCATCAAAGTCGATGTTTTCTACATCTGTATTGAAGAATTGAGCGAACTTAGCAATAATCTTAGTGCGTAATTCTTCAGCAGCCATCTTAGCCGCCGTACCAGTTACGTATGTTGTACTAGACGCATAGGAACCTGGGTCAAATGGTACGATGTCTGTATCGGATTCGACAACAGTCATGTATTCCATAGGACAACCGATGACTTCGCAAGCCATTTGAGTCAACACTGTATTAGAACCCATGCCCATATCGGAAGAGCCAGTGTACAATGTATAGTTACCATCATCACCAAGGCGAATTTCTACAGATGCGACGTCAATATTAGCAACGCCAGAACCTTGCAATGCCAACGCCATACCAAGGCCGCCACGATAGCGTTCATCAATATCCCAAGAATGAGGACGTTCATCCCAACGAGCCATTTCTTTTACGCGATTTACAGTGTCTTGGAACAAACCAGAATCAAGATATTCATCTGGAGCGTATACCAAGCTTTGTTCACCTTGAGCAATCAAGTTCTTTTGACGCAATTCAGCAGGGTCTACACCCATTTTGTCCGCCAAGTTATTAACTGCACACTCTAGTGGCCACAGTGCTTCGGTAGCACCATAACCGCGGAATGCACCACCCGGTGTATGGTTCATGTATACGCCTTCTGTACCGTAGTGAATTGCTGTCGCTTTATTGTATAAAGGAATGGACTTATGCTCACCTGCTGTAGTTGTAGTGAAGCAGTGAGTTGCATGAGCACCAGCATCAGTAATGGAATCCATATCAATTACCTTGATAAGACCATCTTTTGTAGCACCTACGCGGATTTTCCATTCACGAGCATGACGTGTAGTAGAGCAAGTTTGCGCTTCTGTACGATCGTATAAGAGATAGCAAGGTTTCTTCAATGTCCATGCCACAAACGCTGTCATGATTTCTGTACAAGCCGTTTGTTTAGAACCGAAGCCACCGCCGATACGAGGTTTGATTACGCGAATCTTTGTGGCAGGAATACCAAGTGCACGCGCAATATGTCGGCGTACATGGAATACGATTTGCGTGGAAGATACGATAACTACGCGGCCCAATGCATCTATATAACCAAAGCTTTGGAACGGTTCCATCGCTGTTTGGCGTGTCGCTTGGTCAAAGTAAGTACCTTCTACTACATAATCACATTTTGCAAGTTCAGCTTCAATATCACCAACTCGTTTATGATAAGATACGCAAATATTGCGTTTGTAATCTTGACCTACAGGGATATTGTTGTGAATATCATCTTCAGGGTGAACTACAGTTTCATGGTCGATAGCCGTATGCATATCGAGTACAGGTTTTTGTACTTCGTATTCAACCTTGATGAGAGGCATCGCTTTAAGTGCTGTAGCTTCATCTTTTGCCACAACAAGAGCCACTTCATCGCCTACATAGCGAACTACAGGATCCAAGATGAGAGCATCATAAGCAGATGGTTCTGGATATGTTTGACCGGCCAATGTAAAGCGGGTATTCGGCACATCTTCATGTGTGAAGATTGCTTCAACGCCTGGAATCAATTTAGCTTTAGATGTATCGATAGATTTAATGCGCGCCTGTGCATGAGGGCTACGAAGTACCTTAATAACGAGCGCATCTTTTGGAACAAAATCACCTGTATAAGATGGTTTACCAGACAAGATACCTTTATAGTCAACTTTGTCATAGGACTTACCGATGTGCTTATTCATTATTTCAGGCCTCCTTCTAAGAATTTACGAACCCCTCGAAGTTGTGATTCATAGCCAGTACAACGGCACAAGTTACCGATGAGATACTCGCGGATTTCATCATCACTAGCCTTTGGATTTTTACGTTTCAAATTGATAGCACTCATCATCATGCCAGTTGTGCAGAAACCACATTGGTCAGCACCTTCGCTAGCAATACAATCCGCCAATAATTCAGTCTCTTCTTGTAAGCCTTCTAATGTAGTAATTTTGTGACCTGGTGCACGGAATGTAGGATATGCACAAGACAAGATAATTTCGTCATCTACCCATACAGTGCAAAGACCACAGTTTGTTGTGTCACAGCCACAACGTACGCTGTAGTAACCAAGATTACGCAATGTATCCAACAACATTTCATCCGTTGGCACATTAACAGTTACATTTTTATTATTAATATTAAGTACTAATTCCATTATTGTGCCACCTCCTTAGCCAAGCGTTGAACCATTGCTTTTACCATTTCCATTCGGTATTCTTTAGACGCATGAGAGTTAGATTGGTAAACTAATTCTTCAGATGCTAATTGACCTGCTTCTTTTGCTGCAGCCAATCCTTTTTCTGAAAGCAAAGCACTTGCTTTTTCTGCTAATTGAGGCACGCCAGGTCTTGTACCGATATACAATTCAACACCTTTATCATCACGGCGAATAGCACCTGTTAATACTGGGAAGTCGCCACGAGAGATACGAAGAGCCTCAACAGCTACAGGTACCTCTACTTTAGGAATGCGAATTTCTACGAGGATATCACGTTCTCTATATTTCATATAGTCTTGCATGGACATGCGGCCACCTTTAAAAGTAACGATGTCTGCATGTACTGCCAATAGAGCTGGAATTATATCAGAAAAGCCGAATTTACTTGCTACAGATCCACCCATAGTAGCTGTGTTGCGGAATTGAATGCCAACAATTTCCTTAACACCTTTAACAACAGCACCACCACAGAATTGTTGTAATGGCTCAAAACGTTCCACATCACCTTGCGTTGCCATAGCACCAATGGCAAATTCGTTATCCTCTTCACGAACATAACGCAAGTCAAGACTAGCCATATCAATCACTGCAGGCCATGTGCGTCGACCTAAACGCAACCAACAGCCGCCAGCTAGCATTGGGGCAGTTTTGTTTTTTGTGGCTAATTCATAAGCCTCTTCCACCGTCTTCGGTTGTAATACTTTCATAAATGCTAACATAATCTGTCCTCTCAATGGTATACTAATACTAACAGTACTGGATGATAACCATAAAAATACAGATATCACCGAACTACAAACCTAGCAGGAATCTATAGAATTCCTCACGTTTCTTATACTTTTATTTTACCAATTATTCGCTACTAAATCTACGATGAAAGATATAAATTTACAAGAATTTTGCAAAGAATTACATATTTATGAATTTGGTATTGCCCCTTGGCCTCTACCTGAAAATGCAAAAACCATTTTGTACGAAACTAATCCCTGTCCATTTACAGCTGCAGATGTGGAGGAACGACTACTAGGAACAACTGAGTTCACACCTAAAAGTGCTATTGTCTGTCTCTTTCCATACTACGTAGAACATAATGGTCCATCCAATCTGTCCCGCTATACATGGGGCACAGATTATCACCTGGTCATTAATGAATATTTAGAAAAACTTATTGAAAAATTACAAAAAATAAATACTTCAGCTCAGTTTTCTATACATTGTGACACCTCTCCCTTGGCAGACCGTTACATGGCATACTTAGCGGGCCTTGGCTTTTATGGCAAAAACAATTGTTTTATCAGTCCTAAATGGGGATCCTATGTTATGATAGGAACAATTTTAACTACCTTAGAATTTGAGCCGAACACACCACTTGAACAATCTTGCATGGGTTGTAATCGTTGTATTACCGCTTGTCTAGGTCAATGCTTAGGGCACGAAGAATTCAAATATGATACTTGTAAAAGCTACTTAACCCAGAAAAAAGGAGAACTCACCGACCAAGAACAACATATTATCGCTAAAACCCCATTAGTATTTGGCTGCGATGTATGCCAAGAGGTGTGCCCTCATAATCAAGGTATTCCCACAACACCAATTCCCGAGTTCCAACAAATCGAACCACACATCGATATTAATGAACTAGAAATGCTTACAAACAAAGAGTTCAAAGCTAAATATGGGCACCGGGCATTCTCGTGGCGCGGGAAAAAAATATTAATAAGAAATCAAAATATTATTGAACGTAAATAGATATTATAATTTTTTATACTTTATAATACCTTTACAAGCTTTACAGGCTTTGACATCTGTTTAGCAAAAACATATAATAAAATAACAGAGATAGATAGATGCCTAGGAACGTCCAGCTCATCTCTAAAACTTTATTTGAGATGTAAAATGGCTGTGACGTCTATTAAGATGTTATGGCTATTTTTCGTTTTTACGGCAAATAAGCACTACGAATGATCCACAAGTGAATAATAAGCTGATGATGCTTACCACTAGGGACAATATTTCAAAATCACTCATAGTCTCACCTCCTCGAACGAGAGAGATGAGCAGAACAACATCTAACTACCTCCTACACTAAAGTATAAATACAAGAAATTACGAAGTATAATGATTAATTGATATGCCACTAATAGTCACATATATAGGAGATTTGATATTTTTGCAGAATAAAAAGAGACGACTATAAGTCGTCTCTTTTTAATCATTATTTGATTTCATAGTAGTTTAGTTCATCCAAACTTTTTCCAAGAGCAGGCATATAGGTTTCAAGGAACATGTCTACTTCTGGCATGTTAAGTGCTTTTAGTTTAGCTAAGATGGAGTCATGTGCTTCTTTAAACTCATCGTTTCCTGCTTTGAGTTCGTTCACACATTTCATATACGCTGAAATTGTATCTGCTGCCTTAACGATGGGCCATTCAGGACTCTCCTCTGCATCTACAATAAAAGGCTTATAGATAGCTTGTAATCGTTCTGGCAAGGTAGACAACATTTTCTCTTGTGCCAACGTTTCAACTTCACCATAGAGCTCACGGAGTTTTGGATCAAAATATTTAATCGGTGTTGGCATATCGCCCGTAAAGATTTCACTCACTTCATGATACATAGCAATGACAGCCACTTTATTAATATCTACATTGCCACCAAAATATTCATTTTTAAGAGCTGCCAAATTGTGTGCCACCATAGCCACTTCTAAGCTATGTTCTTGAATATTTTCTGTTTCTGTATTGCGCATGAGACTCCATCGATTGATAAAGCGCATGCGTTTTAAAAATGCAAAAAATGAACTCATATGTCCCCCATTACATAATAGGTCCTGCATGGCAGGACCTATTTTAATACTATTCATTTAACTATGGAACTTAAATTATATTAGGTTTACTCAAGATATTCTCTAATCATGCTCAATTAGATTACATCGCTAAATTACACCACTAAATTACACCGCGAAGTTTAAATCCATAATCAAGGAACTGTACTGCTTCATCCCAACGGTTATCATCGTTAAGCATAACTACAATCATAGTATGACCATTACGTGTAGCCGATGCAATCAAGCATTCCCCTGCCGCATTCGTAAAGCCTGTTTTCAAACCATTTGCACCAGGATATTTATTGCGAATGAAATGATTTGTAGTACGGATTGTTTCTGGCGTACGGTTTTGGTAAGGCACTTTATAATAATCATTAGCGACCTTATCACGGAACATTTGGTATTTCATACCGTATGCTGCAATCATCGCCAAGTCACGAGCCGTGGAGTGATGCCCCATTTGCGTCAAACCATGAGGATTTAAGAATACACTATTCTTGGCTCCCGCTTTGGCAGCAACGCGATTCATATCCTTCGCAAAGTTTTCTACAGAACCACTTACATTTTCCGCTACTACAACAGCCGCATCATTACCACTGGCAACCATCATACCTTCAAGAACACCTTCCAAAGTGATTTGATCACCAACGCGTACACCAAGATTGGACTCCTCCATACTTGTTGCATAGCTGCTGATAGTTGCTAGTTCATCAAGTTGTGTGCCTTTGAGTTCTAGAGCTGTTAACAAGGTAACCATTTTCGTTGTACTCGCAGGATGCATCCATTTATCTGGATTTTTTGCAAATAAAATTTCCTTTGTATCCGCATCAATGAGGACTACGGCCTCACCAACTGTAGATGGCGGTGCAATATACGCGGCATGAGAAATACTGGCACCGAGAATAACAGCGCCTATAAAGGCTATCATCAAAATAAGTCGTTTCAAAATCATATTTACATTAGTTGTTAAAGATATCATTTATCTCACTTTCTACATTACACATTAATTTTCAGGGCTATCATCAATTGCAACATTCGTTGCGTTTGCCTTTTTCTTAGTCCCTTTAATTTCACCAGTAGAATTATCTACATTTTGAAGATATACAACACGTTGAGGATATGGAATGTCGATACCATATTTATCGAATGCATCTTTCACATCAGACATAATACCATATTGCACATCTAAGAAATCCTTTGACTTAACACGAGCATAGGCAGCAATGCGCACAGAGTTATCACCAAATTCAGCAATACCAATTTCCATATCTTTAGGATTGAGAACCCTCTTATCATTAGCAAAAATCTTTTTCAAGATTTTGATTGCTTCGTGATGATCATTGTTATACCCAATATCAAACATAAATGGAATCACACGCTCAGTTGTATATGCAATATTAGTTACCGCTTGAGATGTAAGAAGGGAATTTGGCATGTACACATTTTTTTGGTCTTTTGTAGTGATAACAGTATACATAAATTGAATGGACTTAACACTACCTACTACATCTCCAACTTGAATAACATGGCCAGCTCTAAAAGGCTTAAATATAAGAATTAGTAAGCCAGATGCCAAGTTGGAAAGGTTATTTTGTAAGGCTAAGCCAATACCTAAACCAAAGGCACCAAAAGCAGCTACAAAGGATGTTGTAGGAACACCAACTTGATTTAAACAAATCAAAATTAAACCTACTAGCAATGCATAATTGATGATCTGCGTAATAAAGCTCATAGCCGCAGTATCATAAGAAGCCTTGGTCATAATGCGAACCGCAAAAGCTTTCACCCATTTAATGGCATAACGACCTACCCAAAATATAATAAGGGCCAATAATATATTGCCCGCTTGTGCAAAAAACCAATCTCTCAGCTGAACAAGAACATTAGCATCTTTAAAGAGCAGCTCAGATATTGTACTTAAAATATTTCCCATAGTAAACCTCCATGGTAAACTTTTATAAAACAAAGCTCTATACGCTATAAGTACTATTAAGATATAGTAACAGTATACATATATGCTATAATTTTACATATGCATTTATAAAATGATAGTAAAGTTATTATATCGTTATATGACATATATAACAATCTAAATCTAGGGAGACTTATATGTTTAATAATCCATATGAAGCGCCGCAAGAGCTTGCTACCGGAGGCCATGTAACGAAAGAGTTAAATTCCGTTACAGTACACTTTGATGACATCCATTATTCCTTATCTAGTGGTCAACTCAATGGCGGGTATCACCATACCTTGGCCGTACGAAACCAACAATTAACCTATCAAATCGAAACAGAAAAAGATTTACCTGGCGGCTCTGTAGCTAATTACTTAGCACAAGAGTTTGAGCATATCGATACGCCCGTTCATTTTAGTACAGCACTACTCACATCTGCCACAATGAATCTTCACGCATACGCTAAGGTCGAAGAACATGATACGATTGTAGAGACTATCGTTACTGCTGGCTATGAAAAAACAGCCCATCGTGCAGGCACAGGCTATTGCTACGAAGAACGAGATGGCAGTTTCATAGTACCTGGTACCATCAACATTCTTGTCTTTACAAACAAGGCCTTAACAGATAGTGCTATGGTGAAAGCCATCATGACAATTACGGAGGCTAAAACAGCAGCCCTTCAAGATTGGGATGTTGAAAGTATACGACTCTATCCATTTATCAACGAAGATATCCCTGATGCAATAACAAAAGAACGCAAGACTTCTGCAACAGGTACATCTACAGATGGTGTGATTCTCACCATCGATACAAATGGTGATGTGCTAACAGATGCAGGCTCCTTCTCCCTATTTGGGGATACATTAGCTAAATCTGTTTATATAGGTATACAACGGGCCTTAGAAAATGCTATTGGCGCCGATTAAACACACACATCCTAAGCGAAATAAAAACCGCACATCCTAGGCGATCGGGATGTGCGGTTCATTGCATATAAAACTGTTACACACAGTATAATATTTGAAAATGAATATCAAATTAAGATTTGAGAGTTTTTCTCAAATCTTTTTTTATTTTTCTAATTAATATTCATAGAAGAACTGTTGTAACTTTTTAAGATTTTTAGTTTTTGTAAGACCAAGCATCAATAAAATGCGAGCTTTTTGTGGACTCAATGTATCACTTACAAGATAGCCTGCTAGTGCATCTTGTGGTACAGCAGATACCATGCCACTCCCTGTACGAGAGGCCCGTACAGTTGGGAATACTGTATTTTGTGTTATTTGACGTACATTTTGAGGAATTGTACCATGCCCTAAACCAGTCAAGATGAGTCCATCAGGATTAGTCGCCACAACACTCATTGGTACCATGTCATCCATACCGCCATAGCAAGTCAAAATGACTACACGCGGCAATTCTTTTACATCATGTACATCAAAGACAGATTCTTTCGTATGACGACGAGTAGAAGCTTTATAGTAATGAGCCACACCATCTTGTACAATACCTAGATGACCTACTAATGGACTATCAAAGGTCGCTACATTCGTTGTATTCCGTTTAGAAACATCCCGTGCTCCATCAATATAGCCATTTAGTACAACAAGTACACCTTTACCTACAGATTCTGGAGTTCTCGCCACTTGAATGGCTTGTAATAGATTAATCGGACCATCTGCACTGATCGCCCCTGCAGGTCGCATAGATCCAGTAATAACGATAGGCTTATCTGTATGAACTGTAAGATTAAGGAAATAAGCTGTCTCCTCCATGCTATCTGTACCATGAGTGATAACAACACCGCCTATATCCTCTTGATCAACTAAGTCTTGCACTAACTTAGACAAATCCAACCAATGCTGTACAGTAATATCGGAACTTTCAATATTACTAAACTGAGTATATGTATATGGACCATATGGTTCTGTGCCAGGTACAGAGTCTAGAATTTCATTAAGACCTAGCACACCTGCAGTATAGCCAGTCAAATCTGTATCGGATGCGCCTTGTCCAGCAATCGTACCACCCGTACCAATCAAAGCTATTTTTGTCTCCATATTTCCTCCATCATAAAATACATAAAATAGTGAATCATTTGTTAATCAACGTTGGGGCTGAAAAGAAGGCATCAACTCTAGTTTATGCTTATTAATACGATTCAAATGATCAATCCGTTCTTTTGTTTCTAAATCATCAATTTCACCAGTTCGAATATAGCGATCTAGAACTGCATAGGTAAAACCTAATTTATCTTCATCAGATTGACCACTAAGGCCATCACTAGGCGTTTTATCTACAAGATATTTAGGGATATCTAGGAGTCGACCAATTTGACGTACCTCTTCTACAACAAGATTGGCAAGTGGACTAAAATCCCCTGCACTATCGCCATATTTTGTAGAGTACCCTACATAATCTTCAGAGCCGTTACATGTATTGGCCACACGCGCCCCATTTGGCAAGTTTTGACCAACAGCATATAAGGTTGCCATGCGAAGTCGTGGCGGTGTATTGATAGCCGCATCCTTAGATATATCAGCTCTACCAGTAACTGCTTTATAACCTTCACCTTGAATGATAGCGTTTGTCAAAGCTTCATAGGCAGCTCCAATATTCACTATGATATGTGGAATCCCCAAATGTGCCACTACAGCCTTGGCATCATCGATATCAGACTGAATACCATTAGGCATGAGCACACCAACTACGCGTTCTGTTCCAAGGGCTTCTTTACAAAGGGCAGCCACGATTGTGGAGTCCTTGCCACCTGAAATGCCTACTACAGCGCTGCAACTAGGTCCATTTTGATTAAAATAATCTCGAATCCATTGAATGAGAGCCTCTTTTGTTGCTTGTGGATTGTCTAACATAAGCCCTCCTATTTTTTTCGGAAAATACGATTTAGTAAATCCATTTTCATTTGATAGTATCCTGGACTCATATCAAGGTAATGACGATGTGGATTTTCAAAACGTTGCTCTTCAGGCCAAATTTCAGTTTCTAATTGATCTTTAACATATTGACGAAGCTCATCTAAGGTTGGTAATTCTACTAGTAATTTTCCATCCTTAATAATGAGTTGTTTCATCTCTTTAAAGGTACAGTTTTCAAAGTACAATTCACGCCAAGGTTGCTCTGGATCAATATAACGATATGGTTCGGTTGTATCTGGTACCTCTTCTAACAATGTTAATAAATCTGCAATGGCACGACCTTTCTCATTGTACACGCGGTACACCTTTTTAAAGCCTGGGTTCGTAATTTTTTCAACAGATTCGGAAATCTTGATACGAGGCTCCCACACTCCATTTTTTTCAACCCCAGCAATCTTGTAAACCGCACCAAATACAGGGTCGCTCTTAGAGGTAATCAGTCTTTCACCTACCCCAAAGATATCGATAGGACCACCTTGGATTAACAAAGATGTAATCGTATATTCATCGAGACTGTTGGAAGCCATAATTTTACAATCTTCTAAACCCGCTTTATCGAGCATGCGACGTGCTTTTTTAGCTAAGTACGCAAGGTCGCCAGAATCAAGACGAATCCCTTTCAAACGTTTCCCCATAGGTTCTAATACATCTTTAGCAACCTTGATTGCATTAGGTACGCCAGAGTTTAACACATCGTAGGTATCAACGAGGAATACAGCACCATCTGGATAGACTTCAGCATAAGCTTTAAAAGCTTCATATTCAGAATCATGATACATAACCCAACTATGAGCCATCGTACCACTCACAGGGATGCCAAATTGTTGGCCCGCTAAAACGGTTGCTGTAGACTGCACCCCACCGATGTAGGCTGCTCTTGCACCGTATACAGCGGCATCCACATTATGAGCTCGACGGGCACCAAAATCGGCTACAACGCGACCATCCGCAGCGCGAACGATACGATTGGCCTTAGTAGCGATAAGGGACTGATGATTCATCATAGTTAGCACTGCAGTTTCTACGATTTGTGCATCTATGAGAGGCGCTACGATAGTAATAACCGGTTCATTGGGATAAATAATAGAACCCTCTGGGAATGCATATACATCACCAGTAAAGGAGAAATCTTTTAGATAAGCTAAAAACTCCTCACTAAAGATACCTTGAGCCCGTAAAAAATCAATATCACGTTCATCAAAGTGTAAGTTCAAAATGTACTCAACGATTTGTTCAAGACCACCAAAAATGGCAAAGCCACCCTTGTCTGGATTGCGTCTGAAGAATACATCAAACGCGACGCGATCCGTGTTTTCATGTTGCGTAAAATAGCCGTGTGCCATGGTCATCTCATAAAAATCCATAAGCATACTAATATTGCGACTGTCGTGTTGCATCGGTTCACCAACCTTCTAAAATCTAATGGATTTGTAAAATCGTTAATCGTATAACCTCATTATACATTATTATTCCTATATAGCTAGTCTCTACATTTGCTAATGCTTACATTAACTATCCTAATAATCATTCTTGTGATATAACTATATATATACTAATTATTTATATATTCCATATATATGTCGGTGAAAGTTATCACTGAAATAAATCCAATTATTAGTATCAATTCGTATACTAATAAAATTACTACGTATTCAGTATAATCAATCAACATATATATCTATTATTACATCAGAATGAAAGGAACCATTATGGAATCAATCGTTCAAGCAAAACGCGTATTAGAAATATTTAAAGAAATGAGCCAAATTCCTCGTGAATCTGGCAACGAAAAAGGCATTAGCGATTATATCGTAAACTTTGCCAAAAACTTAGGTTTAGAAGTCCATAAAGACGACCAATATAATGTAGTCATCAAAAAACCTGCATCCCCAGGTTATGAAAATCGACCTTCTATCATCTTACAAGGTCATATCGACATGGTATGTGTTCGTGATCACGACTCTAACCATGACTTCACTAAAGACCCAATTGCCAATATCATCGAAGGCGAATGGATGCATGCAGACCACACTACATTAGGTGCAGATAACGGCATGGGCGGTGCTATGATGCTTGCTATTCTTGAAGATGATAGCCAACAACATGGCCCTATGCAATTATTGTTCACTACGAATGAAGAAACTGGTATGGATGGCGCTTTCGCTATTAAAGAAGGCCAAGTAAGTGGTGATTACTTACTCAACCTCGATACAGAAGTAGAACACGATTTTACTGTTAGCTGTGCTGGCGGTTGCCACGTTCACGTAAATATTCCTTTATTGCGTGAAAACAACCAACCTGGCTATGATGCAGGCTTATCCCTTACCGTAACAGGCCTTAAAGGTGGTCACTCCGGCATTGAAATTTGCGAACAACGCGCAAATGCAAACCAAGTATTAACACGTGTACTCTATGATATTCAACAACAATATCCTGTATGCTTAGCATCCTTTGAAGGTGGTGTAAAACATAATGCCATTCCTTCTAAAGCAGTTGCCGTATTATCCGTACGCGCTGAAGATGTAGAGGCTATTAAAACATTAATTGCATACCAAGAAAAACAATATCTCCATGAATATGGTATCCAAGATCCAGGTCTTAAATTTGTTGTAGAAGATGTCGCAACACCTGATGTAGTCTATGCAGATGATACAACAGAAGCTCTCATTACTTACATCTATCTTGCACAAGATGGTGTTCATTCTGTAAGCAAATCTATCCCAAATCTTGTAGAAACTTCTGACAACATCGCAATCGTACGCGAAAATGAACATACTATTGAAATACTCATCTCTATTCGTAGTTCTAACAGTAACAGCCTTGAATTCTTAGCAAAGAAAATGCTTCTTCTTGCAAAAACACTTGGCGTATCTGCAGAACGCACTGGTGGCTATCCAGCATGGGAATATGACAAAGGCTCCAAACTTGAAGAGCAAGCTATTTCCTTGCATAACGAAATGTTTGATACACCAGCTAATGTCAACGCAATCCATGCCGGTCTCGAATGTGGCTTGTTAAAAGGTGTACTACCAAATACACAAATGATCAGCTTTGGTCCTACTATCGTAAGTCCACATACACCAATGGAACGCGTTCATTTACCATCTGTTGAAAATGTATATGTATATCTAAAAGCTTTATTAGCTAAGTTACAATAAACATAAAACAGTAAATAATAACTATATACTTTATGTATAATTTGGTATACTAAAGGTAATCTAATTAGAGATTTATATTACGAATTCTCTTCTCACCCTCCTATAAGGAGTTCAGTCAACTCTCCCTCGACTGAGTCTTCTATAGGAGGGATTTTTTTATATTCTTCTCCCAAAACTTGAAATTAATATTTATTCATAGAGGAGTATCTCTTCATATATATGTAAATCGATATATACAATACTTTTCACAATTAATTATGAATATTAAATACATCTGTCACTATACTCATATATGGTATATAACCAATATATTTAATGAGAATTTTAAGAAAAAGAGAGCTTTCATAACTATGCATATACCCTAGGGTGTATTTTCTGTGTTATCCTATAGGTGTATACTGTGTTTACATTACTCAGGAGGTACGTATGATCCCTATTGTTATCATATCCGGATTTCTAGGGTCTGGAAAAACAACATTTTTACAACACATACTAAAAGAACATAAATCTACAGATAAAATTTTAATTATAGAAAATGATTTTGGTGAAACCAGCCTCGATGCAGCCAATCTTGCAAAAACAGGGGCTACCATTCGTGAAGTTACATCCGGCTGTATTTGCTGTAGCTTGCAAGGAAATTTCCAACAAGCACTGCTCGACATTCTGCAAAATTACGATGTAGATACCATCTATATTGAACCATCAGGGGTCAGCAAATTAAGCGAAATCATCCATACATGTGAGGATGAAGAGATTGCAAAATCCGCCTATGTTCATGCATCGGTAACCACCGTAGATGCCATGCAAGCACCTATGTTTATCAAAAACTTTGGTCTCTTCTTTAAGGATCAAATCACAAATAGTGATGCCATCTTCTTAAGTCATACCGAAGATATCCAACAAACAAGCATTACAAAACGTATGATTCACGAGTTAGCACCAAATACTCCAATTCATGAAGAAGCATGGAACACCATTGCGTTACGAGACTATATCAAACGCCTCTACCATTGTCATGACGACAATTCCTTACATGATGAGCATCTATTTATGAGCCATACATTCAAAGACTTGCGTACACTCACCTTAGTACAGTGGAAAACTATCTTAGAAGGTATGCCAGATACCGTACTCCGTGCTAAAGGGATTGTACCGACCGTCGAAGGACCTCATGAGTTGCAATACGGTACTCATTACTGTTCCCTATCCCCTAGTGAGTCCACGGACTATAGCTTAGTTGTTATTGGTACAGATTTTAATGTACCAATGGTACATAACGAAGTGTGTCAATCATGATACCTGTTTATATCGTTACCGGATTCATCGGTTCTGGTAAAAGTACTTTCATAAATGAACAACTACAACATCGTAAAAAGCTTGGTGGCACGGCATGTATCAGCGCCGAAGAAGGTGCTGTACCGCTCATCAAAGAAGGATTACAACTCAATCCTGATGTTCTTAGTGCAATTACGCCAAATCAACCTGATACATATAGTTCTTTAGCTGATGAAATCGTAAGCTATATCGACAAGGGAAAACCTAAAGAAATATGGATTGAATGGAACGGTATGATCAGCTTTCACCAACTAGAAGCCTTATTATATAATGATAAGCTAGGCCATTTATTACAAATCGAAAAGGTATTATATCTTTGTACAGACCAATTCGTCGCATCCATTTTGCCTGGTTTAGGTAATGATGTAACAAGCCAATTATATAGTGCCGATTGTATCATCACAGAAACCGATACACATCACGCCTTATTACGGACCTATAACAGTGACGCCAAGATTGTAACAGCCCCAACACCAGAAAAGGTAGCAGAATTATGCCGTAATTCTACGTGGGGACTCATACCGAATCTATTAGTTATCGGCATTACCGCCTACATACTATTAGTCACTGCCTTCCGTCATGACATTCCTTACTCCATTCACCAATGCTTTGCCATCATTACAGGGCTCATTATCGAGGCTATCCCGTTCCTATTATTAGGAACCATTGGTTCAACAGTTATTCGCTATTTCGTACCTCAACGAATACTGCTAAAACTATTAGGAGACCATTCTTGGAAGAGCTATGGTGCCGCTATGGTTAGCGGCTTAGCTTTACCAGTTTGCGACTGTGCTATTATTCCATTATTTAAAGCACTCACAGATAGAGGCGTACCATTATCTGTGGCCCTCCTATTTATGCTCGCCAGCCCAATCATCAATCCTATTACGATTCTATCCACTTGGTATGCCTTCCCGGATAATCCAATGATTTCTGTATGGCGTATCGTACTTGGCCTGGGCGTAGCTTTATTGGTAGCCTTATCATTCCGTTTTATACCAC
Organism: Veillonella sp.; assembly: GCF_041333735.1. NCBI lineage: Bacteria > Bacillati > Bacillota > Negativicutes > Veillonellales > Veillonellaceae > Veillonella > Veillonella sp. The sequence continues at coordinate 463,218 of NZ_JBGKFB010000001.1, forward strand.
CATCTACGTCTATGATGAAAGCTAAAACGGCACAGAACCTAAGCTATGAAGAAATCGTATTAGAAGCGTCGAAAAGTAAGCATATCAATAAAAGAAGATTACTAATTCATATGGAAAAAGAGTTCTCCCAACTCTTATTCTATTTCTCTATTGCAGCTTGTGTACTATCCGTAGTTCAAGTGTATGGGAAGCCTTGGCTCATCAATGCCGGTATCACATTACCTGACGTGTGGGCTATCCCAATTCTGCTAATATTGGCATTCTTCTTCTCTGTTTGCTCTACATCAGATGCTATTATAGGCAAATCCTTGAGCACCCTGTTCCCTATGAGCTCAGTCATGGGTTTCCTCATCTTAGGACCTATGCTGGATATTAAAAATGTATATATTTTAAAACAATATATGCCTACATCATTCATTCTTCGTCTAGGCTTAACAATTGTAGTTATATCCTATTTAGCAGCATTAGGTTTTCAATTCTTTTTAAGCTAATGTTTAGTCATTACTATTTCAGTTCTTCATGAATATAAAAGGAGATGATTCTATGAAATTTGGACTGAAAGATCGCTTTTCCATTGTGAAAGGTTTACTCTACCTTATCTTAGGTATCTGCTGTGTATACCTAATCGTAACCGGTCGTTATTTGAATTATATTGCACCACGATATGAACTGCTATTAGGTATTAGTAGTGTAGCTCTCATACTAGGTGGATTAGCTACGGTTATTTGGGCTCCATCGCGCTATTATAAACACAACTGGCGCTCTATCGTACCTATCATTATTCCCGTAGTCTTGCTCATCGTGCCGCCTGTCCTAGTGCCTACAACTGGTGTTCAAGGTGCAGCACGCATCAATGACGATACAAACAACTTTGATTTTACAAATGATGCCATCGGCGAGGTGATTACTGTTAATAGTGAAAGTAAAGAGCCAGGCATTTCTAAAGACAAAAAAGAAATTGTATTAAACTCAGACAATTTTTATCAAACTATCGTAAAGGTTGGATCTAATGTAGACCAATACAAAGACTACACAGTATATATGACAGGCTATGTAAACCGCGATGATAACACGCTAAAATCTAATGAGTTTACTATTTCTCGTATGGCTATGTCCTGCTGTATTGCTGACGTGGCACCGATTGGCATGACCGCCCATAAAGCCGATGGCGATAGCTTAGCCAATGAACAATGGGTATCTATCGAAGGCAAAGTATCTACACGAGATTTCCACGGTCGTCAACAACCATACGTAGAAATTACAAAAATAAAATCAGCTGAGCCAATTCTAGGGTATGTATATCCTTAAACAGTCTGAAATAGGCTACACTAAACGGCCTTAAATCGATATCATCACAGACACTTACATAGATAGAATCAAATCATCTTAGATAAGATACCTAAAACAAATAAAACCGAGGCATAACGCCTCGGTTTTAATAAATATATAATTTTAACAAACATATAATTGTATTATATAAGAACTATATTATCGATGTAATTCTTTAACAATTCGTTTGCCAAGAGATGCAGCAACGGCACAAAGGAAGATGTCTGGACCTACTGGGATCAAAAAACATGTAATAATAACGGCCTCTACCCCAATTGGTTTACCTAAGTACAAATTCATAATGAAGTATAGATAAATCATACCAAGGCCATACACGATAAATAGATTTAATATGGATCCTGCCAATAATCGTTTAAATGACAATGTTTCCATAGACTCTGCAATACGGCCTACTGCATAAGCACCCACCATAAAACCAATTAAATAACCAAAGGTAGGTTGTAAAATGTAACCAGGGCCACCACCAGATGTAAAAATTGGCACCCCAATTAATCCTAATACAATATAAATGCCAACACTAGCGGCTCCTAATCGACTACCTAACACAATGCCTGCGAGGGTAGTAAATAAGATTTGTAATGTAAATGGACAATTTGGTAATGGTACCCGTATAAAAGCACCTACGGCAATTAATGCCACAAAGAGTGCTGTCATCGTTAATTGACGGGTGGTAATGCGACCTTGTTTCGATACTGTGGAACTCATGGTATACCTCCATTGATAACACATCAACAAACTACTAACTACCTAAATTAAAACACTTGTATTTTTAATTGTCAACTACGCATGTTGACTTTTAGTTAACTATGTAGTCTAATACTATATATACAATGATTTCAAGGTTTTTGTTTTTTTGACCATATATTATAGTTATTATCAATCATTTATAATAACTAAAAGATATACTCATCTTCATGCAAAAACTCATTAATTTCATCTTATATTCATATAACAATATTAAATTATATGTAAGTAGATTGAGTAAAATCTACTTTCACAAAATCGTAAAAAAAGAAAAATGATATTTTGGTATCAGGAGGCATTAATTATGAAAAATGTTAAGAAAGTATCCAAAGTTTTATGTGCATTCGGCGTTAGTACAGTATTATTAGCAGGTGTAGTTGGCGCAGCTAGCAACCATGCTTACAACAATAATAGCAACTGGAACGGTGTTGGTAGCGTAGCTCCATCCGCTCAAGCTAACTATTCTGTTGATTACATGGGCGCTGTTACAGTATTCCAACAAAACTTCCCTGGCGCATCTGTTAAATCTATTTCCTACGATGCTAAACACAACCCTTACTATGAAGTAGAAGGTTACTACAACAACCGTGAAGTAGAAATTAAAGTAGACGAAGCAACTGGTCAAATCGTTGGTAAAGAAGTAAAACGTTATGCAATCTCTCACAAAACTATTAACGTTCAAAACATCATCATCCCTGAAGTAGCTGAAACAAAAGCTCTTGAAAAAGTAGGTTCTGATTTCCAAACTATGGAATGGTCCGTTGAACGCGAAAACGGCCGAGCTGTATACAAATTCGATATGACAACTGGTGGCGACAAAAAAGCTGAAGTAAAAGTTGATGGCATGAACGGTAAAGTATTGAGCTCCAAAGTAAAAACTACAAAATACTAAGAATTTCCTTTCATCTAGTGAACCCCTATCCTAACCCACTAAGATGACACACTACACATATAACACACATACTATACACACAGTATCCATTGGATACACTCTCTAACACAAACTAACACACAAACTTAGAGAGCCCCCATGACTCACACAGGGCTCTCTCAAAATCCTATCTCACACAATAGGTAAATGGTCTGTGCTCACACACCACAGACCAAACGTTACACACACTATACTCCCTTAAAAAGACCTTGGATCGTTGAATCCAAGGTCTTTTATGATTATCTAACTATACTTATCAAAAAAATTCTAATAAAAATATAATTTATAGAGGTACAATAAGGTTATATTGGAGAGTAAAGATTCATTAACTTGCAATTTATTTCACATAATTGCTTCTAATTATCAGCCACTAGCTCTCTCCCTATTGTATACTCCAAGTAAGCATCGTAATTATCTATATTTATATCATCAGAATTATACTCAATTGACAATTTATTTAATTTTTCCTCTAAACACCTCTTCCCATAAATTGGTTCTTCTGTTCGATTTTTGGCTTCAACAAAAACGACCTGATTTGTTGTTCTTGTAGGGTAAATAATCATACCATCAAACTCACATAATTTACGCCCCACAGTATCCTTTTTATAAACTACAATACTTGCAGGTATGCTAATGCTTGTATCATTTTTTAAATCTCTTTCTAGCAAACCTAAAATAAATTCAACCTCATGATTAATATCTGCTGTTTCACAGGAGCCACGTAATAAATTTCTTAATTCATTCAATCGAGAAGTTTTCCCCCGAGTACATATAACACATTTTTTCTTATCTACTGTTGGTTTAATAACCGTAGGATTTTCATCAAACAAATAAAACAAGAAGAACTTCACACAAAGAATGAATCGTATATCCGTAGATTTAATAGGGCGTATTTTACGTAAATATTTCACTACACAGCGCATAACTTTAAATGCAGCATACCATTTTATTTGTCTACTACAGCTTTTTTTTACTGAAACCAAGATAGTTTGTTCACCAGATTGTCTGTTATAATATCCAACTCGTGTATTATTAATTCGTTCAAGTTCAGCAAGCAGCCCTGTAATACAGCCATATTCCTCTATAGAAAAAGTAATCTTTAAAATCTCATTATACGTATAATCTTTTCTATGGATATAATTTTTATTCAAAATACTACTTTTATCGAGAAATAGATTATCGTAATAGCATATATTAGCAATATTATTATTTTTTTTAATTTTAGAAACCATATTCCGTGAAATTTTATAATAACAAATAGCATTTGAGTTCTCATTATAAACAGTATCATCAAGTAACTTCGTGGCAGATTGTACTAATGAATAAGATGGTTGATTATTATTATACTCAGATAATAACTCTCTAAATAATAGTATCATTGCTTTCTCATTACATAGATCAATTATCAGTGGAGTTTCTGCAATATGTAAGTCATATGCCATATATGATACAAGTCTCACATTCCGAAATATTTCAAATACATATTTTAACTTGCTGTCTTCAGGTAACATAGACTCATTTATGTAAGCATATAAGATTTCTAATGCTAATAATACTGATTGTTTCCCTTGATCACATCGCTCTAAAATTAATATTGAATTCAATAAATGTAGCCGGTGATAATTTTTGCAATCCAAAATATTCTTCGCTGTAGATTTATACCTTTCATTTTCCGAAGCATTCACTATCTCATCATAAAATGACCTATCCTCCGATGCTAACATAGTAACAGCTCGTGATGCTGTAAAGGTATTATAAAAATGTCCAATATTATAAATAATACAAAGCAACTGCAGTATATCCGCAATTGACGGCTTATTATCGATACCATCAAAAGTACTTTGAAAGTCCTCTCCTGAAATTAAATTGTTATAACTCAGTCTTAAGTGACTTTGTAAATTTTTTTTTATTATCTGATGAAAGTATAATTGTAGAATAATATAATCATATCTACTCTTAGCTAATTTTTTTACTACTTTAATAACACCTAATTGAGGTATTTCTTTTACACGAGTAATAAATCCACTATTTTCAAGTTCATCCCATAATTCTGTAGCATAAGCATAAAGATCTATCTCAACTTTCATATTGTGTTTACGAGTTTTTTGTTTTGGCAGTAACTCATGAGAAATTATTGTCATATACAGATATCTCCTTATAATCCCCTAACAATCTCAGTTTTAAAATTCAGTATTAATATTTTTAACATATAATACTTTAAAACAATTAGATAAATATACCAATATGAACCTTTTAATAAGCTTTAATATTGACTATACTCTAGCATGTCACCCTTTTTATCCAATTAAAAAAATATAAAAATCTACTAAGAAAGATATTCTCGTTATATATAAATATGAATCAGTGTTATCTATATTGTTTCATATTTATATAAAAAAATAAATAATTCTATATTTTATATTTACTAACAAAAAATCTCGTAATATTCTTTCTATCACAAAAATAACACCATATTAATAAAATATCATTCATAAAATTAATAATTGATAAACCAAAAGACCTCCCACGAAGGGAGGTCTTATGTATAAGTTTTTATAGGTCTGATAGTTTGTGTTCTATTTCTTAAGCGAGGTCTAGCTTAAGGATGTCATTTGTATGTTCTGAAAGTTTGATCTATAGTATTTCCATAATGGAAGTACAAAAATTATGCTTTATCCAAAGCTTGTGCCAAGTCTTCGATGATGTCATCGATATTTTCAAGGCCAATGGATACGCGAATCATATCTGGTGTTACGCCAGCAGATTTTTGTTGTTCTTCATTAAGTTGTGCATGTGTTGTAGATGCAGGATGAATAACAAGAGATTTAGCATCTGCTACGTTAGCAAGGTTGGAGAAGATTTCCAAAGAATCCACAAGTTTAATACCTGCTTCTTTACCGCCTTTTACACCGAATGTGAATACAGCGCCAACACCGTTAGGGAAGTATTTATCTGCTAACGCTTTGTATTTGCTGTCTTCTAATTCTGGGTAGCTTACCCATGCTACTTTAGGATGTTTGCTCAAGAAATCTACTACTTTACGAGCATTTTCTACGTGACGTTCTACGCGCAAGGACAATGTTTCAACGCCTTGTAAGATTTGCCATGCTGCAAGTGGTGTAATGCATGCGCCAGTATCACGAAGCAATTGAGCGCGAATTTTTACAGTGAATGGAATTGGTAAATCACCATATACTAAACCATTGTAGTGTTCATCACCCTCGGAGAAGCCTGGGTATTTACCAGAACCTTTATAGTCGAATTTACCAGATTCTACTACTACGCCAGCCAATGTTGTACCATGACCACCAAGGTATTTAGTAGCAGAATGTACAACTACGTCAGCACCATGTTCTAATGGACGGAACAAGTATGGGGATGCAAATGTGTTATCTACGATCAAGATGATATTGTGTTTGTGTGCAATATCAGCTACGGCTTGTACATCAATAAGGTTGATGCCTGGGTTACCGATGGATTCGATGTAAACAGCTTTAGTATTGTCATCAATCGCTGCTTCGAATTCTTCCAAATTATCAGGGTTTACGAATTTAGTTTCGATGCCCAAACGTGGCAATGTTGCTGTGAACAAGTTATAAGTACCACCGTACAATGTAGAAGCTGCTACGATATTATCACCAGCACTTGCTACGTTCAAGATGGAGTATGTAATCGCTGCAGAACCAGATGCTACGGCGATACCACCTGCACCACCTTCAAGTTGTGCCACACGAGCATCCAATACATCTGTAGTTGGATTGCCAAGGCGGGAGTAAATACCACCAGGATTAGTCAATGCAAAACGGCCAGCCGCTTCTTCTGCATCTTTAAATACGAAAGATGTAGTTTGGTAAATAGGTACTGCACGAGAACCTGTTGGATCTACTGTATGACCAGCATGTAATTGTAATGTTTCAAATCTGTATTGTTTGCTCATTATAACAACTCCTTTATATTAACTGTGAATTGAGTTCGTTCTTTATACCTAGTATACTACTATGTTTTAAAAATTATGTCTACTACTATTTTATACAGTTAGCCATAACTTGAAACTATAGCAAACATGTTTTTACTCATAAAACACCTATCCAAAAGATGCCAATTCTAGCTATATATAGCCCTTACACTAAAAAAAGCCCCTAATTACTTGTCTAAAACAATCTCACTATAGAGACCTTTAAAAGTAATTAGGGGTATTTCTACTAATTATAACTTAGATATAAGCACCTAAGTTTTTATCACGTTCAAATTTCATTTTTTGGATTTGTTCAATGATGTATGGTGTTTCTTGGTATACATAGTAATTTAACCAGTTTGTAAACAACAATGTACTTACAGAACGCCAACGTACTACAGGACGTTGTTTTGGATCATCATCAGGGAAGTAATTTTCAGGAACTGCAATATCCATCCCCTTCTTGATGTCTCGTACGTATTCACGATTGAGTGTATCCCAATCGTATTCAGCATGACCGAATACAAAGATATGTTTATTATCTAAGCTACGAACGATAGCTGCCCCAGTCGGTTCAGAACCTGCCAACAATTCTAAGTTGCGATTTTCCTTAATTTGTTCTAAGGAAACGGTAGTATGACGGGAGTGTGGCATCCAGAACTTTTCATCAAAGCCACGCAAGAGTACTGGTCGATCGTTATAGATATCATGTTCGTATACACCAAACAACTTTTCATCCATAACGGATTTATTAATGCCGAAATGATGATATAAACCAGCCTGAGCACCCCAACAGATATAGAACGTTGAGTATACATGCTCTTCGCCCCAGTCCATAATTTCTACCAATTCAGACCAATAGTCAACCTCTTCAAAGGGCATTAGTTCTACAGGAGCACCAGTAATAATCATGCCATCAAAGAATTCATCCTTTACCTCATCAAAGGTACGGTAGAAGGTATCTAAATATTGCTCGTCCGTATTTTTAGCCTTACGAGATGCAGTATGCAAAAGGGTTAAATTAACTTGCAACGGGCTATTACTAAGAGCTCGCAAGATTTGAGTTTCTGTAACTTCTTTAGTAGGCATCAAATTGACTAGCAATATTTGCAAAGGTCGGATTTGTTGAGTCTCCGCCCGTTCTGTATCCATAACGAAAATGTTCTCTTGAGCTAATTTCGTAATGGCCGGTAAATTTTTTATTACTTTAATAGGCATACTATCACCTCTACACACTAAACAATTTGATAACCTAATCTAAACATTCTAACCGATATAATTAAAAGCCTCTAGCCTCGTAGGCACGACGCCAAGCTTCAAGGCCTTCTTCTAATGTTTTACGAGGGCACGCTACATTGATGCGCTCAAAGTCTTCCCCATCAACGCCAAACATGGACCCTGTATCTAGCCACAACTTAGCTTCATTGATAATCCATTCATCGCGTTCCTTAGGGCTTAATGGCAACTTAGAGCAATCTAGCCACATAAGATATGTCCCTTCCGGACGATATACGTGGATTTTCGGCATATATTCTGCCACATAATCAATGGTGAACTGAATATTATCTTGAATATATTCTTTTAACTCGTCGAGCCAAGGTGCACCCACTTTATAGGCCCCTTCGCAGCCAACAATCCCCATCGTATTTAATTGACTATACCCAGCGCGGTCGATTTCTTTAATAAAACGACGACGTAAGGAATCATTAGGAATGAAAATATTACTTACTTGTAAGCCAGCGATGTTGAAAGTCTTACTAGGAGCTGTACATACGATACAGTGTTCTGCATAGCTTTCACCAAGATCAGCAAAGACCTTGTGTGTATGGCCTTTCCAAACAAAGTCAGCGTGAATTTCGTCGCTCACGATGAGTACGTTATGTTTAATACAAATGTCGCCAAGACGTTTTAACTCATCCTCAGTCCACACGCGGCCTACAGGATTATGTGGGTTGCACAAGAGGAATAATGTTACATTTTCCTCCACGATAGCGCGCTCGATACCTTCAAAATCGATAGTATATTTTTCTTCCCCTTTGATTAATGGCACATTGATAAGACGGCGATCGTTATCATCGATAACCATGCTAAATGGATAGTACACTGGTTGATTGATGAGCACGCCTTCCCCTTCATTTGTGAAAGCACGAACCGCCATGGCCAAGGCAAAGACGATACCCGGCGTTTTAACAAGCCATTTTTGCTCTGGCGTCCAGTTAAAGCGCGTACTGAACCAATTTTTCAACACTTCAAAGTATTCATCATCGGATTCTGTATAGCCAAATACACCATGGTTTACGCGATCTAGCAAAATTTGCTTCAACTCAGGTGGCACCTCAAAGTCCATGTCTGCCACCCAGAATGGTAATACATCGGCTGGTTTACCACGCTTCACAGCAAAATCATATTTCAAAGATTTTGTGTGAGTTCTATCTAAAATTTGATCAAAATTATATTGTCCCATAGGAACTCCTTTATTTATTAAAAGCTTGTTCCAAGTCTGCAATCAAGTCTTCTGTATCTTCAATACCTACAGATAAGCGCAATAAACGACGTGTAATACCTTTACGCTCTGCATCTTCCGGTTTCAAGTCCGGATGAGTTTGCGTTACAGGATATGTTAACAAGGACTCAGTACCACCAAGACTTTCAGCAAATTGAATAAGTTTAATACCTTCTAGGATTTGTTTAGCTGTTTCTTCACTATCTACTTCGAAGGACAACATACCGCCAAAGCCTGTAGTTTGAGCTTTATTGATTTCATAACCTGGATGTTCAGGAAGGCCTGGGAACAACACTTTTGTAACTTTAGGTTGTTTTTTAAGCCATTCAGCAAGAGCAATGGCATTCTTTTGGTGTTGTTCCATGCGAAGTGCCAATGTTTTAACACCGCGGATAACGAGCCAGCTATCCATAGCAGATAAGCAAGCACCTACCGTTTTATAAGTTAAGCGCAACTTAGCAGCTAATTCATCATCATTTACAATGGTAAAACCAGAAATAACATCGTGATGACCACCGATGAATTTAGTACCGCTATGAACAACGATATCGGCACCTAAGTTCAATGGTTTTTGGAAATAAGGGCTCAAGAATGTATTGTCGATAATGACTAGTGCATTGCGGTCATGAGCTAAGGCACACAAGGCACGAATATCAGTAATCTCCATCATCGGATTTGTTGGGGTTTCAATATAAACAGCCTTTGTATTTGGTTTGAAAGCTGCTTTCACCGCATCAAGATCGGATGTACCAACATAGGTGAACTCAATGCCATTTTGTTCGTAAATATTTGTGAACATGCGGATAGAGCCACCGTACAAATCATCACCTAAAATGATGTGATCCCCAGGGGAGAATAGATGGAATACAGCGTCCACTGCGGCCATGCCGGAGGAGAATGCCAATGCATCCTTACCATCTTCAAGACCTGCAATCAATTGTTCCAAACGATCCCGTGTTGGATTAGACTCACGTGTATATTGATATCCTGTTGTATCACCCAACTTTGGATGGGAAAATGTACTAGACATATAAATTGCAGGGGAAATTGCACCAGTGCTATCTGGTCTACCGCTGCCATGAACGCATTTTGTATTAAATTTCATTCCATTCAACTCCTCATATTTGTATACAATATATTAATTATAAAAGTAGACAATGATTAAGGTCAACAAAAATGGGCACTCATACGCCATGAGTGCCCCTAAAAAGTCATATCTATTTTGAATGGCTTGCCATAACTCTAGGTTAAGTTAGCCTATTTTTTTGTACGTTTTGTAATAAGCAATGCCAAGATAATGCCTAAAGAAGATGTTACTAGTTGCGGCCAACTAGACACAAACAACATGGTATTTACAATCTTTGGTGGAAATTGGAATAGAGAAAAGAACAAGGAATATCCGCCGAACAGAACACCTGCTTTCACTAAAGCCGCCACAATGATTAGCAATACCTTTGGTTTATGTTGTAACCAATAGGCTACAAATACATAGGCAGTCGTACCAAGGGCCGTAATCAAAATAAACGGTGGCAACGGCAACATGCCTTGTAAGTGTGCCACAACTGGTGCAATCCAGGCAATAACGAGACCATTCTTCCAACCATAGCGCCATGTGGCGAGTACAAACGTAGCAGACGTGATGGAACCAATGAGGAACATACTCACCTGATTCGGAATAAATGGGAAAATAAGGCGCAAGCTTTGCGCCAATAAGGCTACGGCCAACAATAGGCCTGTGCCCGTAATAGATTTGGTAGACATAAGAACCTCCTACTATACAATATAGATTTTTAAGAGGTACTTACCTCATATAGTAAAACTAAGCTTCTACGAAATATAGACGTGCCCGATCATATACCCAATTATAAACATAAGTATAACCTAGGATAACCAATGTCATCGTTATATCCGTCACAAAAGCCATCCAAAAACTCATATGCATCATGTACATAATAATCGGTACAGTAGCAATCATAAATAAACCTTCAAACAATACCGCATGAATCGTACGGATTACAGGTCCTCGCTCTAATCGATCACCTGGTACTAGTTTATCAAATATCCAGTTAAACACAAAATTCCAAACCATAGCTAGCAAGGAAAAAATAACCATCAATACAAAGGGCTGTCCATCATGCGGAACAAACAACATTACCAAACAACCGATTAAAATACAACCAACCTCATACAAAATCGACTGTACCACACGCTCTGAAGCAGACATAACAAACACCTCCATCAGAAACCAGACAAGAAATTTACTATCACTCTACTATTATATTTATTTTTTTAAATTTGTCGAGTTATGTGGAGTATTGCCATTTTCGGATATAAAGGAAGCCCCTCGTAGTGTTCTGTAAGCTCGACTTGCCCACCTGAAGTGAGTTTTGCCATTTTAAGATAGAAAAAGCCGCCATATGTCTGTCCAGCGACTTGCGTTTCTCAAAGTGAGTATTGCCATTTCAGGATAAAAAAGCCGCATTGTATCTTCTAAGCGACTTGCCCTCCCGAAGTGAGTTATGCCATTTTCGGATATAAAGGAAGCCCCTCGTAGTGTTCTGTAAGCTCGACTTGCAAGGGATGGAGAGCGAGCAGAATGCTACGAGGGGCTCTATTTAATTATCCTAAAAGTGGCATTACGAACTCAATCCATGGAATACCCACCACAATAAAGATTGCGAGGTAGATAATCCCAAAGATAGCGCCTAATTTCCAGAATTCAGGACCTTTGTTATAGCCACTAGCAAACCAGATTGGGCTGTGACCTGTACCATATGGTGTAAGGATACCCATAATACCCATTGGTACTAATAGAATCAACATAACTTGAGCTGGATCAACACCAGGAATTTGAAGAATTAGAGTAGCAAACAAGCCTACCATAGCTGTTACATACGCTGTACCAGAAGCAAAGAAGTAACGAAGCAAGCAGAATGCTAACAATAAACCTAGAACAGCCATTGTTGGATCTAAAGAAACTAAAGAACCACCTGCAGATTTAGCAAGCCATTCTAAGAAGCCTACGTTCTTAAGACCAGAAGCCATAGGCACGAGTGTAGCGAACCAAGTCAAAACATTCCATGCTGGTTTGTTAGCAAGGAAGTCTTGCCATGTCATAATCTTAGTGAAAATCATCAAGATAATAACAATTAAAGCCGTTGTAGTTGGGTTTACTTTGAATGTAGAAGCACCAATCCATAGTACAAGAGCCAATACAGAAATCAAGGCCATGAAGATTTCACTACGTGTCATAGAACCTAATTTCTTGTATTCATCTTTTGCCCATGCTGCAATTTCAGGGGAACCTTTTACCTCTGGTTTGCAGAATACATAGGTCAATAATGGTGTGATGATGAACAAAATAAGACCTACTGGCAAGAATGCAAGGAACCATGTGCCCCAGTTAGCAGCTACGATACCAGATTTAGCAGACAATTCTAGAGCCAATGGGTTTGGCGCTGCGCCAGTCAAGAAAATAGAGCTAGATACACATGTAGTTGCCAATGCTACCCAGTTCAAATAAGAACCAATTTTACGAGGGTTCTTATCTGGATAGGAATCGAACATTGGGCAAATACTAGATACAATTGGATAAATCGTACCACCGGAACGAGCCGCATTACTTGGAATGAATGGAGCCAACACAAGGTCAGTAATAGCAATGGCATAACCAAGACCTAAAGAGGACTTACCAAGCTTTGCTACCAAGAACAAGGCAATACGACGGCCAAGACCAGAGTTTTCATAACCAATACCGATCATGAAAGCTGCAAAGATCAACCATACGATGGCATTAGAGAAACCACTGAGGCCCCAACTGATAGCTTGTGCATCAGTAATCGCCTTTGCTACACCAGTTGCTTTATCTACAACAGGTGCAGGACCTACTTTAAACAACATAGATACGGTAACTGCAATGATACCGATAAAAGCTGGTGGCATTGGTTCTAAAATCAACCCTACCACGAGGCCAGCGAAAATACTTACATAAATCCAAGAATTTGCGCTAAGACCTTCAGGAGCACCGATGAGCCATACAAGAATAGCTACTACAAGCGGTGCGAATAATTTCCAATTCAACTTCATTAGAAACTCTCCTTACTACTTCAAAACAAAAATTGCAAAAATTGCCTATTTAGTATATCAAAAATTTTAATAAGATGATATAAACTTAATCATAATACTTATTAATTGATAATAAACTTTTAGTAATAAATTTCATCCTACTAGTAGTAGAAAACGGCACCATTGTGAAACAAGGGACACATCACGAACTGATAGAGCGTGGTGGTCACTATAAAGAACTCTATGAAAACTATGCGGCAGGCATGACAGTATAAGTCAATCTAACAAAAGTTCCACCTTGTATCAGCCAATAATATCCTCATGTTATCTCATATAAATAGAACCCCTAATAAGTAAAAACTTATTAGAGGTTCTTTTATTTATTCCTATATAGCTGTTCGTGCCTATATATCACATTATTATATTCTATTCACCTTTTGGTACGAACCATAGGCCATTGTTATTTTTTTCCATGTAGTCTTTGAATTCTTGAGAGTGGTAAGCTGCTACGATGTCTTTTGCCCATTGTGCATCTTTGTTTTTCTCATTAACTACGAGTTGTAATAACCATTGTGGTAATACGTCTTCATTTGCCAATGCAGATTTAGGATCAATTTTTGCATTATAGATAATAGCGCCTGTAATAACGATATAATCAAAGTCAGTACGTACAGAAGGAATTGTAAGGGATTTCATTTCTGTAAATTTAAGATGTTTAGGATTTTCAATAATATCTGCTTGAGTTACTGTTGCTAAATCTTTGTTAGGATCAAGCTTAATCCAACCGATTTTTTGCAATAACGCATAAGCACGAGCCATGTTGGATGCATCATTAGGTACAGCAATAGTGTCGCCATCTGCCACTTGATCTAAAGATGTTTTAGACCCACTAAAGATACCTGCTGGTACTGTTGGAATTGGTGTTAATGCTACAAGATGACCATTTTGTTTTTCGTTAAAGTTTTTCATGTATGCTGTATGTTGTTCAACGTTAAAGTCAACCTCACCATCACTTAATACTTGGTCAGCTTGTACCAAATCAGACATATCTACGCCTTTAAAGGTATAGCCTTGTTTCTCCAAAATTGGTTTTACACCTTTTTCAAACAATTCAGAGTAAGGGCCTTGAGATTTACTGTAGGTTAACTCTTTTTTTGCACCATTATCGCTATTATTAGAACCGCAGCCGGCGATAAAAGCTACGCTAAATACTAATGCCGCACCAAGGGCAAGAAGCTTTTTAAATTTCATAGTATTTTCTCCTATACTTTCACAATCAATATAACTAAAATCTATTTCATCAAATTAGGAACGACGCGCACGACGTGCAAAGTAGTTTCCTATTGTTTGAATAATTTGAACAAAAATAATCAAAATAACTACGGTAAATAACATCAATGGGAAGTTCAACCGTTCATAACCATAGGTGAGGGCCAAATCACCTACACCACCTGCACCAATAGCACCAGCCATAGCAGTAGCACCGATTAGACCAATAGTACCCGTTGTAATAGATAAAATAAGCGAACCTTTTGCTTCTGGTAAAAGAAAATGCCAAATCACTTCAAAATGAGAGGCCCCCATCGATTGTGCTGCCTCGATAATGCCTTTATTAACCTCTAAAATAGAGTTCTCAAAAAGTCGAGCCAGATACGGTGCAATGAATATAACAAGTGGTACAATAGCCGCTGTTGTGCCAACACGAGTACCTACAATCATCTTAGTTAACGGTAATATAAACACCATTAAAATGATAAATGGTACGGAACGCACAATATTAACAATTGTATTTGTAATGGTATAAACAATACTATTTTTAACGATACCATTAGGATTTGTTACTACCAGTGTAACTGCGATAATTAGACCTAATACAGTACCAATGAATAGAGATAGGAACACCATATATAATGTCTGTTCTGCAGCTAATAATAACTGCGATCCTGGAACACCAAGTTCTTGCATGAAGAAATCCATTATAGTGTCACCTCCTGCCATTCAATACCTTGAGCAACAAGATACTCTTTTACCTTGCCCACCTCAAGATCATCGCCAATAAACTGAACAATGAATATACCAAGTACAGTATGTTCTAACTCTGTTACCGTAGCAAATAATACACTCGTTTCTAAATCATAGGTTTTATTAATATGATATAGAACATTATCTGTCGTATTATTTCCTAAGAAATGCATCTTAAGAATTGTGTATGGCCTTTTATCACAAGCTAATGTATGTTTCACTGTTGATGGAATTTCATTAGGAATTACAGTCCTAACAAATCGCTTTGTTGTTTCGTGTTTAGGTTTACTAAACACCTCAAGTACAGATCCGCTCTCTATGAGCTTTCCATGCTCCATAACTACAACTCGATTACATATTTTCTGAATTACATCGATCTCATGAGTTACGATAACTACTGTTACTCCTAGTTCACGATTAACACGTTCTAGTAATTGTAATATAGATTCTGTTGTATCAGGATCTAGAGCGCTAGTTGCTTCATCACAAAGCAATATGGATGGATCTGTAGCTAATGCACGAGCAATACCAACGCGTTGTTTTTGACCCCCAGATAATTCTCCAGGATATGCATTTGCTTTATCGCCCAAATCAACAAAGTTTAATAAGGTTTTAACCTTTTTATCAATGTCTGATTTTGGCACCTTATTAAGAATTAGTGGGATAGCCACATTATCATACACCGATTTAGCATTCAACAAATTGAACTGTTGAAAAACCATACCGATGCGCTTACGAACCTTTCTAAGCTCATTAAAACTTAAACCATTGATATTCACACCATCTATTTCAACATGACCAGAGGTAGGTACCTCTAAGGCATTAATCATGCGAAGCAGTGTAGATTTACCAGCTCCACTAAAGCCAATAATGCCAAATATATCGCCTTTTTCTATGGTAAAGTTTACATCAGATAATGCAGTAACCTTTTGCTTATTAACGTCAAACTCTTTCGTTACATTTCGTATAGCAATCACTGTACCACCTCTTTCCCTACAAATTAGTAGGAATTAATATCTTTCTAAAACATATCTTTAAGGTATGTTTTAATTGTATACTTAGATTACTACAATTTATAATGACTGTCAAACACAAAAAGGACCTCAACAAAAATGTTGAGGTTCTTTTCGTATCTATATACTTTTGGTCCTTTACATCAAACCTATCATCTATATCGATTAAATAAGAACAATGATCCTAGTATAATAGGCGCTCCAATATAGAGTCCCATATTAGGATATTCTCCTAATAAAAAGGCTGCTACTACGGCTGCCACGATTGGCGAGATATACATAAAATTGGTTACATCCGAAACTTTTTCAGCATGTTCAAAGGCATAGCTCCAGAATACGAATCCTAATGCACTGGAAAAGAATGCTAGGTATATCATAGCAAGCTTCGCAGTAATTGGTGCGGCTCCAATCATTTCAATAGCATGATCTGCAAAAGGTAGTGCCATAATGGCACCTGTAAACATGGACCACATAGCGATAGTAATCGAGTCATAACCTTTCAGACTAAGCCCGCGATTTAGAATATTATAAACAGCAAACAGTATCATACCAATCAACGTCCATATGGCCCCCATTGGAATGGTCAGAGTGGAATTCCAAAGGATAATGATGGCTACCCCTACAAAAGCAGTTATAGTGAAGAGCCAACCTATAGGGCGTATTCTATCCTTATAGACTACCAATGCCATCAGTGCTGTTGTCATTGGTGTTAAAGCCATAATAATACTAGATGTAGCGGCCGGTATTGTTCGCAATCCCTCATTAAACACAATTTGATAAACGAAGTTACCTGTAGCGCCTAACAAAATGTATATACCCCATTCACGCCAAGATGTAGGGATGTGTAATCCCTTAAATACACCAATAATTAGCATGAGTATAGCGCCGCCTACAACCCTCGCTACCGAGAGTGTCAATGCATCTACTGATTGCAATGCTACTTTACCAAAAGGAAACGCCGTAGCCCAAACGGCAATGGTGGCAGATGCCCCTAAAATGGCTTTCATACGATTTGTCATTAGCATCTACCTTTCTACGCAATTCCATAATCAATACTATCTAAATATTACCACAATAAGTCCCTACTATTCCAAGAAAATACATCATACTATATCGAATACTTTCTATTTATTGATATAAATTTTCATTATTTAAAGATAATATAAAATCAAATTTTTCAAAGTTACACATTCGCACAAACCAATACTATCGCCATATTTAAAGCATTTTATATAGTGTTGCTAATATGGATAAATTATAAATAAGAACTATTCTTATGAAAATTGCATAGCATATATTGAAAATATATATCATTTAAAATTTGTGAAATCGAGACAAACATTGTACACTATAGGCATAGAAATCTATAGTTATATCCTTTTATGGAGGTGCAAAATGCAACATACTGCATGGAAAGATTTTAACACAGGTGTGTGGGATAAAGCCGTTGATGTACGCGACTTTATTCAAAGAAACTATATCCCCTATGAAGGGGACGATTTCTTCCTTGCTGGCCCTACAGAAAGAACGACAAAATTATGGGACCAAGTAATGAAGCTTTATGAAGAAGAACGTGAAAAAGGCGGCATGCTCGATGCCGATACTTCTGTGGCCACACACATTACTGCCCATGCGCCAGGATATATCGACAAAGACCTTGAAACAATCGTTGGTTTGCAAACTGACAAACCATTAAAACGCGCCATGTTCCCTTATGGTGGCTTGCGTACTGCGAAATCCGCTATTGAAGAATACGGCTTCAAAATGGATCCGCAAACAGAAGACTTCTTCAAAAAACACCGTAAAACACACAACGACGGCGTATTTGATGTATATACACCAGAAATGCGTGCCGCTCGTACAGCTCATATCGTAACTGGTTTGCCAGACGCTTACAGCCGTGGCCGTATCATCGGTGACTATCGCCGTATCGCTTTGTATGGTGTTGATTACCTTATCGAAGACAAAAAAGAACAACTCAGTATCACAATGGGCGATATGCTGGAAGAAGTGATTCGCGATCGTGAAGAAATCCAAGATCAAATTCGTTCCTTGAAGGAATTGAAAGAAATGGCTGCGTCTTATGGTTACGATATTTCTGGACCAGCTAAAGACGTTAAAGAGGCTATGCAATGGATCTACTTCGGCTACCTTGGCGCGATTAAAGAGCAAAACGGTGCTGCTATGTCCATCGGCCGTAACTCTACATTCCTCGACATCTACGCGGAACGCGACCTTCGCAATGGCACATATACAGAAGAACAAATCCAAGAATTCGTAGATCATTTCATTATGAAATTGCGTATGGTTCGCTTCGCGCGTATCCACGAATACAATAACTTGTTCACAGGCGATCCTGTATGGACTACAGAATCCATCGGTGGTATGGGTACTGACGGCCGTACTTTGGTTTCCAAGATGTCCTTCCGGTATTTGCATACATTGACTAATCTTGGCCCGGCTCCAGAACCAAACCTCACTGTATTATGGACCCCTCGCATGCCTATTGGCTTCCGCCGCTTCTGTGCGAAATTATCCATTGAAACATCTTCCATCCAATACGAAAATGACGACTTAATGCGTCCTAACTCTGGTGATGACTACGCTATCGCATGTTGCGTATCCCCAATGCGTATTGGTAAAGAAATGCAATTCTTCGGCGCTCGTTCCAACTTGGCTAAATGCTTGCTTTACGCAATCAATGGCGGCGTTGACGAAAAATTGAAAAAACAAATTGGTCCTAAATACCGCCCTATCACGTCCGAATACTTAGAATTCGACGAAGTATGGGAAAAATTCGACGACATGATGGAATGGTTGGCAGGCGTATATGTAAACGCATTGAACATCATTCACTACATGCACGATAAATATGCTTATGAAAAACTAGAAATGGCATTGCATGACCGCAAGGTAACTCGTTGGTTTGCAACTGGTATTGCTGGTTTATCCGTAGTAGCTGACTCCTTGTCTGCTATTAAATATGCTAAGGTAAAACCTATTCGTGACGAAAACGGCATCGCTGTTGATTTCGAAATCGAAGGTGACTTCCCTAAATATGGTAACGATGACGATCGTGTAGATAGCTTGGCAGCAAAAGTTGTTTCCACATTTATGAACAAGATTCGTAAACATCCTACATACCGTCAATCTGTTCCTACGATGAGCTTGTTAACAATTACTTCCAACGTAGTATATGGTACTGCAACAGGTTCTACACCAGATGGCCGTAAAGCTGGTGAAGCTTTCGCTCCTGGTGCTAACCCAATGCACGGTCGTGACACTCACGGTGCTATTTCTTCGTTGGCATCCGTAGCAAAAATGCCATGGCGTGATAGCTCCGATGGTATTTCCAATACCTTCTCTATCATTCCTGACGCATTAGGTAAATCTGGTGAAACATTTGTGTCCCTCAGCGATTTTGATATTGAGTTAGATCCATCTCAATTGCCTAACTCTAATACAAACTTCGCTTGCAGTGAACCGAATGTTACTATAAAGGAAGATAAATAATATCTTCCATAGTATCGGAATGCTTTCACCGGCACCGATATGAGTGTTAGTCTTGGTTGAAAGGAGGCAATACCAATGAGCAACCAACAACAAATTGATAACTTGGTAGAGTTATTAGATGGCTACTCCCAAAAAGGCGGTCATCATTTGAACGTTAACGTGTTCACTCGCGAAACATTGTTAGACGCTCAAAAACATCCTGAGTTGTATCCTCAATTAACTGTTCGTGTGTCTGGTTACGCAGTGCACTTCAGCAAATTGACTAAAGCACAACAGGACGAAGTTATTTCTCGTACATTCCATCAACAAATCTAATCGAGGTTACCTATGACAGGACGTATTCATTCGGTCGAAACGATGGGTACGGTTGATGGTCCAGGCATGCGCATGGTGGCTTTTCTCCAAGGATGCCCCATGCGTTGTGCTTATTGCCACAATCCTGACACATGGAATGAAATTAGCGATGATGCTAAGCTCATGACCGTCGAGGAATTGTGGGACCAGTACGAACGTAACCGCCAATTTTATACTAATGGTGGTATCACCGTCACAGGTGGGGAAGCTCTAATGCAAATCGACTTTGTTACTGAGCTTTTCACATATTTCCGTGAAAGAAACGTCCATACCTGTTTAGATACAAGTGGAATTTGTTTTGATCCCCACCAAGAGGTGGCCTACCGTAAGCTACTCAGTGTCACTAGTCTCGTCATCCTAGACCTTAAAGAAATCGATTCTGATAAACATCTGTGGTTAACAGGCAAACCGTTAGAGCCCATTCTCGGATTTGCTAGATTAACGGCAGACGTAGAAGTTCCTATTTGGGTTCGTCACGTTGTAGTCCCTACCATCACAGATAATGCAGATCATCACTATCGTCTAGGCTTTTTCCTAGGATCCCTGAATAACTTACAAGCCGTTGATTGCTTGCCATATCACGTTATGGGTACTGCTAAATATAAGGAGTTAGGTCTTACCTATCGCCTAGAGGGCATACCGGCCGCATCAAAAGATATAGCGGCTAAAGCGACAAGAACCGTGGTAGAAGGCATCAAGGCCTATCGACGCCATTGGTGGAGTCCCATCAAAACACAACATCAATCATAATCAAGTTCGAGGATAACTACCTCCCTTGATATATATACACATATATATTAAAAACTTGATCTATGATAGCCCTAAAACAATAGAGCCGCCCCCACACAACCGGGGACGGCTCTTATTGTATTTATAGACTATTTAGTTTCTATTATTTGTGCACTGATTTTGAATAATCAGCACATCATTTAGGTACATAACCTATTTAATCTAATATTCGCTCTATTAATATCTTTTATTTAGATACTACATTAATAGGTTCACCTTTAAAGAAGGCTTGTACATTGTCACGAATGATGCCTACCAAGCGTTGGCGTGTTTCGAGACCTTTCCAGCCCATATGAGGTGTGATGATAACATTATCTAATGTATATAGAGGGCTGTCCTCTGCTGGAGGCTCTACCTCTTGTACATCGAGGCCAGCACCTGCAATGCGTTTAGCCGCTAATGCTTCACAAAGGTCAGCTTCATTAATAAGAGGACCACGACCTGTATTGACGATGACTGCATTTGGCTTCATCTTAGCGATGGTTTCTTTATTAATCATGTACTTAGTTTGGTCATTCAATGGGCAATGCAATGTAATATAATCACTATTTTCTAGTAATTCATCAAGGCTTACATAACGAACACCGTCGCCATCAGCCTTTGGTGTACGCGTATAAACCAAGATATTCATACCTAGTGCTTTTGCTACCTTGATGACTTCCATACCGATGTGACCAGCACCAACAACACCTAAGGTTTTACCATTCACTTCGGTATGGCTCACTTGTAAATGCTTTGTGAAATTACTGCGATCACCTTTAGCAAGCATGCCGATTTGTTGTTGCATTGTGGACGCAAAATTGAGGATCATCATGATTACCGTATGTGCTACACGTTCTGTGCTGTACGCTGGAATATTGCACACAGTGATACCTCTCTCCTTTGCAGCGTTGAGGTCGATATTATTGTAGCCTGTACCTGCTTCTACAATGAGCTCTACAGTATCTGGAAATTGTGAAAGCAACTCAGCCCCTACTGGTAACTCTTTTGTTACTACTACGCGAGCCCCTTGGATACGCTCAATAAGCTCTTCATTTGTACTATTATCATAAACCTGTACATCATTAGATAATACGGAGAAATCTAATGCATGGTCATAATTCATTTTACTTGCGTTTACTACTACTACACGTTCGCTCATGAGAACCTCCTTAAATAACAATTTTATATTCCATATATACCTCAGCACTCTATTTCATCATATATACTGTACAATTAGTAAGCATACCGTATCTATTTATAGCATATATAATACACTAGTTACATAAAAGTATATAAATAATCTATCTATATAAATTATACTATAAATAGCATCGGAAGCTATATTAATTAGTATACTTTCACAAATATTGTATATAATATATGCAGAAAAGCTATAAAATTCAAAATAATACCAATATTTCTGTATAAAACTTTCACAAAAGTATTGTTTAATTCCCCAAAAGTTATACAATAAAAGTAATGTTATATAGAATTGAGGAATACCATGAGACCCACCTATTTGACCATAAATACAAGTCTTGTTCGCGAGAACTTGCGCAAAATTAAAGATAGTTTACCGGAATGGAGCACATCTACAGCTGTTATCAAGGCCAATGGCTATGGCCACGGCAGCGTTATGATGGGCCGTATTGCCGTTGAGGAGGGTTATGAATCCTTAGCGGTTGCCATTCCTGAAGAGTCTGTGCCGCTTCGCAATGCAGGTATTATGGTGCCAATCTACCTACTAGGTCTCACACGCCCACAATCATTTGAGCTTGTAGCAGACACGAATTCCATCCCTGCCGTATGTGAATCTACAGATTTGGAAGCACTAGACAAAGTAGCAGAAAATCATGATATGATCATTCGCGTTGCTGTCGCTGTCGATACAGGCATGCATCGCATCGGTATCAAACCAGAGGATGCAGTAGAATTTATAAAACGCGTTGAATCCTATGAAAATCTTGAAGTAGACGGCTTCTTTTCTCATATGAGTAACGCTGATGCAGCTGATCAAAGCCACGCGCATGGGCAGGCACAAAAATTTCATAAAATGGTAGACGAAATCCGTGCATTTAGACCTGATGCGGACTATCGATTCTCCCTTGCCAATAGTGCTGGGTTATTATCTGTAAAAGATAGCTTATTTACCGATGCACGTCCTGGCATTATCCAATATGGTATTATGCCATCCCTTGATGTACCAAATCGATTGGGGTTGAAACCAGTCCTCTCCTTCCACAGCGAAGTAGTACATGTACAGCGCTTGGAAGCTGGCGAAGGTATCGGCTATGGTTCTACCTATATAACACCAGAACCAATGACAATTGCTACCATCCCTGTAGGCTATGCAGATGGTTATCCTCGCAGCTTATCTAATCGCGGTACCGTCCTTATTCATGGTACACGATGCCCTGTAGTGGGCCGTATCTGTATGGACCAATTCATGGTGGCCGTGCCTGATACAATTACTGTACAACCTGGTGATAAGGTTGTCCTCTTAGGATCTCAAGGTCATGAGAGCATCTCTGCATTAGAGATTGCTGCCTTAGCCTCAACAATTCCTTATGAAATCTTCTGTGGTTTCTCTGAGCGCGTACCTAGACAATATATTTAAAACAATCATTTTAGACCTCATAGAGATTTAGATACATACAAAATGAGCAGATATATTTATATCTGCTCATTTATATTTCTAGAAAGTTTCAAGGCCTATATTTACTATTTCATATAAGAAATTTTTCAACGAAAAAAGCCCGTAGTACATGCAGCGGTCTACATGTATTACGGGCTTTCCTGCTCCCCTATACCTAGCGTACTGTAAAGCAGTTACGTTCTTATTGTGAGAGAGAGTATTATATACCAAGTATATAATCTTATGATTGGGAGGGAACCACAATGCATAAGGGGCCCTCTGAACGACAGACGGCATAGGAGAGAGTCAATGTTTGTCTATCCAATCCAGAGGGCTGCGTGTGTAATTGTTTATTGTGTGTGTAAGTGTATTGTGTATGTGTGTAAGTATGTGTGTGTATAGTTTTGTGTGTTTAGTGTTCGTGTATTAAAGGGGTTTGCTTTACAGTGGCATAGGATATAGATTAGCTTATTTTACTGCCATACCTGTTTTTGCATCCAATACGATGGATACAGGTTTATTTTGTGCATCATGGAACTCTACAGTATAAATAGGTTTACCGTTTTGGTTTGCTACAGACCAAGAGTTAATACCAGTTGCTACATTGCCAGTTTGTGCGAAGGCTGCATTGATCGCCACATGTGGAGGTAACACAGTACCAGCATCAATAGCACTAGCTTCCATGGATGCATCGTATGCTTTAGGAGTACCTTCAGTTACATTACCAGATGCCACATCTAGAGTCATGGAATGGGCACCACTAGTATTGAAACCGTCTACTTCATAGATAGCAGTTTTATCGGCAGCTTTGAAGGATACATTCGTAATCTTAGAGTCGCCATATTTATTTTCAAATTGATCAATTAAATAATTCGCACCAATTACGAAAATACTATTTTGATCGACTACGCCTGCTTGCTTACTTGTTGTGCTAGGTTGTGATTTTCCACTTTTAGAGTTTTTTTTCCTCTTTAGTAGTTTCTTTTTTGTCAGCTTTTTTATCTGCTTTTACTTCTTTAGTTTCTTTTACAGCTTTATCAGCTTTAACTGCTTTGTCAGCTTTTACTTTAGGTGCTTTGTGTGCTTGCGCTTTTTTAGTATTTTTTTCTTCTTTATTAGCTTCTACTTTTTTATCTGCTGCACGCACTACTTTAGCTTCGCTAGGAGCTTTTGCTACTGCTGCAGTTTCAATTGTAGGAGTTGCTGCTGCAGGATTAGCTGCTGCTGGAACTACAGTGTCTTGAGCTACTGGAGCTTTTACGTCTTGAGTTGCTGTTGGAACTGGTGTAGTATCCTGAGCTACTGGTGCAACTGGAGCCACTTCAACTTTAGCCGCTGTTGGTACAACTTTAACTGCTGGAGTTACTTCTACTTTAGCTGTTGCAGGAGCTACTTCTACTTTAGCTGTTGCAGGAGCTACTTCTGTTTTAGCTGCTGCTGGAGCTGCTTCTACTTTAGCTGCTGGAGTTACTTGAATTGTAGGAACTGCTTGATGAGTAGCAGGTTGTGCTACAGGAGCTGTAGTAGCTGCTACCTCTTGAGTTACAGGAACTGGTGTTGCTTGTTCAGCCGCTGTTACTGCTACAGTAGCACCAAATACGCCAGCTACTGCTAAAGCAATACTACTTTTCAAAATAGATTTTTTCATAATATCCTCCTTGATAATCCATATATATGCAAAACTACGCATATATATTTTTAACCAACTCGGTGTTATCGTTATAGTTCCAAAACATATATCTAGCGTGGACTGTAGATATATAGTCTGGAAATTCCCGATATATTTGAGTTCTGTCCTTTGACTGGACACATATTATCCATAATCTATGAAATAAAAATGTAGAACCCATCGGTCCAGCTTATTTTGGCGTGAGTCTAAAATGAATTTATATGTAATTTAAATGAAATTCTATAGTATTCGATTTACAATTAAGTATTATATGAACCAAATCTAAAAAGCTATATATCCCATGTATAAAGGAACCACGGCCTCTCATTGCACTTCTCATAATCTAAACATCCCATTTCATGAGCAAACTTTCACAAAAAAAGCTCCTTAAAACTATCATTTACTACAAAAAAGACAGTTTTAAGGAGTTTAATTGTTATATTTAAAATAATAAGCCCTTAACTATTAAGTTGTATTTACTAATTATAGAAAGGTTTAATCATCAAATTTAACAGATAATAAAGTACCATTCATAGCATCAATTCGTACATCTACCTCTTTGTCGCCTTCTGTACCGAAGCTAACTTTGTACACTATTTTACCTTTATCATACTGTACAGACCACCCATTAAGGCTTGTCGCTTTGCCTTGCGTTTGAGCATACGCAAAGTTAACTACTGCTGCTGGCGGTAAGATTTCACGAGGATCAAAGGATTTTTTCTTTAAGGATTTATGGAAGTCACCTTCACGTTTTTCAAAGATTTGATTTGTAGCATAGATATACGTAAGCTCATATTTGCCACTTTCATCAAAACCGTCTACATCATATCTAATTTGACCACCATCCGCATCAAAGGCGATTTCAGTGATAGCTGCATTTGGATGATTCTGAATAAATGCATTTAATAAACCATTGGCACCTACAATCGCTGCATGGTTTCCATCAACAACGGCAACAGTTGGTTCTACCGCTACTAAATGGGCTGCACTTGCATTTGGCATACCAAACACTGCTGCCAAGGCTAATACAAGGCTACCTTTTACAAATAAGGATTTCATAGGCTCCTCCATCTCTCAAACAGGACCATAGTGTGTATATATACAATTATACACTAAATCGATACGATTTATTAATCTTTATTTATAATATTAATGCATAGACAACTCCCCTATGATACAATGCACGTAGAATATTTTTTACTACAAGTGAGACGATTATGATTTCATTATATCCTACCATATATCACACATTTCAATGCAAAGCAGATCGATGTGAAAATACATGTTGTCAACTTTGGACCATCGATATCGACGAGGCCACTGCTGAACGCTATCATACTATGACAGGCCCTCTTGGTGAAAGCTTACGCCAAGCTATCACTGTGGATGATGAGGGCAGCCATTTCGTGTTTTCTAAAGAACAACCAATGTGTCCGTTACTCAATGAAAACGGTCTCTGTAAGGTTGTGCTCGAACTCGGTGAAGAAGGCCTATGCGATACATGCCATATGCATCCACGTTTTTATAAATATATTGAAGACCTCGAACTATGTGGGGTTGGTCTATCCTGTGAAGCATCAGTTGAACTACTCGCAGAGGATACTCAATCTGATCAGGTAATCTTTACCATTGAAGACGATGATGGTGAGTTTAGTCCTGATGAGCGTTTAACTATTCAAAATATATTTGAACTATTAGCACTTGATATAGATTCATCATACTTTCAATACAGCCCAAATCCTGATGTACAGTATTATGAAAAACTATTAACTCTATATGGTACAACAGAGCCTATCGATGAAGAATGGACTGCACAAATCAATGCATTATCTCATGACACAGATAAACTAATTACCGCTGTACAAACCTATATAGCAACTCACGATATGGGGCTATTCAACAAGGTGTTCCAATACATCTTATATCGTCAAATCGATATGCTAGCAGACTATTCTTTGGAATCTATCCTTTCCTACGCAAAAGATAGTGTGGAATACATACTAATTACAAGTGCTATAGAAGGCTCACCGCTTAAACAAGTCGCAAGATGGTCCCAACAAATCGAATACGATGAAGACAATGTAGACTTACTATTACAACATTATGATTCTCTTCAATAATGACAAACTACTTTTACTAAAATTTTATTCAAAGCAATAAAAACCTCCTAGTATAAAACTAGGAGGTTTTATGTATTTACGCAAATAGTATGCGCATAATCCAGTTATATAAAAGGTTAATAATATATAGAACTATATATACAGCGCCGACTGTAAGAGGCTCTACTTTCATAATCCGAGATAAAAGCATGACGGCTACGTAGATAACGGCACCAACGTAAGCTAATGCTAAGGGAACTAATAGGATCATTAAAAATGGCGTAATATAAATGCAAATAATAGATACCAAAATTAATGCTAATCCAAGTGCTCCTGTATAGCCTTCCACATAGGCAGTGCCCATTAATACTTGCTTGAAATCAAAGTCACGCTCTAAGAGAACACTCAGTAATTTCCAAAGTATAAAGCTACCTACAAACCAATATATTCCAAGGCCTAAAATCTCTCTCAATATAGAAAATATGCCATATACAGCTGGTATAAAGCCAAATAAAAACCCACCAAAGGTCATGGCTAAAGGTAATAGTATAATGCCTAAAGCAAATCCCAAAATATGGGTGGCACACCAACCGGCGAGGCCAGCTTTGATACCCTTCTCTAAGGTACCAAACCAGAAGATTTCATCGATCCCCTTCTTCGGTGAACGCACCAGCAGGGATATTTCTCGTAAAAATGTCGTATCCATAACTAACTCCGCTCTCAACTACACTATAAGATTAATTATATCATAAATTCCCAGATTTAAATTATATATAATTAATTTTAATATAAATTAAACGATAAAAAAACCGCAAGACTTTCATCTTGCGGTTATACTGCATTACAGTCTTATATTATTTAACTAGGGTATGTACAAATCGGATCCATTGAGGCAATACTGACACTGATAGCAACGCCACAATAAACATAATAATATATGTTTTTACGATACCTAATTCAACATAGCGGCGCATGAGCTGGGCCCCAATAAAGACAGCATAATACTGACTAAACATGGTAATAAGGTAGGCCATATCTCCTACATATTTCGGCATAGATAAATAAAATAATATGAGCCCCACTATATGGATCAACACCAATACTACAGTACGAAGTGCATTCGTATAGGCTAAACCATAGATATAGTTTCGCATCACGCCCCTATAGGTACCAGTACCACCTAGCAATACTAGTAATCGCCATATTACAAAGGCACCTATGATAATTTGAAAAATTAAAAATGATGCATTTGCCAAAGCACTAACTAGATCAAAATGTGTGAGACCAGTCATTCGTTTTATGCCTAATGCGGGAGACACAGCTTTCACTATGAACGGCAAAGCATAGGTCACTACATATAATACAATTGTAGATATTATAAGATTTAGTATAGCTCGAGCATACGATCCATTCTTAATAATATTTTGAAAGGAACGATCACTCAGTTTTGTAAATAAATGTAATATATCCTTATACCAAGCCATAATACTCCTTATATATTATCGAGTTAATGTATATAGCACTTCACATAATAGTGATGCTAAAATAGCGATTAACATAATGCTTAGTCCTTCATAAAAACTGCCATTAATACATGCCCCTGCAATACGACCCATGGTCTGTAATAACAATACAGTACTAAGAATGCATAAAACAATCATGCAAAAACCAATAATGGCTTGCAATATAATCGGTATGGATGTAAGAATCAACATAATACCTGCCGTAAGCGTAATCATAGCTACTACTAATTGGGCAAAGGCCATCATATGTAATACACCGGTAACTACGCCACGAATGTAGAACTTACGTTTTTGCAACATTGCGTAACCTAGCAAGATACCGGACATAAGCGCCGCTTTTAAAATTACCCACGCAAACCGACCGATATTCCAAAACTCACGCGGTTTACTTAAGTGTTCAAAAAAGACTTGTATCTCATGTTGACCTACGGGAAGCGCAAACATTTGCCACTTCACTAATAGTGATGAGTTGCGTATCAAAGCACGTATAGCATCTAGATATACACTTTCACCGACGATGGTAAATTGATAGCATATGAGCGTCAATACGAGCATCCAAGAAAGCTGTCCATAGGTAACATCATAGTGGTACATTCGTGGATTTTTTTCTTCAATGGGGTTTAATAAGCGATATACGAACTCTACTAAACCTGCCATCATACCTCTCACCACCTTTTACTCAACAAGAATAGCATCATTCTATTTAGAATGATGCAACACACAACACAACGATTACGAATTTATAACAATTATTTTATTTTTAATTCATACTCTGTTCATCATTATAGCACAAAAGCAAGGTATATTCATACCTTGCTTTCATATTTTTCATACTATGTAATTATCTAGATGAAACAAGCATAACCATGCCCACCAATATGCCAATAAGTACTACTGGAATTAAAGATGCCAAAAGCCCAATACCAAATGTTGCTAGACGTCCCTTTTCGATTTGACGTGCCATAAGTGTTAAGCTCAACCAGAAATACCAAATGTATAAGACAATTTGCAAAATAATATAGGTAAAATTAATGATATGCAAAATAATCTGAGGTGCGTAAATATCTAAGCTCAGCCCCTGAATGATAAGAATCAAAATTACTTGAATAATCGATAAAACAAGGGATATGAACATCGAATATGCACTTTCATACCAACAAATCTTTAGTATAGACTCATAATTAGTATGAGCATCAAATTTATTGGCTACCCAACTAAAGAGCACCGAATAAATGGCTAATGTAACAAATGCTGATAATGCATATAATACTAATACAAAAAATCCAGCCCCAGCAAGAACCCCCAATGCAGCTCCTAGCTGTGGAGCCGAAACACCTAAAGAATAAGCCATTCCCGCTTGTATAATCCAACTCACAAGCAGACTAATGGCAAGCATCCCCATGGTACACGCGAATCCGCGTTGGATTGTACCAAACTCTACAATCTCTGGAATGCCACGTTTAAAAGGCTCTCTTATGAGTGCCCAAAGATCTAAATACCATTTTCGTTCCATATGTTCCCCTCCAAATACATCAAAAGCACATATATTTCTATCATTGTATCATAATACACTTTTAAATTAAATATAAATTCATTATAAACTATCCAAACAAATATAGTAATAAAAAAGTTGATAGACACCTAATAGCATCTATCAACATTTCTATTACATATGTATTTAAAGAGACATAGACAAGATAATACCACCTATGCCAAAGACAAAGGATACGATATAAAATGCAATACCTGTTATCCAAGGACTCAATCCAAATTGCTTAGACATCAGTTGAGCCATAACAAAAACATTAATGAGTTCTATGGTGCTTAATCCACCGGATCCGCCTTTAGCATGTAAATCCAAGAAAAGATAAATAGGCGCAGCAAAAAGTACAAAAATCAAATGGATCCAACTAGTAATACAACTATTTAAAAGCATGTCTGCCACTAGTTGCTTATATGTAACCTGCCCCTTAAAAACCTTAAAAATACCATATAAAATACCAGAAGATACAAGAACAAACGCTACAATTCCAAGTACATATCCAATGATAGGGACTAACTCAATCTCTACGGGGCTTATAATCTCCCAAATAAATGTTTTGAAAAATGGACTTTTGGGGAAAATTAGCGTTAAAATATGTAATCCCAAGTCAGTTACAATCGCTGATATAATCGCTAATAATAACATATTTTTAATAGTGATCAAGTGCATCCATTTTTCTATATATGGGCCAAATAAACTATTCATAATTCTATACCTTATAAATCTTCACTTTTAAATAATTGATATCCTTCAAAATAATAACTATGGTCAAGGCCTTTCATAAATAGTTCTCGATTATTGATATCACTGGTAAGTGCTTTAGCAAGAATAGCTTTTATTTCTAAGTCATTTACTGGACTTCGTTCCATAGCAGACAAATATTGCTCTTTATCTACCTGACTCCAATCAATAGTCTTTTGTAACTCTGAACACAACATATGATCAAGCCACAATCGCATGCTACGACCATTACCTTCTCTAAAAGGGTGCGCCACATTCATTTCTACATACTTTTCTACAATTTCATCAAAGGTAGATTGGGGCATATCTTCAATGGTTTTAACGGCTTCAGCAAGATACATAACCGGAACAAAGCGAAAATTTCCTTTTGCAATATTCACAGTTCGCAATGCACCGGCAAAATCATATATATCCTGGAATAATATAGTATGGATTCTTTGCAAGGTAGTCCACGTACCACTCGGCATATCATTAAGTAGATTTTCTTCAAACAGTGTTGTTGCTGCTTTTTTACTAATTCGTTCTTCTTCTCTAGCCAATGTTGGGGAATCGGTAATCCCCAATCTATTAGTGATAACCATGTTGGACCTCCTTTTGATTTATTTTCATTATATATATTATACTATAGGCTCCAAAATTATAGATATTACAACTTTAAATCTTACGTACAATGCGTAGAGCTAAAAAAGCAGCCCTATAAGGGCTGCTTTTTCGTTCATCTTATTGTAAAGATGCTGCAATTTTTGTAAGGTTTTCATCCATACGTTCTAAGTATGTTTTATTATCTTCGTTGCTTTCGATTGTGTAAATAGTTTCTACCTTAGCACCAACTTCGCTTGCCAAAGTTTTAGAAACTTCTGGGCTAGCCATTTCTTCTGCAAAGATAGTAGTGATATTGTTTTCTTTACAATATTTGATGAGTTCAGCCAATTGAGCCGCATTTGGTTCACCTTCGGCAAATACATCTTCTACACTATTTTGTTCTAACCCAAAGTCACGGCATAAGTACGCAAATGCTGCATGACCAGTAACGAAGTTTTTATGTGGAGCTTTAGCGAATTGATCTTCATATTTTTTGATCATTGCATCTAATTTAGCAACATATTCATTATAGTTCTTTTCATAGTAATCTTTGTTTGCTGGGTCAGCTTTTACAAAAGCATCTTTAATATTTTTCACTTCGATTTTCGCATTTTTCAAAGATAACCATGCATGAGGATCTTCTGCACCATGTTCTTTAATTTCTTCAGGATCAGTATTTTTGATAGCTTCTACGCCATCTGTAGCAACAACAGTGATGAGTTTGCTATTTTTAGCCGCATCAATTGCTTGTTGTGCCCAAGGTTCCATACCAAAACCGTTGTAAACGAATACTTGAGCTGTTGCCAATTGTTTCATATTTTCAGGTTTCAACTCGAAATCATGTGGCTCTACGCCATCTGGAATAATAGTAGATACCTCTACCTTGTCACCACCAATAGCCTTTGCAAATTCAGCCATTGCGTTAAAACTTGTTACCACTTGGATCTTCTTACCTGCTTGTTCCTTTGGTGCATCATTGCCACAGCCTGCAAATAATGCAGCCATCATGATGCCTATCATTAACAAAACCAGCTTCTTGACCATCGTAGTCCTCCTTTGTGAAATCCTGATCGCTATGCTTTCATAGAATAGTAACCATTCTTTAGTTGCAGTTGCGACTCAGTTGCATTTGTAATATAGTTATAGTATAAACTTACTCAAGATTTTGTCAATTAGAAAAGTGGTTTTTATATGTTATCTATTGAACATCTTTATTTTTCCTATCAAGGTCAGCCACCTTATGTGTTGAATGACCTTAACTTACATATTCACAGTGGTGATTATATATCCATCGTTGGGGACAATGGGTGCGGTAAAAGTACTCTTCTACGTCTCATTTTAGGGTTCCTGACACCTGTAAAAGGCTCTATCAAACGAAATACAAACAACATTCGCTACGTATCTCAGAAGAATGATTTCTCCCATGCCGGATTTCCTATTACGGTAAAAGAAATACTCGATTCCTATCGTAAATTGCTCAAAATTAAAGATAAACATGAAGTAGATCGCGTATTAGAGCTTACCAATATGACCGAGTTCAAAGACCGTTTAATCAGCAAACTATCTGGGGGGCAAGCACAACGCGTATCTATCGCTCGTGCCCTCATCGGTAGTCCTGACCTTATTATCCTCGACGAGCCATCTACTGGTATCGACCGAAAAAGCCAAGAAGGCATTTACGCCCTGTTGCGCGAGTTAAACCAAGTACACCATATTACAATTATCTCCGTAGAGCATAATCTTGAAATGGCCCTAGCCAATTCAACTAATATCTACCACATTGCAAATGGCCAAGGTCACCTTTGCTCTCCTGAACAATACGCTAGTGAAATCATGCACAGCACAGGGCGCAATCCTATGGATCATGAAAACTGTGCTTGCTTTACAGATGTAACACCTCAGGCTCAGGCTCAGGCTCAGGCTCAGGCCGATGATACTACAGCTAAGGAGGTGCACCATGTTTAGTTATGAATTCATGCAAAATGCCTTCTTCGTAGCCATCTGCATTTCTCTACTCTGTCCATGCATCGGTATTTTCATGGTTCTACGCCGTTCTAGTATGATTGGCGATACCATGAGCCATGCATCGCTAGCAGGTATTACATTAGGCTTATTAACAAACACAAATCCTATCCTAGGAGCATTTATCTTTACTGCTATTTGCGGTGCTCTCATCGAGTTCTTACGAAAATACTTCTCCCACCATCTCGATTTGATCCTAACCATCATCTTGTCACTTAGTATTGGTACCGCTATTACGCTAATTAGTTCAGGCAAGTTGAAAGCTAATGCTAATGTGTTCTTCTTCGGCAGTATCTTAACCGTAAACACAACAGATATGATTAGCATTGCAGCCCTAACTATTTTATCTGTTTTAACCTTATATTTCTTATATAACTCACTCCTCTACATCGCCTATGATGAAGAGGCAGCTCGTGTAGCCGGTGTTAAGGTTGATTTTATCAATTACATCTTTGCTATCTTGATGGCTGCAGCCGTATCTATTTCTATTAAAATCGTTGGCGTTCTCGTATTAAGTGCCATGATTGCCTTACCTGTAGCATCGGCATTACAATTAGAAAAAGGCTTTAGAACCACATTACTCTGTTCTATTGGATTTAGTTTGCTAGCCATGGTCATCGGCCTATTCGGATCCTATTATCTCAACGTAGCTCCAGGTGGTTTTGTATCTCTCACATCGGTTGCAATTCTACTCGTAGTATTAGTTATCAAAAATATCAGAACCATCCTACGCCGTATGCAATTTAGCAAGTAAACAAAGATAATCATATATATATATATATAGCTATTCTATTAGCAAAATAAGATAGCTATTCTGTACAAAATAAATTATCTACTTATACTTGTGTAGCATGTTTAGTATTAAAACAGAATCGAAAGAGCGTTATGAATACAACAAATTGGCCTGAAGGCATAAAAAAGACCAAACAGCGCGAAGCCATTTGGTCCGTATTAACAACTACAGATAAACCGATTACTGCTATGGAAATCGCAGAGCGATTGGGCGATGGTAGCACCACATGGATGTCTACCATTTACCGCACCCTTGAATTATTAGAAACAAAAGATATTGTTACCCGTACAACACTCATGGGTAGCGATATGGCCTATTATGAGATTACCCCTCATACGCATCGTCACTATGCAGTATGTACTAAATGTGGCGCCATGATTCCGCTCCACACCTGCCCTGTCGTAGAAATGCCACAGGAACTAACAGATGCAGGATTTACAGTGACAGAACATCACTTGGAAATAGCGGGGATCTGTAAGGACTGCAAGAATAAAGGTTAATAAAACTCTATAAACAAATGCAAGAAAAAGGACGTAACTGTAAGAGTTACGTCCTTTTGTAGTTTTATTATCGTTAGTAATGGTTCTAATGAACTTTCACCAATTACAACATCAATGGAGCCACTACGAAGCCAAGTGCTACTGCGATAGCGATGGCAAGTACACCAGGGATGAAGAACGGATGGTTAAATACAAGTTTCCCGATTCGTGTTGAGCCGGTATCGTCCATTTGTACAGCCCCCAAGAGTGTTGGGTATGTAGGCAATACGAAGAGGGCAGATACGGCTGCGAATGATGCGATAATGATATATACGGATCCTGGGTTTTCTGGAGTAATACCGAGAGCCAGAATTACAGCCGGTACCAACGCTTGTGTAGTTGCCGCTTGGCTATACAACAATGTACTAGCAAAGAAGAATGCTACCGCTAATAGGAATGGATAGGCTGTTACCAAGCTAGATGCTAGAGCTTTAATTTCAGGGATATGACCTTTTACGAAAGTATCGCCCAACCATGCTACGCCTAGTACGCAGACACATGCGGATAAACCGGATTTGAATGTGCTTGTATTAACAAGTTGTGCTGTATCAATCTTACAGAAAAATGTAATAGCCGCTGCAATAATCATCATGAAACCAACGATGGCATCATTTCGACCAAAGATAACTGGTTTAATAAGACCAATGTTCTTGGAGATAGCAGTTGCATAGAATACGATACAAATAATACCAATCAAGAAAATCAATACAGAAGTTTTCGCACCTGGTTTCAAGTGGAAATCAGCACTCTTTTCACGAGGTGGAGCCACATGACCTGCTGCCAAACGTTCTTGGTAAACTGGATCGGAAGACAAATCATTATTCGCGAAGGTAGACATGATAAATGCCGTAATCATAACCGCTACGAATGTTGTAGAAATACAGATGGCAAGCAATGTTGGATAGTTGACACCATATGGTTCAAGGAAACCACTCATAGCAACAACTGCGGCGGATACTGGGCTCGCTGTAATACCGATTTGGCTTGCTACAACGGCGATGGATAATGGTACAGATGGCTTAATGTTTTCACTTTTTGCCACCTCTACAATAACAGGAATCATAGAGAATGCTGTATGACCTGTACCAGCCAATAGCGTTAAGAAATACGTAACTGTTGGTGCTAAGTAGTTGATATGCTTAGGATTTTTACGCAAAATACCTTCTGCAATACGCACCAAATAATCGAGACCGCCAGCGAGTTGTAAAGCACAAATAGCAGCGATAGCAGACATGATGATGAGAATTACATCCCAAGGAATCTGCCCTGGGAACATCCCCATGCCAAGGCTTAACAACACTACACCAAGGCCGCCAGCGTAACCGATGCCCATCCCACCAAGACGAACGCCGAGGAAGATGGCACCAAATAAAATAATAACTTGCATAATTACATAAATGTCCATACGATGACCTCCTTTATACGTATATAGTATCATAGATATGCAAAAATATCATCGAATTTTCACAATGTATAGTCTATAGTTTAAAGACTTAACGAAACATTATCCGCTAAACATATAAAAAGCTATATATGCCGACGACTCTAGAACCGTAGAATCATGACATATATAGCTTTTACGTTTACCTTAAATCTTTATAAAATACTTAGCCGTAAATTGTTATAGAATTATTGGTCGTAAGTCTTCGAGGATTCCCTCTTCTTCAGTAGCGCGTTGGATACTTTCACCAACAATGCGAACCATATCCTCTAATTGTTCCACAGTGGACGCCAATGGCGGCATGAGGATTACCACATCACCGATTGGACGGCAGATGAGGCCTTGTTCACGAGCAAGGATGGCCACTTTAGCCCCTACCGCATCATTTGGACGATACGCCTCATGAGTAGCCACATCTTTTTCAAGTTCAATCCCTACGATGAGGCCTCGTTGACGAACCTCTTTAACATGTTTCAAGTTTTCGATTGGCTTCAATGCATTGGTGAAAGCCTCGATTTTCTTAGGTAATCCTTCGATAACCTTTTCATCGCGGAATACTTGTAAAGAAGCTAGTGCGACGGCACAAGCCAAGGCATTCCCTGTATAGGAGTGGCCATGGTAGAAGGTTTTCTTTTCTTCAAATGTACCGAGGAAGGCATCGAATACACGTTGTGTCGTCAATGTAGCAGCGAGAGGCATATAACCGCCAGTAATACCTTTGGACAAGGTCATGAAGTCTGGCGCTACCCCTTCGTGTTCACAGGCAAAGAATTTACCTGTACGACCAAAGCCTGTGGCTACTTCATCGACAATGAGGAATACGTCATGTTTCGCCGTTAATTCACGAACCCGTTTCAAATAGCCATGAGGCATAACAAGCATGCCTGCTGCAGCTTGTACTAATGGTTCCATAACGAGAGCTGTGATTTCATCGCCCTCTTCGTTGAGGATGCGTTCTAATTCGGCCAAAGACTCTTCAAAGGCTTTTTCTCGATCAGCTACATCGCGATATACACCAGGGCTTGGCAATGTCAAAGGTTTGAATAATAAATTATGGAATACTTGGTGGAATAATTGAATACCACCTACAGATACGGTGCCTAATGTATCCCCGTGATAGCCTGCATTAAGGGCAATGAACTTAGTTTTCTTTGTTTGTCCTACAAGTTGGCGATATTGGTAGGCCATCTTGATAGCAACTTCAATAGCCGTACTGCCATCATCGGATAAGAATACTTTATTTAAGCCTTCTGGCGCGAGCTCTACCAATTCTTTACACAACTGTGCAGATGGCGGGCTTACAAGACCGAGCAATGTGCTATGAGCAATCTTATCCACTTGTTCCTTCAAGGCTTGGTTTAATACAGGATGATTGTGTCCATGAATATTAACCCATAAGGAGGACACGCCGTCATAATACTTTTTACCGTTCTCATCGATGAGGTATACCCCCTCACCACGTTCGATTACTACTGGTTCTTGTGCTAACCAATCTTGCATTTGTGTAAATGGATGCCATACAAACTCATGGTCCCACTGTGCTGCTTGTGAAAGCTGTTTCTCTGCCATTTCGTCACCTCATACGTACAAATTCTACAAACTATAACTCTCAATACCTATAATACTCAATTACTATAACAGTCTATTACCATAAATAATTAGTCTAAATTAAATTAAAATATCTAACTACTATATACCTAATACTGTATTCCATACCTTCTTAGAATCCACAAAGGATCGAGCCCAACCAAGCTGAACCTTTTGAATATCTGGCCCTTGGTATGGCGGTACAACAGCTACTACAGGAATACCTGTATATCGTTCCATATCCTCTACATTTGTTTTCAATAAGAATGGATCTACTGCCGTTGTATCATTTACGATGATAGCTTTCACCTCAATACCATGCATCTTCGCGTATTCACAAGTCAAAATCGCGCGGTTAATGGAGCCCAATCGTCCATCAGCTACAACGATGGCTGGTAATTTAATATCTTTCATTAAATCCGTGAATGTTTTATCGCCGTAAAGAGGTGTTGTAATACCACCAGCACCTTCTACAAAGGTTAGATCATAGCGATTAACAACATCTAATGTATGAGCTACTACACCATCATAATCGATTTCTATACCAGATAACTCTGCTGCAAGACGGGGAGAAAAATCACCAGCGATAGCATATGGGTTAACCTCATGACGACGAGATTCAGGAATACCTGCGCAACGCATTAAATGCGTAGCATCCTTGCTTTCAAGGCCAACATTATAATTATCCTCATCCATCGTTACACATTCAGGAAAAGGTACCGCACTAGAGGACACTGGTTTAACCATACCAACCGCAAAACCATCATCTACAGCCATGGCCCCTAACAGCCCTGTCACAAACGTCTTGCCTACATCTGTATCTGTACCAATTATAGAAATACCTAACTGCTTCATACATGTCTCCTCTCAGCGATACTTAACGCCGCATAGGTTAACTAATTTATGTGAGTAAGTTTACAATCTAATTACAATATACAGCCAAACGGAATATATAGTCAACCTATTATTACGCTTAAGGTTAACCATGATAGGACTATATGGGGCCCCAATACATCAGTGGGAGCTAAATTAAAAATCACAGAACCTAGCTCATCGCTCCATAGTAAACTAAGTCGCTCTTTACTAGGTTCTGTGATTTTTATGGCTGTACTTATGTAATAGTCCCATATAGTCCTAACCGCAACCTTAAATGCGAGAATAATAGGTTAGCTATATAAGGGGAAAGAAAAAAGAGTGATGACTTTAGTCATCACTCTTTTTCACTTAAATGTACAAATCAACTTGGGCCCCATCAAATCTCAGATTATATTTCAAGGTAGCGGAATTCGCCTGTATCAGGATCCATCATCCCTCCATAGAATCCCATTCCTTTTGGGAATAGTGGATGGTGACGCAAGAAGTTAACTGTATAGATTACATTGTCTTCGGAGATATGGAAACGATCCATCCAGTCAATAAGGCCTGGTTCGATCATGCGAATCGCATCTTCACTGATACCTTTTTCTTTCATTGACTCCATAAATGTAGTAGCAGAGAAATCAATCATACCACAGTTTTCATGGCCAATGATTAATACGTCTTCAATCTCCATACCATAAGTAGCAACTAGCAAACTTTGTACGATATTATCGATTGGTTGTGTTACGCTATTGCCGGCTGTTTTAATGACGATAATTTCGCCACGGTTAAAACCTAGTGCATCTTCTAGCATGCAGACTAAACGCGTATCCATACATGTGACAATACCTAGTTTTTTTGTAGGATGGCTTGTTAATCCTGCTTTTGGTAATTCTGGGTGGTTTTTCACATACTCTTTATTGGTTTCAATTATTTGTTTAATATCAATCATAAGGTACCTCATTTACATTTCTATCTATAAAATAGATTCTATTCATTATATACAATATATTCAATGAAAAACAAGAGATTTTCATCACATATAAATATTTATTATAACCTATATCCTTCATAAGAAATCCACAAAAATCGTATTAATTCAATATTTATAATTAATATTCATTTATTATACTCTTCGTTCTTATATATTTATAAAAATGAATATACTGTATATTTCTTACATTACTAGTAGATTATAATTCCCCCAATGTGGTATTATTAAAACTATAGAAGAGAAACGCCACATGATACCACATATGGCGTGAACTGTATGTACAGTAAGGAGATTTTTATTATGGGTATCAATCAAAAAACGTTGCCAGGCATTCTGCTCTGTGCAGTCCTCGCTATTCCTTGTTGGCTATTAGGCCTAGAGTTTCATCTAATCGGTAGCCCAATCTTTGCTATCATCTTAGGTATAATTATTGGCTCCGTATTCACATCTTGGAAGCGCGAAAAAACTGGTGCCGGCATCGGCTTCACATCTAAAAAGATTTTACAATGGGCTGTTATTTTATTGGGCTTTGGCTTAAATATTACACAGATT
Source organism: Veillonella sp. (assembly GCF_041333735.1). Lineage (NCBI taxonomy): Bacteria > Bacillati > Bacillota > Negativicutes > Veillonellales > Veillonellaceae > Veillonella > Veillonella sp. The sequence continues at coordinate 504,017 of NZ_JBGKFB010000001.1, forward strand.
TTACATGTAGGTTGGATTTCATTACCTGTCATCATTTCAACCATCGCTACATCCTTAATCGTGTCCTATGTTATCTATCGACTCACTCATATCGACTCTAATACAGCTGTACTTATCGGCGTAGGTTCCTCCATTTGTGGTGGTTCTGCTATCGCTGCAGCTGCACCAGTCATCAAGGCAGAGGATCAAGATATTGCACAGGCTATCTCCGTTGTATTCTTCTTCAATGTAGTAGCAGCTTTTGTATTCCCTCCATTTGGTGATGCTATTGGTCTTTCCAATATGGGCTTTGGTCTATTTGCTGGTACCGCCGTAAACGATACATCCTCTGTAACAGCTACAGCTGCCGTATGGGATAGTATGAAAGGCACTGGTACACAAGTACTAGAATATGCGACAATCGTTAAATTAACACGTACCCTCGCTATTATTCCTATTTGTTTAGGTTTAGCAAGTTACCAAGTATATAAAGCAAAACAAAGTGCTGCTCAAGCTGATGGTAGCAGTGTTAGCATCGCTAAAATCTTCCCTAAATTTGTTTTATACTTTGTGATTTGTTCTCTTATTACAACAGTATTATCCTATGCGAATGTAGATATTCAATTCTTGAGTGTATTCAAAACTATTTCCAAATACTTTATTACAATGGCCATGGTTGCTATAGGACTTAATACTAATATCGTAAAATTGATAAAATCCGGTGGTTCTGCCCTTGCATTGGGTGCTTGTTGCTGGATTGCCATCACAGCAGTCAGCCTAGCTACACAACATATGATTGGTTTATGGTAAGAAATATACATACCTATTTTAATATGATATAATTGTATATAGTTAGAATAGTAATAACCCCTCCAGTAATGGAGGGGTTTCGTGCTACTATTCACCTTATTAGTACTTTATCATACTATAGTTAGGAGGGTTAACATGTACTTCTTACAAGGACTTCTTGTCGGTCTCGCAACATTTGCCCCTGTTGGCATGCAAAACCTCTTCATCATCAACACAGCATTGGTACAGCCTATACGTCGTATCATATTGACCCTTATCATATTGGCACTATTTGATATGAGCCTCAGTACGGCAGCCTTCTTTGGCATCGGCGCCATTCTTGAAATGTGGCCGCTTACAAAGCTTATCGTACTCCTTTTTGGGGGCCTACTGATTGTATACATGGGCTTTAATATATTCAGAACTGAACCAGATATGCGCAATGTTAACACGCATATCCCTATTCGTAAGATTATCATATCTGCTATCGCTGTATCTTGGGGCAATCCTCAAGCAGTACTTGATGCAACTATGATGCTCGGTGCTTTTCAAGCTAATATCCCAGAAGAGAACATTTACCACTTCTTTGGCGGTTTTTTAGTTATGACACCAATTTGGTTTGGATCCTTAGCCGCTACCATGCATCTGTTAGCAAAAAAAATCAAAATCACCCATATGGCTTGGATCAACCGCTTCTGTGGCGCTGTCCTCGTCATTTATGGTATAAAATTGTTCATCGATGGGGTTACAATGCTTTTAGAATATATTTAATCAAAATATCTCCAATAGTATAATCCTTAAACAACAAAGCCGTTAGCATATGCTAACGGCTTTTATATTGCAAATATCTGTTGTTATACAAATATCTTTTGTTATATAACGATGAATTTTGTTTTACTATAATTCATCTTCGTATAGTAAAACTCTGAGTATATTAAAACTCTGACAAAACTTGATTAAACATTTCTCTAAAGGCTTCTACATAGGTATTACTTTGATTTCGTTGAGATACAAAGTAGTAATTACGTTCCATGGATTTGCCATGATTAGTCAATACCTTGCGCTCAATGCCAGGCATGGAGTCTGTTAAGTATTTAAAGCGATCTAATAACAATAAGCCTTGTTGGCCTGCCACTAAATAGCGCGCTTCCTCTAAAGTACGAGCATACGCAAAGGCTCCAGCATAGCCAATGGCCTTACGATAGTGCTCCTCCTCTCCTATCGTATACTTACCACGGCATACTAGGATAAGGGGTAAATCATCAATCGTTTTAATTTCAACGCTGCCTTCCTTTGTATACCCTTGTGGCACCTCAATCACGGTAGTCGCCTTATCGATCAAATGACTTTCAAAATCATCAGATAAAATCTGCCACTGATCATTAAAAATCACATCTACACGGCGATCATCTAACATGCCATACAGTTCTTCATGGCTGCCACTATACATACGGATATCTAGATTTTTATAGCGCTTCGCCATGCGAATGACCGTTTGCTGCATAGCCATTCCACTATAACGATTCAAATAACCAATCCGTAAACTGACACGTGCATCTGTGCCGATGCGGGTTGTTTCTACCTTAATATCGTGAAACCGTTCTAGTAATTTTTTACCAGAGCGATATAGATATTGTCCCGCTGGTGTTAGGTGAAAGCTTCTCTTTTCTCTCACCATCAGCTCCACCCCAAGACTCGTTTCAAGGGCTTTAATTTGTTGTGAAATAGCAGATTGAGACACATATTGCTCTGTCGCAGCTTGGGTAAAACTATTATTATCAACTACACACACAAAATACTCTAATTGTTTTAATAACATAACGATACACTCTCATCTCTCTTATAGTTAGTGACCTACACCACTAACATACTTCACAACAACTACCAACCCCTCTCATTGGTATTTGCTAGACACAACTAAATTACGGTATACAAACCAGGACGCTACAAAGAATATAGCCGCTGTAGACCAGAATACAGCACCATAGCCAAAAGCACGTGCAATAATACCACTAATAACAGGCCCCAATACATTGCCCATCATAGCTACACTAGATACGGCCCCAAAGACAATACCGCGCCGCTCAATAGGAACAGCTTTAGATATTAGGGTATTTGCGATTGGTGCAATAAAGCCCATAAAGAATCCTGCAATAGCACGGAATATACCAAGGCCCCATATGCTAGGCATCAAGTATTGCAAGATAAATAGGGACCCCACAGCCCATGTAGCGGTAAAGATAATACGTGGCATCGTCAATCGTTGTGTAACCTTACTGATTGAAATGGATGCCAATGCGCTAAACAAACCAGCTCCAAAGATAATGATGCCCACAATAGTAGCAACAAATTCATCATTCACAGACATATAATGTTTGATATAAAGCGGTAAGATTGGACCAATGCCAGTAATACCAAAATTACACAAAAACTGCATCGCTACTAATAGGCGAACTCGGGGTATCATTAGAAATGATTTAATCAAAGAAATCTGTGATTCTTGAGCATCAACCTTGTGCTTAAACTGCAGATTAGGCATTAAGAAATAAATACCTAATAAGCAAATTCCAGTCAATCCAGAAAATACAAAGAATGGTGCCCTATAGCCTAATAGATCGGCCGCTAAGCCCCCCATAAGAGGTCCAAACACGAGCCCCATCACCATAGAGGCTTGATATAGCCCCATCGCCCATGGCACCTTTTCCTCAGGCGTTATGAGGACAATAATAGCTAAACCTATCGGTACATAGCCACCTACTACACCTTGCAAAATTCTTAGAACCAATAGCTGAGACGGGGTTTGTGTGAAAGCACAGGCCCCTACTGTAACCATTAAGGTAAATAAGATAAACATCATTACCTTACGTGGTCCCAGTTGATTTGCCTTGCGCGACCAATACGGTGCACTGAGCGCTACCATACAAGGCGTTACACCTGATACGATACCAGCCCACATAGCAGCTTCACCTGGATTATGTAAACCTAGCTCTATAAGAAATAACGGAAGGAATGATAGTACCCCTATAATCGTTATTCCCCCACCGATCTGTATAATACAGATCAGATAAATAATTCGTTTCCAAGAAGAATCCATAATGACCTTCTTTCTTAACTTTTAAAGTTATTATATACTCTATTTTATTAATAGACTGTATATTTTTAAGGATTTATAGAATATAAACCCATAATATTATTGTATCCTAAACAGAAAAAAAAGACCATCTCTTATCACATAAAGGATAGAGATGGTCTTTATACTATATAACTTTCAACCTCATCCAAAAGGTATGACAATCATACTATTTTTGTTTGAACATCCAGTAGATGTAATAGATAACAAGTGCATATGTTACTACATCAAATACTGGTAAGAATGGCACCATTTTAGATAAACGGCCAAAACCATGCACGTGAATATTTGCCGCAATGATGGCAATTAGATTTAAACGATGAATCCAGATTGCTTTTTTACGGGATACGGACTTTGCCATGTTGCCAACCCAAGGTGATAAGTACAACACTGCAAAGATAAGAGCAATAAACATCGCTACAAGGGAGATATATCCGCCCCAGAAACCTAAGAATGACTTTAGAGCTTTCAAGAAATATACATACCAATGGGCACATACGAGGATAACACTGACAACCCCTACAATGCGATGAATATCAAACATCTCTTTAGGATTATATCGTGTGATAAACCATTTGGGTTTTGTCGCAATGTATGTCAATACAAGCCATGCAACATACGGCACAAGGCCTAAATGAACCTTCCAGTTACCAAATGATCTACCACCTGTTACATAACCATATTCAACCATACCCATAAATATTAAAGATAAAACTGCAATCCAAATTAAAATATGATATTTACTTTTAAACTGCTTTTTTACTACTTCTGCCATGTAAACCTCACTATTTCTTATACAAACTACTAGTATACATCTAGTTGGTCTAATGTAGCATGCTAAACAATTTCAATCTACATAGCATTCTACTTAGAACTAATCATTGATTAACTATCAGCCTAATCGTAAGCATCAAAATTAGAATTTGAAGTTAAGGTCTGCACGGTAGTAATCATTTACACGATTGCCGTCTTGTGTTTTAGCATTAAAGCCATAGTATGCATTAATACCAATATTTTTCTCTGGTGCATAAGATGCACCTAATTGCCATGCTTTATAACCTTCATACCGTGTTTTCTTTAATAAATCATTAGATTCATATTTTTGCGTTTTAAATACAGGTGCATTTTTAGCTTGATCAAAGTAATCTAAGCGGATAATCCAAGAGTTCTTCTTGTTAATTTTATAATCGCCCCATTTAACGCCTACGTTCCAAATATCAGAATCACTTAAGCCAGATGCTTTTACCCACTCACCATCAATACCGAGTTTACCAACATTGTATTTAGCATTAAAGCCATATACATTATCGAATTCGTTATTTTTCTTGCCATTACCCATACGTACATTCGTGGTACCAACATGAGCAAACATACCGCCAAAGCTAAAGCGATCATTAACAGCCACATTGGCATTGATAAGACCTACATCACCATTATCAGCTTTACTCGTCTTAGCAAAACGGCCTGCTGTCATATAACCATACGCACCATTTAATGTAACTTTTTTACCTACCTTAGCTGTAGCACCTACACCATCAAAGTTAGAGCTATAAATCAAGCCGCCGCCAAATTTTTGAGTATAACGACCAGCATCAACGACTACATTTTTACCAAATTTGTGCTCTACATATGCCAAATCCCAGTTAGCTTGAGCTTCTTTAGAACTATCACCTAACTCAATAGAGCCTGTTGTAATACGTGCTTTAACAGATGTATTTTTATTAACCTTTGCATCTAGACCTAAACGTACACGGGCTGTAATTTTATCTTCATAATCATAACCATCGATACCCTCTCTGCCGATGTAGTTGATACGAGCATCACCAGTAACCTTTACATTGCCTACGCGGTCTTCCAATTTAGCTACACGCACACCAAGTGTATTCAATTCGTTGGAGAACTCGTCGGCCAAGCGGTTCAACATAGCTTGTTGTTCTGCATTAGCACGATCTTGATTAGCCATGCCTTTCGCAATCATTTGAGCCATTTCGTAACGAGTAATGTTATTTTGGCCTTTGAAAGTACCATCAGGATAACCATTGATAATACCAGCTGTAGCTAATTGATCTACCGCTTGGTAAGCCCAGCTATCGGACGGAACATCGGAGAAGGGGTTGACAGCAAAGGCTGTAGCCACACCCATCATGGCTGCTACTGCAAAAGCACTAGTCATTTTACGCTTCATCATAATAAACCTCACACACTAAAATAAGAAAAATAAAATGAGTAGATAATGAAATTTTGAAGTTCATTATCATTATCACATATAACACAAAAAATAATAACAACTTTCATTAATTGAGTAAAGAGAAAATGTATATCAATCTCACAATCATTTATGCGTCAAACTGATAATATCCATATTTAATTCACTAGGAAATAAACATATAAATAAAAAACCCCTTCCGTGTAATACAGAAGGGATTCTCGTGATTCATATTATTTCTTTTTAAACATCAAGTAGATGCAGTAGATAACAAGGCCATATGTGATGATATCAAATACTTGTAAGAATGGTACCATTTTGGAAATGCGATTAAAACCATGAATATGTATATCTGCAGCTACTAATGCAACTAAGTTGAAACGGTGCAACCAAATACCAATATTACGGCTAGATGCCGTTACTTTTCTAAGTTTTGGAGTTAAGAACGCAAGTCCAGAGATTGTACCAATGCCGAAAGAAGTAAGGGCCACATAGCCCCCCCACCAACCAAGAACGGATTTAGCAGCTTTACCAAAATAGAGATATAAATGGAATGCAATAACAGCTACAGATGCAATACCTAATGCACGGTGAACCTTGAACATTTCACCTAAGTTATAACGGCTTGTAAACCATTTAGGGCGCGTTGCTAAGTAAGTCATCACAATCCATGCACACCAAGGCACAAGGCCTGTATATACTTTATAGTTACCAAAGGCACGACCACCTACCATATAGCCCCACTCTAGCAAACCGATCATAATTAAGGAGAATACTGCAATCCATATAAAGATATGGTAAATACTCTTATACTGTTTCGTTTCCACTTGATTCATCATAAACCTCTCTAACATAATTCCTGAAATATCAATTTTACTTAACATATTTTATCATTTAAATCGAAATTTGCAGATTACTTATATTAGATAGGTAGCATTCATTATAAGAATAATTCTAATTTAGTCTTTCATTCTAACTATATAAACAACTCAAAAGTGTTTCGGTAAAAGTTAGGTAATTCAATCAGAAATAGTGTTATGTTATGTTATGTTATCTAAACTACTCTAACAAAAATTAATAAATAAAAGCCCCTTGTAGTAGTGAGCATCAGCTTTCACTATTACAAGGGGCTACGATTAATTTGTCATATCATGAAGGGCATACAAATCAATCATCATCCTAATTATTTTTCGTCTCGTTTACGATATACAATGAACGGACGTGTTAAGTAGTTGAGTGGAACACTCAAGCAGTGTACCAAACGGCTGAATGGGAAGATAATAGCTACCACCATCCACGCTAACATATGGAATTTAAACATGAATGGTACGCCTTCCATCAAGGATGGATCAGGCATAAAGGATAGTAAGCTACGGAACCAAGGACCGATAGATACGCGGTAATCAAAGAAACCAGATGCATTAAGCAATGTACCAGCCATACCGCTGAAAATGGCTAATGTTAAGAACAAATATAACCATTTATCGAGGCCAGATGTGTTAACTTTCATAGCAGGCACTGTAAAGCGGCGTTTCATCAAGAGCAAGAAGCCTACGATGAAAATAATACCAGCTACAGCACCCATATATAACGCACCTTGATGATACATATGGTCATTAATACCAATAGCAGCAGTCCAAGTTTTAGGAATTAATACACCTACAACGTGACCACCGATAACGCATAGTAAACCAAAGTGGAACAATGGATTAGCGATGCGCAATTGTTTTTTCTCTAAAAATTCACTCGATTTTGTAGTCCAGTTTCTTTCAAAGTAGAAGAAACGAACCAAGGTACCTACGATTAAGAAGGTGAATGCGATGTAAGGCAAAGCGCCCCAAAGGAATAGATTCATCGTGCACCGTCCTCCAATCCATTTGCAACAGACAAGATAATATCAAACAAGAATGCATAAGGCAGTTTAGCCTCAATGAAGCGTTCTCTAATGTATTCCAATTTTGGCTTACAATAGTCGTAAATTTCTTTTGATTTATCTTCATCGATAACGGCACAGAGTTCAAGAAGTGCTGGAATATAATCAGGCATTTCTTTTGGTAAATCATAGTCGTTTTCGAGGAAGAAAGCTTTAAATTTTACGAGCTCTTCCGCTTGCTCCCCTGTACCTTGTAACTCATAAGTGGATAAATACATTGTTGTATTTTGACTGAAATCAAAGGTACGAACATATTGGTCTTCGAATTCTTTTTTATCGGAGTCCTCTACATAGTCGAAGAATTCTAACAAACCTTGACGAAGTTGAGGATGCTCAACGGATTGGGCGTCCTCTCTCCATTCAGGTAATTCGTTATACCATTGTTCATCAGGATAGCGTAGAAGAAATGACGCAATAAGAGCGATTTTCTGAGCATCCTTCATTATTGACATCCCCCTGTAGGGCAAGCAAAGCCGCGATTATGTTGCATTTCTAGGCGACCTTCGCGAGATACTTTAACATCAGATGGGATAACAAAGCGATCATTGTATTTGGACAATGCCAACAATTTGTACATAGCGTACATTTGATCTTCTGTTAAATCAACTTTGTGTTCGATAGGGCCATCACCTGTTTCACGACGGCGCATGTATTCACGCATGTCGAGAACACGTTGCAATGTACGAGCTAAGATTTCTGTATTACCTGCTGTAAACAGATTAGCTAAGTACTGTACAGGCACGCGCATTTCGTGTGCATCTGGCAAGTATACATCAGATGTTACACGTTGCAAGATTGGGCTGAGTGGTGGCACATACCAAACCATTGGCAATGTACGGTACTCAGGATGCAATGGCAACGCCACGCCCCATTCTTTTACAAGTTTGTATACAGGAGATTTTTGAGCTGCTTTAATCCATGCTTCGGAGATTCCTTCTGCACGAGCTGCTTTGATAACCTCTGGATCATGAGGATCCAAGATTAATTCTACTGTATTTTCGTAAATATCTTGTTCATTTTTTGTAGCTGCCATTTCTTCGACTTTGTCCATGTCGTAGAATACAACGCCTACGTAGCGCATACGACCTACGCATGTTTCAGCACAGATTTGAGGCAAGCCATTTTCCAAACGTGGGTAACAGAACACACATTTTTCAGCTTTATTAGTTTCCCAGTTATAGAAGATTTTTTTGTATGGGCAAGATGGAACACAATGTCTCCAACCGCGGCATACGTCTTGAGATACAAGAACCACCCCATCTTCATCGCGTTTGTAGATGGCGCCAGATGGACATGCAGCTACGCACGCAGGGTTCAAGCAGTGGTTACAAAGACGAGGCAAATAACGCATAAATACTTCTTCGTAATCAAATACGATATCTTCGCCCATCTTAGCCAAGTTCACATCGGAACGAGCATGTTGACCACCAGCCAAATCATCATCCCAGTTAGGACCCCAAGTAACTTCCATTTTTTGTTTCGTTACAAGAGAGCGAGGACGAGCAACTGGTTGGTTATTTTTACGACCGCCATGAATCAATGTTTCATAGTCGTAAGTCCAAGGTTCGAAATAATCCTTCAACTCTGGTTGTTCAGGATGGAAGAATAATTTCATCAAACGATTTGTTTTAGAACCTGTAGAAAGAGCTAATTTACCGGAGTTATCTAGCGTCCAGCCGCCCTTCCATTTTTCTTGGTCTTCCCAATTACGTGGATAGCCTACACCTGGGCGAGTTTCCACGTTATTAAAGTACATATATTCCGCGCCTTCGCGGTTCGTCCATGTATTTTTACAAGTGATAGAACATGTATGACAGCCTAAACACTTATCCAAATTTAGGACCATGGATACTTGAGCTTTAATCTTCAAGCCAATCCACCTCCTTCAACTTACGAGCCACAATTGTCATATCACGTTGGTTACCAGTTGGGCCATAGTAGTTAAAGCCATAGCTCAATTGACCATAACCGCCAATCATGTGTGTCGGTTTCATGTGAATATGAGTTGGTGCGTTGTGTGTACCACCGCGACGGTCTTTCTTAACTTGCGTGCCAGGAACGTTGATGTGACGATCTTGAGAGTGATGCATATAGGAAATGCCACGAGGAATACGTGGAGATACAACTGCACGAGCTGCAACTACACCATTTTTATTGAAAGCTTCTACCCAGTCATTATCTTTAACGCCAATTTCTGCTGCATCATCTTCGTTGAGCCAAATAGTTTGACCACCACGGAACAATGTCAACATTTGTTGGCTATCGAAATACATACTATGAGTAGACCACTTATTATGTGGTGTTAAGTATTTCAATGTAATTTCTGGAACACCTTCTTGTTTGTAGTCACCTTGTACCGGTTTATAGGACAATACAGGTTTGTACAACGCCATAGCTTCACCGTAATCGCGCATCATTTCATGATCACAATAGAAGGATTGACGACCTGTTACGGTACGGAATGGTACTTTATCTTCTGTAGATGTTGTGAACGGGGAATAACGACGGTTTTTATCGTTTTTACCAGTACTTGTTACAGAGCTAATGATGAAGCGTGGTTGGCGAACCATGTCATCAAAGGTAATTTTTTCTTGTTCACGACCTTTTGCGTTCTTTTCAAGATTAGAAAGACCAGTTTTTTCTTCCATTGCCTTCCAAGAACGAACAGCCAATTTACCATTTGTACAAGAAGACAATGTCAATACAGCATTACAAGCTTCTTTACATTCGTAAATGCTTGGACGACCATGAGAAATGAATTCTGGATTATCGATTGTACCATTTTGTGCGTACAATGTTTGATATTCATCAGATACATCCCAAGCCAAGCCATGAGCCCCCATTTTGTTTTCGATGTTAGGTCCCAAAGCAATGAATTTTTCAAAGATTTGGCTATAGTTGCGTTTTACATGAACGAGGTTAGGCATTGTTTTACCAGGAATTGGTTCACATTCGCCTTTGCTCCAGTCGAGAACCTTACCTTCTGGTTGAGCCACTTCACCTGGGCTGTCATGACCAAGAGGCAATGCTACGATATCTTCGTATTCTGTGAAGCCAGACTCTTTTGCTACGCGAGATACTGTTTCTGCAAGGGTACGGAATGTATCCCAGTCAGATTTAGTTTCCCATGCGCAATCAACAGCAGCTTGGAACACGTGTACATATGGATGCATATCTGTAGAAGACAAGTCTTCTTTTTCATACCATGTAGCTGCAGGGAATACGATATCAGAGTACAAGCCTGTAGAAGCCATACGGAAGTCGATGTCGATGAGAAGGTCAAGTTTACCTGCCCCATCAGCTTCACGCCATTTTATTTCTTCTGGACGTGTAGGTGCATCGTCATCTTCTAATACCGCATTTTTAGTACCTAATAGATGTTTCAAGAAGTATTCATGGCCTTTAGAAGAGGAACCGATAAGGTTCGCACGCCATACGAACAAGTTGCGTGGGTGATTTTCTTTAGCCGCAGGATCTTCTACGCAGAATTGTAATTCTTTATTTTTCAACGCTTGCGCCACATATTGATTAATTTCTGCTTCTGTACCAGCACCAGCTGCACGAGCATCGTTAATCAAGTCTTGGCTGCCTTTATTGAAAGTAGGGTAAGATGGCAACCAACCTAAACGTGCAGCCAATACGTTGTAGTCACCAGGGTGACGGTAACGAGGCTTAGCTAATTTAGATACGCGGTCTGCCAAGTCGATGCAATCAGAACGATATTGTTCTGTAGCAAAGTAGAACCAGGATGTACCATTTTGCAAACGAGGAGCTTTACTCCAGTCGTTAGCTGTCATGATACCGCCCCAACCTTCAATAGGACGAAGTTTTTCTTGACCTACGTAGTGAGCCCAGCCACCACCGTTAACACCTTCTGTACCACAGAACATGATAAGGTTCAAGATTGTACGGTAAATCACGTCAGCATGGTACCAGTGGTTGATACCACCGCCCATGATAATCATGGAACGACCTTTAGTTTTTTCTGCATTATCTGCAAACTCACGAGCTGTAGCAATAGCGATATCTGCTTTTACGCCAGTAATTTTTTCTTGCCATGTAGGTGTGTAAGGAGTGTCATCTGTATAAGATGTTGCCACTTCACCACCGATACCACGATCGATACCATAGTTAGCAAGAATAAGGTCATATACGGTAGTTACTTTTACAGGACCATCTACAGTTTGTACTGTAATAGTTGGAATAGCACGTTCAATAACACCTTCGTGCTCTTCATCGCCAAAGTATGGCAACTTAACAACAGTCACGTCTTCACGTTGATCAAACACGGATAAGCGAGGATCGATTTTAGCCCCTGTATCGCGGTTTTCTAGGCGCAAATTCCATTTTTGTGGATTTGTATGACGTTCGCCCATTGTACCATTAGGAATAACGATTTCATTTGTTGTTTCATCGATCAATACCATTTGGAAGTCTGCGCCTTCCTCTTGGCGACCCAAGTCCTTAGCATTCAAGAAACGACCAGGTTGAACTGTGCCGTTGATGTCTTCAACGCGTACAAGGAATGGCATATCTGTGAACTCTTTAGCATACTCTTTGAAGTATGGAGTTTCTTTATCGATGTAGTATTCTTTTAAGATTACGTGGCCCATTGCCATAGCAAGAGCCGCATCAGTACCGGCTTTTACATTGAGCCAAGCATCGGAAGAAGTTGTAGATTCCGCATAGTCAGGGGATACGGATACTACTTTAGTACCTTTGTAACGAACCTCTGTTAAGAAGTGAGCATCTGGCGTACGAGTCAATGGTACGTTAGAACCCCAAGTCATGATGTAACCAGCATTGTACCAGTCACCAGATTCAGGAGTATCAGTTTGTTCACCCCAAACTTGAGGGCTAGAAGGTGGTAAATCGGCATACCAGTCATAGAAGGACAATGGTGAACCACCCATTAAGTTAAGGAAACGAGCACCTGCTGCATAGGACAACATGGACATCGCTGGAATTACAGAGAAGCCTGCGTTGCGGTCAGGGCCGTATGTTTTTGCAGTATATAATAAGGATGCGGCAGTAATTTCTGTCGCTTCATCCCATGTGGAGCGCACAAAGCCACCCATACCACGGGCAGATTTGTATTTCTTCGCTTTTTCAGGATCTTCTACGATAGATTTCCAAGCTTCGATTGGGTTCTTAGCATTCTTTTTAGCTTCTCTCCAAAGCTCAGCCAATTCGCCGCGCACATATGGATATTTTACGCGCAATGGGCTATAGAGATACCAAGAGAATGTTGCACCACGAGGGCACCCACGTGGTTCGTAATCCGGCATATCATCTGGTGTTTCAGGGTAATCAGTAGCCTGATTTTCCCACGCTACAACACCATTCTTAACGTAGATATTCCAGCTACAAGAACCAGTACAGTTTACGCCATGCGTTGTGCGGACAACTTTATCGTAAGACCAACGGTCACGATAAAAATTTTCCCACTCGCGACCGCCATCTTCAGTTATTTGATGGCCGCTTGGAGATACGTTCTTCTTGCGAAGAAACTTAAACTTTTGAGACAACAAGCTCATCTCGTGTCCTCCTTCAAAACTACAAAAAAATCCTTTGTGCTAGCTGAGCTAACACAAAGGAGAAAATACTGTTATTCGATATTACTAATATTAGGGTCTATATTATCAACCTCTAAATCAAGCAATCCGATTAAAGCATCAAAATCACAGATTACTAGATGGTGTTTGTCATAGGCTACATAGCCCAACTTACGCAACTCACTTAGCATGCGATTTAAACTTTCTCTTGATGTGGCAGCAAATTCAGCCAACTCTTGATTTGTTAGGGCGATATCGATAAAGATACCATCCTCGCGCTCTACACCATAACTATTGGCTAAGCGCAACAAGGTAGAATAAAATGCTCCCTTCTTGCCATATAGTAGCAAGTCTCGGTATTTTGCCTGTTGACGCCGCATATGTAATGTGTAGATTTGCATCATCGCAATAGCCAATGAATGATCTTTTGCAATAGCTGACTCTAACACATCATAGCGAATGGAATAAACAGAGCAATCCTCCCGAGCGATGGCGTTGAACACATACGTTCTTGTGTTCTCCTCATACAACGGAACCTCACCAATTACATTATTCGGACCTACTAGACGCAACGCAAAAATGTGCCCACTAGACTCGAATTTCTTAATGCTCATTCTACCTTTTAACACTACGTAAAAGTGTTCTGCCTTGTCCCCCTCGTGGAAGAGAAAATCACCTTTTTTAAGATGGAGTTCCTCGCCCGGCAAAGCAAGTAATTGGTTAATTAAATTTTCATCCATACCTTCACCACTCCATTGTACTTTTAAAATAAAATCCATTAGTTATACTAATCTATTTATAGTAAAAGTACATGTATTATATACTTTTTTGTATATATAAGATTATTATAACTTATTAATTTCAGAATATGTGTGTTTTATGTCACATTCACAAAAATTTTTACAATATATAATATATTTGTGATATAAGACATTGAAAATTTTGTTGATACAATAATTATAACTCAGTTCTCTAAGTAATTCGAATACTTTCTATAGAAATTCTATAGATTGCAATATTCATATACATTGACTGATAATTGTATCCTCCATGTCTTCATTGCATGTATAGTTTTTCAGTAAGGAGAAGTTCAAAATGAGCGAACTAAAAATGCCTCAAGTAGGGGCAAGCCGTAGCGAAATTGTGGCTAATTGGCAACCAGATAATCCAGAATTTTGGGAAAAGTTTGGTAAAAAAATTGCTAAACAAAACTTGGTTATATCCACAATCGCATTAACCCTTTCATTCTGTGTATGGTACTTGTGGGCAACCATTGCAGCGCAACTAAATGGCGCTGGCTTTAACTTTACAACAGATCAATTATTTACCTTAGCTGCATTGCCAGGCCTTGTAGGTGCTACATTACGTTTTGTATATACCTACATGCCAGCCTTAATCGGTGGTAAAAACTGGACATTTATTTCCACACTTATTCTATTAGTTCCTGTTGTATGGCTCGGCTTTGCCGTTCAAGATACAACAACTTCTTATACGACATTCATGATTTTGACTGCCCTTATCGGTTTAGCGGGCGCCAACTTCTCGTCCTCCATGGCGTACATTGGCAACTTCTTCCCTAAATCCGAAAAAGGTACTGCTCTTGGTATCAACGGCGGCGTTGGTAACCTTGGTATTTCTGTAATCTACTTCTTGGCTCCATTCGCTATGGGTTCTGCTGCACTAGGTAGTGTATTTGGTGTAACACCAGCTATCATCAAAGGTAACGCAGTATACCTTGCCAATGCAGCTTTCATGTGGATCGTACCACTCGTTGTTATCCTTGCACTTATGACACGT
This sequence comes from Veillonella sp., assembly GCF_041333735.1. Classification (NCBI taxonomy): domain Bacteria; kingdom Bacillati; phylum Bacillota; class Negativicutes; order Veillonellales; family Veillonellaceae; genus Veillonella; species Veillonella sp. The sequence goes on from NZ_JBGKFB010000001.1 coordinate 519,406, forward strand.
TTCATGGATAACTTACCACTAGAAAAACCAAATCCTAAAAATCTTGTACAAATCTTTGGGAACAAACACACTTGGGCACTTACATTGCTATACACTTGTTCCTTCGGTGCTTTCTCTGGTTATGCGGCAGCACTTGGCTTATTAGTAGGTAAAGAATTCCCTGAAGTTCCATTTGCTTCTATCGCATTTGTTGGTCCTCTTGTAGCAGGTGCCCTTCGTCCTGTAGGCGGTTGGTTAGCTGATAAGATTAACAGCGGTACAAAAGTTACCTTTGTAAGCCTTCTCGGTCTATGTGTAACAACAGCGCTAATTGCAGTTGGCGTAGATATGCACAACTTCCCATTCTTCTTTGCTATGTCCGTGTTGACCTTCGTAAGCTGTGGTTTCGCAACAGGTGCAACATTCCGTATGATTCCTCACGTATTCGGCAATCCATTGCTTTCCTCTTTAATTACAGGTTTCGTTGCTGCCGTAGCTGCATACGGTGCCTTTATTACACCTAAAATCTTCGGCTTTGTATATTCCACATTTGGTAATATCCATCCAGCCTTTGCTGTACTATTAGCCTTCAACATCGTAACTGTAGCAGTATGCTACTGGTTCTATGTGCGTAAAAGCGCAAACATGAACGTATAATTTTCTGGAAACAGAAAATTTACGTTCACTCCACAGTACAACAAAATATAATTCACTTTTCTAAACTAAGTGGTAAAAGAAACCCCGCATCTCTCCTCCATACGTATCAGGTCTGCGGCCTAGGGCCTTGACCTCGTAAGTCGGATCGATGCGGGGTTTTCTTTTATAAGAATATAGTTATGGATATCCTACTCAAACATAGTGAATTATATTTTACGCAGTACAAGACGTTAACAAATTTTCTGTTCAAAATTATAACCTTCATTTCAAGGGAAGAAAAGGGGACTGCTAAGCAGTCCCTTTTATTATCCAAAGATTTCTTCTAGTAATGCATCGTCGATGATGGTACCAACGTAGAAGTCGCTAAAGATGCCGTATTTTGCACTGGCGATTTCAAAGCGCATATCGTATACGATTTTTTTGAATTGGATGTCGTCGTTACTGAAGATAGTAATACCCCATTCCCAGTCGTCTAGTCCACAGCCACCTGTTGTAAATTCAGATAGAACGTCTAAATATGTTTTACCAAGCTCGCCGTGAGATTTCATCAACATGCCGCGTTCTTGTGGTGGTAGCATGAACCAGTTGTCATCACCTTCACGTTTTTTGCTCATGTTATAGAAGCAGATGTATTTATCGCGAGGTACATGAGGGTACAGTTTTTGGTTGACTTCTTCTGTATCGAGTTTAGCTTTAACGTAAGCACTGACTTCTGTTACAGATGTATAGGAATATGTTTGAACTAATACGCTTGCAATAGCGAGGCGACGGAATTTGCGTTCTACTTGTGCCAAGTATTCAAGGGATGGACCAAGGATCCATAGGATTAAATCCCCTTTTGCGCCATTGCAATCATAGAATGCATAGCTACCTTCTTTAGCTTGATGTTTAGCCTCAAGATCCGCTAAAAATACTTTTAATTCGTTGCGCGCTTCCGCTTTTTCTTCAGCTGTAAAGCAGTTCCATGCGCTAAAGTCCATGGCAAATACCATGTGTTGGCTATGCCAACCTTCTACTGTAGGGATTGCTTTCCCCATTATGATCACTCCTATCTATGGTGATTATATTAAAATGATATATTTCTATTACTATAAGAATCGAAAAGACTCCATATACTATTATAGCATATGGAGTCTTTTCTTATAATTATTTATTAATATTAGTTCTCACTACTTAATATTAGTTTTCATTACTGCCTACAATAGACTGTATGAGTTCTTTCGCCTGTTTCACACCATCAGGAATACCAATTCCATCAAATGGAGTGCCAATAAGGTGTAAGTTTGGATAATTCTCGGCTACATGTTTACGCACAGCTGTAATACCTGCCCGATGGCCCACATTATATTGCGGCATGCAGTGGATGAGACGATTGATACGAACCCATTCAGGTTGCGTAGAGAAACTCATAATGCGTTGAATTTCTTTCACTGCTAATTCTGAAAGTTCCTCATCATTGAGATGTTCTACTACATCATTGCCAGGTTTACCGATAAAGACGCGCAATACAATCTTATCGTCAGGCGTTGTTTGTGGCCACTTTTGATTAAGGATTGTACATGCCGTGAGCGGTGTATCTGTGTTGCGTGTAATCAACAGGCCAGAGCCTTTTAATTCACCATCGAAGGTACTTTTATCAAAGGCCATGATGGCAATAGCGCAACTAGACTGTTCCATGGAGCGCAAGAAATCAAAACCAGTATCATCTTTAAACCACTGATTATACGTTGCCGGCGGTGTGCAGATGATCACGTGATCTGCATTAGCAGTAACGTCATCACTACTAGTTCTCATATCAAGGCCTAATTCTACATTGGAATTTTCATGACTTGCTAATTGACCGTTACAGTTACAGTCCTCGGAATCTTGTTTTACGACGTCTAATGCATATTGACCATCGGTGTAGCGAATATCAGAGACTAATGCACTGGTATGTAGTGATACATTGCTAGGCATTGCTTCAACGATGGCCGTAATAACGCTTTCAAGACCACCTGTCAATTGACGGAACATGCCAGATTGAGCAGCAGTGCCCTTGCGACTTGCCATATCCGCATGTGCCTTAGTGGCCTTCGCTTCATGACTTTCAAATTGACGGTCTGTCATAGTCCCTTTACCAGCACGCGGTACGTCACCTTCAGCAACAGCACCTTTAGCCGCTTTAGTAACCCCCGCTTTGGAGTGGCCCATCTTAGCAGCCATCATACCTTTTACCATATTCCCATATTTTTGTTCTACTTGAATAAAATGAGGGAACGTAGACAATAAACTGATTTTATAGATATCGCCACCATAGATACCAGCTAATAATGGTTCGATGAGCTTATCCATCATTTCTTGTCCCAAATGGTATTTAAAGAAGTGACCAATGGATACATCACCATTTTTATCGAGCTGATAAGGCTTTTTAAAGTAATCTAAGCTAGCGCGCAATTTCCCAGGCCACGAAATGAGCGTTGCTTTCACAAAAGGCATCATTTCCGTTGGAATCCCCATGATAGAACCACCTGGAATAGGATGTATGGAACCCTTGTCATACACAAAGGCTTGCCCTGTTTCATTCGATACAAGGGTGTCCCCTAATCCGAGATCATAGACGAGATCCGTCATTTCCGTTTTACGGCCTAAGTAAGAATCAGGTCCCAGCTCAACCACGAAGTCATCGACGCGTTGTGTTTGTATTTTCCCACCAAATCGTGGTGCTTGTTCATAAAGAGTGATGGTCCAGTCCGGCTTTGCACGGCCTAAATAATAAGCCGCTGTCAATCCAGTTAAGCCACCGCCCACTATTGTTACATTCACGAATGAATCCTTTCTATTATTGCACTCGCCATCGCTTGCAAGAATGTTTCATTACAATTCGGCATCTGTGCACGCATATATACAGCGCCGCCCGCATCAACGAGTTCTTTACACTCCACATCATTATCGTACAACACCTCTACATGATTGCTGACAAAGCCAAATGGTACAAAGGCGATATGTATCGCACCATTACGTAGAGATTGATTGATGGCCTCTTCTACGGTAGGACCTAACCATTGACCATGTGGGGCCGCGCTCTGCCAAGCCACAGACCAATTAGATAAACCACAACGTTCTGCGATTTCTCGGGCACTTTCCTCTAAGGCTAACGCATAAGAATCTCCATTGTGGCTATTAATAAGCGGTATACTATGAGCACTAAAAATAACAAATACATCTTTAGTGTCATTGATGCAGTCTGAAACTGCTTTTACCCAATACTCGATAAAGGAAGGTTGATTCCACCAGGAGCGAATCACATCAAAGGTTACACCTTGATGCGTGCCAATTGCAGCTTGTACTTGCTTCTCATAGGCCCCTGTACCAAGAGACGTAAAGAATGGAGCCGTTACAATAGCAACGATATGTTCTACCCCTTGTTGGACTAAATCATCTACCGCATCAGCAATAGATGGCTTCATATGAAGATAACCAATAGCTGATGGCATTGATGGCATCAAGGCAAGAAGAGTTTTATATTGACGCTCTGCCATTGTTTGTAATTCTACATTGGACCATTGCCCAATTGCATCATAGCGGCGTGTAAGATTAGCAACCTCAGCTTCTGTAGGCACACGACCATGACGAATGCTCGTCATATATGGCACTAAATCATCCTTACTTGAAGGGCTACCATAGGATAAAAATAATAATCCTTTTTTCTCAATGTTCACTAGACTACCCCTCTTGAGCCCATAGTTCACGACTACGTTCATGTACATAGTCTGTGAGCCAATGAAGCTTCTTAGGATCCGCTTCTGGGAATACGCCATGACCTAAATTAAAGATATGGCGACCGTAACGAACACCGTCAAGTAAAATACGATCTACTTCGTGAGCTAATGTTTTTTCATCGGCGAATAAGTAGGCAGGATCAAGATTGCCTTGTACCGTTTGTGTTACGCCTCGTTCATTAGCCATAACGATGGAGCTACGCCAATCAAGAGCGATTACATCCAATGGTAAATGAGACCAAATAGATACTAAATGATCGGTACCAACACCATTCATAGCCATAGGCAAATGAGGGTATCGATCTTTTACAGTCTTAATAATGCGTTCCATATGAGGATAAATACCTTGTTTATATTGGTCCGCATTCACTGCACCAACCCAAGAGTCGAAGATTTGTAATGCATTCGCACCGGCTTCGGCTTGCATAGACAAATATTCAATGGACATATCTGCTAACTTTGTCATCAATGCATTCCATACATCAGGCGCACCGATGAGCATGCCACGAGTTTTATTGTAATTCTTTGTCGGGCCCCCTTCGATGAGGTATGACGCAATCGTAAATGGTGCGCCACAGAACCCGATGAGCGGAACGTCGAGCATACCAGATGTTAACAGTGTAATTGTTTTTCCAATATAGTTTACCTTTGTAGGATCAAAGGCATCTAATGTATCTACATCAGCCATGGAGCGAATCGGTGTATTAAACACAGGGCCCACACCAGCCTTGAGTTCTACCTTTACATTCATCCCCACCATAGGACTCATAATATCCTTGTAAAGAATTGCAGCATCAACGCCGTATTCTTTTACAGGCAATTCCGTAACGCGAGCGCATAACTCAGGCTCTTTTGTAATCTCAAAGAGCGTATATTTTTCCTTAATTTTGCGGTACTCCGCTTGGCTACGACCAGCTTGGCGCATATACCATACAGGTGTTACACCAGGGTTCTTCCCTTGGATCATATCTAAATATGCTGTATTCAAGTACTCAACCCCTTTCTTTCTAATCTATACTAACACACTATGATAACTAAAACAGTTACTTTAGTTACATCACATATATCATCACTATGAATATTCCCTGTGAAAGCTAAATACCTTCACAGGGGTTCAATTTAGTTCCGACTTAATCAGTGGCAATCAATGTTTAATTGCGACTCAATCTGTGGCAATCAATGCCTGTAATAGATTGAGCCATATCAAATACAGAACGTTGACATGTAAATAACCAGATTTGTTGGTTCTTTCCGATTTCCGCTAATAATTCTAACGCGCTACGTTGACGGTTTTCATCAAAGCGTACGAGAATATCGTCTAATATGATCGGCAAGGATTCGACTTGGTAAGAGAATACCTTAGCTAATGCTAGTCGCAATGCCAAGTATACTTGGTCAGCCAAGCCGCTAGACCAGTACTTAAGCTCTAATCGCTCTCCATTACCATTAATCAAGGCTACACCTTCGTTAATACCGAGAACATCGAAGGTATACATGCCACCAGTTAACCGTTCTATATAAGAAGATGCAAGTTCTAACATATGAGGCTGTTTTTCTTGCTCGTAAGATTGTTGAGCCTTATCCATGCAGTGGCTCATCAACACTTGTGTAGCCCAATCTTCAAGAGCAGATTCCAGTTCATTTTGTAATGCTTCACGCTCTTGAAGCATTTGGTGTTGCTCTTGGTCAGAACCAAGGGCACGCATAGATTCTACAATTTGACCACGGCGCTCATATAAAGTTGCCAATTTGTCTTCAATGGATGCTATTTCTCGTTCAGAATGCGCCAATTCATCAAGCCAATTATCCTTATTGCCTTCACGCAAACGACGATAGAACAAATCTCTATTCTCCGCATCAGGTGCTAGTAAGTCTAACTGAACCTGACTTTGTTTGTAAATGGTTTGCCATTGCTTGTATTGATCTTCATCAATAAGATGTTGACGATATTCGTTGGAGCTTTCCATACCAGCCTTGTGCAATAGCTCTTGTTGACGAAGTAGCAATTCTTTTTCTTTGCGGTGCCAATTATCGTATTCATTGCGGAAGCTTTTGCGTTGTGCCTCCTTTTGTTCCCATACAATTTTATTTTGTTGGAAGTTTTTATATTGGTTATAAATACGTTTTAACTCTGTAGGAGATACAGGGGCCTCAACACCAAGGTTATACCACAAGGTCATGGCTTGGTCTTCAATAACTCGTAAGCCTTCTTTATGCTCTGCTAAGCGCTTTTCATAACCTTCAATAGTACGTAACTGTTCATGATACTGATCGTACTCTTGTTTGAGCCCGAAGAAATCATCTTCGTTAAGGCTCTTCGCCGCACCTTGAGGCAACCAACTCTGCCATGCTGCAAGGGCTTCATCATAAATAGCTTGCAACGTATGACCTTCTTGGATCCAACGATCAAGATGCGCTGCACCCTCTATGGATGGAATTGGGCTCACCACAGGTGTTGCGGCTTTCACAAGTGCCTCTAACTGATGTTCTACATCGGATTTACGAGATGACAAGATTTGTAACTCATAATTCAGTTTAGATACATCAGAATTACCATTATGACGTCGCCATGTAGCATACCAGAACAATGCCATAGATAGGATTAATAGTATAAAGCCGCCAATCGTATAAAGTACAGACTCTAATACTAATAAGCCTGCTAATACGAGTAAAACGCCAATCACTGCAGCTACGCCACTAATGCGTTGTAACCACTTTGGCAAATTACTCGGTTGTGCATCAGGACCATAGCTATCCCGTTTTTCTGTAACCCGATCTATATCCATCAAGATAAGCTCTAGTTCACGTTCGAGATGCTCTTTTTTCGCCAAATCCTCTTCGCTGTAATTTGGTAATGATGCTCCGTCGAGATTGGCTACTGGCAAATCATCGGATGCCTCAGCAGGCTTGCGATCTTGCCAATGTAATAATTGATTTTTAGCAGTGCGCAAGCGACTTGCTAAGCGCTCTCCTTCAAACCAATTCACATCATCAGCCATCGGCTCATCATCACGCCACGCAGAATGCATAGAACGAGAAAACTCTAATTGTTCTCGTACCTTAAAGATATACGCATCCCCTTCTTCACACTCCCGGCGCAATTGTTCCCACTTGGCGCCTTGTTGAATAAGGTCTTCAATATCTTGACCATATGTGCCAAATGGACTATCCGGGCTAAAGTTAGCTGGCATCAAGGCCGCTTCCTTTTCCTGCCACAACTGCATATTGTCTCGAGCTCGTTTGATTTCCTCATCGATGCGAAGGAACTCATCACGACTCAAGGCAAGCTCACTATTGTACTGTTGCATATGCATACGCGCTTCTTCGCTACGGCGATACGTATCCCATGCGCGCAATACGACGTCTATACCATCGCGGTATTCCTTCCACTCTTGCAACTGACCTTGTAATTCTGCTTCAGTCTGTTCCGTACTGTGGAAGGCCTTTTGCAGTTCTACATATTGCGCTTCATGCTCAGCTAAATGGCTTAACTTTTGGCGATTTTCCTTAAGCTCATCCATCAACACGTTGATGCGGCGTTTACCATTGGAGGACGCTACCAATAAATCAGTAGCTCCTTTTTCAACGTCTTTTACAACAGAGCCCAAGTGTTCCCCACCTTCAGCACCGAAGAAGCGGGATCGAATCTCTACCTCTTGCAACACATCGAGGCCTTGTAAATCATCAAGGGTTAATCCGAAAATGTGGTTATATGTTTTTTTATCGATACCATGCCACCAATGTTGAGCAGGCTCTTCATGAATGGCAGGATGTCCAGGACTGTAAAAGTCTAATTGTTTACCCTTACGACCGATGTAGTAGCTTTCACCATTACGCTCCACATCGAGGGCACCCGTCATAGGACCATAAGCCTTATGCGTACCGCCGAATAAAAGGGTGCGCATCCCTTCAAGAAGAGATGTTTTACCACTTTCATTAGGACCATACATGAGCTGAACCCCATGATCACCGGTAGTGAAAGACCAGTCGCGATACGGGCCAAATTCATCAAATCGTATGCGTTTAATGTTCATCGTTAGCCCCCATCAATACAGTAACACCTTCAATTTCACAGCGCTTCAAGGCACGCAATAATAACTCATCACTCAACAAATCGGCATATACACCTAAGCGTTTAAATTCAGGACGTTCTGCCAAAATTTGACGTGCCGTCTGTACTGCATTACCATCAACCATATCGTCATAGGCGCGCAAATAATCGCCTACCACATCAGATAACAATCTACGCTCCGCTAAATTGATACTAGGACGCGTATTACACATCACGCGGTATGGCATAACGAATATAGATTTACTCTTCTCTTCGCTTTGAGACTCTTGCAACCATAATTTACGCACACCTTCTTGTGTACATAAACGATGCAATGGCCCTGTGCCTACGAGAACAATAGAAAGCAAGATGTTCTTCTTATACTGTTTACGCAAATTCTCTTTTTTATGGCGTAAAATTTCTAAGAATTCTGCTTCAGTTTTCATGCCCGCAATATCAATTTTGATTTCTTCAAAACGGATAGCACTGGTTTCAATAAATCGAGGTTCACAATGACCATTATGGGATACAGAAACAAGATAGCACCCCTTAGGGCCTATTTCTTTGCGGTGTAAACCTTGAGGATTACCAGCATATACAACGAGAGGTTCCTCGCTAAGAACTTGAGATTTATGAATATGTCCTAACGCCCAATAGTCCATGGCTGCTTCTGCTAGGTCTGTTAAACTACACGGACCAGTTACATTATGATTTTCAGATCCCGCACTAGAACCAACTGTACCATGCATAACTGCAAGAGAAAACTCATCACGTTCAAAGGCACGATATTGACGCGCATAATTATCGCTTTCATTACCATGGCCACAACTAATACCGTAAACACCACCAATTTCAATATTGTTAACAATCAATGGAAAACGTTGTACTTGTTCACTAGAGAATACATGTACATTGTCAGGCATCTGTAATTGAGCCTTCCAGCTTTCAGCAGGGTCATGATTACCTTGCACCATATAAACTGCAATGCGATGCTCTGCCAAGCGATACATGGCACGTACAAAGCGCACTTGAGCCTCTAAATTATGGTCTTCGCTATTATAAATATCACCAGCTATGACAACAGCATGAACATGCTCATCGATAGCAGTGTCAATAATTGTATCAAAGGCTACATAGGTAGCTTCGCTCACGGCGCGATCAACGGCGCGGCTAATACCTGTAGCATATTGGAAGGGTGCCCCTAAATGCAGGTCACCACAGTGTATAAATCGAAATGGCTGCATCTATATCCACTCCTTATATTAATACTTTTATTATAGTTATATATAGTAATTACAATACTCTATTATACTACAAAACCCTAAAGATTACTTAAAAATAACTATCAATTAAAACCTTAACATAGATTTAACACCTTAATATATATAGTAAAATATAGCCTCTAAAATTAGTTGTAAGTCATATAATTCCTCTGTATTAAAAGCGCTCTAAAAACTACATACATATTTTTGTTAACTCAAAAATACATTAAGTTGACAATTTATGCACTAACGTTTACAATCAAATTGTCAATATTTTATATTTTTATTAAGTTAACAATTAGGAGGCTATTATGGCTTTGCCTACAGATCAACAACCATCCCAGGTGGGAACATACGAAAAAATCCTTACTATAGCAAATCGTATTATGCATGGTGGTGAAATTACAAAAGAAGAAGCAATTGAGTTAATTCATACATCTGATGATGATACGATGATTCTGCTCGCTATGGCAGATAAAATTCGTCAACATTTCAATGACAACTCCGTAGATGTATGCGCCATTGTAAATGCACGATCTGGCAAATGTCCTGAAAACTGTAAATTCTGTGCTCAATCTGCACATCACGAAACAGGCGTTCAAGTATATCCGTTCATGGATGATGAAAGCATCCTCGATGCGGCTCGCAAAGCTAAAGAGGCAGGCGCTATTCGCTTCTCCATCGTAACAAGTGGTCGTAATACTAATAACCCAAACGAATTCGATCAAATCATTCGCGTATTAGGCCGCATTAAAGATGAAGTAGGCCTCGAAATTTGCTGTTCTCTTGGTTTGTTAACTTATGAACAAGCTCTCAAATTGAAAGAAGTGGGTGTAACTCGATACCACTCCAATATCGAAACAGCACCTAGTCACTTCCCAGATATTTGTACAACCCATTCCTACGAAGATAAAATGTCTACCATCGACAACGCTCAAAAAGCAGGCATTCGCGTTTGCTCTGGCGGCATCCTTGGACTCAACGAGACATTAGAACAACGCGTAGAAATGGCATTTGAGCTTAAACGCTTACATATTGACTCTGTACCACTCAACATTTTGAATCCTGTTAAAGGTACGCCATTTGAAAGCAATAAAGCATTACGTCCATTAGATATTTTACGTACCTTCGCTGTATTCCGTTTCATCTTGCCAAATGCATTGATTCGTACAGCTGGTGGTCGTGAAGTAAATCTTCGTGACTTACAAGCTTATGCTTTAAAAGGTGGCCTTAACGGTATCATGGTTGGTGGCTACTTAACAACTGGCGGTCGCTCTCCACAAGACGATCTCCAAATGATTCAAGACTTGGAATTAAGCCGCAACTCTGCCCAAGTTTAAATTTCTGTATATACCATTCTCCTTTGAGGATGTTGTATATAAAAAATATTCCTAAGATTTATAAATTTTTTACACATATAAAAAGAACCATCTAGTTTGCTGTGCTAGATGGTTCTTTTATTGCCATAATAAATTATAAATGGCTTGACCATTTGTATTACCTTCAATAGGTTCAGGGTTTTCATTGAACTCTACATTTTCATAGGGTGTACCGTCTGCCATGTATGCATCTACCTTTAATGTTTCCATGGTACGGTTATATCTACTTATATACACTTTATATCGCAATTCGTCGCCACCCAGTTCATTGACCCGCAGCCACAAAAGCGCATCATAATCACTTTTTTGAACACTGTCGTTGTCAATAAATAATTGGTTTCCTGATGCATCTGGTCCAACATAGTACCAGTCCGTTGCGTTAGCAGTCCCCCCTATACTGAGTAGCCACAAAAGGGACAATATGGTAAATATTTTCCTCATATGACTGCTCCTCTCATGCTATAGAGCTGTATACTTTATAAAACTCTAATAGCCATTAAACCTTTATAAAATATACAACTTCTCCTTTATATATAATACCAAAATTGTCCCATATTTATCAACAATAATTAAACTTAATTATTATCTTTTTTAGAATTTCAAGAAATTAAAAGAAATTTCTTAAAAAATTTCATTTTCAACTCATTTTTTGTTCTTATAATGACAATGTCAAATGATAAATAGAGGTAACAATTCCCTGGTTACCATACGTGTATTTATCTCCCGACAAGTATTACTAACCCCAAACCTACTACTTGTTTAAATACATGGTTCATTTGATATTAATACTAACACTCCCCTTACATGAAAAAAGGACTCCAGTTGGAGTCCTTTTTTCGTTGTATAAAACTTTAATGAATCTCAAAATATAAACGTGTATAAATTCTATTTACTTTGTAATCCACGATAAACTAGTTCAAAAATAATTTTCAGAGCTTCTAACCACTCATCGCTCTGAGACCACTTATATTGTTTATTAACAGCATATAGACCGTGTACTAAAAATATAAAAATAGATACCCCCACATCAAACGAAACGCCAAGAGATTCTGCCATAACGAGCCCTTGCCGATCTTTTTCACGTCCTATAATGCGTTGTAATACATATTCTGAAATTTGTTCATCTAAAAATAAAGGTAAATACTTTTTATGTCGTATAATACGCTGACATAAAGGCAATCTATCAAAAATAGAATCGTATGCTTCTCTCAACGAAACAGAATTAGAAGCAGCTGATAAGGTGTTAGCTATGGTTTGTAAATTGTTGTTATCTACCATTCCTGGCTTTGAATAAGCGATTGCATCATCCACTAAATCATCAACAATTTCCATGATATTACTATAGTGTAAATAAAAAGTAGAACGAGTTATACCCGAAGCTTTACACAACGATGTTACTGTTACAGACTCAAAAGAATTGTTTGCTAAACAACTAAGCAAGCCTTCTTTTAACAACATACGTGTCATTTCTTTTCGAGTTATCATATAACCTCCAATATAGACACTTTTATACAATGTGTCTATTAATAAACATAGTGTTAATTATTGTTGAGACTAGTATACCAAAACAAGGTACACTAGTTCTAGAGATTACAAATAATAATCTATTCAATTAAATCGACAATAATCTAATTAAGGAGATAACTATGACACAATATACTCACATTCGAAACGCCACAGGAAAATTAACAATAAAAAATACAACATTCCTTATTGATCCATTTTTAGCACCAAAAGATACTTATCCTGGCTTTGAAGGAACATTTAACTATCAACAAAGAATGCCTATGGTTGATTTACCTCTATCAATGGACAATCTATTAAGCAATGTAACTGCAGTGGTAGTCACACACACACATCTTGACCATTGGGATGATACGGCAATTAATGCTATTCCAAAATCACTTCCTATTTTTGTACAAAATACAGCGGACAAAGAACTTATTACTTCACAAGGCTTTAATGATGTACGCATCATTTTTGAAAGTCTAGAGTTTAATAGTATCACATTAAGAAAAACAGGTGGCTCCCACGGCACTCTAGAAATGTATGCAAATCCAGTTCTCGCACAATTAGCAGGCGATGCGATGGGCGTTATTTTTGAAGCAGCAGACGAACCAACTGTGTACCTTGTAGGCGATACAGTTTGGACAAGTGATGTAGAGAAGGCCCTCCTTCGCTTCGACCCTAACGTTATTATTATGAACACTGGATATGCTCAAATTTTAGGCTTTGAAGATAGTATTATTATGGGTACAAAAGATATTGGCCGCATGGTGGTACGCAAACCAGAGGCTAAAATTATTGCGGTTCACATGGATACAGTTAATCATACTGCAACAAGTCGTAAGGATGTACGCAAATTTATCAAAGGCAACAATATTGAAAGCCATGTAGCAGTGCCTGAAGATGGTGAAACCATCACACTTTAATAGGTCTAAAACAATTAGTACATTATACTACGGCTAATACAAGACAAGTAAAAAATCTATCCACAAGCAATAAAAAACACCCTCTTAATTCTAATAGTCATAATAACTATAAGATCTATAGAGGGTGTTTTTATACGCAACTACAAATTATAATCTATCAAAGGATAAACTATTTTACTTCAGCCCAACCTAAAGCAGCACGTTTAGCATCGATATCAGCTAAGATTTTTTCAGCTACTTTAGCAGGATCAGTATTTACATACATAACAGAACCTAAGATGTCTTTAGTGTCTTCTTTAAGCCATTTTGTAACAGCATCAGAGCCTTGTGTAGGTGGCTCAACGCAATGGTAAGAGTTAATACCCATCAAGCGGAAGCCAAGGGATGCATCGATACCTTTTTCGTTAGACCATTCAGGGCTAGACATAGCAAATGGCATTTGTGGTAAGTTAAGACCTAATTCACCAGCAATACCAGCAAAAATACCGGAGGAACGTGCATTATCTACACATTCGCCGACATGCCATACAGGTGGTTGATCATCGCCCAAGAACTCTTGCAATGCAGGGCTACATTTCTTAATAGCATCTGTATTACAGTAACCAAGTTTCATCAATGGGAAGGATGCACAACCATTTGTTAAGATGATACAGCCATTTTTGATAAGTGTATCAACAATATCTACAGTTGCTTTTTCATAAATAACGCGAGGGTTGGAACAACCTACTACGTTTACAATACCACGAACTTTACCAGATTTTAAAGCCTCTGCCAATGGTTTGAAGGAACCGTAATGTTTAACAGTGGATTCTGGAGAGAAACCAACTTCAGCAGTGATTTCGTATGGCGGAATGAATACAGGCATGCCTTTGCGCAATTCATGAGCTTCAAGAGCGCGATCCAAGATTTTGCGAGCCAATGCTTTTGTTTCAGACAAGTTAGTATGATGGTGATCGTAACCAATGTGTTCTGCACCTGGTAAACGAGCTGCATCAGATGTAGTGATAACTTTTGTGTTGAAGCAACGTGCTACGTCCATGATAGCAGGGTATACGTCTTGAACGTCAGCTACCCAGCAATCAAGAGCGCCTGTACCAAGTACAAGTTCCGCACCGATAGCATTACACAATGGAATAACGTTTTCATAACGGTACATACTGGACAAACCAGAGCAACAGATACCGTAGAATTGGATGCCTTTAGCACCGATAGCTTTTGCTTTTTCTAAGTACTCTTCAGAGGCACCAATTGTACAAATTTGTGATACTAATGTTGGCAAGTGACCATGAACAGCGATGTTAACATAACCTTTTTTCAATGCACCGATGTTAACTTTGGATGTACGACGACCACCTTGACCGAACAATGCATCTGTTGCGATGTCCGCTGCTACTACGCCTGTGAATGTGAAAGCAAGACCACAACGCAAGAATTGTTTCATGTTGCTTTCCCAATCGCCATCTGTACCTACACATGTACGATGGTATGCATCAAAGGCTTCATTGTACGCAGAAATAGGTAAGATATCAAGGTTTTTCCAAACTTCACGGCGCTCAGCTGGAGCTAACGCTGTAATTGTTTTATATTCGCCAGGCAATGCACGGCTCAAATCTTCTAATAGAACATCTGCCAAGTCATTAGCCACTTCTTTTAAGGAACGACCTTCTTCAGGGATGTTGAAAGCTTTACATACTGTGCGAATTTTTTCTTCCCCTAAAATTGGAATATCCAATTGATCGTTAGCAGCAGCTTTCAAAGAAATCAAGATTTCTCGAGCATGCGCACCATGTTGTGTTAAGCCACCAGCTGCTGCGCGTGTCATATTACGAGCTACAATAAGATCAGCATCAGCACCGCAGACACCACGAGGGCTCTTAGGTGTAATTTTACATGGACCCATGAAGCAAACACGACAACATACGCCTGCAATACCAAAAGTACATTGTGGTTGTTGTTTATCGAAACGGTCAAATACTGTATCGCAACCAATTTGCTCCATGCGAAGAATCATTTCGCGTACAGCTGGATCTGGTGTTTGTTCGATAACATCTTGTTTTGTAGGCCAAGTTTTACGATACTCAGCAACGGCTTTCATGTAATCGTTTACGCCATGTTCATGAGGTACCCCTGGTTCATGAGTGTGTGGCACCCATTTATCCGTTGGCAACGCTTTACCATGACTATGGTCATGGTCATGATGATGATCATGGTCGTGATCGTGATGGTGACCGCCACAATGGCAGTGGTCATGGTCATGGTGATGATGGTCATGATCATGATGGTGATGATATTCGCCATGGCTGTGGTCATGGGTGTTTTTGTTTTCCACATCTTTATTCATAATAAACCTCCTAGGGGCCTACGTAGGCCAACTAACAATAATAAGAAAACATATTCTACTTTTATTTTATTTTTTAAATCCACCACACTTGTGGGTTTTAAATCCTATCTCCTAAATATGTTTTAACCTAATTATAGTATATTTTTTGACAGGACATTTGTCAATTATTTTTTGAGAATTTTTTGACTCATTTACTTCAAAAAACATTGTAATTACTATATTTATTAAATTCGATATTTTCAGTTTTCTTTCACAAATCAAAAGAGATTAATTCCTGTGAACTTAGGGAATTAACCTCTTTTATCTATAGAATACTATATTTATATATTGTTTTATATGAATTATTATTTGCAAACAGTACTTAATACTCTAACATTCCATCTGTATAATTTATAAGAATTGTTGCATAACTTGAGCCACTTCAGGCAAATGGAATCGCTTTGCTCTATCTGATCTCGCTACAAGAACTAATTGACGGAAACATAGTTTCGATGCTAAAGGATAGAATTTAACTTTATCATCATCGCCCTTACTATTTAATGTACTTGGCAAGAAAGTAATACCATAATCATCTTCTACCAAGGATCTACAAGTGTCAAGATTTTCAGAGCCAATAACCGCTTTAGGCACAAAGGATTCAGCCTGACATAGACGATTTACCAAGGTTCGCAACTTAAGGCCTTCTCTTATGAGAATAAAAGGAAAAGACCCAAATGGTGCTATCTCATGTATTCCATTCGGTGTCATGAGCGAGTCAGCAATAGCTATAGCTTTTTTATTCTCTACACTAACAGCTAATAAAATTTGCTCATCTAACACAGGATAACTTTCAAGGGCCTGAGAGTAGATTGGTGTTGGGAATAGACCTACATCAACCAATCCATCACAAATTTGTTGCTCCAAAAAATGGGACTCCCCTTCTACTACGTGAAATTCCCAGGATGGCTCAATTTGTTGAAAGCTCTTTAATGTTTTTCCCAACATATGGTGACCATAGAATTGAGATAATCCAATACGCACATGATAAGCCGCATCAGACCCTTGATTAATGATCGACTGCGTTAAAGCCTCTACCTTTCCTACTAAAGGCATACCCTCTTTAGCAATTTGTAAGGCTGCAGCGGTTGGTACAACCTTTGTCCGATCTCGAGCAAATAAAGGTACACCTAATTCAGCCTCAATGCGACGAATACTTTGACTCAATGCGGGTTGAGAGATATATAGTTTTTTAGATGCCTTTGAAAATGATGCCATCTCAACGATGGTACTTATATATTTAATATCCTTTATATCCATAAAAACACCTTATAACAAAACATTATTGATTTATCATAAGTATATATTACCACAAAAGAAAGAGCCCTCCACAAGGAGGGCCTTTTATTTGAGCAGTTAGACAATCTCAATATTATATTGAGGATTTAATAAATTTTGAGACTACATTAGAGTTTTCAATACATCCAATACTTCTTGAGGTAATTCGTTTTTATGACCAATAAGTTTTTCTACATAGTCATAGCGGAACTCAAACGCTTTGTGTAATTGGTGATGGTATTCACGCACTTGGAATGGTGGTTCAAAACCAGAAACCTCAACATAAGAGAGGTTTTCATATTTATAGAATGGTTTGAAGTCCAATGTGCCTTCTACCAAACGTTCCAATAAATCAAGAGTTACCTCTTTAGGAATTTTGTCTTCCAAGAAGAAACCTGTATTCATGATGTAACATTGTACGCCACATTCAGAGAATAATTTTTTGTAGCTTTCATAGTCACGAACCAATGGATATGTACGGAATGGATTTGCATATGGTTCGATAACAAGTGCATTTGGATCAACGTGAGCATCCAGCTTTTCAGCAGTAGAACGACGTGTCGCCAGTGTTGCGCCCATTGTAGATGCCAAAACAGGATCATTAATTTTAAGGATTGGTGGCAAAGTTTTATCTTTCATAAGCCATACAATGGCATTAACTGGTTGATCTACGTAGTTTACACGATTATCTGTCCAGAATTGAGATTTAATAGCGCGACCATTATTATTACGCACATCTTCTGCCAATACAACCTTACGGCCATCCTCATCCATAGTTACGCCAACATTTTGTAGAGTCAACAAGAATTCATTAGCAGGATGTTCCACAGGATAGTCTTGCATTTTGTCGAAATATGTAGGTTCAAGAGCAATAGAACTCAAGTCATTAGTATTAATGATATACGCATCGTCATGCAAGATAGAAATATCATAACGACCATCATGCTTTTCATGAGTTAATGTAGATTTACCAGAACCGGACAAGCCAAATACACCGATAGTGTAGCTTTTACCATTGTCAAGATTGTAACGTTTCATACCGCCGTGGCATGCTACATAATCAAAACGATTCGCCAAGGACCAAGCCAATGTAAGGGTACCTTTTTTATGCTCACCGAAGTAGCGCATACCAAGAATCATAGCGCAGTTATGAGCTGGGTCAAAAATAGCAAGCCCACCCGGATGACCTGGTACCACATAGTCAGGATCAGAATAGATATAAATATCGCCTTCTGGAATTTCTACACTATCATTGTAGAATTCTTTTACGGCTGCATCAAAGAACTTAAAGTTCATGATCCAAGAATACAAAATGGATGCATGGTCTTTCGGAATCATCAAATGCGCACGAGCAGTAAATTTTTTATCAAGACCTACGATAGTATCAGCAGAAATCCATTCTTTACCACGGCTATCATAGACTGCATCACGTGCAATATTAGCAAGTTCCACTTCGTCAATGCCTTCATCGCCAATAATGCGACGAGCTTTTGCATAACGGCCTGTAGTTTTACCATCGTTTGTAACAAGTACCTTTGCATCAGCTGGCAAACCTTGCTCGCATGGTTTATATACAGACATATCGAGGACGATAACACCAGGTTCTTCAGTGGCCAATTGGTACGCTTGTGCCACAGATGTAATAGGCGTTACATTGTTTCCATAAAATGCAGTTTCAATAGTACTGCGCATCTTAGAAAATAATGGGTTTGTTTTAATTTCACTTTGCTTCCAAACGCGTCTTGTCGACATAGTATCCAGATCCTCACCTTTAATATATACGTAATTTCTCTTGTAAAAGTAGTTTAAGATAAGAAAATACTGCATCCGCAAATACTTTCATTATATTTTATTGTACCCTTTTCAGACAAATTTGTATACACAAAATAGATGAATTATAAGAAATTAATGCATGCTTATTATGAATTAGTGCAACACATTATATATAAATAGTTTTGATATCTCTATCTATTTTATTGATTTCACCCCAGTAAAAATCAGTGTAAAAAAGTATGCTGAATATATAACAGCTAATCAAAAAATGAAATGAGGCTAGGTCATAGGACCTAGCCATTTATTCTAAAAAAGCAAATATTTATTTTTTAGCTTTATTAATGAAGGCATCAATTTTACCAACAAGATCATCTACGTTAAAATCACCACGTTCGGCAATCATCTTGATCGTTGCCACTTTTGCCATCACTTTCACCATCGGTGTTTTCAATTTCTCAAATTTAGGATTTAAAGAAATCAAATAATCTACAACCTCAGGGCTTTGCTTGATTAAATTAGAGAGAGTTGTCTTTGCATCGATATGGAAACGACCGTCAGCATCGGTAGCGAGTGGCTCTTCATCTACCTCTTCTGCAGCCTCTTGGGCTAAGGATTTATCAGTATCATTACCCTTACCAGTACTATTTTCTGCATTTCCTACAAACTCTGTCTTATCCCAAGTTAATAGTGTGCGAGAACCTTCCAATTCACGGATATGAGTGCAATCTTGCATCATTTCTAGAACGCCACGGAATTTACCATTTTCATCACGTACTGCAGTGTAGATAACATAGATAAATAATCCCGGTTTATTAATCCAGAATTCAGCTTGGCTTTGCTCACCTGAGCGGAACTTCTCAACGATTTCTTCTACAACGTGAACGGATTTCGCAGGGTGACAATTCTTCACCTCACGACCGATAACATTGGCACTGCGAGGGAATATACGATGTGGCGTATCGCTGTAGAACTTAACAAGTTCGTTTTCATCTACATAGGACAAATCTACAGGAAGATGACGGAACAATAGATTGATTTGTTCTAATGTCAATTTTCCAGTAGCTACATCAAGAACAGCATCCTTGCCAACTTGTGCCCCACCTACAGGACCAACGTATTTGGATAATAACCCTGCTAAATCATTTAGGAACTCATTAGATACTGCACCATTTTGACCAGTGTTATTTCCATTTAATTGAGCTGCTGAATCGTTGATGCCTGCCACGACATACAAACCTGGCGGATTGATGATAGCATAACCAATTTCATGATCGTTTTTGCTCATGCGCACAAACTCTTCATCGCCTAATAATTTAAAGGATGTTGGCAATAGTACTTCTAACTCTTTAGAATTCAAATCACGCAATTTCGCCAACGTTTCAGGAACGGATGCTAAAAATTCTTCGTATTTATCTTCTCGAAGCAATGCATACGACGCAGAGATGGCATCACGCACGCCATCATCAAAGGTCCACATGATACGTGTAGGGCGATCAAATCCATGTTCTTCAAGCATTGGATATAATTGATTTTGCTTGCGGGATAGATGAATACGCCATTGCGCTAAGGAATCAAATACACCGAGCCAAGAATTCTTGATGAACTTCTCTTGTTTCAACAATTCATCAACTTCAAGAGCTACCTTTTCAACGGCATTGATTTCTTCCAAATAGGCCCATAATGGATGATTTTCAGGGTACTCATTCTCAGCACGCACTAATACGCCATCAAATAAGTTCAATAGATCATCCATCTTATCTAGGATTTCCTCATCCTTATATACACCTTTCAAACTTTGCTCTGCATAGGCAAACTCATCAGGTGTACAAGTGCCTAATTTTTCTTTCAAAATACGATTGCCCTCTTCCAAGGACAATTTACCATCTAAATAATCTTCTTTTACAGACACAATAATTCTGTAACGATCACTATTAATATCTAGCTTTTGCTGTAATGGATTCATATGCTTATACCTCCATGGGTCAATGCTATTCCTATATGCAATATGTTATTGCTCTATATAATCTATTTTTAGTATACCCATTTTGAAAGTAATTTTCAGTTGCCACAGATACATATTTAGATATATTTGAAAGATTCTAAAAAAGCGCCCATACACTGTATGAGCGCCTTTGATTAGTTTCTAAAATCAATATATTCAGTTTTAGAAGATGCTACAGGATTACCATTAGAGTCTGTAGCCGGGTTGAAACGCCATGTGGAGATTTTCTCAACAAGAACCTCATCAAGAGCAGTAACCCCACTAGATTTTACAACCTCTATATCCCCTACAGAACCATCTTCATTAATTGTAAAACGCACATCTGCACTATGAATCGAATCGCCATAACCAGCAATATTAATTTGATCTACAGATGGTGTAGATATTGCTACAGGCAATTGAAATGGAGCCGCCAACACAGTGGCTGCCAGACTCGTTGCAAACAATGCGCTTAATACAGTACAACGCAACACTTTATTCATCACATTCTCCTTATTTAGCTGTTACAGCTTGTTTAGGTAGAGTAATGGTCATCCCAATAATAGATTCATGAGCCTTTTGGTCCACGCCGATAGCAGGTGTAAATTTCCATTGTAGAATGGCTTTTTTCACTGCTTCATCAATTGGAGCATAGCCAGAGGAACGTTCTACGAATACGTTTTTAACATTACCTTTTTTATCAATTAAGAAGCGTACGCGCATATTAGGCGCTACCGTAGCTGTTTGAGGAACCTCAGGCAACTCAGGTTTTACAATTTCCACTTCGCGCGGAGATTCTAAGAACTTAGCCGCATCAGCTGTATAGTTACCTAATACGCCAAAGGATGCAACAAGTAAAGCTGCCGCAGTGAATCGGAATAATTTATTCATAATATGCCTCCTTATTTATTGTAAGTCTATGAATAATATCATACTAAATAAAGATGAATATTTAAAGAACATTTTCTTATTGATAAAATTTCTCATTTGTGATATATTAGTACCAAGATAACTGTTCGGACTCACATATCAGGTTGATATGACAAAAAAATTACACAAAGGAGGTTCATCATGAGACGTAGAAAGCGTATTCAAATGAAGGTCATGATGGTACTTGGTATTGTTGCCCTCATTGGGCCAAACCATCTACAATCTCTCATCCACTAAACAATCGTGACCTTAGTAGAAGAACGTATAACTGCCACTAGCCGCTACGTTAGTAGCGGCTATTTTTCCGTTTAAATTAAGGGTAATTAACAAAATAACTAAAGACTTTAAATTTACTAACTAAAAAAGGAGGTTTATTATGAAATTCAATCGAATCTTACTAATCGTCGTATCATTAGCACTTATGTTATTCGCATTAGCAGGCTGTGGAAAAGATGCAGCACAAGACAGTCAGAAAAAACTAAACGTCGTTGCTACAACGACAATGTTAACGGATTTGGTAAAAGAAATCGGCGGTGACCATGTGTCCGTACAAGGTCTCATGGGACCTGGCGTAGACCCTCACCTCTATCAAGCGAGTGCCGGCGATGTAACAACTATGTCTAAAGCAGATGTTGTGGTATACAACGGCATTCACTTAGAAGGTAAAATGGCTTCCATTTTCGATAATTTAACAAAACAAAATAAAGCTACTATCCGCGTATCCGACGCTATTGATCCAGCCACTCTACTCGACTTTGATGAAGAAGATGGCGTGAAAACTAAAGATCCTCATATTTGGTTCGATGTAGCTAACTGGAAACTAGCAGCAAAAGCTGTCTATGAAGGTCTTGCTAAAGCAGATCCAGCTCACAAAGAGGATTTCAAGAAACGGTATGATGCATACCTCACTAAATTAGATGAAACAGATGCATATATTAAAGCACAAGCAGAATCCATTCCTAAAGAATCTCGCGTTCTCGTAACAGCACACGATGCCTTCCAATACTTTGCTCGCGCTTATGGCTTTGAAGTAAAAGGTTTGCAAGGTGTAAGTACTGCTACAGAAGCTGGCACACAAGATGTGAATGAACTTGTTCAATTTATCGTAGATCACAAAATTAAAGCGATTTTCGTAGAATCTTCTGTACCACATAAAACAATCGAAGCCGTTCAAGAAGCAGCTAAGGCTAAAGGCTGGAACGTTGCTATCGGTGGTGAATTATACTCCGACTCCCTCGGTTCTGAAGGCACTGAAGGTGGCACATATATTGGCATGGTAAAAGCTAACATCGATACCATCGCTAAAGCACTTAAATAACAAATAACGTTTCAAAACAAGGACGACATAAAATGTATGTCCCTATGTAAGTACACGTGCTACTAGTAATACATTGCTGGTAGCACTCATTATTAAAAGGAGGTCTCTATGGAATGGGCCGTTGAAGTTGAAGATATGACCGTAGCCTATACGACGAAACCCGTATTATGGGACGTAGATATGAAGGTGCCCATCGGTTCCTTAGCGGCTATCGTCGGCCCTAATGGAGCCGGAAAATCTACATTATTAAAGGCCATGCTTGGCTTATTAACAGTTATCTCAGGGAGTGTTAAGTTTTATATCGATCACCACTTAGCGATGGACAAACATGATTACAAGAAAATCGCTTACGTCCCTCAAAGTGGTAGTGTCGACTGGGACTTTCCTACTACCGTATTAGACGTCGTACTCATGGGCCGTTATGGTCATCTAGGTTGGTTCAAACGACCTAGTAAAAAGGATAAAGATCTCGCCCTCTCCATGATTGATAAAATGGGCATGAGTGACTATGTAAACAGGCAAATTCGTCAACTTTCAGGGGGACAACAACAGCGTGTATTCTTAGCTCGTGCCCTCGTACAAGAAGCAGACATTTACCTCATGGACGAACCTTTCAAAGGCGTCGATAAAACAACAGAACATGCTATTATCTCCCTTTTACAAGAAATGAAAGCGCGCGGCAAAACAGTTATCGTCGTGCACCACGATTTAAATACGGTACCTCAATATTTCGACTGGGTAACGATGGTGAACAAACAGACCGTTGCCTACGGCCCTGTAGCAGATACGTTTACAGAGGAAGCCATCGAGCGCACCTACGGCAAGGGGAGGATTGTATGACTATACTCCAATCATATACGACGCAGATGGTACTGCTCGGCACGGCGCTCTTAGGCCTTGCCAGTGGTATTGCAGGCACCTTCGCAGTACTGCGCAAGGAAAGCCTCATCGGTGACGGCCTCTCCCACGCGGCACTGCCTGGTGTAGTCATCGCGTTCTTGCTAACCGGTATAAAAGACATTGAGGTACTCATTATAGGTGCCGCCCTATCCTCTATCACTGCGGCATGGCTCATTACCATCACCGTAGAAAATAGTAAAATCAAATTCGATGGTGCTCTGGCTACTATACTATCTGCTTTCTTTGGTCTTGGTATGGTTCTACTCACCTACCTTCAAAGTCTGAACAATGCAGGTCAGGCGGGGCTTTCAAAATTTATATTTGGACAGGCCGCCACTATATTAGCTCGCGATGTGTACATTACATCGGCGGCAGCGCTCATCATTATCGTTTTAACAGCCTTATTTTGGAAAGAGCTAAAGCTCATTTCCTTTGACGTAGAATACGCTAAAACATTGCAAATTCCCGTCACCTTTACACTCATTTTATATCGTTCACTATTGATCATGACCATCATCATCGGCATTCAATCAGTAGGTGCTATCTTGATCAGTTCCCTACTCATTGCACCGGCCGTAGGGGCCCGTCAGTGGACGAACAAGCTAGGTACCATGTGTATACTAGCAGGATGTTTCGGCATGGTATCTGCTATCGGCGGTACCATTTGGAGTACAACAGTACAAAAACTACCTACAGGTCCTGCGATCATCGTCATTCTGTCGGTTATCGTACTATTGAGTCTCATATTTGCACCTAATAGAGGCATCTTGTGGCAATATCGTAAAAACAAACAATCAAAACAAGCTTTATTATCAAAAACTGCAAGGATAAGTCCTGCCGATTTACAACAAAAGATATATAGAGCAGAGGGTGGACAGCCTCGCATAGGAGGTACCCCATGACAGTACATACAGAGATTTTACTCATCGCCATCGCAGTATCCATCGCGTGCGCTATCCCTGGTGTATTCCTTGTGCTACGCCGCATGTCCATGATGGCTGACGCCATTACGCACACCGTATTCCTCGGCATCGTGCTCGCTTTCTTTGTAACGGAAGACTTAAACTCCCCCTTGCTTTTAGTAGGGGCAACCGTAGTTGGCGTAGGAACGGTGTGGCTTACAGAGATGATTCATAACACGGGCCTCGTCAACGAAGACGCGTCCATTGGTATCATCTTCCCGCTCCTCTTCTCCATTGCCATCATCCTCGTCAGTCTCTATAGTGGTAACGCACACCTTGACGTAGATACGGCACTTCTAGGGGAAATCGCGTTCGCCCCATTCGACAGATGGATTGTAAACGGTACCGACCTAGGTCCTGTATCACTATGGATTTCCCTGGGGGTAGCGGTAATCAACCTCGTATTAGTTATGCTCTTCTACAAGGAATTGCAGCTATCTACCTTCGACCCATTATTAGCAGGGCTCTTCGGCTTCATGCCAGCCCTCATCCATTACGTGCTGATGACCATGGTATCCCTTACCGTGGTGGCTTCATTCCAAGCGGTAGGTGCTATCCTCGTTATCGGCCTCATGATTGGACCTGCGGTTATCGCTTATTTATGGACTGACTCTGTGAAAGCCATGCTCACTAGCAGTATCATCATCGGCATTATCTGTGCCGTTATCGGTACGGAAGTCGCTTTCACCCTAGACGTATCCATTGCAGGCGCTATCGCAACAACGATCGGTCTCGCCTTATTAGTTGCCGTTATTTGCACGCCAAAGACAGGCTATATTGCAACCTATCTTCGCCAACGCCACTTGCGTCGTCACTATCGAGAAACGATGATGCTCTGCCACATCTATACCCATATGAATACACCTGTGGCAGCCATTGAAAATGGTATCGGCACCATTCACGAACACTTGAACTGGAAGCCAGACTATACACACCAAGCCGCATCACACCTTAAGAAACAAGGCTTGTTGTATGTAACAAATGGGTACTATATGCTGACCGATAAAGGCGTGGCACAAGTTAAAGAAATTATTTAATTATTTTTAATCAGACTCCTTCAAAATACATATCTTCCCAACAAAAAGAAGCTGAAATCAATGCTGCACTGCAAAGATTTCAGCTTCTTTTATGGGAACTATTATATCCAGTTTTATTGTAAAACCATAAATAGTTAATCCCTACTCATTTCTAAGCACCTAAAACACAATCCGCATTTGGTACCATTTAGCGCCGCCGTGATCCGATTCAGACTCACCTTCATTGACAAAGCCAAACTTGGCGTAATAATGAATCTTTTCTTCCTTACAAGTCAAAATAACACCCTTACGCTTTTCCTCTCTCGCAAGGTCAATGAAAGCCTCAATTAACTTACCACCTACACCGCGTTTCCGATACTCTGGCATTGTATTCAAACCAAATATCATCTGCCATGCACCGTTAGGATCATGTAAGGATGCATCAGCAAACATCTCATCCGTTAAAATTTCATCATCTGTTACGAAGCCATCGATAAAACCTATTGGCGTATCGCCTTCAAAGGCAATTAAAAACTGACCAGCATAATACCTTAACCGCTCTTCAAAAGCCTCACGAGGTGCTGCCTCAGCAGGTGGGAAGCACGTTGCTTCTATATGTGTCACTAAATCTAAATCTGCAATTGTCGCTTTTCGTATTAACATATTAATGTCCTTCTTAATATCTTTATGTATTGAGCTATTTATATAACCCTATATTTGTAAAGATTACCTTTTAAGGTAAATCCGTTAACAATAAACCATTTTTAGTATAAATGGTTTACACCATAAAGGCTACACATACATATAACTATGTGTAGCCTTATAGTAATTTGCTAATTATTTATCTGTGTATTTAGGCACGTTACGATACTGCATTGGCAAGGAATTTTCTTTTACCTTAAAGCCGTGTTTCTCGTAAAATGGTGCATTCTTGCTGTCGCCAATCATAACATTGATATACAAGTAAGACTTGTAAGCGGTTTTCACCATTTCTAGTAAATGACCTGCAATGCCATGCCCCTGATAATCAGGATGAACTAGCACATAGTTTATAAAGCACACTAGCTCGCTATCATCCATGACCCGGATAAGACCAACTAAACGGTCACCATCCCACGCAGAAATCACACGAGATGAATTCATCAGAGCCTTATGCAATCGATCAGGATACTTGCCTACCACCCAACGAACAGATAGAGATAAATCTGCTACCTGCTGGGGCGTAAAATTTCGCTCTTCAGTATAGGTAATCGCCATAACAGCTCCTCCAATGAACTCCTAGTTTCTTAGAACCTAGATTTCAAGATTCTTATACATACACTATCTAATAGATGCTATCAAATAAGTGATTTACTCATATAGATAACATCATCCATAGGGTTATGATAATACGGCTCACATTCAGTAAAGCCATGCTTCTTGTACAAATGGATGGCTGCTTGTAATGGTTCAATTGTATCTAATACCATTTCTTTATAACCAGAGGCCTTAGCATGATCCATGATACTTTCAATAAGACGATCGCCAAGAGCATGTCCACGCCCCTCAGGACGTACATAGAGACGTTTCATTTCACAACGGGCCTCACTATGCTGATAATACGCCACCATGCCGAGTATCGTGTCATTATCATCGATAGCTACTAATAACTCACCATTGGGAGCCGTATATTTCTCAGCAATATCTGCTAATTCCTTATCTAAATTCTGAAAGGACAAATCACGACCAAGCCATTGGGTATACTCAAGAATTAATGCCTTTACTTGATCTAAATACGGTTTGCCATCAACTATGTTAATCATATACACTCCAGAGGATACAATCCTCACAACTATTTCTTCTCATATGGTGTATGTTGGAAGATTTCTTTTACAACTCCCTCTCCAACAATAGTACTACCTTCCAGGATAAAGAACTCTGTACCAACTTGTAAGCTAGAATAATCTACATCCTCATTCACTGGCAACGCATTGGCTCGTATGGGCTCATTAAAGATAACATCCTCACCATCAATAACGTTGATTTCAAAATGTTCCTCACTACCTTTGATAACTATATGAGGACTATACTTTCCATTATTCAAATTTGGTGGTTTCGTATTCTTCTTGCTACAGAAGGTAACAGTGCAACTAATAGTAAAATCTAAATCACTCATATTAGGCCTCATCAATTACATATACCATATTGCCTGTAAAGTATATCCGAGCAAAAGCTAAATTGTTCTATGTTAAGATTATCTGATCAATCTAGAACCTTTTTTTAATTTCCTTATCTTCTATATATTTTAACTAAAAAGACTTTTATAAAGCGCCTTAATTTCTCGTCCGTATTTCACTGCACCGGGAATATGCAATCTTTTATAATAGTCTTCTAATATTTCTGGGTGATTTTTCAAAATATCAAATTCAATCATATACAAAGCAATACTTGTTATAGAATATTTTCCTAATTCAAGTATAGTTGATGTATCTTCTCTATCTAATTCTTCGCCTTTCGTAAAATCCCCATCAGGATATTCTTCACAAGTTTCATCACTGTATTGCCAAAAGGCTTTACTCCAAAGAATCAGTTCTTTACGATTGTATTCTATTAATTGCTCGAAAAACTGCATTAACTCTTCCTCAGAATATAACTTGCAATTAAACCCTTCTAATAAGAATTGTCTTTGATTCAATCGATTTCTTAGCTCTTGAATTTCTATACTTTGTAGTTCTTTATTAAAGTTATCAGGCCCTAATTCCTCTATAATATCTAAATATTTAGGGCTATCTAAAAATTCTTTTAAAATTTTCATATCCTTACATCCTTACAGAATTAACACCTTCCATAATAAAGAACTCCGTATCTGCTTTTATAACAAAGTAATTTACAATTTCAAAAACTAACAACATATTAACTCATATTAGGCCTCATCGATTATATATACCATTTTGCCTGTAAAGTATATGTTCATTATACAGTGAACAGGATTTCCTTCAGTCCACAACCATCCTTGGAATGCAGCACGTCCCCAATTATAGGTCTCCGTAATGACCTCAAACTCACTTTCACTATACTCCTGTTGATACTGAGGTAACTCAATTCTTTTACCTGTGAAAGTATCTAATATTGTACTATCAAAGACGAGAATTTCTAAATCATCAATATCACATTTCTCAAATACAATCTTAGCCTTGTGAGTCTGTTCACCACTATTATCATAAGAGAAAATATAATTAAAGGTAAACGTTAAATTACCATCTGCGTATTCTATTTTTTGTACCCTTGCATCATGGAGAGAATATTTAAAATACGCTCCAAAAGATCTTGTGATTTTCATAGGACCTCATTATATAACTATGATTAACCAATTAAAATACAGTCAATCCAATCTATCATTATATTAAAAATAGCTTGTTCTTCCTTAAAATATTAATCTTATATTATATATAAAAATAATGCTGGAACAATACAAAATGTATCATTCCAACATTTATTATTTTTTAATATACCATGCTTAAAGATGTACCTAGTTTCTAACCCTATGCTTCATTAGATAACAAATAGTTTATAATCGTTAATAAACCTTTTTGTGGTAATTGAATTAAACTATTGGCATCTAAACGAAATTCATGAGGTCTATGTATTACCCAATTTAACGGATCCACATTTTCACTATAATCCTTAAATAGTTTATTAAAATAACCCTGAATTTTTTTATCTGTAATATAGTTAGCTAAATTTTTATTATAGTTATCTATAATCCTACTAAGTTTTCCTGAATCTTTTTTTACACGGGACCAAATCAGTTGATCTGATCCTTGAATCGTATGTTTTTTAGAATAATATATTATGGCTTGCTCAATAATTGCACGTACAAGAAATGCTGTTGCTATAGGATAATATTTCACAAGTTTCTTTTCTGAAAATAATTCTAACTCTTTACATATAGCGGATACACCATGCGAATCTACATCTGATGGCAATAAATTACTATAATTAAGCCCTTGGAAAAAATACGGTAAAATTTTAGTATTCCCCTGAGTAGTTATAATATTATTTTGTGCCGGTTTAACTGATTTTATATCATTAACATTTAAAGGGTCTTGATTTTTCGTAATAGGTATTTCATCATTCTTTTGATTCTTAGTAACAGTTATACCTTTAGATTGACTATCAGAACCTATTTCATCATTAAGACTTTCCTTTTCCTTATTAAGTAATCTAATATTATAATCACTAATCCAAGGTAATAATTTATCCTCTATAGTACCTGCTTTATTAAATAAACGAGTGACAGCAATCCCTGCGTTCTCTGACTCTTTTACAACCCATTTAGAAGCATCTATTACT
This sequence comes from Veillonella sp., assembly GCF_041333735.1. Lineage (NCBI taxonomy): Bacteria > Bacillati > Bacillota > Negativicutes > Veillonellales > Veillonellaceae > Veillonella > Veillonella sp. The sequence continues at coordinate 549,791 of NZ_JBGKFB010000001.1, forward strand.
AATTGCATGCGCTTTTTTGTAAAAGTTCCCTCATCAGAAACATCTAAACCAATTCTCCTCTTTATTACCCTATTATTAAATATTCTTTCAATAGTAGTAAATGGTAAGATATTGGTAATATCTAAATCATCAAAGTATTTTTTTACATAAAAATCCACCAAATATGAGAGTGTTTTTTCATGATTCATCCTAACCTTAAAATTTTCTTTTTCACGTGCCGACCACTGTTTAGTTCCTTTGCCTTTGTCTTCACCTGAATGTAATCTCTCCATAATAAAAAAAGCATCTTTTTCATTAGTAACATAACAGCTAATTTCCTCAGAAATATTCCCTTTTTGACTAATTTTCTGAGCTTTATCTTTAGTTGCTACATCTAAGAAACTAAATTTATCTGGCTCTAAAAGAAGTTTTAATACCGCAACTCTTCGATTACCTTCATAAACAATATACCTTTTTAAATCATTTGAATAAACAACTACAATTTGCTGATTACCTAATAAACCATTCTTTTGTATATCATCAGCTAAGTTAAGCATATATTGAACACCAACAGAATTAAATAATTTTTTTAAAGTATCTACTTCATTAGTTCCGATAACATGTCGAGGATTTTCAAAATAATTGAGTAGATCTTTAATTTTTAATTTTTTAATCTCTCCCATTACTTATTATGCTCCATTAAATAAAATTGTTAGATATTCTTCTTCATTTTTTGGTCTTTTAAGTTTTCTCGCATAGAACATTATTTCACTAGCTGAACGTTTATTTTGTAAAGAATAATTCAATTTAAACTCAATATTACATACACTAGAGTACATCGCTTTTATGGCATTTATATTATCATATGTAACAATCCACATCCGATTTTTTAATCTACTTAATATCATATTAGCCAAATTAACATGATCACCATGAGAATAAAAATTTTTATATAACCCAGGACCTTTACTATAATAAGGCGGATCAAAAAAAGTAAAGGTCTTTCTTTTGTTTAAAATTACATTTTCAATAAAATCAAGGGCTTCTAAATTATATATACTAATCTTTTCTCTATACGCTGCAATTCTTTCAATTTGTTTAATAAGCCTTAATTTATTAAATCTACAATCTATTAAGTATTCTCCGGTTTGTTCTAATCCACCTATAGGACCCGCTTTATCAACAATTCCGGAACGATTGGTTCTATTTAAAAAAAATGTTGAAAATCCAATTTCTAAATTACTATGATTTGAAAGATTATCTCGAATTGCTTTTTGTCTATGCCACTCTTCTATAGTCACTTCTGTGTTTGTTACTAACTGAATAAATTCATCTGTACGATATAAAATACTTTCCCAAAAGCAAAAAATTGTAAAATCATAATCATTTAATATTATACGATTAACCAGTCCATTAAATAAAAGTTCCAATGCAACTGCTGCTCCACCACAAAAAGGCTCAATATATGTAGTGCAACCATTTTCTTTTATTAAACGAGAAACATAATTATATAGTTTATGTTTTCCTCCTGGGTAGCGCAGTGGAGAAGGATTCATGAATACCTCCATAACCGTAAAATAAAGCTAAGGTATCTATTCCCACTCAATTGTTGCAGGTGGTTTAGATGTAATATCGTACACGATACGGTTGATGTGTTGTACTTCGTTTACGATACGGCGGGAGATTGTATCCAATACGTCGTAAGGGATGCGTGCCCAATCAGCAGTCATGAAGTCTGTTGTTGTTACGCCACGCAATGCCAATGTGTAATCGTATGTACGGAAGTCACCCATAACGCCTACAGTACGTGTAGATGTTAATACTGCAAAATATTGGTTGATGCTACGATCAAGACCAGCTTTTGCAATTTCGTCGCGGAAGATGTAGTCCGCATCACGCAAGATGTCGAGTTTTTCTTTCGTGATTTCGCCCATTACGCGGATAGCAAGACCAGGACCTGGGAATGGTTGACGCCATACGAGGTAATCAGCCAAACCTAATTCAGAACCAAGTTCACGCACTTCGTCTTTGAAGAGGTTGCGCAATGGTTCAATAAGGCCTTTGAAGTCTACAACTGCAGGCAAGCCGCCTACGTTGTGGTGAGATTTAATAACTTCTGCTTCGCCAGTACCGGACTCGATAACGTCAGGGTAGATTGTACCTTGCGCCAAGAAGTCAACGGAGCCGATTTTACGGCCTTCGTCTTCGAATACGCGGATGAATTCTTCGCCGATGGCTTTACGTTTTGCTTCTGGATCTTCAAGACCAGCCAATTTATCTAAGAAACGTTTTTCTGCATCGACGCGGATGAAATGCATGCCGGAATCTTTGAAAGCTGCTTCAACTTCATCACCTTCGTTTTTACGCATTAAACCATGGTCAACGAAGATACAAGTCAATTGGTCGCCTACGGCTTTAGAAATAAGAGCTGCTGCAACGGAGCTATCTACACCGCCGGATAATGCCAATAATACTTTGCCATCGCCTACAGTGTTGCGGATGTCTTCAATAGCAGTTTTTGCATAGTTTGCCATTGTCCATGTGCCTGTGAAACCACATACTTCGTACAAGAAGTTGTGAAGCATTTCTTTACCATGTTCAGTGTGCAATACTTCTGCATGGTATTGCATAGCGTATAATTTACGCTCTTTGTTTTGCATGGATGCAACAGGGCAGTCTTTTGTATGAGCAACAATTTCGAAACCTTCAGGTACTTTTGCTACATAGTCAACGTGGGACATCCAAACAACTTGGTCTTCGTCCAAACCTTTGAACAATGGGGATGTAGTATCCACTTTAGTAGGTGTTTTACCAAATTCACGGTTGTCCGCAGATTTAACTTCGCCCCCCAATGTATGCGCCATAAATTGCATACCATAGCACATGCCAAGGATAGGAATACCAAGTTCAAAAATCTCTTTTTCGATTTTTGGAGAGTTTTCTTCATACACGCTGTTAGGGCCACCTGTGAAGATGATACCTTGCGGTTTTAATTCTTTAATTTTGTCCAGCGCTTTGTTGTATGGATATACTTCGCAGTATACGTGATTTTCACGAACACGGCGCGCGATCAATTGATTATATTGACCACCAAAGTCAACAACAATAACAAATTCCTTGTTTTCCATGCCTTCCTCCATATGCATCTATTTGTGAAAGTATATTCACTATTTTTTAATGCCCATACATTTCTGTACTGGGGGTGCGTTTTTTCGAAGCAAACGCTAATTTTCATTACATTTCATTATACCATACGAAGTATATGGACTCCATATATTCCGTATGAAATTTATAGAAAAGATTTTAATGTTCGGATTTTGGAGTCATTTTTACAGCTCCAACGGGACAGATTGAATAACAATCGCCACAACCGATACAGCCTTTTCCAATATTAAATCGAGTCTCCCCTTTGGTGATGCATTGAACAGGACAATCTACGGCACATGCACCACATTTAACACATGTATCATCTATATGAAATTTTAGATTCCCCATCCTACATCACCTCCTATGGTTTGGATAAAAACCAACCATTAAATATATAGTTTTTTCAGATACTACCAGTTAAAAGTATTTATTTTTAACTGGTAGTATCTGAAATTTATATGTATATCGAGCTCAATCCAGGTTAGAAGGATTTACTTTTAACTGGTAGTATCTCAGATTTACATATATTAATCATAATCCAGATTAGAACGTTTTACTTTTAACTGGTAGTATCTCAGATTTACATATATCAATCATAATCCAAATTAGAAAGATTTACTTTTAACTGGTAGTATCTTTAATTTTAGATATGATTACTGATTCTTAAGTAATTCATTGTTGTAAGCAATAGCTGAATAGATTGCTTTAGCCGCACCTTGATGGTTGTTATCTGTAGTCACGTAACGGGCTGCTTCTTTAATATTCGGTTTACCGTTCCCCATAGCAACACTAGCACCAGCAAAGCGTAGCATGGAAAGATCATTTTCACTGTCGCCCAGTGTCATTACTTCATCTGGATTAAAGCCCCAGTGATTTGCCAAGGCCTCTACGGCTGTTCCCTTTGTGGTATGGGGTAATACGAATTCTAAGTTACCTTCACTAGAGAGTAGTACATCATAGAAACGTTCACGGCCCGTACCATCATGGGACATACCTTGGTATTCATCGCGTAAGTCTTGTAAGATACGTTGGCGCATAGGCTCATCGCCGTAGAAGATTTGCATTTTTTCAGGACCTTCGTCTAAGAATTCCATATGAGCTAGCAAATCACATACCATCGTACGGGTTGCCAAGATAAATGGACGGATATTAGGTCTAAAGAAGAAATTAGACTGTTCTACTTCACACTCAGACATATTTGCATGTGCCGCTGCATCACCTTCGGCTAAAGCATAGTGATCATGTGTTTCACCTGGCAAATGTTTTTCTGTATCAGAAGGTATATGATTGTCCATTACGCTATGGGAACTCTTTGCATCACTATCATTACCTTCCTTACGTTCATCTAAGCATGCACCTAAGCGTTCCGGTGTAATACAACGAGATGGTGGATACATGCCATAGATTTTATCTTTCACATAGGCCTCCACATAGACGCCATAGGTTAAGAGTTTGCGCAACAAATAGAGTGCTTGTTCTTTATCAAAGGTAACATGGAACAGCGTGCGATTTTCTTCCTTATCCATTACATAAGCACCATTAGTACACATGAAATAGCGTAAGCATGGCAGTTTCTCGATGACATCATTCATCTCATTCCAAGCACGACCAGAAGCGATGGCTACGCGAATGCCACTTTCACGAGCTGCACGAATCGCCTCTATAGCGTCATCGGGGATGGCCTTGGCATCGTTAACCAACGTACCATCTACATCAGATGCAATGAATCGGATGGGTTTATCACCAGTAAGACCTATATAGTTTTTAATTTGTAATGTTTCAGTTGAGGACATGAAGCCTCCTTCAATATGGTATATAAATGGATAGATATTATTGTAAATCAGTAGTACAGTAATATTTAGATGTATATATAAGCAAAAATATAACGATTGAAATTTAGGGATTGAAATATAGCATTAAAATGTAAAGTAATCCCGTCCCAAATATCTCTATAAAAATACGTAAATAGTAATCGACATAGATAGGAAGTGAAATCATATGCGCATCATAATGGATCGAGATGCAGTTTGTGCAGGCGATGATATGAATCATCATCGGGAGGAATTTGTCGTTCCAGATGATATCACTATCGCTGGTTTATTTGAATTTCTTGAGTTTAAGTACATTCCAGTCATCGCTGGAAATAACGTGGTCTGGGCGCTCTATTATCACGACCGTGAGTTAGGTGCCTATTTCACCAAGATTCAGAGCTTCATAAACGGAAACATCTCATTATCATCCATCATTAATAGATCTGAAAAAGACCATGAATTCTACCTACACTATTACAGCCATCCTGATAGATATAGAAAAAGCTTTATTTAGTTGCATTAAATTCAGCAACGATTTCTTCTAATACAGCTGGATTTTCTACCAATCTTAACAAGGTGCGGCCTATAATATTAGCTCCGTCCACAATTGTTTGTTCAATGGTAGATTCTAACATAGCCGCAGCGAATTCTTTAGAGTGGCACACCTTATCTTCCCCAGCGAGTCGCAATTTTGGATGGAATGCAGCACATTGATAGCTAACATTACCGATGTCTGAGCTGCCCCCAATATCTGCTGGACCTGGTTTGAAATCAATGCCCATATCAGACATTACGTCTTCAATGAGAGCTGTGCCTCTATGGTTTTGGTTCATATCATCATAAGGATTACCGTAAAACTCTACATCTACAGTAGTGCCTGTACAGAGGGCGGCACCTTCAAAGATGTTCTTAATCTGTTCAGATAAGCCATTCAAATATTCACGTTCAGTATGACGCACCGTCACTTCTAATTCACCGAATTCAGGAATAACATTGGATGCGGTACCACCGGCAATGATCCACGTGCCAATACGACTTTCAGGACGTACTTGTTGACGCATCATATCCATCGCATGAATAGCGAGTTGCACACCGTTTACAGCATTGATACCATTCCAAGGTTCACCAGCTGCATGAGCTGGTTTACCGTGATAACGAGCGCGGAAACAGTCGAGCGCCAAGAATTGGGAATTAGGTCGTGTTTCTTCTCCATCAAGGTGAACCATGATAGCAAAATCATACTCTTTAAACACCCCTGCGTTACACATATCCACCTTGCAACCTGTGGCTTCTTCATCAGGTGTACCGATGATATCGATGTCCATATTGAAAGCAACGCCGTCTTGTTGCATTTTATGTAGGGTTAATGCTGCCAGAACACTCATAGAGCCACTGGCAGAATGACCACATGCATGGCCTACTTCAGGGAGTGCATCATATTCACATAAAATTGCCAAACGACCTTTTGAGTTATCTACTTTCACTGCAGAAGCCTTGAACGCTGTCGGCAAATTACAGAATTCATAGGTTACATCCATGCCATGTTTTTCAAGAACGGCGCCGATCGTTTTGACGGATTCAAATTCACGACTGGAAAGTTCAGGGTTCTTAGCTAATGTATAATTGATGGCAAACGCATCAAGTGCGAAGCTTTTACAAAGATCAGAAAAGGTATTCGTAAGGGACATAGTGCCTCCATGTATATACGCCAATGATTGTAAAGAATGAAGATACTCTACAACCTAAAATAGAAAATCTTATATTACTATAAAGTATGGCCTAAGAGTGAGCCATCTTAAATAAAAATTTTAAATATAATGATAAATATAAAACTCATTTACTCTTAATTATACAATGTTATTGCCTATTATTGTAAAATTCCGTACAATATAAACAGAATTTGATAAACCATGTATATGGATGTTTGAGGAGGTTTCTATGTTTAAGTTCAAAAAATTGACAGCCATCGCCCTCGTAGCGGTAGCAGCAATGGGTTTATTGGCTGGTTGTGGCAATGACAAACCAAAAATGACACAACAAGAAGGTGTATTGCGTGTAGGTTCTGAAACTACATTCCCACCATTCGAATTTACTGAAGGCGACAAATACGTTGGTTTCGACGTTGATTTGTCCGAAGCAATTGCTAAAAAACTTGGTTTAAAAATGGAATTCAAATCTATGGGCTTCGATGCTTTGATTCCAGCAGTTCAATCTGGCGATATCGACATGATCGCAGCAGGTATCAATGCTACACCTGAACGTGAAAAAGCATTGGACTTCTCCGATGTATACTTCGATCAAGGCGGTTTCATCACAGTTGTTCGTAAAGACAACACAACAATCCACAACATGGATGAATTAGCAGGTAAAACTGTAGGTGCTCAAATTGGTACAATCCCTGTTGAAATGGCTCAAAAAATTCCTGGTACAACAGTAAAACAAATCGATTCCAATGCTAATATCTTCATGGAATTGAAAGCTGGTACAATCGACGGTGCTATCATCGATAACGCAGTAGCTATGTACTACCTCAAACAAGGTGCTGATCAAGACCTTAAACTCGTAGGCGAACCTACTAAAGCTGAAGGTACAGTTCTTGGCGTGAAAAAAGGCAACAAAGCTTTACAAGAAGCTGTTAACAAAGCTCTTAAAGAACTTAAAGAAGACGGCACTTACCAAAAAATCTACGACAAATGGTTCGGCGATTACAACAAAAAATAATATCTATCTCTATGAACTAGGATAAATATGCCCCCTCTGAAAGACTACAGGACTCACAGTATTGTGATTTCAAAGTTCTTTCAGAGGGGATTTTTTATTCTAATCCCTCTTTTACGGTCCCTCGCGTTCGTTATATAATAAATACGTATTCTATAGTAAATGTAATTAATCAAAGGAGGCCTTATGGCACAGTACTTTACGGAACGCCTACAAAAGGTCTTCCACATGATTTTCACATCTTACAATCAAGAAATGGCTCAAGAAGGTTTGCGCCAATTAGAACTGATTGTAAATAATCAACATACTCCTGAACAACCGAATCACCGGGCATTAAGAAACGATATGACGACCTCGATTGAAAATGAAATCGAATCTAAAGAGGACGCATTAAAAATAGCCAGCGATTCAGAGGCTCGTGAGTTAGCTGATGCGTATGCTTTATTGGCTCGTATCTATGCAGGGCCACGCTTTACATGGGAGGAATCAAACTTCCCAGAAAATAACATGCGCACCTATCAATGCTTGCACGATAGCATTCGCCGTTGTAGTCCTATCGGTACCTTACAAGCATTGCGTATCAATGGAACGATTACACCTACAGTCGAAAAGGATATGTTAATATCTTTTGACGATGCATTTCGTATTGTTTACGACTACGCAGAGCAAGGTGATGCCTTCTGCCAATACATTATAGGCAATGTCTTTTTCTGGCGTGATGACGACCGCATTAGTCTTGCGAGGAATATGATTACACCACCGCGCCTAAGTTTGGCAAAACGTATCCAACAGAGCTTGCAAAAAGGTTCTATACAGGAACGCCTTATAGCCTTACAAGGTACTATTTCCAATGAAACATTACAGGAAAATGCTACGAATCTCGCCAAGGAATGGTTTAATAGAGCACTCGATAACGGTCTCGCCATGTTCCAAGGCAATTTACGCAACATTTATATCGATGAAGGCGATTTTGATAACGCCCGCCGCGTGGCTTTAACCGCTGCTGAGCTAGGCAATCCTACGATGATGCTCTACACCGGCCTAGACTGTCATGAACATGGAAAATTTGAGGACGCTTTCACATGGTTTACGAAAGGTGCCGCCTTAGGTCAAGCTGAAAGCACCGCTGAATTGGCAGATTATTACTATCATTTCTATGATGCAAAAGAGCTCCGCAGAGTCATTCCCTATAATCCTGTAAAAGCGATTGGACTCTACCGCCGTGCAGCTACTAAATATTTCAGTGATGCCGGCTATGCTGCATTACAAGCTGCCTTTGGCTATATCTTCCACATTGGCCACCTACCGCTCGACTGGGGCCTCATTGCAGATCTAACTCACATGGCAGCGACCAAAGAACGCTTTATGTTCTCCTTGCCATACATTGGTTACATGCGCATCCATGGTTTTGGTGTAACGAAAAATATACGCTTTGGTGTACAATCCTTAACACGTGTACTAGATGAAGAAAAGCGCGCATTAGAAGAGGAAGATCGCGTTCTCTTCTATAATATTACACGAGCTTTAACGCGCGTTGCCTTAGGCTATGCCTATGAAAAAGGCTATGTTTCAGGCAAACCTGATTTAGATTCTGCAGTAGCCTATTACGAAGAATCCCATCAATACATTCTGTCTCACAAGGCTAATCTAGATGAAGAGTTAAAAGATATTTCTATCGATGATGAAGCAGAAGAACGGTTAGCGGCCTTTGAAGAGGTTGATGGCCATTGGCGCTACAAGGAAGGTATTACAGAGTCTACAACCACAGTACGTCCTGGTCATACGGAATGGCCTCAAAATGCAGCACGTTTATCTGTAAACATGGATGACTTCTTATGGGACACTACCTTATATGATTGGCAAACCATCGAGCACGCCTTAGCATCACAAGACGAAATGAAACTTAGCTTTTACAATCATTTCCTATCCGTTCCAGACAAGCTACGCAACATTTTTAAGCTAGATGTAAAGCGTATGCTACGTGATACGTACCAAGTCAGAATACATGGTTATGACCCTACAGAAGGTCAAGAGATGATCTATCGAGCACTATTCAAAAAAGAGAATACCATTCAGCTATTAAAAGACCTCTACGATACGCACCAATTGCCTATATTAGGAGACAACTGGTCTATCGAAACGAACGAGGAAAAGCCGACTTGGCATTATGTACTCGATGTAGATCAACAAGCATTCCTACTTGAAGAATACGACGATGCTAACGCCATGATACAAACTGCACTACAAGGCTTAAAAGACAAAAAATACGAACAAATTAATGTCCGTACTCATGACTTTATTGGCCCATCCTATTTCATTTTCAGAGGCAATCACGCAAATCCATTTAGAGTTCAACTCTATCTAAAAGAATCCGTGCGCCACTCTATCGACAAGGATGGAAACCCTCTAAATACGCCAGGTAATACCTATCTATTTGAACAACATTTAGGTAACGAAGTATCATTAAACTACTGGATTCAAAAAACGATTAATACCTTAGAAATTCCTGAGCTAGACAACTGGAAAAAACTCAGCGTACCTAAGGCATTACAATAGAAATAACCGAGAACATAAAAAGAGCTAGTACATAATGTACTAGCTCCTTTTTATAACCTATGAACAAGCTAAACTATTATAGATGATCATGAGGGTAATGAACACGTAATCCCCTATAAACCAACATCGACAAACTGCTGTTCATAAGTATTTTCCACAGTTTCTTGTACAATCATGTCGCTACGATGTACCTTATCAAGCATCTTAGAACGAGCCGTTGTAATAGCGCTTTCACTATGTTTACCACCACGCCAAGCAAACTTGGATGTACCGATGGTATATTTCAAGGTCGCATAAGGACCACTCAAATGATGAGATGCTGTTTGGTAACCCGCATCAAGAGTAAGATGCGGTGTGATATGGAATTCTGCACCCACTTTAAAACCTTTTATGGCATCACGTTTTTTTAATTTATGATACCCTACTCTTACAGCCTCTCTACCACGCCAATTATAATAGTCCGCATAGACACGAGCCCAACGAGCATTTTTGAAAGTTCGTGAGTATCCTACATCAAATCCACTGGCAGCAACCTTTTCTGATAGCATCCAATGATTTTCATAAGAAACCACACCATAATTATAAAGACTTGTATCAGAATCTCTACCGTATGGATACAATCCTGCGGGATCACCCAATACAACACTACGCCCATGGAGCCCTGTATATTTTCTATCATCAGTCCCCAGATTTCGGTACAGATTAGCATGAAATTCATTCAGGCCTGCCACATATTCTACACCGCCACTAACACGCTTATAACCACCTTTAAACACATGGTCATAGAACGCATTAACACCAACATAAGCATGTTCACCTTTGCTAAGGCGACGATAGCCAATACCAATATTAGCATTCATCCCTAAGGATTCTTTCTTATCTGTTTGTTTATCGTGTCTTATAAACGTCCCTGCAGGTCTGGCTGGCTCCAAATAACTATCTAATTTATAAGATGAAATTTTTTCTCCACTGCGCCCAATGCGACCTTGTACAAAGACAACGCTTTTAGCATTTTCATCATAATGGGTTATAGGTTGCAAGGTCTCAATATACAATTTATTGATTTCAGTAGATTTTAAACTTTTCGAAGTTACAGTATGTAGATCAGTTCTCGGTGGTGACCCAACAGCATGGTGCTGTGTATGCGTCTCTTTCGAATCTTTCATACCAACGCCGACTACCACATCAGTACGATCCATCCAGCTAGAACGAACTGCTTCATGCTTAGCCCCATTCACTTCTGTAGTAGAGTCTGCAATACCTTGGCCATGTCCATTTTGTACATCTGCTGCAAAACCTATAGCACTAAATGCACATGCTATGGTCCCCAAGACCATAGATTTTAATATTAAATAATCTTTCATTCTATCTTCTCCCTCTTATATCTCCACACAGAGAATGTTTCATTGTTATTTCACTTTAATTATATGAATGATTTTCGATAAGGTCAACACGAATACTTGTATATAAACGAGATTTAAAAAACATCTAAATCATCATAACTCACTTTTAATAACTCACTTTTAATTACCAATAAAATACAATCATAACCATCCGTAGAACAGGTAGTTTACTCTGACCCTATAAGGGGCTTTCTCTAGTGGTATCCCTCTAAAGAGCGCATTGAATAATCTAATCCCCCCTATTACCACTGGCCGCCTCCCTACTCGAAGGCTTTTCTTTTGCCTATTTTACTGGCTCACTCGTAAACGGATTGGTATATTCTTTAAAGTTTAATGTATCTTGTGCTATATCTTCTTGTAGTTGATTCCTAATATGCTCTTTTATCGCTCCTTCGTATCGTCCTACCGCATCCACATAATATCCTCTACACCAGAAATGTCTATTTCCATACTAATATTTTATATTTACATATTTATCGAATATCATGAGGCTACTTTTGCTTTTTAAATATCCCATAAAATTCGATACACTTAAATGTGCTGGAATCAAGAGATTTTACTGACCCCCAGTTTAACTGGGGTTAGTCATGCCTATTCGGCGTACAATCAGAACCACCCGTAAAACGGGTGGTTTGCTCACGGGCTATAAGCCCGTAGTACTAGGCCAGCGTCTAAAGGCGCTGGCTTTCACTACGTTCAAGCCGCATAGCCATTGACTCGTAACGTTCCCCTTAAAGGGGATGTGTATTACTTGCTACCCTTAAAAGGGTCCTCATATTCTTTTACACTAAGCTTATCTTTCATTTGGTCATGTAACTCTTGCTCACGTATATATTTCTTTACTGTAGCCTCATTTAAACCTACTGTACTAACATAATAACCCTCGGACCAAAAGTGTCGATTTCCAAATTTATACTTTAAGTTTGCGTGTTTATCGAACATCATTAGTGCACTTTTCCCTTTTAAGTATCCCATAAAAGATGATACTGATATTTTAGGTGGGATTAATACTAGCATATGCACATGATCAGCCATAAGCTCCCCCTCGATAATCTTGACGCCCTTATATTCACATAAACGTCTCAATATTTCACGTAAACTATTTCTGTATTGATTATATATAACTTTACGTCTATACTTAGGTGTAAATACTATGTGGTATTTGCATAACCATTTTGTGTGCGCAAGGCTCTGTGTCTTTGTTGCCATATAAAATCACCTTTCTTTTGCATATAATGCGGCTTGAACACCTACATTATACTTAAGCAAGGTGATTTTTTTGTATAACTTTCGTTGCCGCACCCGCATAGCGGGTGGTTTAATGATTCGCGACTACATCGCGAACCAGTCTAAAGACAATAATATAAGAAAAAGACCACCCGCAAGCTGGGTGGTCTTTTTGCTGGGGAATGAAATTGTTATTTGAATAAAGGCAGTAAAGCGTTAGCTAAACCAGTAAGCGCTGCCAAGATTGCTTTAACGATTGCTGCAACCATTTCTCTTCCTCCTTCTCATATAAGAACAAGAACTAAACTAACTATAAACATCTTAAACCAGGAAATTAGTTTTTATATGAAATGCGTAAAAATTTACACATTAAAATTTCATGAACCAAATAACGAAGTCTTAATTGATATGAATAGTTACATGAGAAAGATAGCATACAATGAATTCATAAATTTCTATAAAATTTTAATAATCAACAAACTAAGAGATATAGATTTTCATAAACGCACTTACAGGAGGGATACATATAACAAGAAAACCCTTCTCTCACTACTTTAGTATAAGAATAACTAAAGATAGTATAGAAAAGGGTTTCTATTTAACAGTCAAAGCATAATACACAAGGTTATCTTAAGTATTACACACTTTTGATTATAGAGACTTAACAACCTCTGCACAGCGATGACAAAGTGTAGGGTGTTCGCTATCTCGACCTACTGTATCGCGGTGGATCCAGCAACGTTCACATTTTTCAAGTTCAGATGGAGCAACTACTGTTGCAACGCCTGTTTCTTCGTCTTTTACAGCCTCTGCTGGAGCAGCGCCATTTACGATGTGAGCTTCGGATACGATAACAAGTTTAGCCAAGCCTTCTTCACCAAGAGCGTTCAATGCGTCGAATGCAGCGCCTTCAGCATATACTGTAACGGATGCATCCAATGGGTGACCGATTGTTTTGTTTTGACGAGCCAATTCCAATGCTTTTTGTACGGATGTACGCAAGTCTAATAATTGGTTCCATTTATCAGCCAATTCTTGGTTGAAGTGTTCAGGATGACCTTGTGGCCAATCTTGAAGCATAACGGATTCAGGCATGCCTTCTTCTTTAGGCATGTATTTCCAAACTTCTTCTGCTGTGAAAGAAAGTACAGGAGATACCATAGCTACCAATGTTTTCAAGATTTCGTACATTGCTGTTTGAGCAGAACGACGAGCTACGTTGTTTTTGCTTTCAGCATACATAGTATCTTTCATTACATCAAGGTAGATGGAGCTCAAGTCTACTGTACAGAAGTTATGAATTGCATGGTATAACATGTGGAATTCATAGTTTTCGTATGCTTCAGTAACCTTTTGACGTACTTCTTCTAAGCGCAACAATGCCCATTTATCGAATTCGGACATATCTGCATAAGCCACTTTGTCAGTGTTTGGATTGAAGTCATCCAAGTTACCAAGCAAGAATCGGAATGTATTACGGATTTTACGATATACTTCGGATAATTGTTTTACGATGTCTTTGGACAAACGTACGTCTGCTTGGTAATCCGCGGAGGATACCCACAAACGCATAACGTCAGCGCCGTATACGTCGATGATGTCGCTAGGAGCTACTGTATTACCTACAGATTTAGACATTTTGCGACCTTCACCGTCCACAACGAAGCCGTGAGTCAATACGGAGTTGTATGGTGCTTTACCTGTTGTTGCCACTGCAGTCAACAAGGAAGAGTTGAACCAACCGCGATGTTGGTCAGAACCTTCAAGGTACATAGCACATGGTACATCTAAGCCGTTAACTTCAAGTACGCCAGCCCAAGAGGAACCAGAGTCGAACCATACGTCCATGATGTCTGTTTCTTTTTTGAACTCATCATGACCACAATGAGGACATTTGAAACCTTCTGGCAATAATTCTTTTGCACTGTGAGCCCACCAAGCATCAGAGCCTTCTACAGCTACTTTTGCTTGTAATGCTTTGATAGTATCATCGTTGATGATATGCTCGCCGCAGCTTTCACAATAGTAAATAGGAATTGGCACGCCCCAAATACGTTGACGGGAAATTACCCAGTCACCACGGTCGCGAACCATGTTGAAGATACGATCATGGCCCCATTTAGGAATCCATTGTACTTGGTTGTCGATCGCATCAAGCGCTTGTTGACGGTACCCATCTACAGAGGAGAACCATTGTTCTGTAGCACGGTAGATTACAGGATTTTTACAACGCCAGCAGTGAGCATATTGGTGACGCAAGCTAGATTTGTGAAGCAATGAATTGTTGTGCGCCAAGATTTTAATAACAGGCACTTCTGCATCGTGAATTTCTACGCCAGCCAATGGGAATTCAGTATCGCCATAACGGTTGTCGTCTACTTGTTTAGTGTAGTTACCAGTTTCGTTAACAAGGGATACGATAGGAAGCTCAGTTTTGCCTTCCTTGTTATAACGCATAACGATGTTAAAGTCGTCTTCACCGTGTGCAGGAGCTGTATGTACACAACCAGTACCTGCTTCAAGTGTTACATGATCGCCACACAATACAGTAGAATTACGTTCTACGAATGGATGTTTGAATTCAGCCAATTCTAAGTCTGCGCCGGAGAAACGATTTACGATTTCGTAGTCTTCGATACCGATATCTTTCATAGCCGCATCAACGAGTTCAGTAGCCATCAAGTAGTATTCGTCGCCTACTTTTACCCAACCATATTCAAGGTCAGGGTTAACGGAAATAGCTACGTTGGCAGGCATTGTCCAAGGAGTAGTTGTCCAAATAACAGAGTATGCTTGTTTTGGATCTACGCCAGCTGGCAATGTCACCTTTTTCTCGGATACGTAAGGGAATTTTACGTAGATAGAGAAGGATTTTTTCTCAGCGTATTCGATTTCTGCTTCTGCCAATGCAGTTTCGCAGTGAGTACACCAGTATACAGTTTTAAGACCTTTGTAGATATGGCCACGTTTCGCCATTTCGCCAAAGATGCCAAGTTGTTTTACTTCAAACTCAGGGCGCAATGTCAAATAAGGGCGTTCCCATTCGCCTAATACACCAAAGCGAATGAAGTCTTGCTTTTGGTTTTCTACGCATTCCAATGCATATTCCTTACATTTGTTGCGCAAGTCCAATGGAGCCATTTCATGACGGTTAAGACCAGTGTTTTTAATAACCGCATGCTCGATTGGCAAACCGTGTGTATCCCAACCAGGGATATAACGTGTATAATGACCAGTCATAGTCTTGTATTTCATGATAATGTCCTTCAACGTTTTGTTGAGGGCATGACCGATGTGCAATTTACCGTTCGCATATGGAGGGCCATCATGCAAAATGAAAGGTTTTGCGTCTTTACGCAATTCCAAACGTTTTTGATAAATTTTGTTGTCTTCCCAGAATTTTAAGATTTCTGGTTCGCGCTTAGGCAAATTGCCGCGCATTGGGAATTCTGTTTCAGGCAAATGTAACGTCTTACCGTAATCCATGATGTGCTCCTTTTACATAAAAAAATCGCCCGCCCCCGAAGGGACGGACGTAATATCCGTGGTACCACCCTACTGACCTTCTGTGAAAGCTAGAATATTCCGAGCATACGAAATAACTAGGCTTCATTTTGTGAAAGCCACTTAGACATATAACGGTGTTCACCGGCAGGGTTCCTGCTTGCTCCAAAGTGATCCGCAAATCTCTAGATTTCCAAACCTTTCAGCCCATGAGTTTGGTCTCTACTAAATCCTTCTGAGACATGCCGTCTTTTTCAACGCAATCTTCATATAATAGATAATTATATGTCTCGTGAGGGGGAGTTGTCAACTGTATAGATAGTTTAAATTTATAGATGTAACACATAAAAATGCCACCTTTATTATGTTCCAATAAAGGTGGCATATTCATATAAATAGACTTTACATTATAGTCCTAAAAAGGACATCCAAATATTAAGAACTGTGAGACAAATACATGCTAGCATTGCTTTTTGGTCCATACTTTCAGATGGTGTTTCTTTAAGGCCAGTACGGGCAGCTTCTTCAGCTGTGATTGTTTCATAGCTTACTGGGGAACCATATTGGTTATCGCCTACATCACCTGGTTTAGCCAATAAATAAATGACATATACAAGACCGATGATTGGAACAAATGGAAGTAGCAAAAACCATCCAGATTTATTAATATCATGCAAACGACGAACTGCAATACCAACAGACGGTAAGAATACAGCACAAGTGTAAGCAAAGGATAATAAATTAAAGAAGGATCCCAAGAATGAATGTCCAAAAATAAATCTTAATAGAGTAAGTACAAAACCTATGACAACTGTAACTGCTGTAAAGCGCCAATATTCACTGCGACTAGCTCTAGTACTAAAATTAACAAAATTACCAACTACAGAATGCTTGAAGTTATCAATATACGCCAAGTTTTTAATGTTTAAATCAGTCATAATTCTCTCCTATAAAATGACAAATTGAAATTAATTTATTATACAACAAAACAGCCTCCTGCACCATGCAAGAGGCTGTTATTTGTATATATAGTTTACATCGCACTAGTCATTAGCAATCGATCCACTAGGAACCATAGTACAAAGATCGCACATAGTAGTCCTGCTGTAAGACCTGTTGTAGGTGTCGCATCTATTAAACCAATTTCATGAGCCATTTGTTTCGTTAGGATAACATGGCCTGTTGGTGAGCCAAAGCGGTTGTCGTGGCTTTCACCAGGAAGAGCCATCAACACTAACAATATAATTGTACCAATGACAGGAACAACACCAATAAACACAAGACCACCAGAACGGCCTTGATCGTGCAAGCGTCGTACGGCAACAGCTACGCCAGGAATGACCATAACAACGGACATAAGTACAAGAATAACTAGCCCGAAGCCTACACCAACGGCACTAGAGAGCGGACTAATATAGCTCAAGAACGCACAGGTAAATAGAATGGCTACAAAGAGCAATTGGTACATCAAAAAGAAATTCCAATATTCGCTACGGCTAGCACGGCCTTCAAAGTCAGCGTATTTATAAACAAAGCATTGTTTAAAGTTTTCAATCATTCCTAGACTATATTTATCTAGCGAAATGGGTGCTTTGCGGATACGTCCACAGTTTGGACAGTATCGTTCACTTTTTAACACCTCATGTCCACAATATGGACAAGGTCTCATAATAAACTCCTTCCATCCACAGCAGGAAACAGTGAAGCTCATAAAGTCCTGTTGCTTTAACACATATAGTAACTTAGATATGTTTTGAAGTAATCATATCTATATTTTTGAATTCATCTTGATTTCATTTTACTACAAAGTGTTATATTGTCTATAAAGGAGTTGTTAAACTTTTATAAAATAAAATAATAAGTATGCTATTTGATACAGGTTATTACTATATATAGCCATTGGCATTAATGCCATACCATAATATATCACCGATAGTATCACCAAAGACGATGGATTGAAGAACAAAGATGGTAATACCCATAATCCAGTCTTGTTTTCGAGATGGAGTTTCTTCGAGACCCGTGGATTGACTTATACTAGTAGTAATAGGAATATAGGCAGTTCTTTCACCGTAACCATTCTCCCCTTCATCGCCACGTTTCAATTCATAGGTTAAGAATATAAATAACCCAATAATTGGAATAAAGGAAATTATCTGGGTCCAGCCACTGCGCCCAATATCATGCATACGTCGCGTTGTGATGGCAATATTAGGAATCACGAAAAACAGAGTTACTAATAGAGTAATCGTGTCAATTATAGACTCAAAATTATAGAGACCCACACCTTTACAGAGGATCGCTACAACCCCTAGCACTCCTTGAACCATCATCATTCCAGCCATGAACCGCCAGTATTCACTACGGCTCGCACGACCTTTAAAATTAGCGTAGTTTTTGATGCCTAGCACGAAGGCATCGGTATAGTTTAAATCGTATACATTTACAGATGCCATACTAGTCCTCCTCAAACTCTTCAAAACCAATGATTTTCCAGCCGTTACCAATATTATATAAACGTACTAGCATAGATGGTTGTCCATCTACGAAGTCCACCCTATATCCTAAATAGTCCACCTCTACATCATCATCAGTATCTTGTGATACATAGTCTAATCGTATAGATTCCACAGCAGAGCGTTGTTCCTTTGCCTTAGACTGCTGCCAGAGATCAAAGGTGCCGTATCGTTCCATTTCACGACTGCTCAAATCGCGATACGCACTATGATAATCGCCATTAGCAAGTGCTTTGTAATACTCTTGTACCACTAAATAGCCTTCTGTAGTAGCAGAATCACTATGTAATAAACGATTTGCTTTTTTGGTGAAAGCCCCCTGCCCCAAGTTTCCAAAGGCAGTTTCTTCTATCATATAGTTATGTCCCATCATAGATGTACCTACACTGTTTACAACCCAGCCTAAAACAAGAAGAGCCACGATGAAGGCTCCCGAAACAGATCGCTTCTCATGTATACTAGGTTCTACAGATATCTGTTCATTAATTATGCTTGCTTCTTGTGTGGGGGCCGATCTCTTACACAACAAAAAGAGCAACGCAATCCATCCTAAAATAGGCACAAAGATGAGAATCATCAAGGTTGGATCATTATTAGAATCACGTAACCGTCTCGCTACCATCATAATGGTGGGCAACACTAACACTACTGTTAATGCCGTCAATACGCCACCCCCTAAGGATATGGCATATAAAAATCCAGAAGGTATGAAGGTGGCAAGACCTGTTATAAATGTAACTAGACCGTATACAAAGGTCATAGCACTGATGGTAAGCCAAAAGTCGGCTGTCGTTGTTCGTCCCTTATGATTCGCATAGTTTTCTACTAGCTCACGATAGAGGATTTCAAATACTCTCTGCTTCATAAATCTCCTACTATATTTAGATATGATACAAACTTAGATAACCCTATTATACTATGCTTTACCAACCCTATCATTTCATTTTTTGTTCATCAATTTTATCTATACTAATAATATATTTTTTACAACTAAAATTCGTGCAATTAAGTTTGTATAGGAGATAATAATTATGAACGCTAAATTGACTAAAGTAGTAGCTATGGCCAGCTTGGCAGCATTCTTATCAGTTGGTATTGGTGCCAATGTAGCACAAGCCAAAGATTACCACTTCAAAATTGGTGAAAACCATCGCATGGAAAAGAACGATGATGGCACAGTAGATAGCAGTGCTCATCCATGGTTCAAACCAGATCAAAAGAAACATAGAAAACACAAAATTTCTGAACGTGAAAAACATGACAAAAATGCAACTGCAAAACGCAGTGAACGTCATCAACGTTCCGAATCTACAAACGGCTAATCATTCCCCTTTCATAACTGGTTATCCAGTCATATAACACATAACTAAACTAACTAACCTAAAAAGGACGTTATACACATGTATAACGTCCTTTTATTATGTATTGTATTATCTATTTTATTATGCGGTAGCTGTTATTATGCGTCAGCTTTTAGCACAGCTTGTTTCATAGATTGTACGTAATCAAACAACGCTTGGTCTGCATGTTCGCCGTGTTCTGCCACGATTTTAACGATAGCAGAGCCTACGATAGCACCGTCAGATACGCGCGCCATTGCTTCCGCTTGTTCTGGCTTAGAAATACCAAAACCAACGGCTACAGGAATATCTGTATATTTGCGAATTGTCTCAACGATGGATTTAATATCCGTTTTGATTTCGCTACGCATGCCTGTAACCCCGAGGGAAGACACACAGTACACAAAACCTTCTGCGTCTTTTGCAATCATTTCGATGCGGTTTTCAGATGTAGGAGCAATCAAGGATACCACTTCAACGCCATGTTTATTGGCTACACTCCCGAGTTCCCCTTTTTCTTCAAAGGGCATGTCTGGCACGATAACACCAGAGATACCAACCTCTTCGCAGAGGGTAAAGAATTTTTCACGACCGAATACATAGATTGGGTTCAAGTAGGTCATGAACACGAGTGGTACTGTCACTGCATCATCAGCACTGCGCAAACGACGCACCATATCAAAGATATCGTGAATTTTTACGCCTGTAGATAATGCGCGTGTGCTCGCTTCTTGAATTACTGGGCCTTCCGCTGTTGGATCGGAGAAAGGAATACCAATTTCTACCATGTCGGCGCCGGCTTTCACCATGACGCGAATATAACGTTCTGTATTCTCAATGCCATGATCACCAGCACTGATGAATGGGATGAATGCCTTGCCCTTTGTGAAAGCGTCTTTAATTTTACTCATGAAGATCCACCCCTCTATATTTCGCCATAGCCGCTACGTCTTTGTCACCGCGACCAGATAAACAAATAATAATGATATCGTCCTTGCTCATAGTAGGCGCAATTTTACGCGCATGTGCCACTGCATGAGCACTTTCAATAGCTGGAATAATGCCCTCTAAACGAGACAAATATTCGAAAGCATCTACTGCTTCATCATCCGTTACAGGTACATATTCAGCGCGACCACTATCGTGCAAGTACGCATGTTCAGGACCGATACCAGGGTAATCAAGACCTGCGGAGATAGAATATACTGGAGCAATTTGGCCGTCTTCGTCTTGGCAGAAGTAAGATTTCATGCCATGGAAGATACCAACAGAACCTTTTGCAATTGTCGCTGCATGTTCCTCTGTATCGATACCGCGACCTGCTGCTTCACAACCGATGAGGCGAACGCCTTCATCAGGAATAAAGTGATAGAACATCCCCATCGCATTGGAACCGCCACCTACACAAGCCATAACAGCTGTTGGCAATTTACCTTCTGCTTCAAGGATTTGCTCACGCGCTTCACGGCTGATGATGGATTGGAAGTCACGAACGATCATAGGGAATGGATGAGCGCCCATAACAGAGCCCAACACATAGTGCGTATCAGACATGCGGTTTGTCCATTCGCGCAATGCTTCAGAAACAGCATCTTTTAACGTACTAGTACCACTTGTTACAGGATGCACCTTAGTGCCTAATAACTCCATGCGATATACATTAAGCGCTTGACGTTCACAGTCTTCAGCACCCATGTATACTTCACATTCCATGCCCATTAACGCAGCAATAGTAGCTGTTGCCACACCATGTTGACCTGCACCAGTTTCAGCAATAACACGAGTTTTACCCATCCGTTTTGCCAATAGCATTTGACCGATTACATTGTTCAATTTGTGAGACCCAGTATGGTTCAAATCTTCACGTTTTAAGTAGATTTTAGCGCCCCCAAGGTCCTTTGTCATGCGTTCTGCATAGTATAAAAGGGATGGACGACCTGTATATTTTTTATGTAAATCCTCAAGTTCGCGCACGAAATCAGGATCATCTTTGTACTTGTTGTATGCCTCTTCCAATTCGATGACTGCATTCATCAATGTTTCTGGCATAAATTGGCCACCGAAGGAGCCAAAATAACCATGTCTTTGTTCACTCATATAACTTACCTTTCCATATACCATTCCTGCTAGCACGCCTGTATAGCGTTACTACTGGCATCTATCTCAACAATCGATGAATTCCATCGGATGTGTCTAAAATATTATTATATCTTAGATTTATGTATTTTCTATGATTACTCGCCTATAATAGGCCTTATTCTTTCAACATTTAGTGAGCTATGGTTCTCACGATGTTTGTGAAAGCTTTAATCTTCTCATCGTCTTTCACGCCATTTGTTTCAATGCCGCTACTAATATCTATGCCATAAGGGCGAACTGTGCGGATAGCACGCGCCACGTTAGTACTGTCGATCCCACCTGCAAGCATAAACGGACGTTCAAACTCATCCAAGCAAGACCAGTCGAACACTTCACCCGTACCGCCACGCTCGTCCTTGTGGTACGCATCAAATAATAACATATCAGCACTGCTATCGATCCACTCTTCTGCATTTGCAGCACTTCGGATTTGAACAGCCTTCCAAACCTCTACGTCTGTTTTCTCTTTGAGAGCTTGGATGAAAGCTTCATCTTCATCGCCGTGCAATTGCACCGCATCAAGATTGACTTCTTTAACGATTATAACGAGATTATCTAACGTTTCATTGACGAAGACGCCTACCGTTTTAATAGCTTCAGAATTGGTGTTTTCTTCGCCAAATCCATTAGTATCTTGTGTTCCCTCAGCGTTCACTGGCACCGTATTTGTATCATAAGTTTTTGCATATTGTTTATGTAGTTCTTCCACTAATGTTTTAGCTTGATCTACAGTAACTTGTCGTTTACTTGGTGCAAATACAAGGCCCATGTAGTCTGGCTTTGCTTCTACTACAGCAGGGATTGTTTCCACCTTAGAGATGCCACACATCTTAACCTTCGGAGTGTAGTAAGTCGGGCCGTAGAGATATGCCAGTTTCTCAACCTTGTTAGGCGAACGCATAAAGGTTTCACCCATCAAGGCTACGCCGATGTTGTTATCGCGCAATACTTGGATATCCTTTGGCGTTTCTAGGCCACTTTCAGATACGAAGATCACATCGTCTTCAACAAGATTACGCAAGCGCACGCTATTTTGTACGTCTACAGTAAAGTCTTTCAAGTTGCGATTATTAACGCCAATAATGCGGGCACCGCAATCGATAGCCATTTGTACCTCATGCTCATCGTGAGCCTCTACTAAGGAGGACAAGCCAAGAGAGTCGGCTAACTCACGGAACTTCGTCAATGTAGGCACATCTAAGCACGCGCAAATCAAGAGGATAGCACTAGCGCCCCACACCTTCGCTTGGTAGATTTGGTATTCATCGATGATGAAGTCCTTGCGAAGGACAGGGATTTTTACAGTACTAGCAATTTCTTGCAAATATTTTTTGTCCCCTTTAAAGAAGTCTGGCTCAGTCAATACAGAGATGGCTGCTGCACCAGCTACTTCATATTCTTTGGCGATGTCTAAATATGGAAAATGTTCAGCAATAATACCCTTTGAAGGAGACGCCTTCTTTACTTCGCAAATGAAGTTAAAGTCTTGCTGGCGAAGGGCTGCTTCAAAAGGAAATCCTGTATCGGATGGTAACGCTAAGGCCGCTGCTTTCACAGCCTCAGGCGTTTCCACCTCTTTTTCTTGGGCCACTCGAACTTTGGTAGCCTCTACAATCTTATCTAAAATCAATGGTTATACCTCTTGGGTTGCTTTCACAAATTGTTCCATTGTGGCAAGCGCCTTGCCAGAGTCGATCATATTTTTCGCCTCTTCAATGCCTTCTGCTAATGTAATGCCATCTTTTGCAAGATAAATCGCCATACCAGCGTTAAGAAGAACGGCTGTGCGTTTACCACCTTGCTCACCACCGAGAACGCGGCGTGTAATCGCAGCATTTACAGTAGCGTCGCCACCTTCAAGCTCAGTTTTATCAGCATATTCGAAACCATATTCTTTAGGGTCGAATTCATAGCTTGTGAAAGTGCCATTATTAATTTCGCATACGTACGTTTTGTTGGTAGCTGTAATTTCATCAAGGCCGTCAAAGCCGTGTACCACTGCACCGCGTTTAACGCCAAGGTTAGCCAATACGCGAGCCAATGGTTCTACTAAAGATTTATCGTACACGCCCATCAACTCTACTGTAGCACCTGCTGGGTTTGCCAAAGGTCCAAGGATATTAAATACGGTACGAACGCCTAACGCTTTACGTACAGGTCCTGCATACTTCATAGCTTGGTGATATACAGGGGCAAACATAAAGCACATATTTGCTTTATTAAGAACTGCTTCGTTTTGTTCGCCATTAAGCTCTAATTTAGCGCCCAATGCTTCGATTAAGTCAGCAGCGCCACATTTACTAGATACACTGCGGTTACCATGTTTCGCTACAGGAATACCTGCTGCAGAAATGATAAAACCAGATGTAGTAGAAATGTTGAACGTATTAGCTTCGTCGCCGCCAGTACCTACGATTTCTACAACAGTACCTTCATGAGGCACAGAACCAGCCTTCTCGCGCATAACCTCAGCGAAAGCCGTAACCTCATCTACAGTAGGGCCTTTCGCTGCAAGAGCACACAAGAAACCAGCCATAGGAACCTCGGCTACCTCGCCACTCATAATTTTATTCATTGTATCTTTAGCAAGATCGTAGGATAAATCCTGACCATGCGTTACTGCATATAATGCGTCTTTAATCATTTTAAATCTCCTTTTGAGGATATCTATTAAATTAATACCATTCTACCTAGTCGGTACCGATTGGGTCATGCCCTCAGCCTCCAAGAGGCCACCCCCCGCTATGCGGGGCGCCAAGTCGGCTTCACACATAACCCAATCGAACCTATCAACAAAATCATACCAATTTAATAGATATCCCTCAAACAAACTATTATCAAATGATCCTGCGCATTATATGGAGTAACGCACAGGTCATTCCTTTATAGGGGGTGGGAATGGTGGTGCTACGCACCACCACTTCTTAGATAAGGGGTTCTGATTCGCATATTTTTTAGAAAATATATCTACAGTTCATCTAATGTATTGTAGAGGGGCTATTATTAGGTACTGTCTAGATTCAGTTGGCAGGAAATAAGATCTTAAGGAACGACTTGGCGGCCCCACATAGTGGGGTGGGTGGCCATCGGAGTTCCGAGAGACCTTATTTCTGCCTTATCGTTCTAGATCTTAAAAATAGCCCCTCGAATACCTAAAATAGACTGTAGCTATTTTTGTAAGAAATTGCGAATCATTTGTTCCCCGTTCGGTGTCATGATGGATTCCGGATGGAATTGCACACCGTAGATTGGGTAGTCTTTGTGTTCTACGCTCATTACTTCGCCGTCATCGGTAATGGATGTAACGATGAGTTCGCTTGGCATTGTTTCGTCAATAATCGCCAATGAGTGGTAGCGAGCCACTTCAAATTGTTCTGGTACGCCTTTAAGGATTTTGGATGGGTGTACTTGTTTGGCTACGCTTTGTTTGCCGTGCATAACTTGTTTTGCGTAGGAAACGGTGCCGCCGAATACTTCGCCGATGGCTTGGTGACCAAGGCATACGCCGAGGATTGGGAATTCACCTTTGCATTCGCGCAATAGGTCTTCGTATACGCCCGCATCAGCTGGTCTGCCAGGTCCTGGTGAAAGTATTACATAGTCTGGTTTTAAAGCACGGATTTCTTCAACTGTTAATTCATCACTGCGGATGACTTTAATATCTGGATCGATAGAGCCTACTAATTGGTATAAATTGAAGGAGAAGCTATCGTAATTATCTATAAGGAGTACCATTATTCTACCTCCTGTGCATCTGTAATTGCGGAAATCATGGATTGGCCTTTAATCAATGTTTCATTGTATTCACTAGCAGGTACGCTATCACGAACGATACCTGCGCCAGCGCGAACATAGACCTTACCGCCTTTATTCATAGCCATGCGGATACCGATACATACGTCCATGTTACCAGAGAAATCAATGTAACCTACAGCGCCACCGTATACACCGCGTGGGCTTTTTTCAAGTTCGTGTAAAATCTCGATAGCACGGATTTTAGGAGCCCCGGACAATGTGCCTGCCGGCAATGTAGCACCGATAGCATCCAGAGCATCTTTGCCGTCTTGAATGTCACCGCTTACAGTAGATGTAATATGAATTACATGAGAGAAACGTTGCAGCATATGCAATGCTTCAACTTTTACAGAACCGAATTTAGCAATTTTACCTAAGTCGTTACGGCCAAGGTCAACGAGCATGTTATGTTCAGCCAACTCTTTTTCGTCATTGATGAGTTTTTCCTCAATAGCGAGATCCTCTGCTTCGTTTTTACCGCGACGCATAGTGCCTGCAATTGGGAAGGTATACATTTTGCCGTCCGTTAATTTTACCAATGTTTCTGGCGAGGCACCTGTAAGCTCTACATCGCCACCAGATAAGTAGAACATATATGGAGATGGGTTCAACGTACGCAATACGCGGTATGCATTTAACAAGCTACCTTCAAACTCAGCTTCACGACGATTAGATACAACACATTGGAAGATATCCCCTTCCTTAATGTAGTGCTGTGTCTTTTTAACAACTGCTTCGAACTCATCCTTTGTAAACTCAGAAGTGAACTCTGTTTTAAGGATGCCTTTTGGAACTTCCGCCTCTTTGCCGTTTACTACGAGATCAGCTAGTGCTTTAAGTTCAAGCTCAGCCTTGTTGTAGTTACGTTCTAAATCATTTGTGCTGATGTTAGCAATCAAGTAGATTTTATTCTTATAATGGTCGAAAGCGATGACCTTATCAAAGAGCATAAGGTCTACATCGTTCACCATAGCAGAGTCATCATCTAGTGTTGGGAAGTCCAATGTTGGCTCGATATAGCGGATATATTCACAAGCAAAGTACCCTACAAAGCCACCTGTAAAGGTTGGCAACTCTTCTAAGCGAGGGCTTTTGTATTGGCTCAAAATATTGCGAATTTCTGCGGCAGGATCAGAGCACTCAAAAGTACGAGTGGTACCGTCTTTTATAGTCATTTTATGATTTTTACAGAAAAGCTCAATCTTAGGGTCGTAGCCTAAAAAGGAGTAACGACCCCAATGATTACTATTATCCGCACTTTCAAGCAAGTACGTATGACTGCTCACTTGTTTTAACGCTTTCAACACACTAATTGGTGTGCGTACGTCGGATAAAATTTCCATATATACAGGCACGATATCGTAGCCCGGTGCGATAGCTTTCACACGGTCAAGACTAGGGAAAATCATGAAAACCTCCATCTGGCGTTTGCCAATAAAAAAACTCGCCCATGACAATGTAACGTCAAGGACGAGTCTATAGTTCTATCTTTACAAGAGTATTAGAAAATACTTGTATTATGCTATAAATCGCGGTACCACCTTGTTTGAATGCAGTGCATTCCCCTTTCGCAGGATACTAACATATCCCTCACGACTAACGCTCGTGTGACGTCGCACCATACTAGGAATGAAAGTTCATTCTGTTCCATGCGCCCTCGGTGGTCCATTTAATAAGCTGCGTACTACGGGTTCTCAGCTAATCCCGCTCTCTGTGAGTGCATTTCCTATTTTTATCTCCACCTCATCGGTTTCTTTTAGGCGAGTATAAAATTATAATCTGATTATAATGTTTCTATAGAATGAAAGTCAAGAAAAATCTCAACTATCCGCATAATTCTAGACTAATTTATTAATTTATTTTCTAATATTTATAATGCATAACAACCTATATCACGTTATACTATAAGATACATACTAGTATTCATTTATTTATTTAGGAGTCTTTATGGAAACATGGAAACGAACGGTATACATCAGTTTAGTCTGTGTATTCTGTACAGCCTTTGGTGTAAGTCAGCTAGCTCCAATCCTACCTTTATACTTTCATGATTTAGGCGTCCAAACACCAGAAGCAATGTCCTTATGGTCTGGTTTAGCAACCGGTGCAACCTACATAATCGTTTGCTTGGCTGCTCCATTTTGGGGGCGTGTTGCTGACAAAAAAGGTCGTAAAATTACATTAATACGATCTAGCTTTGGTATGGCCTTATGTAATGTTTTGATTGCCTTTCAAACAACCCCAGAGGGAGTCGTACTAATTCGTTTAATTCAAGGGCTTGTAAGTGGCTTTTACTCTGCATCAATCACCTTGATTGCGTCAGAAACACCTATCGAACGAACTGGTTGGGCTTTAGGTCTACTAGCTTCTGCCAACCTTGCTGGTTCACTGATTGGACCTCTATTAGGTGGCTACATTGCAGATACAGTTGGTATTCGCAATGACTTTATCATCGTCGGTGCCCTCATGGGCTTAGCTGGTGTGCTAGCCACTATATTCATCCATGAAAATTATGTACCACAGCCTAATCCGGAAAAACTTTCTATCCGCAAGTTGAAAGAGCAAATACCGGAATTTAATAGTATTGTCGCTCTATGTGTGGCCTCCTTTATCTATGCAATATGCATCATGTCCTTACAACCTGTTATCTCTGTATATATTAAAGGAATCGTTCCTAGCAATACAGAAAATCTCGCATTTATTGCAGGTGCCGTATTCTCCGCTATGGGTATTGCCCAACTTATGAGTAGCTCTCCACTAGGTAAATTGGTCGATAAAATTGGCCCCCGTAAAGTATTAGTAGTATCTCTTATCTATGTAGGGATTCTAAATATCCCTCAAGCCTATGTTTCCGATGTATATCAACTTGCCATCATTAGATTCCTTCAAGGTTTTGGGTTAGGCGGTATGCTTCCTGCTTTAAACACCTACCTATCTTCAAAAACACCTCGAGAATTTACAGGCCAAGTATTCTCCTATAATCAATCCTGTCTATTCTTTGGTTATTTCTTAGGATCCATTGGCGGTGCTAGCCTTATGGCATGGCTAGGCTTTACTACACTATTCTGGGTTAGTGGTGGCTTATTTATTATTTCCGCTCTATGGATTGGTTTCAAACTTAAATAATAGAACTCTACAATATAAAGAGAACCCCATCATGATGTTAATCATAATGGGGTTCTTTTATTGCGAGTTTTAACTTTAGAGTCCTAGAACAACTATGTTTTATTGAATTATAATTGACCAACTACATTAGTATTTAATTATAGTAACAATAGCATAATCACTACTGTAGCAATAATACATGGTACAGCATTACGTTTCGCCATTTCCATAGGGTTAATACCAGCAAGGCCGGCAATAATAATACCTGCACCTGCTACTGGACTCATACTACGACCGATGCCAGCACCTAATTGGGCCATGGAGCCCAATTGCATAATGCCATACCCAAAGTCTGCCGCATGCGGTGTAACAGCACCGTTAAACGCAAGGGCTGCTGCATTACCAGAACCAGAGATAACTGCCAATAAGAACGGACCAAAGGCAGCACCAATCTGAGCAATTTGTTGAGAGTTCTTCATGCCATCAATAAGTGCACTTGTAAGCCCAATGTACTGCATACCCGCAGTAAAGGCTGCCGCCGCAGCCATAAGACCTACTACATCGCACATGCCATCGCCAGTACCACGGAAGAATTTCTTAACTGCATCTGTTACATTAGGTCGTACCACAATAATACCAATCGCCGTACCAATTAACATGGACACAGGAACAGAAATCTCTGGAATCACTGCTACTTGTTTACTACCGAGTACAAGTAATACAAGTGGAATGATTGGGATGATGGCATATAAGTAATTTACCTTAAATTCTTTACCTTCTTCTTCGTTAGCATCTTTCAATACATATCCTGTATGCTCTTTCTTAACGATAGCTACGATATTGAGCAAAATAGCTGCTACGACAATGCCAATAATGGCTTGCATAGAGAAGCTAGCAATAACGGTCATTACATCTTCGCCAGCGAGTTGTGCCACTTGAGGGTTAAACATAAGACCAGGACTCAATGCACTACCCCAAGTCCCTAAGAAAATAGCAGAGCCTGCCATCGCTGGATGCACACCGGAGCGAATAAGTGCAGGAATTAATAGAGCACCTACTGCAGCTGCACAACCTGCCGCTGTAGGTAACGCAATGTTGATCAAGAACGTAATAATAACAGCACCAGGAATGATAATTTTAGTCATCTTTTTAAGGCCTGCAGAGATGAAATATACCATGTGCTCTGTACATTTTGTATACTCCATAACATAACTAAAACCAAGCACTGTACAAATGGTTGGTACAAGACCTGGATTTGTAAGCTCTTTTACAAAGGCTGTCGTACCAGCACCAAGCTGCCCACCAATAAAGCACATTAATAAGCCCGATAGCAATAAAACGAGCCGTGTTTCAAACTGTTTAATAATGGCAATAAATGTCGCCACTACAATAACAATACCAGCAATAACCATAATCTCTCCCATCTGTGTAATGTCAGCTCAAAATTACTAAAAAACACTGTTCAATCTTAGAGCTGAATTACACTTTTACACAATCTGATATCAACGGATATCTCTACTTACACAAGTTTTGTCATTTCTAAACTAAGTTTTCTAAGTACTGTATCCAGTACCTTAGCGCCCGTAACGATGTCATCCATTTCCGCAAATTCAGCCGGATTATGACTAATACCTTCACGACATGGGATAAAAATCATCCCTGTTGGAACATCATCGGCCCAGTGCATAGCATCATGACCAGCACCGCTTGGCATGGTCATATAGTCTACACCTACAGACTTAACAGCCTCTTCGATTTCTCGAATCATGGCCGGATGCATCGCTACAGGATGATCCTGTGCGATAGGCTCAATCGTATAGGATAAGCCTCGTTTCTCTGCAATAACATCAATAAATTCCTTAATGAGGGTAACTACAGAATCACGGGCCACCTTAGAAATACTGCGAATATCGACTCCCATCTTCACAGCCCCAGGGATAACGTTCATCGCACCCGGTGTTACCTCAACAACACCGACTGTGCCTACCACTGGAGGCTCCTCTTGCATGGATGCAATCTCCTCAATGCCGAGGATTATTTTTGAAGCCCCACATAAGGCATCATGACGCAAATTCATTGGCGTAGCACCACTATGGTCCGCATTCCCACGAATGGTTACATAGAACCGCTCTGGTGCGGCAATACCAGTTACAACGCCGATGGGTTTTGCTTCATGCTCTAGCACCTTACCTTGTTCGATATGAATTTCTGTGAAAGACTTTACAGGTCGTTCATATTCCATATGCTCAATAGCATCTGGATTTAAATTACGTTCTTTCAAAGCATCATACAAGGACACACCTTGTTTATCTACTAAGCGTTGTAAATCTTTCAATGTCAATTCACCACGCATAGCCTTACTGCCCAATGTGGCAGCTCCAAAGCGGCTAGATTCTTCACACATAAAGTCCACTACTGCAATGGTATGGTCATGTTCAAAACCATCATCCATCATACTGCGAATAGCTTCGATAGCAGATAATACGCCTACAACACCATCATAGTTGCCACCATTCGGGACGCTATCCGTATGAGAGCCAACCATAACAATCGGTAGCTCAGATTTTTTACCAACCTTATAGCCCATAACATTACCGAAATCATCTATTTCAACAGTCAAGCCCGCATCAGTCATACGGTCAATGATATATTGGCGCCCCTTCCAATCTGCATCGGTGAAAGCTAGGCGATTAATACCTTCTCCAGGTGCAGTCAGCTGTGCCATAGCTTCAAAATCTTTAGCTAAACGCTCTCGTTGAATCATATAACACCTCACAATCTAATACCCATATTACATCTAATATATAGCACACTATACATATTTCGATGCATACATCTATATAGTTATGTACCTATAGTTTAGATGTATGAATCACAATATCTCAATCAATATGTCCTATTTTAAATAGTGAGTAGCAATTGTACCTAATGCAACAATACCGTTTAGCATGTCTTCTTCATCGATATCGAATAATGGATTATGATGAGGTGCTTTAATAGCAGAGCCTAATACCATATATGTTGCTCGACCGCCACGGTCAATAACACGGTTCAAGAAGTACGCGCAGTCTTCACTACCGCCACCGCTATAATCGAACGGTACCTCTTTAAAGATACCTAATGGTTCAATGATTTCTTGTACTTCGCGAGCTAAGTCATCGCTGATACGACCGGCTGGTGTTTCGCCTTGTTTTGTAATTTCAAAGGTACAATCATGCATTTCTGCGGCACCTTTAATAATAGTTTTAGTGCGTTCAATCATGTAGTCATTGATTTCTGTAGTAGCACCGCGAGTTTCTAATTTAAGAACAGCTACATCAGGTGTAACATTGCGACCTGTACCACTTTCAAAAACGCCTACATTCATGCGAGATGCACCCCCACTATGGCGAGCAATGGCTTGTAAGTTAATAACAGCTGTACAGCCTGCAAGCATGGCATTTTGAGCCTTTTCAGGAGAACCACCTGCATGGGAAGAATAACCATGGAATACAGCATCAAGTTTTGTAGTCGCTAAAAAGCCATGATCACTACAAGCAAAGCAATTAGATAACTGTTCATTAAATCCGATATGCATGCCGAACATCAAATCTACATCATCTACTACGCCAGCCTCTACCATCGCTTTAGCACCACGTACGCCTTCCTCTGCTGGTTGGAAGATTAGTTTAATAGTACCCTTCAAGCCATCCTTATGTGTAGCAATATATTCAGCAAGGCCAAGGCCCATTGTCATATGTGTATCATGACCACAAGCATGCATAGCCTTCTCATGGCGGGAACGGAAACCATTCTTAGCAGGAATATGGTTAGATGCTTTAGATTCGATAACATCATTAGAATCCATATCTGCACGGAATGCCACTACAGGACCATCATCACTGAACTTCATAGTTGCTACGATAGCTGTTTTACCATAGCCCATTTTTTCTACGAGCTCAGGATCAGCGCCTTCATCCATAGCGCGAGCCATGGCTGCTTTCATAACCTCTTCGCTAGGTAAACCCATACGAGAATCTAAATCGAGTACATCTGCACCAAGTGCTACATCATACCCTAAAGAAATTAACTTTTCAGCTACTTTAGAAGCAGAACGATATTCAAGCCAAGCTGGCTCTGGATACATATGAAAATCACGACGCATAGCGATAAAATCATCGCGGCGTTGTTGTACGAAATCTTTTACAGACATAGGAACCTCCTAAAAATTAATTAGTACTTACCTATTAACTATATGAATAGATAAGTAAATAGTCAACAAAATAGGTCATGTATACAAAATAAAGAGACGAGCTATGCTATAATAATAGTAATAAAGGAGGTGCCTATGACATTAAATGTAAATAAAGAAAAACTCACCATTTTAGATGTACAATTTGATACTTATGAGGACTTTGATGCAGTTTGGTATGCCATAGGTTCATCTATGATTGAAGACTTCACTCCTACAACTGAATCAGTTCTAGAATTAAAAAATTATGTTACAAACAGAAGGAAGGAACTACAAATTGGCTAAAAACCAATACGAAGGTTACCAGTACATAGATTTAGATAATTTCTATACCTATGAAAATTCATTTGTATTAATAAATAAACAAAATATTCTAGATCCTAACTTAGCAAAAAATATAATATTTGATTACAAAAAACACATATACCGCATGGTATATGTGTTTTCGTTTGTTTATTTCATTTCTACTTTATTCAGTTTTTCTAGTACTTCTCGTTTGATTTGTCGTTGTCGATCCCAGGCGATAATGAATACGGTAGCAATGATACAAACCATACCTATAATCCCTACAAGGGTAAATTCATTCCCCAATAATGCCCAGCCAAATAGAGCGGCTGAAATCGGTTCCAACGAAGAAAGAATAGAGCCTTGTACGGCACCAATCCGTCGCACCCCTTCGATATAAGCATTAAAGGATACAACCGTCCCCAATATAATAATGGCGAATAATCCAAGCCATGTCATACCATCCCAAATTGCTTCAGAATCGATTTGCTGGAACATGGCTAACGAAATAAATCCACAGATAAACATGGCAAAACCAACAATCGATGTAGTGCCATATTTCTTTAATAGTTCAATAGGTTGCAATGTATAGACACAGATGCTGGCTGCCGATACAAGCCCCCAAATCATAGCTTCCCCATTAATTTTAGAAAAATCTAGCCCCTCTTGGGAAACAATGCATACCGTACCAACCATAGCTAGCAGAACACAACAAGACTCCGCAAAAGACGGCTTTTTAAAGTATCGTAGGAAGAGATAAATAATAATCAACGTCGGCGCTACATATTGAAGTACCGTAGCAACACCAACCCCAGAAATAGCGATGGCTCTAAAGTACGTGTACTGCGCTAAAGCGATGCCTAGAACACCGAAGATGAGCAGTTTACCAAAGTCTTTTTTATTTTTAAAAATATCAAAGATGCGCATTCCATCTTGCATATAGGCCAATATAATCGTCAAGAACCCGGCCACCAGCAGCCGAACCTCTAGTAGCCACTCTACATTTAAGTGTTTTACCCCTTCCAGATATTGTACAGATGTACCTGAAAGTCCCCAAAACAAGGCTCCTAGAATGGCTAACGCCATGCCAATCCACTGTTTCTCCCCCATCTAATTCCTCCATCTAATGCGACATTAAAATACTATAACATAATAACAAAGAGGCCTCAACCTCTGCAATACATCGAGATGAAACCTCTAACATTAAATTATAGATATGTTTAAATCAATATAAGTTAACGCAAATCAATCACCTATAGATTAATTACGTTTTTCTAGAGCAATAATAATAACAGTAGCAATGATAATAGCCATGCCAATTAGCCCTAATGCACTAAATTGGTTGTCTAAAAAAGCCCATCCAAAGAAAGCCGCCGAAATCGGCTCAATAGATGACAAGATGGATCCTGGTACAGCACCTATTCGTTTAACACCTTCTAAATAAGCATTAAACGAAACAATGGTCCCCAGAAAGACAACATTGAAACAGCCAATAACAGTCCACACATCCCACAGAGCATAGGAATTTGGTTGGTGGAACAAGATAGCTGCCACAATACCACTGAGAAGCATGCCAAAGCCTACAATCGGTAAGGTCCCATATTTATATAGTAAATCTACAGGAGAAACACTATATACAGCTACCCCCACGGCAGACAAGAGGCCCCACATAAGCACGGCCAGAGGGAAGCTTTCAAAAGAAAAGCCATCATTCCCCATCAAACAAATCGTACCTACCAAGGCCAATATAACAGAAATAATCTCCCCTTTAGAGGGCCGTTTACCATAACGTGCTAGCATATAAATAATAATCATGGATGGCGCCAAGTATTGGAGTACCGTCGCAATGCCAGCCCCAGCCAAAGCAATGGATTTAAAGTATGTATATTGGCACAAGGCCATACCAAATACGCCAAAAACGATAAGGCCTACTATATCTTTCAAATTTCGAAAGACGTCAAAGATAGCATTACCATACTTAAACCACGCATAGATAACGGTTAATAGCCCTGCTGTAATTAAGCGCATGGTAACTAGCCATTCTAAGTTCATATCCCTAAAGTTGCTTAGGAATTGTACTGAAGCACCTGATACGCCCCATAAAATGGCACCTAATAGGGTTAGTAGAACACCTATAACTTCGTATCGCTTCATAGGATTACTCGCCTAAGAGATCCACGTGCACTTTTACAACAACCTTGCGGATTTTAATAGGCTTATCATTAACCGCTAACAAAGGTCTATGGATATCAGATGGGAAGAATACCGTATAATACCCTTCTGGACAGTGGATGTGCCCTTCATCAACC
Source organism: Veillonella sp. (assembly GCF_041333735.1). Taxonomy (NCBI): domain Bacteria; kingdom Bacillati; phylum Bacillota; class Negativicutes; order Veillonellales; family Veillonellaceae; genus Veillonella; species Veillonella sp. The sequence continues at coordinate 585,856 of NZ_JBGKFB010000001.1, forward strand.
GATTCATTTGGATAGAAATAGCAATCTCGTTCTGGATAGGATTCAACAGGTTTAACGAGGCCTTTATCTACAAAAAAGCCCATATTTTCTTCGCCGCTCACCATAAATTGAATATCTACATAGTTGCGATGAGATTCAGGTTTTGTAGTTTCAAATAGTTTTGTTTCCACATCGTCCACATTGGCATACATCATGTCACCTTCAATTTCATGACGACCGCCTGGCAATGCTTTCAAATCTGTATTCTTTAAGAAATCTAAAGCTCGTACGATGGCTTTAGGATAGCCCATTTTTGTATAATCTGCAGTAATGCTAGAGAAAAACATATACGATCCTTTCCCGATATATGGAAATAACACCTGATATATAAGCAATTATATTACCTTTAATGTTAGCACATATATACATAAAGGACTAGACACTATACGCTTTATATAAGGCGCATATATAGTAAAGCATATATAGTAAAAGCCCTCCATACGCTACATATATGGAGGACTCCTGTAAAATACTATTCAAATTTATGACTTACGTCAATTGTTATGCTATTAAGTTGTTACTATATGCAATTATCTATTCAGTTGTAGTGATTCTAACTGTATTTGATACAGTACGTGGACATGTTCTTAACTTTATTCTTGAGTTTTATGAGCAGCGATAATTTCTTCCGCTTGCTTATGTGGAACCTCTTCATAAGTATAGAACTGACGGTTAAATACGCCTTGTCCTTGAGTGATGGAGCGCAATGCAGTCACATAGTCGGCCATTTCAGCCAATGGTACTTGAGCTTTAACAACAGAAATACCTGTTCTTTCACTTTGTTCCATGCCTAATACACGACCTCGACGGCTATTTAAATCACCCATGATGTCGCCCATGAAAGCATCTGGTGCAAACACGTTAACTTCATAGATTGGTTCTAATAGGACTGGTTTCGCCTTAGGAATTACATCCTTGATAGCTTGTGACGTAGCTACTTTGAATGCTAACTCTGAGGAGTCTACGCTATGGTAAGATCCATCCAAGAGTGTCACTTGCACGCCAATCATAGGATATCCCGCAATTAAGCCTTTATCTAGGGTTTCTTTGGCACCCTTTTCCACTGCTGGTATGTATTGTTTAGGTACAGCACCACCAAAGATTTTGTCTACGAACGCAAATTCGGTACCATCATATAATGGGTCCACTTGAATCTTAACGTGACCATATTGACCATGACCGCCACTTTGTTTCTTATATTTAGACTCGGTTTCAGCGGAGCCTTTAATGGTTTCGCGGTATGGAATGTATGGAGTCACAAGTTTAGCTTGTACGCCATATTTACGATCCATTTTGTTGAGGATATGCTCGAGATGAACCTCGCCCATACAATCGATTTGTAGTTGACGGGCCTCAGCATTTTTCACTACTACGCAAGTAGGATCTTCTTCTGCTACTTTTAGAACAGCACCAGCTAATTTTTCCTCCTCACCTTTTTTCACAGGTTCTAATGCCACTGTGTATAGAGGTTGAGGGAAACGGATAGCATCGTATGTCACTTTAAAGTCAGGAGCAGTTAATGTATCGCCAGTCTTAGCATTAGCCAATTTCGGTATCACTACGATATCGCCAGCTTTAGCGGCAGATACAGGGATTTGTTGCTTCCCGATAAGGGTAACCATCTTGCCCCATTTTTCTTCTACACCTTGGTTTACATCATAAAGGCGATCGCCTTCTTTTAGTTCACCAGAGAAGATACGTACAAAGCTTTGTTTGCCTGCGAATGGGTCTAACAATGTTTTAAATACGAATGCAGTTAACGGTTTATCTACATGTACTACACATTGTTCGCCGGTTTCCGCATCAGTTGCGGTCATCACTTTTTTAGTTGCATCCGGCATGTAACGGATCATACGATCCAATACTTGATCTAAGCCAATACGAGATGTGGCACTGCCACACATGATTGGGCACACACGGCCACTAATCATCCCTTCACGCAAGCCTTGGCGAATTTCCTCTAAGGATAATTCTTCGCCTTCTAAATATTTTTCCAACAATTCATCGCTACCTTCAGCCGCGGCTTCTACGGTCATTTCCCGAATTTCTTGAGCCTTTTCGATAAGGTGAGCTGGTACAGCAATCTCTGTTGGTTGGCCGTCCTTGTAAGTAAACGCAGTCATTTTAGCTACGTCTACGACGCCTTCAAAGTTGGCGCCTTCACCGATAGGAATCTGCAATGGCATAATGCCTTTGCCAAATAATTCCCGCATTCTTTCAATAGTACCGAAGAAATCAGCACCATCAACATCCATTTTATTGATAAATGCCATGCGTGGCATTTGTAATTCCACTGCATAATCCCAAGCGCGAACTGTGTCAGTTTCTACACCAGATGTGGCGGATAGTACCATCAACATACCATCGCACGCACGCAAAGCGGCACGAACTTCGCCATGGAATTCATTATAGCCTGGAGTATCTACGAAGTTAACCTTATGGTCATGCCATTCACATGGAGCCATGCCCAATTGGATTGTTACATTACGTTTAATTTCTTCAGGTTCAAAGTCCATAATATGTTTATTGTCTTGGCCTTTACCTACGAAATCAACCGCACCAGAGGTTAACAACAAGGATTCAACAAGAGCTGTTTTACCTGCACCATCGTGGGAAACAACAGCAACGTTTCTAATTTTATCACTACTGTACTCTTTCATCGGAATCGCCTCCTTAATGGCAAATTACGGCTTTTGCTAATACATTTCGACACCCAAATAGAAAAGTCCTCTTTTTCCGAAAAAATTTATCAAAAAAAGAGGACTCTTTATTAATATTAATTTATATATCAGTATTATCTACTCACTAAAGAGGCACAGCCACCAAGAAGTGCCATGAAGATTGCCCAGATAAGAACAAAGATAATGGACGTAATGATACAGGCAATGAAAACTTTCATTTTAGTAAGCATGACCTGTCTTGCCATAAGTTCTAAGGATACCCAGATAGAAATAATAATTAATGCCACGGTTCCTACAAAATATACGAAACCAGCAATAGCACTACTATCGAATACAAGACCTAATAGTCCCATTACGATCAAGACTATCGTATATCCAATACTAAATAATAGTACTTCATACCCTTGTAGATACCAACTAACTTTCATAATGGCTTGTACATTGTCGGTACCACCCATTTTAGTAATAACCCAGTTATATACATAAGAACCGATGGCAACCATTACAAAGGACCAACCGATACTGATGAGCCATGCAAAAACAAATATAAAACTTGCACCGATACCGATTAAATAGGTTAAACCAGTAAATTCATTATGAGGGAGAAATGGAATTAACATAGTCCCAAATAAAGCCAATATAATATATGGAATAGCCCACAAGAATACAGTGCCCCAGAAACCTTTTTGCAAAGTGCCCGATTGCACCACTTGATCAATACCGCCTTTAAAAGGACTTGCAAACAACCGCCAAAAATCAGAATACCATTTTGTCTCCATAATACAACCTCATATACAAACTAAAACTCTCTAAAACTCTCCCGTACGTTTTCCGTAGTGCTTGGAGTCGCCATTTTGCTTCCAACCTACGGTATCACCGATGGACATTACGCGGCGCGTTAAGCAGTCTTTACATTTGTCTGCATTATCATCTACGCAAGGTTTATTATCGTACAGCAAATATTTTGCACGGTGTTCCGGAATGGTAATGATAGGCATCAAAATATTAGCACCCGCAGCAAGGCCTTTTTCACGACCTAATTTATCAAGTGCTTGTAATGCTGTTGTAGCTGCAATATTTACGTCTTTCAAGAATAACCGTGTCAACGCAATCATCTTTAGGCCCAATTGAATACGGCGCAATTTACCTGCTTCATCATCGATGCCCATCGCCAATGCCTCTTGGCCTAGCGGCGTATCATGATGTACCACATACGGACCCATGCCGATCATATCGATATCCATATCGCGATAAAACAAGATATCATTTACAAGATCTTCTTCGGTTTGCCCAGGCAAACCAATCATAACACCTGTACCCACTTGGAAACCTACGCGGCGCAAGCTACGTAAACATTCAACGCGCGTTTCAAAAGAGTGTAGTTCATCTTGAGGGTGAATTTTATGATATAGCTCTTTATTTGTTGTTTCAATGCGCAATAAATAACGACTAGCGCCGGCTTCACGCATGCGGCGGTACGCCTCTTCGCTTTGTTCCCCTACGCACATCGTAATGCCAAGGGAACCATCGCCAATGGCTTTAATATCGCGAATTAAATCCACCACATAATCCACAAAGGCATCATCACAGCGTTCACCAGATTGGAGCGTAATAGAACCATATTCATGGTCGTACGCCCATTGTGCCATCTTGATGATATCTTCACGATTCATATCAAAGCGTTCCGTCTTGTCATTTTCACGACGGATACCGCAGTAATTACAGTTTTTGATGCATCGGTTCGAGAACTCGATGAGGCCACGATAGTACGCTACAGGCTTTACATATTTCGCCTTCACTTCATAAGCCTTTTTATATATTAACTGCAACTGTTCTTCATCAGTTACAGACATGAGAAATCTTAGCTCATCCTCTGTTAGCCATTCATCGCCAACGAGGTCTTTTGCAAGAATGTCTTGCACTTGCAAACAATCACTTCCTTTCATAACGAACCATCATCGATTCGCTTGGTATCGTAATGGATTCAATATCTGTAACACAGATAAATCCATTAATTTCACGGGGCAAATCCCTTACATGCTTCACTTGCTCCGTCAAACATGCATGAGCCATCATGCCACGACTCATTTTGGAGGACGTACTCATCTGTTTAAATGTGTCGCCTCGCAATTCCCAAAACTCAACGGTTACCACCTTTGGATGGTTCACCATTTTCGCATATTCTTTAGACGCTAGATTTAGGATCCAATCTTCCTTGTGAAAGTATGCATCCACAGCTTCGCGCCACGTATCGTATAAATTAATACCTACCTTATCGACCATATCTAGTCGATAGTCTCTAACGCCCATCGTAGGCTCTACAACGCCGTACAAGGCAGACATCACAACGAGGTGGCTTTCACCAAAGGCCTTAGCCTCATCAGACAAGTTCGACCAGTCTAAATATTTGAAAGCAATGCCATCGTAGCTTTCACAAGCACGCCCTACAGGATGAGACTCAAAATCTTGATAGAAATCAAAGAGTGCCTGCGCCTTATCATCCTTTAATTTTAAAGCCTTGCCAAGGGCCGCCACATCAAGGGATTGCACATGTTTTACAATATCTTGTGTAATGTGCGGTTGAAATTGACCGTCCCGGACTGCAGTATGTACTGCCCCATCGTTGCTAGTAGCATTGGTAATCGTTTTTGTCTTACTAGGAGAGAGGACGATTTTCATGGGATAACTCCGCCTTGATAGTTTCCTCTGTCAAGTTATCAATCAACTCAGGATTCCACAACATGAGAGGCACAGCCACTACGTGGCTAGCTTTCATTTCTTTACATAAATTAATACATTCTTTGAGGTAATCAGAGTCTTCATCTACAAGGTCGCATACGATAACAACGTGACGGCCTTTTAGATTAACACCTTCGTAGTCGATGCTTCCAGCAGATACTGTAAGCATACCTGTTTCCAAACGACCTTCACTCATGTCGTTCAAACGAGACATCAACACATGCTCGAGCATAGTGGATACAGGTGTCACTACACGGCCAATACCAATAAGGGCCTCAGGTTGGGCGTGAACGATAACTGTTTTTTTGCGTTTATCTGTTCTAAAATCAACGAGCGCTTTTTCTAAAGCGCCAAAGAACACAAATAATTGCCAAGGATCAAAAGAACCTGTTTGGAACATGTCGATAATAGAGCCATCCTCATCCATATTTAGGCGCGTTAATAATTCCTCTGCAATATCGTTTACTACAACACTGAAATCAGATTGCATTGCGTCTTGTACTTTTACTTCCTTTGCCATTAGGTCCTCCTAATTTCTATCTATTACACTGGTGAGGGAATCCTCCCTACAGATATTATGCTATCTTTAATTGTAACATATTTTATAGCCCACATGGGTATTCTTGGATACGCTTTTTACATAATCAATATACATAACCTACTAAAAAAAAGACCGCCAACGCGGTCTTTTTCTCTATCATTATTAGCTTTAAATGATGAGCTTATATCTTATGCGCCTACATAGAGTAAGTAGATATTCATAACGGTTACTACAATGCCAATGCCCCATAATAGTACATTTGTATATGTATGGTTCGCATATTGCCCCATCACCTTGCGGCTACTTGTCATATAGAGCTGCAAGAAAATCGTAATAGGCAGTTGCAAGCTCAAGAACATTTGAGAGATCAACAAGGCTTGGAATGAATCAGTAACGAATACAATCAAAAGCAATGCTGGAATATAAGTTAATGCCAAGCCTAATCTTGTATGGAAGTCTTTCATATCGTAAGACTCACCAAACATACCGGCAAAGATACTCGCCCCTGCCATACCTGCCGTAGCAGACGATGCAAAGCCCGCAAAGAGCAATGCGATAGCAAAGATTGTACCTGCTGCAGGTCCAATGAGAGGTCGTAACAACTCCTCAGCCTGTTCAAGCTCCGTTACTTCAATGCCATGAGCAAAGAACACTGCCGCCGCCAATAAGATCATGGCAGAGTTAATCATCCAGCCAATACCCATAGATAATAGGGTGTCTAGAAATTCATAACGCAATTGGCGCTTCATTACAGAAGGATCTTGTGTGTTGAACTGGCGACTTTGAATGATTTCTGAGTGCAAGAACAAATTGTGAGGCATAATAACAGCCCCTAAGATACTCAAAATAACGAGCATCGATTCATTAGGAACCTTAGGATCTACCCAACCAATACCAGCTGCTGCCCAATCTACATTGACCATATTGACCTCTACGAGGTACGCCAACGCAATAAGGGATACGAATCCTGCAATGATACGCTCTAGCTTCCGATAGGAATTGGTAATGAGCATAATGGTACAGATTACAGCCGTCAAGATACTGCCTATCAAAAGAGGAATGCCAAAAAGCATTTTCAATGCGATGGCTGCACCGATAAACTCGGCCAATGCGGTCGCTGCCGCTGCAATGCCCGCCGTACTCAATACGAACCTAGACACGTAACGCGGCAAGAATTCATAAGCACATTCGGATAAACATTGGCCTCGTACAATGCCTAAGTGGGCCACGTTATGTTGCAATAAAATAAGCATAATCGTAGATAGCGTAACTACCCACAATAGTTCATAACCATAACTAGCACCAGCAGCGAGATTGGCCGCCCAATTGCCAGGGTCGATGAACCCAACCGTTACGATGATGCCAGGTCCTATATATTTAAAGACCTCGCTCACCTGCTGCTTACCGTTTTGGTGGACGGTAAACAGCTGTTTCTTTAAAAAATCAATCATTATAACTCCTTAAATAGGGTTATAGAGTGAAAGTCATCTCCGTTTGCATACGAGCATCGGTTTTAGATTTTGTATCCTTACCACCGGTATAACGGATGCGCACATTATTATTTACTTTAACGCGAGAGTCATCAATTTTGAACTTCTTCATTTTTTCTTTGATTTGTTCATCAGTTAACGCGCGCTCTTCTGGTTTTGCCACTTCGTCATTAGCTGCATCTAAAGCCTCTTGTTGAGATTTAGATACTTGGTATGTTTTACCAGATTTCTTAGCTTTTTCAGCACGTTTTTCGTCTAATTTTTGACGGCGCTCTCGGGTAACCTTCTTATCGCGAGCAATACGATAATCCATTACATCACGCATATTTTCTTGATAAATACGCAACGCATATTGGCGGTCGTTTTCGTTCATTTGCTCCCGTTTAGTTACAACTTCGTCGATAAGCGGCATGAGTTCATCCTTTGTATAGCTTGTATTACCATCAAAGGCAAAACCATGTGTATCGGTAATAGCACCGTGCTTAACTAGTGTTTGTAATGCTGTATACGTCCAATCATTTGGTGTAATCACACCTGCACTCACATGATGTTGAGCTTTGCTAGAACTACTAACAGTTTCTACATCAGCACTCACGCCATCTACCATAGGACGTGCGCTTGGAATAGCAATACTTTCAGCATGTGCGAAACCAACAGAGGCAACGAGACATAATGCACCGATGCCAACAGCGCGACGAAGTAAATTCATGTGACGTGTATATTTTATATTCATAAGAGTCTCCTTAAAATTACATTTTATACAATCTATTATATGAAACCCCTTGTCATACGTCAACTCTATAACCTTACACACCTGTATAAATCAATATTCACAAGACCTCAGGCTCACTTGAGCCCTTACACCTTTAGGTCCATCCCCAGTAAATTCCACAATAAACAAAAAGACCTCACATCGCGTGATGTGAGGTCTCAGCATGGCGGAGGATTAGGGATTCGAACCCTAGCGACGGTAACCCGCCCTAACGATTTAGCAAACCGTCCTCTTCAGCCTCTTGAGTAATCCTCCATGCTTTACTGGGTAATCATATCATACCCAATAAGGCATTGTCAATCGTATTATTTCAACATGGATTCGATGAACCAGATTTGTTTTACATAGTATGCAACGTGATCTTCCATCATGCTTACGAGCAAGAAGTCACCTTCTTCATCAGCAGCTGCACGGATTGCTACAGCTTGATCATTCATGTATTTGAAGTCTTTAAGAAGAATTTCAATTACTTTCGCTTGAGGGATATCTTCTTGACCCAATTCTTCAATTTTAGTCAATTTAGCGTATTCTGCAGAATTAACCAATGGGAATTGACCTTGCATTTTCACGTGTTCTGCTACTGCATCGAAGTATTCAAACGCTTCATCATAGATGGATTCCAAATATTCGTGAATGGATTTGAATTGTGGACCTGTTACGTTGAAATGTAGGTTATGTAATTTTACGTTCCATACGGAAAGATCTGCTAAATATTGGTTTACTTGTTGTAAGTTTTTCATAGTAATTCTCCTTTTTCTTTTAATTCTCAAATATAGTTTATTCAAAAAGCAGAATAAACCCAGTCGGCTTCTATGCCATCAATTCGTTTATCTAATTTGTAATCAGTATTGATTACATAATTTATTTTACCAATAATGATTTTCCTTGTCAATACATTAAATCGATTTTTTTGAATATTTTTATAAAAAAACCTCTAACTACTAGTTCAACTAATAGTTAGAGGTTCTATCTTTCTATATTATATGCGGTTTTATTACACTATATTAAATATAGTATTCTATGTAATCATCAGGAATTTTCTTTTCCTCTGCCTGGCCATTATTAGTACGACGAGGTTTACGGACATACATATTTTCTGGATCTGTTTCAAAGATAACCATATCTTTAGGGATATCGTGTTTAATAACGAGGTTACAACCGATTTTGGTACGAGCCCCAATCGTAATATCGCCTAAGATTTTCGTACCTGTACCGATGAGTACTTCATCTTCGATGGTCGGATGGCGTTTTACCTTTTTAGAGGACATGCCACCTAACGTCACTTGGTGGAACAAGGTCACATTATCCCCTACGATTGCCGTTTCACCGATAACGACACCCATGCCATGGTCGATAAATAAACCACGACCGATGGTAGCACCTGGATGGATTTCAATGCCGGTTACGTGACGAGAATGAAGTGCTACGCGACGAGCCAAGGTTGGCCATCCCGCCTTATAGAGGCGATGCGCAAAGAAATGCCAGAACAAGGCTGTAATATGCGGGTATGTCCAAATAACCATCCACACATTTGTTGCTGCCGGGTCAGAATCCATTACGCGCTTAATATTATATTGAATTTTGCCCCATAATTCGCGTAAACCTTGTATCATAGCGACTCCATCTCAAATAACTCTACTCATATATAATATATAGTATACAACATATGTGGTATGTATTCCTATACATAAGATGCTTTATCTATGCGAAATCCGTTACTTTACATATTCATTATTGGCGAAGTCCAAGAGGGATAAATATTTTTCTACCCCATCCGGCGCAATCACCACGATATTCGCCTTTGGCTCTTCTCGAGCAATACGCTTTGCCGCAACAATAGCCGCCCCTGAAGAAAGACCAATAGAAACACCGCTTTCACGCATAAAGGTTTGCACTTCGCTAAAAGCCTCTTCATCGCTTACAGTTTGTACTCCGTCCATCAAGCTTTGATCAAAGTTTTCAGGAATAAAACCTGCCCCAATGCCTTGAATTTTGTGAGGACCACCCTTGCCTTCCGTAATGGCTGGAGATCCTGTTGGCTCTACGGCAATGGCCTTCAAGTTAGGATTATGTTCTTTCAAACGTTTTGCAACGCCTGTGAAAGTGCCGCCAGTACCGATACCAGCTATGAAAACATCTACATTTGGCACTTGTTCTACAATTTCGGCACCAGTTGTACGATAATGCATATCTGGGTTTGCAGGGTTTACGAATTGGCCCAATGTGAAAGCATTTGGATATTTATCTAAAATTTCATTAGCGCGTTCAAGAGCACCTCTCATACCCGTTTCTTTCGGTGTTAATATGAGCTGTGCACCATAGGCTTTAATGAGCTCACGACGTTCTTTACTCATGCTTTCAGGCATAATAATAACAGTTTTAATATGCAAGATAGCGCCCACCATGGCAAGAGCAATACCTGTATTTCCGCTTGTGGCCTCTACGATAATGCTATCTTCGTGAAGGCGTCCTTTTTCCTTAGCATCTTGTAACATGCCAAGTACAGCACGGTCTTTCACAGAACCGCCTACATTATATTTTTCAAGTTTTACATAAATATTGGTATTTGGTAATTGATATACCGGAGTTTTACCAATCAGTTTAGTTGTTTGATTTGTGACTATGCTCATCTGATCCTCCTTTTGGCGATAGATGATAAAAATCGTCCTCAGGAACATCCCAAGGACGATATGATTTTCACCTTGTTATTCTCTATACACTGGATATAACCATTTGTGTATTCTCATAAATACACTCATACTCTATCACCTGCATCTATGCATTGTCAAGAGAATGAGAACCGCTTTTAAAACCCTAAAAATATAGGAAATAACTAGGTTTATTTATAAATTTCCCAGTGTGTCTACCACCATATCCCAGGTAATAGGCACCATAATGATAGCTAGCGCAACCCCAATAAAGATGACTGCCCCTAGTATAACGGTAAGCCGCGGAATGATGGCTATAACAGTACTATTCGCTACATTATACGCCTTATCTATGTCATAGTGCAGTGCTACATAGCCCCATAGAAATCCTGCTATCAAATATATCGCTACATAAGGATCTAGTATGATATGCGTTGATGTCATCGGTTCAACATGCATTAATCGATTGATAACTGGTGAAAGTAACACATTAGCGAGTATAGCTATAAGCTTGAACCATATAAGACATATAATATAAGGCCACATAGTTCTCATGGTCATCCGCAACATATAAAGCAGACCAACCATACCTGAACCCAATGTGCCCTTTGTATGCACCATGTACCGTTCCATCCAAGACGGTTGTTCTTTGCCTTGATGTAGTTGGTCATAATGAAACGATAAGTTTCTTTCGCCATGAGCCAAATCGACGAGGCCTAACACTTGTAACAATACTAAAACAAAGACGAAAACAACGCCTATTTGGAAGCTTTCACTAAAGAATAGAGCCATCGGGTCAAATGTTAGCTCACTCAAAGACGATAGATTACCATAAACATCATAAAATGCAGCATATATACCATTTGTCGTGAGTACATCTACGATAAACAGGGTCAATACAAAGATAAGATACCCATTCCATCGAGCCCATCTACTAAGATGTGACAACTGCGTATGCTCCCCTACGATTATGGATGCAGGGTGAATAGACAAGATCACACCGATCATAAAAAACATTATGAACGATGTGCCCATTGTTATATATTCATATACCATATTAACGGTATGCTACGCGCTCAGGCTGCATATCGTGGAAATGAAGGCGCTCTTTTGCCGTCTTTTCCCACTCTGTACCAGGCTTGCCGTAGTTTGCGTATGGATCGATGGACAAACCACCGCGTGGTGTAAACTTGCCCCATACCTCGATGTATTTAGGATCCATCAACTTGATGAGGTCTTTCATGATGATATTGATGCAATCTTCGTGGAAATCCCCATGATTACGGAAACTAAATAGGTACAATTTCAAAGACTTGGATTCAACCATTTTCTTATCCGGTACATAAGAGATATAGATTGTGGCAAAGTCAGGTTGACCTGTCATAGGACATAAGCTAGTGAACTCAGGACAATTAAACTTAACGAAGTAATCATTATCAGGGTGCTTGTTATCAAACGCCTCTAACACCTGTGGTGCATAATCAGTTGGGTAATCGGTCTTGTGACCTAACATCGTTACCCCTTGTAACTCTTTTTCAGATCTGCCGGATGCCATAAGGAACCTCTTTCTATACATTCTAGAACTCTATAATTAGATATATTGAATAATTCATGTAACACTTAATTATAGCATATAAAAGAATACACCAGTTATAGAGATAAACGATTTCAGACTATAGTTAAATGACCGTTTCATCCTATGTCTCTAAATAAACTATCCTATCCCCATAATCTAGTTCAATTATATTGCGCTCACATATAGATTGTATAAAATTAAAATTTATAATAAAATATTCATATACATTTGGTAATGTTAATACATTCAGAGAAATATAACACCTTATGGAGGTCCCTTATGAAATTAAAACAGCTTATTTTATCTAGCATCGCTGTAGGTGCATTAGCTTTCACATTTGGCGCAGTACAACCTGCACAGGCGGCTATTGGCATGGAGAATCCAGGTCCAGCTATGAATCTTGAAAAGCCTGTATCTGTTACGACTGCCCATCATATCAATGTAGATGGCAAGGTTGTTGAGCCTATTAACGGTCAACAAAATGTAATCTATGTAGATGGTCAACCACTCGTAGCATTGCGCCAAGTATCTGAAGCATTGGGCTATAAAGTAGCATGGGATGAGCCTACTAAAACAGCATTAGTAGACATGAATATCGCTACATTAGCTATCCAACCTGATTCTGCAGAGGTAGTGCGCCATGGCAAATTGAAGATTATCAACCTTGATACTTCTGAATCCTTCTTGCCTGCAGCTCGCAAGGTAGATGATACTATCTTTGTAAAACCTCAAGTATTCAAATTATTATTGAACGATGTAAAAATTACAAAGGACGAAATCTTCATCGCCCCTCAACGCGCACAATTAGCATCTACTACAAATACAGAGGTAACTCACAAGAATGAACTCAACACATTCTTGCCACCATCTCAAAATGATGTAAAGAAAAAAGAAGATCCAAAGGCTACAGAAAAACCTCTTATTAAAATTAAGAAATCCTTAGCTAAAGATACTGTAACTACAGACGATCAAGCTCAATCTACAGACAAATCTGAATACCAACGTGCTAACGGATTAGATCGATAACCGAAATTAAGAGATTGTTGAGCAAGCTCTCAACGCATTAAAAAATTTATGCAAATAAAAAGGTCCCATACGGGACCTTTTTATTATATAGCATATATAGTTATCCGAAATTAGTTTTACTAAATTTGATGGCTATATTATCTGCCAAAACCATAACGGTTAAGAGCTGTATTACCATTACCATATATAGCCATAATCTTCGCCATGAAATAGTCAGCTACTGCTAGAGAGTATGCTGCAATATCATTGTAATCAGAGTATTTTGGTGCAACATTAGTCACAGTAATGTTTTCAATAGTAGTACTAGCTTTAGGAGTAGTCAATTTATTTGTAGTAGGTGCAGGATCTGTAACAGTTACTGTAGAACCCATGGCTGGATTAACATAACCTGTTGGAGTAGATACTGGTGGACGTTGGGAATCAGTATATTTGTAGCCATAAGAAGCGTCTGCTTGTTGTGGTGCTACTGTAACAGCGCCAAAAGCAAGTACAGCTGCGGCCAAAACGATAGAGAATTGTTTTGATGCTTTCATAAAAAACCTCCAAATAACACAAAAGTATTTTATCAAAAATTATGATAACGTAGATTTATTATAAACTATCTAAATAAACGCACAATGAAAGAGGGTTAATATCATTTATCTTTCATTTATCACTTTATTTTGATACCTTTGAAAGCATCTTTCACCTCATCCATTTGGCGTTTTACATCACCAACAGATTCTTTTACATCATCGGGAACCTTGATGCTATCTATACCTTTAGCTGACTCAGAGGCACGTTTACTATTTTCACCAGCTTGCTTCATCCCCGCTTTAATCCGGTCCATATTCTCATCGATCTCATCGAAGGATTCGTCGTAGAGGATAAAATTACTACCCCCATGAGATGTAATGTTGAGCGACCCCATGGTGAGCTGCCCATTATCGATACGCAACGCATCTGTAGAAATGGTCGTAATATTTGTATTGACTGTCACATCACTAAAGGATAAATGGCGCCCCTTATTGTGAAAGTTTCCTGTAATATTTTTAATTGGAATGAGCATATAATGACCTTCACCAGACCAGAAATTCCCCCATACCTCCATATCACGAGGCTTACCTTCGCTTTTAAAGTTTAAATTAGCCGATACAGGGACGACGAACTCAGGCGTTTTAAGAGCTTCGCTACTATCTAAATCCTTAGCTACACCTGTAATCGTATAGGCTCTTGTATCTAAATTGTATACCCCTTTTGCCTCTAATTTGCCACTGTACACATTAGCATTAACATTTTCAAAGTTTAAAATGCCATCTTGGTACGTTACATCACCCACTACATTTTCAAAGGTAAGTGCAGGAATCCGTAAAATAGGCATCGTTACACGGCCTTTAGCCAACGGTCGATTAAAATCACCTGTTACTCGCGTTAGTAAGGTCATAGAATCGTGAATATTATCGCCAAAACCAAGTGACGATGGGTCTACACCTTTCACATCAAACTGTAAATCTAGCTGAGGCATGCGATGCTTTGATACATCCTTTAAATCGACGCGACCTTTCAATGTAAGCCCATCGCCAATAGCTGTACCACCGAACTTACCCGTTTCCATATCGATGCGAATAGCACGGTTACTATCGAGATGGATCTTAGCCTCTACATTCTTCATCACATAGTGACGATTTTTCTGAAAGATTTCTAGCTGATTATTTCTAAGCGTAATGGTAAGGTCCAAATGTTGGCCTTCCCAATTAAAATTACGAACCTTCTTACCCAGTTCCTCCTGTCGCTCTTGCGTCGTCTTTTTAGGCGGCTTAGGGCGAGGGTCCACCTCATCGAGAGGCTTATTCACATCAGGCGAAGCAGGCACAAAATCGAGCCGGTTGTTATCATCTAGATCGACTACGATTGTTGCATCGTTGAGCTCAATTCCATTGATAGCAGAAGCCTTAAAGTTACGAGTGACAACATCCCACATATTGACGCGAATTTTACCACTGGGAACGGTGAGCAATTCACGACCTTCTGAATCCCTCCACACCAAGTCGGTAAAGGATAATGTTCCCCACGGCGTTGCAGTTAAACGCTCTACTGTTACAGAACCACGCATCATCGTTTGTCGAGCCATAACCTCGTTAAAGATAACACCCATCCCGCGACTTGCTATCGTAGCCAACACAAAGAAAATAATCGCTCCAATGGCAAGAAACGCAGCAATGCCTTTTAGGCCTTTCTTATACAATTGTTTATATTTTGTCCAATAGGAACGTATGTAATGTTTCATAGAGCTATTATATCATGTCGAGGATGCGAGTTTTGTTATGCTTCGTCGTCGGTTACGGCCTTGGTACCTCTTGTGCCTGTCCGTATACGCATAGCGTCTTCTACATCGTATACAAAGATTTTACCGTCCCCTACTTCACCGGTTTGTAATGTGTTTCGCGCTGTATCCATTACAAGATCTACAGGCACATCACACACAACGGTTTCAACTTTTACCATAGGAATTAAATTCACATCATATTGTTGGCCCCGATATACTTCGGTATGGCCTTTTTGTAAGCCACAGCCAAAGACTTGTGACACTGTCATACCTTGAATACCAATCTTGTTTAAGGCCTCTTTTAAATCCTCTAGCTGCTCTGCACGAGCGATTATATCTACCTTTTTCATTCGTTTCATATATGTATCTCCTATGCGTACTATCTATCAATCACCAATTATAACAAAGAGGTTTGATTGGATGAAATAAATCGACCTGAGCTTTTAAATTCAGATTGATTATAAGCGCCTTCACCATGTTCACTAATATCGATACCCAAAGATTCAGAACCTATGCTAACACGCATATCCATGAAAGCGCTGACGATTTTAAATAGTATAAATGTGCCTACAATGGCTAATACATAAGCAATCACGAGTGAAAGCAATTGAGGCCCTAACAAGGAACCACCATAGAACAACCCATTCGCCCCATCAGCATTAATCGTCGTTGTAGCCCATAAACCGGTAGCAATAGCGCCCCATGTGCCGCCTACACCATGAATACCAAAGGCATCAAGAGAATCATCGTACCCAAGGCGATTTTTAATAATAGCTACCGCTAGATAACATACGACTGCACCGATAAAGCCAATAATAACGGCCGCCATAGGCGTTACAAAGCCTGCCGCTGGTGTAATAGCTACTAGACCAGATACACCACCAGAGGCAGCCCCTAACACAGTAGGTTTACCACGATGCATCATTTCTACTAGTACCCATCCTACAATACCAACAGCTGCAGAGATTTGTGTAGTTAACACTGCATTAGCCGCAAGAAATCCTACGCCGAGAGCAGATCCTGCATTAAAGCCAAACCAACCAAACCATAAAATAGCGGCTCCAAGAATCGTCATCGGCAAATGGTGAGGTAGCATAGGCATCCGTCCATAGCCTCTGCGACGTCCTAGCAACATACATAAGGTCAACCCAGACACACCGGATAACACGTGAATCGCAAGTCCACCGGCAAAGTCTAATGCACCTAAATCGCTGAGGAATCCACCGCCCCAAATCCAATGGGCCATCGGATTATATATAAAGATAGACCATAGTAAAGCAAATATTACAAAAGGTGCAAAACGCATCCGCCCTGTAATAGAACCACTCATGATGGCTGGTGTAATAACAGCAAACATGCATTGGAATGCTACAAAGGCAAGCTCAGGAATATGTGTATCACTTAAGACAGCTGTCTCCGCACCATCAAGACCAAATTTACTAAAGTCGCCGATGATGCCATGTAGATCATCACCAAAAATCAATGTATAGCCTATCAAAATAAACTCAACAGAAATGACACCAATCAAAAAGAAGCTCTGCATGATTGTACCTAGCACATTTTTACTACGCGCCATCCCACCGTAAAACAACGCTAAACCAGGTGTCATAAAAAATACTAATGCAGCACACAACAAGACCCATGCGGTGTTGCCCGTATCAATCATATTGACCATAAGAAACTCCTTTCCATACAAAAAGCGCCTTGCTCGCAGAAAGTCTGCATGCAAGGCGCCGTTACCTAACTATTTTATTGTTCCGATATATATCGCTACATACATCGTATATTACATTCCTATTCATGTCAATAAATTCTATAGAATTTATTGAATTCTAATGTACATAAAGCACAAAAGCTTCTATAAAGCTAAAAGCCATATTCAGGCAATGGAGATATCACACTAGTGGAGTCCATACTCTCACCTTTCATTTGAACATCAATGAGTAAGTTAATCACATCATCTCGACTAATATTTTTCTTATTACGATTAGCAATGATAGTGTGAATAAATAAATTCTTATCATTTCGTGTTATATAAGATATTTCCATTGCATTAAAAGCAGGATACTGAATATCCATTAATATTCCTGGTGTATTGTTATGCCATACAGTATAGGTATTTACTTTCACGCCTTTTATAATTCTACTATGAAGAATCTGATTTCTTAATGCATCTGATAGAATCTTATTTTGACGAGTTCCTTCCTTGATTGGATTAACTAGTAATAATTGAGCTAACCCATCTGCTTCATATACTCTAACGAATCCACCACCTTTAGCTATATCTTTTTTTAACGTTGTCCCTTCAATTCGACGATATGTAAAGTCTCCCAAAGCATCTACGGTATTAGGTATAGTAATCTCAGGTTTCTCCATAATTGAAGGTATTGTATAGTTTGCCAATAAGCCTAACGTATGTTTATAATTAGCATTCTTATCAGTGGTTATAATGCCAATATGGTACATATAATTCGGCTTATTTTTAAGTGAAAAATTAACCGTACTAATTGTACTTTTATCAAGGTTACCCTCTGAAGACGCTACATCCCACGTACCATTTTCAATACCTGGATACGTAAACTTTCCACCATCAATAAAAGTATTTTTAGCACCTGGATTATGTTTTGCAAAAGCAGCCTTCATATCCTCTACAGTAAGTTCAGCATAACTTTTACCAGATTCAGCCCAAATTCTTGTATCCTTTACAGGCTCCACCTCAATGCCTATCATACCAAGATTAGACTTAGCATATTGTGTATGGCCTTTACCTCGATTCACCATTAAACTTGTATTAGATGTACCTGGCAAGATAAATTGAATAGAGCGATTTTCTCCAGATAACACATAAATGGAAGAACTATAGTTATGCGCCTTATAATCAATAATACTTTTATCCAAGATTTTATCTTTTGCGGCACTTTTATTCACTACAGGAACCTGTGAAGACATCCGCTTATCATATAAAGCTGATAAATCTTTTCTCAACTCAGCTATCTTAGTTTGATCTACGATGTTATCACTATACACGACTGCAGGCATTTTAGGATTTGCCCCTGGAATCGATACATCTGCACCATGTGCCGTAAAAACTGCAGTAGAACTAATAACTGCTGCCATTATCGCCATTCTAATATTCATAATACGCTCCAATACTTTCTCTATCTCACATATACAAATTAATGTAAACACATACATCTTACATATATATAGTTTACTATTTTCTAAAAAAAGCAGCAAATTTATAAATTAAAAGTGCACTCACAAAGGTGAGTGCACTTTATATATTGCAATAATCAATATTATGCTTTTGCTTCTTTACCGTATTTTACGAGGCTTTCAGCTTCGATTTCAGCTTGTGTACGGTAATCTTGAGGAATGCTAGATAAGCGGATCCAACTACGTACAGCTTCTACCAATACGATAAGGATCATGAGGAACATGGCAGCACTGAATGCTACTAGGATCCATTTACCAGCTGGGATATAGCTGTTAAATACGTTTTCAAAGTCTGCAGCGATAGCAACAATAGCCATGAGGATACAAGGAATACCTGTAACCCATGCATAACGTTTGCGACCAAGTCGCATGATAACTGTAGTACCTACAGCCAATGTCATAGTACCTAATAATTGGTTAGATACGCCGAATAGAGGCCAGATAATACCGATGTTACCTTGTAGAACTAGGTAGCCCCACAAAATACAAATTAAAGCTGCACAACCATAAACGCCAGGAGCCCAATGTTGGTCGTTGAATTTAGGATGGAAATGACCTAATAATTCTTGAAGTAAGTAACGACCTACGCGAGTACCAGCATCGATCAAAGTCATGATGAACAATGCTTCGAACATGATACAGAAGTGATACCAGTAACCCAACAAGTGATCCATGTTAGGTAATTTAGAGAAGATATGAGCCATACCTACTGCAAGGGATACAGCGCCACCAGGACGGTGCATCAAGTCTTCACCAACCATTGCGGACAATGCTGGCAATTCATGAACTTGAAGGCCTAACGCTTTGAAGGATTCAGCAGTGGAGTTAATTGCGAAGTAATCATCTGGATGCAATGCAGTGGCTGCGATCAACGCCATCATAGCGATGAAGCCTTCTGTTAACATTGCGCCATAGCCGATAGGCAAGATTTCTTTTTCATTAGTAAGCATTTTAGGTGTTGTACCTGTTGCGATAACAGTATGGAAACCAGATAACGCACCACATGCGATAGTAATGAAGATGTAAGGGAATACAGAACCTTTCAATACAGGACCGCCACCCCAAATGTAAGGAGTTACAGCTGGCATTTGAATTTCAGGCATTACAATGATAATACCAAGAGCCAATGCGCCGATTGTACCGATTTTAAGGTATGTGGACAAATAATCACGAGGAGCAAGCAATAACCAAACCGGCAATGCTGCTGCAAAGAAACCATATACGGCAAGCATGATTTCGATGGTTTGCAAGTCATATGTAAACCAAGAAGCATATTCGCTAGCTGCTACGTTTGGACCGTAGATAATAGCTGCGAAAATCAACGCTACACCGATAATAGTTGCTTCTTGAATTTTACCAGGACGCAACCATTTCAAATAAATACCAATGAAAATAGCGATTGGAATCGTAGCAAATACAGAGAAGAAACCCCATGGGGAGTTATGCAATGCGTTAGCTACTACTACGGCCATACCAGCAAGGGTGATGATCAATAGGAACAATGTAGCAAGCATAGCACCGAAACCAGCGAATTTACTGATTTCTTCACGTGCAATATCCGCAATAGATTTACCATCATAGCGAACGGATGCGAACAAGATAACCATGTCATGTACAGCGCCGGCTAATACGGAACCGATAAGGATCCATAATGCACCAGGCAAATACCCGAACTGGGCTGCGATAACAGGACCTACCAAAGGACCTGCACCAGCAATCGCTGCAAAGTGATGACCAAATGTTACCCATTTGTTTGTGGGCACGTAATCGTGACCATCATTGTGGACCATAGCTGGCGTTGGACGATATTCATCCAATGTTAATACTTTCGCCGCTATGAAAGCCCCATAAAAGCGGTACGCTAAAATTAGAATACACGCGGAGGCTATAACTAAGTAAATACCATTCATAACCATATAAACACCTCCAATTGTCTTGTGTGACATGGTGTTATATAAAAATATCTGATAAATCTTTTGCACATCCATGCCACATTGGCTCTCAAAACTTTTAGTACTTACAATAATATTGTATATCTAAACATAGAAGTGTCAATTATCAATTTCTCATTTTGAATGTACATTATGAGTTAAAAACATAACTAAAAAGCATTCTCCGTTACTTAGAGAATGCTTTTATCGTTTTATTTTGATAGTAATTATCTATTGTCTTACTACGACTCCTGATTTATGAAGGGCCTTTTTAATATCTTTTATAGTTAAAACTTTGTTATGTAACAACGCCCCTACAAGAGCTCTAGTTACATTTGTCTTTGTAAATAAATCCACAAAATACTGTATATTTCCAGCACCACCAAAGGCTGTTACAGGTACATCCACAACCTCTGCTAAAGCTTGATATAATTCAATATCAAATCCAAGCCCCGTGCCATGTCTATCGATACTCGTTACCAATAACTCACCCATACCATGGCCTACCGCTTCTTTTACCCATTCTAAAGCATTTTTACATTGTGGCCCTCCTATTTTTTCGTCGCTCCATAGTCTTCCGTAATATTGCCAAATGCACGCAATAGATTTAGACCTACGACACCACTTTTTTCAGGATGGAATTGCATTCCATATACTCTACCGCGCTCAACAACACCTGGTACATCGATACCATAGTTTGCAGTAGATGTAATAAACTCAGGATCAGTATCTACATAATAGGAATGAACGAAATAGGTATATTGATCGTCTACGGTAATTCAATATTAGTGGTCGCTAAGAAACGACCAATCGGCATAGTTAAATCAGGACGAATTACGACGGACGCGTCCGAGCTATCCATGAACTCGTACATATGCTGACCGCGCCCCATTGCATAGCCATTGAATACATCCTTGTACTCCACAAGAGGTGTAGAGATCTTTGTGTATTGGCGGTTACGACATAAACCAAGCACATATTGACTCACATCATCCTTGCGCTCCGCTACGGCCCCTATATCATCGCGGAACCCCGTAGGTAATTGCTGCTGTACCATCGTAAACATCCTTTCTATCATTTCATTTCTCATACCTGTGAAAGCATCATATAATCAGTTTCAAACGAGTTAAATGGCTTTCATTTATCTATGAGAAAAAATTTACCTATATCGATACTTTTTATTTTATCACTTTATCTGGTTAAAGTATGAAATTATAATATAACGGTTCTATAGAATTGTTAATAGAACCGTTAGTATTACTCAAATTTAATTATGGGTCATTATAGGTAATAAACCTGGTTGTTGAAGTATTTATACCGTTTATTTTATCATATTAACACAGTTTAAAGTATAGCATAAAGAATTTCCCTGTTAATAAAGTGTAGTTTTCCTTATTAATAACTAAAGGGGCACCTCCTTCGAGGTGCCCCTTTGCTATGGTTTCTTAAAGAATTCCATATCATTAGTCTAATATAGTAAAACAATATATATTTTCTATTTAAAAAAGGGCTTTTCTAAATGCATAAGCAAACACGATAATCCCCCATAATGCAGAAAACGTTGCAATAAGGCCCTCTTTAAAATATATACTATCTCTTTTTTGACAAAACCCCGTGAGTATTGTAAAAAAGAAGAAAATCAACCAAATACTGCCATAATCTACTATAAATTTATAATCTTTATCCATTAAAAATTTAAGATTTAATACCACTAAACTTATAATAGAGATTATAGATAAATACTTTGTTAGGCTACCTAAAATTCTATGTTTTTTCATATATTCATATTTTTCATCAAATGAACATTTACGGATCTCAATTTTATATAACCCTATAGATAATGATATAGATATAAAAACAAAAAAATATCCTAATATTCCAAGTTTACTCATTTTCTCCCCGTTGGCTTATATCCTCTTATATACTATAGTTAAATACATATAATTAAGGATTAATTTTGACTTTGTAACGATAGATATATAGACCTATCAACTTCATCTAAGTCTTCAATCTTATACTTCGTTTTACTTGCATCAAAATGATAATATTTCTTTACATGATCTAATAAAGCTTTGGACTCTTGGTTTTGTTTGGAGAAGAATAGAATACAATTCATATTATTATCAAAGACAATCATATTATCCTTACATAATAAGTATAGATACGAGCTGCCAGCCTTATCTTTCTCTACAAAGGCATCAAAGAAATAAGGAAATTTAGAGTTAGAGAAACTAGTATCAGATACAATAAATTGGCTACCCAATTTGCTAATATAAATTTCATTCTTAGGCCCAAACTCTAAAACTACACTACGGCCAACCAGCTCATCTGATGATGGTTCATGATAAAACATATAAGCTATAAAAGCTGTTATTAGAGTAATCAGAATAATAATCCCAAACAAAAGCTTTCTCATCAATCTAGCCCCAAATTTTTTCTATATCTGCCACGCTATGTGCATCAGAACCAAGTACAAATGGCACACCAATAACAGCAGCCATGCCTTGAATAAAGCGGCTTGGGTACATTTCACGGCAGTCCGGTTTAAAGAAGCCGCTCATATTGTAGTCTAGTTCACGCCCTTGTACGCGCATGATATGCAAAATATCGCTTACGACCTGCGCATTGCGGCGATCTAAGTGATGCTCAAAGCCAAAGTGGTGTTGGTATTTCTTAATCAAATCAAAGTGACCAATGCGTTTTGGCGTATATTCACCGAGGTCAGCGCGCACAGCTTGGCGCACAGTAGAGTAATATTTGTAATATAACTCATATTGCTTTTGAATCCACGGACCAAAGCCCTTTTCAAATTCTTTAGGGCTGTAGTCTAAGCAGTAGTAGGCATTATTAACGCCTTCCATAAAGTGAACAGACAAGATGTTATCATCCGTCAACGGACCATAACGATCTAAGAACTCTTGAATATCTGCCTCAAAGCCTGGAATGTAATCTACTTCAAAGCCGAGGGAGATATCGATATGCGTACCATAAGCACGTTGTAATTGACGGCCTAGTTCTAAATAGGAATCTACTTGATTCAATTTCAAAGAAGCCGTGTTATACGCCTTTTTGTCGCCACCATATTCAGCAGCAAAGCCCGCAGGCAATGGCGCATGCTCAGTGAGGCACACCTTTTCAATGCGCAACTCAATGGCTTTTTCAATCATCAACGCAGTGCGGTCGCCACTACCATGGGGACACAATTCTGTATGTACATGACCGTCCACAAGTCGGCTGCGATACTTACTATAGCCAACGAACTGCCGTTCATCTTTCATGTTCATTCAATCACCCTATTCGCCCTAACCCGTAGCGAACCCTTATCTATCATCTGTACATTATTAATATATAGTATTAATATATCTAATTTATTTACCTAATTCATGTACCTAATTCATATACCTAATTTATATATCATATTATTATCTACGTTTTATTATACCAATAATGCGTATGTTTCGGTATCCTGATATTTACCATGTTTGAAACCAACTTGCGGTGTTAAACCACAATAGGTAAAGCCAAACCGTTCATGTAGTACTGTACTTGCCGCATTTCCCGCCGTAATGACAGACACCACCGTATGTAATGTTTCTGTTTCTTTAGCATGCTCTAATATATGGGCCATCAATTTAGACGCCACACCTTTGCTGCGATACTCTTGATGAATGTAGATAGATAATTCGACGGTGCTTTTGAAAGCATCCTTTGTTCTATATGGTGAAAGCGATGCATAGCCTACCACAACATCGTCCATATTCCCTACAAAAATGCAGTGCTCCACCGTTTGATGCGCCCCGAACCACTCCTGCCACTCTGGCAACGTACGCGGCTCAAGATCAAGGGTGGCTACGCCGTTTACAACCTCATAATTGTAAATATCTAAACAAGATGCTATATCATCCTTTGTAATTGGTCGTATTACTAATTCACTCATAAGTATTCCTCAAAATTGTGGATATCCTAAAAAACATTATTTCTATTTAACATAATATATAAAAAGAGCCCACATACGCAAGAAAAAGGATGAACTGTTCGTAGCACATACCATTTCATATTTCTGCATTTTTAAGAAGTAAAAATTGCATATTTTACTTCTATATACCCAATACAACAAAACTGAGTGGTAAAAACATCAATTTTTACCACTCAGTTTATGTATTTAAGTTTTAATTGTAAATATATGAGAAGATTAAACTACTAGAAATAAAAGTACTGTAATAACAATCAAAGCCCCAATCACGCCGTAATCGATAGTTTTCAAGCCTACAGATGCTGCAAAGCTATGTGTAGGTCCACCAAAGCCACGTAGTTCTAGGGACAACGCCATTGTTTCAGAGCGGCCCAAGGATTTTAAAAGCAATGGTTGGATCACAGATGCGTAAGATTTCATGCGCTTCAAGAAATTGCCTTCTAAGGATAAACCACGGCATGCTTGTGCCTCTTGTACAGCATGGCTTTCAGCAATGAAATCAGGCACGAAGCGAAGTGCGGCAGTGAACATAAATGCATATTCATAAGGAATTTTGCATTGTGTTACGAGTGATGCTGTAAGGTCTTGTAATTTTGTAGTTGCCAACAAGCAGATGAATACAAGTGTCATGGCGAGCATACGCAAGCCGGATACGATGGCAGATGTTACATCACCACTACCGAGAAATTGAACAATACCAAGGAATACAGCAAAGCTAGTCAATGCTACAACGGCTTTGCGTTGTTTGAATAGCAAACCAGCTACAAGCAATACACCCAGCTCTACAACGACCAAGGCCAATAGAGATGGCCAGTCGCGCAATAGAATGGCCCACACGGATACAGCGAGGGTCATCAAAATTTTTGTTAACGGTACTAAACGTTCCATATGTCCCTCCTATTTTCCGCTCAACTGAGCCACTAACTTAGATTTCAATTCATCCATGGATTTGCAATAGCCTAGGGATGGTACCGCTAGTGAAAGTTCCACACTTGGCGGTTTTGTAAGGCCTAGGTCTTGCAATTCGTCCGTAGATTTTTTGAATAATTCTTCTGGAGTGCCATCAAAGGCAACTGTTTGGTTACCCATGATGAGTGCACGGCTACATTCGCTAGCCATGATTTCCATATCATGTGTAATGAGAAGGATCGTAATGCCTTCTTGATTAAGTTGACGCAATAAAGCTAACAACTCTTTAGTTTCCTTACCATCTTGACCACTTGTCGGTTCGTCGAGGATGAGGATTTTAGATTGCATTGCTAGAGCAGAAGCGATGGCAACGCGTTGCTTTTCACCGCGGCGCAATGTTGGAGGGTACGCTTCGCGTAAATGCGTAATACCTGTGCGCTCCAACACTTCATCAACGATTTGTTTTACTTCGGCTTTACTGCGACCTAATGATTCAGGACCAAAGGCAACCTCTGTGGCTACTGTTGGTCTGAACATTTGGCGATCCGGTTGTTGGAATACATAACCAATAAATTGACCACGCTTGGATGGCGGCATAGACGTAATGTCAGTGCCGTTATAGTACATGCGGCCTTCGCTAGATTTTTCAAGACCAACGAGCAAACGAGTGATAGTCGTTTTACCACAACCGTTGCGACCACCGATGGCGATATATTCGCCGCCTTCGATGGTGAAAGTCACATCCCGGAAGATGTCTACAGATGGCACATAGCCAAAGCGGATATTTTCAACCTTAAGCATGAGCGCCACCGTCCTTTCCTTGTACATCATCAACGCGTTGAATTGGTTGTTTATTTACTACCGTATTAGATTGATTTGTTGTAGAGCTGCTTTCACCATGCACCTCTTTTTGGATAGCGTGAGCCATTTCAATTTGGTGCAGGCCCTTGATAGCAGACTCGATGCTAAGCCAAGGTTCATCGCTGTGGAAGCCCGCTTGTTCAAGTTCCATGTACGTAGTGAACACGGATGGCAACGCATCTACATGAATATTGTGTTCGTACATGTAGCGAAGCGTAGTCGGTACATCGTCGTCGCACGCAATAGAGCCATCTACCATGAGAGCCATGCGGTTTGCATACGGCAATACAGCGTGTAAGTCATGGTCGATAACAACAACGGTAATACCGTGTTTTTTGTTCAAATCACCTACGAGGCGATATAATTCGGCAGTCCCATCTGGGTCGAGGGAGCTCGTTGGTTCATCAAGAACAAGAACAGTTGGGTTCGTAGCCAATACGGAAGCAATCGCCAAACGTTGGCGTTGACCACCGGACAAGCTTGTAATTTTGCGATCTTCTAAGCCGATAAGACCAACTTGTGCAAACACCTCTTCAGAACGAGTTCTAATCGTTTCACGATCATAACCGCGGTTTTCCATAGCAAAGGCTACTTCTTCACGAACAGTCATCGTTACAAGTTGTGTATCGTAATCGGCAAGAACGACACCGATGTGATTAGCCAGTTCAGGAATTTCCATTTGCGTAGTCGCTTTGCCATCTACGAACACCATACCTTCAAGGCGGCCACCGTAGAATTTAGGCACAGCCCCTACCATAGCCATGCAAAGAGTACTTTTACCACAACCAGCAGGCCCAGTCACAACGAGGAAGTCCCCATCATGTACATCAAGATTGATGTTTTCAAGGGACGGCGTAGTCGCCTTTGGATGGTAATAATTTACGTGCTCAATGGAAATCTTAGCTTGGCGCTCAGGCAAGATTGTCATATGACTATGGTCAGACGTCAATTGATCTGTGCTTGGCAACATGCCACGTTTAGAGAATAAACGTTGCGCCGGAATGTACAAGATTGGCGTAATGGCACCGTTCAAAGCACCTACGATAAGAACCATTGGCCACATACCGTATATGTACACATTGTCTGGCATACCCAATACTTTCCATAAGAGGGTAACGAAGATACCACCAGATACAACTGTGGCTAAGAAGCCAGATAGGATTGGCGTCAAATCAAAGCCACCGATTTTGCGGAACTTCACGGACAACATAGCACGTGTCACGAGAGCGGCTGTCAATGCACCACCTGGTTCAGACAACAAGTTGCCGTACGGGAATGCTGACTTAGACGTCAATACGTTAATGAGGGCTGCCACAAGGCCAATCCCCAAGGTTTGACTCAAACTAGGGCGAGTCAATAAAATAGCTACGCAGTACGTAGCAATTGTCCAGTTTGGCGTTACCCCAGCCACACTAGGGCTCACCAAATGCAATATCGTGCCCAATGCGAGCATCAATGTGCTGACAGTAACCCATCTAAACTGGCCACCCTGCACATGCGTGTACACAAGATCTTGAATCCGTTCCATAATAGCCTCTTTTCTAAAAATGAATATATAGTGTTTATTGTAACATTTATATGGGTATTGTGAAAGTTTAGAGCATAAAAAAGCGCCCCTGAGGGCGCCTATATAAAAAATAAAGCAACACCGAATTAACGATGCTGCCGCTTGAAACCAAAAATGGTTTTTCTATGTACCTAAATATTACATTATGTGAAACCATGTGTCAATAGCTCTAATAAGCACATCAAATGTAGCTTTTATATTATCATGTAATCTATAATCATTATCTCGGAAAAAGCGTTGCTTAAGTTCATCTAATTCACTACATATATGGTTATGAACACCAGTACTAATACATATTCTCTGATGAGCATACATCGTAGTTAAGATTTGATAAGTAGAAATATGTCTCAAATGTCTACGTCTGCTTGATGGCGATTTTATAAATTTAGCACATTCTCTTGATAAATCAGCATTAATGCTTTTATTATGTGTAGAGTTTATATCATTAATAATACAATTATTATGAGCACATGCATTTCGTAAACTTTTAACGGTATACATTAAGTATAATCGTTCTGTAATCTCAGTATTTTGCAATAAGTCTGCACAGTATTTGTAGAAGTATAAATACTGTCCAAAAGAAATCATTTCTAGAAAAGCCCATACAGGACAACGTTTATTTTCATCATCAATATATTTAGCGTATAAATTACCACAATATAAGCTACCACTATTTTTCCATAAGTCATGCTGTAATTGTTCAAAATTAGATTTCTCTAGCTGATTCATATAATCCTCAACTATATCATATGGATCAATATTATTCTGCTGTAAGACAGATAATAAATGAACTTTTGAAAAATGCTCAATCCCAATAGCCATCTCTAACATGATTCGTCTTAATCTATTATCAATACATGCTAAATCAATTAAATAGCTAAAATCTAGATTTACATATTTTCCAGATTTTGTAGATTTTAAAAAGTTCTTCCTGAAGGCTCTAAGTTTAAAATAGTTATTATTCTCTACTAAATATTGTTCTGTTTCTGCTTCAGTAATATTATTAAAAGTAATACCTTTAGATATACTATGCTCTACCTGTTCTCTTGGTGTTAAAAATGGACCATCTGACATACAGTCGCTCCCTTCAAAACAACGATAACCATACACCAAACAAAAGCAAAATTTCTATATATAATTATATCACTTTGTAGTTATGTCTGCCCTTATTTAAAATAAAAACGGTCTAATATCTCTAGGACATCAGACCATTTTTATTACCTACTTCTATATTAGTAAATTTATAAAATTAATAAGATCAAACTATTTTATTAGCTTATGATTCACCATGCAAAACTGCCATTGATACAGATTCCTAAGCCTTTTCTTCTCTGTTTGTTATAGCATCCTCAGTTACTACTTCAGATACTTCTTCACTGTTCTCTTTAGTCACTTGTTTTTCCGTAACTTTTTCTTTAATTTCTTTTGCCGCATCAACAGATTTTTCTTTAACAGTTTCTTTAATGTCGAGGGCAACACCTGTAGTAATGGCTTTTACTTCTTTAGCTTTATGTTTTAACTCTTCCTTCTTTTCTTTAAGGGCTACTTCAAGATCTTTCGCTGCTACCGCAGATTTAGCTTTCACTAATTCATTTACTTCATGAGCGGCCTCAGCAGATTTACCTTTTACGTCTTCTGCTTTTTCTTTTACGAGCACTTTAATTTCTTGTGCTGCATCAGCAGATTTACCTTTTACATCTTCTGCTTTTTCTTTCACTAGGACCTTAATATCTTGCGCCGCATCAGCAGTCATCTCTTTAACTACACCAGCTTTTTCTTTTACTACGCCTTTCACCTCTTTTACGGCATCGTTTAAATGATCTAGAAACTTCATATTAATTCCCTCCAATTAATTTTGTAATGAATATCTTCTCTCTTTCAATTGCAGATTAAATTTGAATAAAATCTAGCTTTTATATCATTAAATCATAATTTATATCAATTATAAAGAATATCCATACATCTTCATGCTATCATTAAAATCATTTTATAAATCTACTATTTCTTAATATAAATATATAGTATTTGATTTAACATTCTTTGAGGATTTGTGAGAGACTAGATGCTATCAATAGCCATTATGTTTATCATATGATAAAAAGCACCATCTATTAACGATAGTGCTTTTGGTGCATAGTTAATTTGATTATTCATTATTAAATCCCCAATTCACTCTTTAGTTGATCTGCTGAAATCCAGCCTTGTTCTTCACCAGATTTACGACCCGCCTCTAAAGTGCCCATAAGTTTTATCGTAGCCATTACACGTTCATAATCTTGAATATCCATAATTACATCTCTTTCTTTACTATTTCTCCCAAAACATTTGAAGCCATATCGTTAATGATTGCATTCGCAACATTAGTCATTCTTATTGTAAAATAAGAATGACCTAACACCCCAAATTGGACGTTAGGCCATTTCTCATTTTCTTATTTCCCAGGAGATGAGCCTAACGCATTCCAGAACGTTAATTGGCTCTTCTTGTTTTGTATTATACCACATCTAATAATATATTACAGCTTAGAAAACTAACTTTTACTATCATAATTAAATTTCTATTCTCACTTTCTCGTCATATAGTTGTGATATAATGCGTATAAATACTTATGCCTAGGACATAGGAGGTCTATATGTACAAATATATTACAATTTTAGGGGCCGCTGGCCAAATTGCACAAAAGTTGACTGCTACATTATTAACATATACAGATATGCACCTTACATTATATGGTCGCCAATTGAGTACTCGTTTACACCCAGAGATTTTAGAGCATGAACGCGTTACTGTTATCGAGGGTTCCTTCCAAAATCCTGCAAAACTAGAACAAGCTGTAACAAATGCAGAGATTGTATTTGTAGGTGCTATGGAGTCTGGTAGCGATATGGCGGCTATTGTGAAAGCATTGAGCCGTAAAAACGTACGCCGTGTTATCGGTCTTTCTATGGCTGGTCTTTCTGGTGAATTCCCTGCAGCACTTGAAAAATGGACCTTCGACAGCTTGCCTATCAGCTATGTCCAAGGCGAACGTCAAGCACGCAATGTGTTGCGCGAATCCAATTTAAACTACACAATCTTACGCCTTACATGGCTTTACAATGATCCAGAAAATACAAATTATGAACTCATCCCTGAAGGCGTTCAATTTAACGATGCCCAAGTTACACGGGAAGCTGTAGTAAAAGCCATCTTCGACATCTTACATGTAGATGACGAAACACCATTCCATCGTGCAAGCATCGGTATTGGCGAACCAGGCACACACTACGACAAACCAAGCTTTCACTAATATATAACTATATTAATTCTTAAATAATAAGGTATATCCAAAATCTAATCGGTACATTTTTACTCATGTAATATAGATTTTGGGTATACCTTTTCTTATGCCCATATTTTATAGTTATTTATATAGATAAAGTTGCTTATTTACGCTATACTAATAAATGATTAAGTTATACTAATAGATATGTGAAAGTAGCCGTCTCTACGGTTATCGATTACATTTATATATACATTTTGCTGTATAAAACGTCTGTTACTCTATGTATAAAAATTAATGATATCCATTTTTAGTCCCACTTTGGGCTAAGGCTTATTAAGGAGTTATTATGAATCGCATTGTTGTTATTGGTAGTTGCAACATGGATATTGTAGTGCTCGCCGATAAACGTCCGGCGGCAGGCGAAACAATCATGGGCAACGAATTGCATATCGCACATGGCGGTAAAGGTGCAAACCAGGCGGTAGCTGCCGCCCGTCTCGGTGCAGAGGTTACTATGGTTGGTTGCATCGGCGAAGATGCATACGGCCAAATGATTATGGATAACCTAAAGGAAAATCATATCAATACAGACTACATCGTTACTGTGCCGAATACTACAACAGGTACAGCCCACATCACATTGGCTGAAGGCGATAATAGCATCATCGTGATTGCAGGCGCTAATGCCAAGGTCAACAAAAGCGTAGTAGATAACACTTGGTCTGCTATCGAGCAAGCGGATCTCGTAATGGTGCAAAACGAAATTCCTATTCCCACAATCGAATACATCGTTCGTCGTTGCCACGAGGCTAATGTGAAAGTCCTCTTAAATCCAGCTCCAGCGGCTGACCTCAATCCTGAGTGGTTAGAATTGGCAACCTATATTACGCCAAATGAGCACGAGCTATCTGCCCTCTACCCTAACCAATCTACAGAGGAAACATTACTAGCGAACGAAAACAAAATCATCGTTACCCTTGGTAGCAAGGGTGTAGGCTACGCCGACAACGGTGAAATCCACACTGTATCTGGCTTCAAGGTTGAACCGGTAGATACTACTGGCGCAGGCGATACCTTCAACGGTGCCTTTGCAACAGCTATCGTTAATGGTAAAAGCTTAGCCGATGCATTGCACTACGGTAACGCGGCCGCAGCCCTCTCCATCCAACGATTAGGTGCCCAAGGCGGCATGCCTACAAAGGACGAGGTCGCTGCATTCTTAGCGGAAAATTAACCTATTGAATAGAAAAAGGAGTTTACCATGCAACGACACGGCATTTTAAATAGTCATATCGCTAAGGTGCTTGCAGATCTTGGTCACACAGATACAATTTGTATCTCAGACTGTGGATTACCAGTACCTGAAGGGGTTCAAAAAATTGACTTAGCCTTAGATTTTGGCGTACCAAGCTTCGAGCAAGTAGTATCCATCATCGCTAAGCATATGAAATCCGAAGCAGTTCATGTGGCAGGAGAAATTAAAGAAAATAATCCTAAGGCTTACGACTTCTTGGAGTCTACCTTCCCATCCGATCAATACGAATGGATTGAAACAAGCCATGAAGCTTTCAAAGAAGCCACAAAACAATGCAAATGCATCATTCGAACTGGTGAAGCATCTCCATATGCAAATATTATCTTACGTGCCGATTGCATCTTTAGCGACCGTCCGTAAGACAAGCGCATATGAAACGTAACGCATAAGTAAACGATACTTTCACCAGTCATATAGGAGTAGTTATGGAAATTGTTATGTCAGGCATTGCGAAGGCATTTGGTACAAACCAAGTTCTGCGCGATGTAAGTATTACCCTCAAGGAGGGCGAGGTTCACGCCTTGATGGGCGAAAATGGGGCCGGCAAGTCCACGCTCATGAATATCCTCACCGGTATTCACAAGGCGGACGCTGGTACCATCACCATTAACGGCGTAGAGCGCACCTTCCCGAACCCGAGAGAGGCCGAGCTAAACGGCGTGGCGTTCATCCACCAAGAGCTCAACATTTGGCCAAATCTAACATTGTTAGAAAATCTATATTTAATGAGACCCAAGCGCAATAAATTCGGTATGCTCGATAAAAAAGCGATGCTCGCTGAGGCGGAAAATACATGCCGAGAACTAGGCATCGAGTTGCCACTCACAACGGAAGCAGGCCTTTGCTCCGTCGGTCACCAACAGATGACAGAAATCCTTCGTATCTTGATGTTAGATGCCAAGGTTGTCATCATGGACGAACCGACAGCAGCCCTCACAGAGCGTGAAACGGCGACATTGTTCAAAATGATGCGCAAAATGAAAGCCCGCGGCGTGGCTATCGTATATATCTCTCACCGTATGGAAGAGGTATTTAGTGAATGCGATACCATCACGGTTATGCGTGATGGTCACACCATCATTACAAAACCAACAGCTGAGATTTCTGTAGACGAAGTGGTACGCCACATGGTAGGTCGTTCTATTGACGAGTTCTACCCTGCTCGTACTACTACACCAGGCGAAGTTGTGATGAGCGTCGATAACCTTAAACCAGAAGGTTTCGACAACGAAATCTCCTTCTCCTTGCGCAAAGGCGAAATCCTCGGCGTAGCAGGTCTTATGGGCGCTGGCCGTACAGAAATCATGCGCGCTATCTTTGGTGTAGATAAACACAATGGCGGTACCGTAACAGTTAACGGCTCCGTTCTGAACTGTAAAAAACCAGAAGATGCCATCAAAGCTGGCATTGCTTTCATCACAGAAAATAGAAAGAGCGAAGGCTTGATCCTCGATTTTTCCATCGGTTCCAATATTACATTGCCGAACCTTAGCGAAATTTGTCCATCTCATGTACTTGATAGTGGCAAGCTCAATTCCTTTGCTGACGAATTGTCTAAAAAACTAGGCGTTAAAACACAATCTATTCACGAACCGGCGTCCTCCCTATCTGGTGGTAACCAACAAAAGGTAGTTATCGCTAAATGGGTTGGTAAAAAGCCATCCATTATCATCATGGACGAACCGACGCGAGGTATCGATATCGGCGCAAAACGTGATATTTATGATTTAATGAACGAATTAACGAACGATGGTGTGTCCATTATCATGGTGTCCTCTGAGTTACCTGAAGTGCTAGGCATGAGCGACCGCGTTATGGTCATTCATGAAGGTCGCGTAGCAGGTATCTTGGACCGCTGCGATGCAACACCAGAATCGATTATGACATTAGCCACAGGAGGACAATAATGGACAGCAAAGCGCTACAATATGTAAAAAAATTAGGCCCCCTCATCGGCCTCATCCTATTATTTGTAATTATCTCTGTCATGAACGACAGTTTCCTTGAATTCTCTAACTTGCGTAACTTATTGCGTCAAGTATCCATCAATGCGATCATCGCCTTTGGTATGACCTTCGTCATCTTAACAGGTGGTATCGACTTATCCGTTGGTTCCATCCTCGCCCTCTCTAGTGCAGTGATGGCCAACCTCATCGTAACTGGTACTGACCCTGTATTGGCTATCGTATTAGCAGCCGGTGCAGGCCTTGTATTGGGCGGTATTAACGGTCTCGTTATTACCTATGGCCGCGTAGCTCCATTTATCGCTACCTTGGCGACCATGACCATCTACCGTGGTGCGACGCTAGTATTCACAGACGGTAACCCAATCTCCGGTCTTACACAAGACCCTCTATTCCACGGCTTTGGCCAAGGGGATATTGCAGGCCTTCCAGTTCCAGCCATTACAATGTTCCTCGCTTTCATCATCCTCTGGTTTGTATTGAGCCGCACATCCTTAGGCCGTAAAACATATGCCGTAGGTGGTAGTGAAAAGGTAAGTTACATTGCTGGTATCAAGATTGACCGCGTTAAAATCTTCGTGTATGCCTTGACTGGTATGCTCTGTGGTATCGCTGGTGCAATCATCACTTCTCGTCTTAACTCTGCACAACCTACAGCAGGTACAGGCTACGAACTTGACGCTATCGCGGCGGTAGTTCTTGGCGGTACAAGCCTTGCTGGTGGTCGTGGTCATATCGTTGGCACATTAATTGGTGCCCTAATTATCGGTACCCTCAACAATGGGTTAAATATTCTCGACGTTTCCAGTTTCTATCAACAAGTTGTAAAAGGTATTGTTATTTTACTGGCTGTTCTTGCAGACCGTAAGAAAGCCTAGGAGGTTCCTATGAAAAAACTATTGTTACTGTTGGCGATGGCCGTTATGGTTATCGGTCTTGTAGCAGGCTGTGGTAAAAGTGCTGATAACGGCGGCGACAAAAAATCCGGCACTATCGGCTTCTCTGTTTCCACATTGAACAACCCATTCTTCGTAACTATGAAGGAAGGCGTTGAGGCTCAAGCTAAAGCGCTTGGTCTTAAAGTTAAAATCGTTG
Organism: Veillonella sp.; assembly: GCF_041333735.1. Taxonomy (NCBI): domain Bacteria; kingdom Bacillati; phylum Bacillota; class Negativicutes; order Veillonellales; family Veillonellaceae; genus Veillonella; species Veillonella sp. The sequence continues at coordinate 621,769 of NZ_JBGKFB010000001.1, forward strand.
ATGCTCAAAACGACCCTGCAAAACAAGCAAACGATATTTCTGACTTGCTTGAAAGCGGCGTTTCTGTATTGATCATCAACCCTGTAGACTCTGCAGCTATCTCTACTTCCGTAGAAGCAGCAAATGCTAAAAACATTCCTGTAATCACTGTTGACCGTTCTGCTGACAAAGGCAAAGTAGTTGCTCACATCGCTTCCGATAACGTAAAAGGCGGCGAAATGGCTGCACAACTTATCGTTGACAAAGTAGGCAAAGCTGCAAAAGTTGCAGAAATCGAAGGTATCCCTGGTGCTTCCGCTACACGTGAACGTGGCCAAGGTTTCCACAACGTAGCTGACAAAGACTTAACAGTAGTAGCAAAACAAAGTGCTGACTTCGACCGCACAAAAGGGTTGAACGTAGCAACAAATATCTTGCAAGCTAACCCTGATGTACAAGCTATCTTCGCTCATAACGACGAAATGGCATTGGGCGCTATCCAAGCAGCTAAATCCGCAGGCAAAACAATCTTCATCGTAGGCTTTGACGGTACTGCTGATGCAGACAAAGCTGTTAAAGACGGCACATTGGCTGCAACAATTGCTCAACAACCAGACCAAATGGGTAAAATCGCTATTGATACAGCTCAAAAAGTTATCAAAGGCGAAGCTGTAGAAGCTAAAATCCCTGTAGATCTTAAAGTTGTTACAAAATAATTGTATATAGAAACTGGGTACAGAAAAAGAGTCGCATCTTAAAGACGCGACTCTTTTTATTTCGGCTCTTTCTCTAAAAACACTTTAAAGAACTCAATAAACTTTGGTAAATACGTTTGATCTAAACTTTCAATAGTCATATGACATTTGTAATTATAAGTGGTACAGATGTTAATCTCCATCGTTAGAGCACCCTTTTGATCTAACGAGAATGTTAGGGTATCCCCTTCTCCAGTTAATACATATGTAAAGGTTGCTTTGCCTCTACAGTTCTCATACAAATCAACTAATTCTTGATAGCCTTTGCGAATTCCGGACCAATCACTAGGATCAATATAGCCAGAACAGATATTATAGCCTCGTTTAATATATACGCCAAATACACCAAATTCAGATAGCTCTACATCCATATCAAAAGCAATTGTTAAATTTGGTTCATTTACGATTTCATACATAGTACATCACACTCCAGAAACAGCAATATTTTGTTTATTATACCATTATATCGGGGCGAAATATTACAATGTTTTCTTAAAGAATATAGTTGTATGTACCTTTCCTGGTAGTTGTACTCGCTTATATTCTTTAAACCCAAAGCCTTCATACATTTTGGCAAGCCACGGGTGTTCTGCAGCAGTGCCTAACGTTACGGCTGGTGTTTTATATACATTACGCAGTAGGTCTTCTGCTTCGGCGAGGACTTCACGAGCATAGCCCTTTCCCTTATGTTCAGGGGCCGTCACAAAGTGCGCAATATGCGGATATACATCTGGTGTAGCCTTGGGAATCCAAGGCATGCGGAATGAAATAGAGCATACCAAAGAGCCATCTACGTAGAGGCCATATACTGGATATTTTAAGATCCATGCACGAGACTCTTCTTGGCTAAAGTTGATGGCATCGAAAGATATAGGATAGTTCTTATTCTCTGCATATCCTGCAATCAACACCTCGTGGTACTCAGCCGCATCATCTACGGTTAATTGTCTAAATTCTTTCATTATGTACCTCGTTTATAAAGCTGCGCTATCAAGAGGCAATTCACTATCTAGTGTAAGGTAACGGCTCAAGAATTTACGTGTTCGTTCTTCTTTAGGATGTTCAAGGACCACTTGAGGATCACCTTGTTCTACGATGACGCCGCCTTCCATGAAGACGACTTGGTCAGCCACTTCTTTAGCAAAGCCAATTTCATGGGTTACGATGATCATCGTTACCTCTAACTCTTTAGCAATTTTGCGAATAACAGCCAATACTTCCCCTACGAGCTCTGGGTCAAGAGCTGATGTAGGTTCGTCAAAGAGGATAACCTCTGGATCCATCGCAAGGGCACGAGCGATGCCGATACGTTGCTGTTGGCCCCCAGATAATTGTACAGGATAGTAATCGTCATAACCTTCCATGCCTACTTCCTTGAGGAAGCGTTGCGCAATCTGGCAAGCCTCAGATTTTTTCATTTTCTTAACTGTTACAAGGCCTTCCATGATGTTTTCAATAACAGTCTTATTAGAGAATAAGTTATAAGACTGGAACACCATAGATGTATTGCGGCGTACGTTTAAGATTTCCTTGTTAGACGCTTTATGTAAGTCTACAGAAATATCATTCAATTGCATCGTCCCTGCGTCGGCCTTTTCAAGGAAGTTGAGCGTTCTAAGAAACGTCGTCTTACCGCTGCCAGATGGGCCAAGGATAACCGTTACAGACCCTGTTGGCACATGTAGGTCGATGCCCTTTAAAATTTCACGGTTCCCGAAGGATTTGTGAACTTGTTTAATATCTATCATAATGCATTACCTCGTTTATACTTGCTTGCATAGACTTCTAAACGATGGAAGATAAATTCAAAGACAATCCCCATCACCCAGAATAGACCGGCCACTACGATGTAGGCCTCAAAATACTGCGAATTTTCCTCTGTATATAACTTTGCAGCACCGAACAATTCAATAACAGTAATAACGAATACGATGCTCGTACTCTTCATGGTGTTAAGGAATTGGTTAGTAAATAGTGGCAATGCAAAGACTGTCGCTTGTGGCAATACGATACGACGAAACGCTTGGAACCACGTCATACCAATAGCTTGAGCCGCTTCCATTTGACCTTTCGGTACCGATTGCAACGCAGCCCGGAAGATTTCACTCAAATACGCCCCTGTATGCAAGGTTAAGCCTACAACGGCTACGAAGGTAGCTGGCACCTTTTCAAATGGCACATGTACCCCAGTTTGATCCTCTAGTGCGAGGAATAAAATTGGCAAGCCATAGTACACGAGGTATAAGAGAACCATGTTCGGAATACTACGGCACAATAATACATACAAGTAGCTGAGCTGACTGAGCACAGGTACTTTATTTTGTTGTAGCACGCAACTTAATAGCCCTAGGATTGTACCTAAACCAACGCTGAGGAAGGTAATCATGAGGGTTACTTTCACATAAGGAATGACAGCAAAGAAGGTGCCATAAATATAGGTTGAATCAATAATATGTCCCATTAGCCCCTACTCCTCACTGATCAAAATGCGTTGCGTTTCCTTGCCCGCAACGGTAAAACGTTTTTCAAGCAATCGGCCCAAGAGGGACACGATGATAATGAGAATGCCATAAATGATGGCTGCATCGACGAATAGCTCAAGATAGCGCTGACTATTGCCGCCCATGAGGTCCGCCTTACGCATCATATCGACAACGCCGACGTTAAAGATGAGCGCTGTCCCTTTCAACATGCCGATAACGAGGTTCGTCAACGGTGGAATGCTCATGGTGAAAGCCTGCGGCAAGATGATGCGCACATAGCTTTGGAACTCCGTCATACCAAGACTTTTAGCAGCTTCCTTCTCACCAGGAGCCACCGCATCAATACTGGAACGCATGATTTCAGCACTATACGCTGCAATATGTAATGTAAATACGGCGTACACGAATACGAGGCCTGGCACATTTTTCATGTTAAGCCCCATGTGGGACATGATTTCTGGTACCCCAAAGTAAATGAGGAAGAGCTGCACCAAGAACGGCGTGCCGCGCATAAAGGAGATAAATACGATAAATAATTGGTTTAATACTGGAACCTTCTTGAGGCGAATGATGGCTATAACAGAGCCTAAAATAACACCTAAGATGGCAGAAATAACGGTGATAAGCACCGTTACGTGCACATAATTCAAGAGCTGTGGAAACGCTTGGATCATGTAGGACACATCAAAATACTTGCCCACAATAGCACCTCGCTTCTAGACATAATAGAATAAGGCCGCCAAGGCGGCCTATTCGTTATTTTTGTGTTGGATCGAATGTGTAATCCCCACCAAGATATTGTTCAGAAAGTTTTTTCAACGTACCGTCAGCACGCATTTCTTTCATCGTTTTATCGATTTTTTCGTTCACTTGTTTCATGTCATCTGTACGTTTAGACAAGAAATAAGTTGGTACTACTGCCAATACATCACCTACCGCTTTGAGTGGCAAGCCACGGTCTTTAATAGCAGAATTAATAACGTATTCGTACTCACCGGCTGCATCGGCACGGCCTGTAGCAACGAGGTTCAATGTTTCAGCACCCGCTTTATCTGTGTAGATAATGTCGATTGGTGGATTTGCTGTTTCGTTGAATTGTTTTACTAATTCGTTGAACTCAGAAGATGTAGTAACGGCGATTTTTTTGCCTTTCAAATCATCTAGTTTAGAAATGTCGTTGCGGTCATTTTTAACTACTAATTTACGTGTAGAGAAGTTATTAGGTTCGTTTGTGTAGTAGTATTTTGCTTCACGAGTTGGATTACGGCGCATTTGATTAGCGATCATATCCACTTGGCCTGCATCCATTGCTACGAAGGCAGCATCAACGGCCATCGGTTTGAAGTTGAAGTGAAGGTCTGGATTACGACGCTCAATTTCTTTCAACAATTCTACGTCAAAACCAGTAAGGTTGCCGTTATCATCTGTGTAGGAATACGGGCGAACCGTACCGCGTGTCGCTACGTTAATCACTTTCGCATCAGGGTTTACCTTTGCGTCCTTAGACGTATCGTCGCCGCAACCAGCAACAATAAGCACGCCTAGGGCCAATGCGCCGATGGCGAATAATTTCGTTAATTTCTTTGTATTAAACATGTAAAACTCCTTCTTTTCGCAATGTCTGCAGGAATGGCTCCACCTCATTGGTATGGGTGAAAGCCTCAATCATTCTATCTATTTGATCAGCCTTTAATGTAAGGCCTAATTTAATGCGTATATCCTCCAAGGTAAGAGGATTATTCGGCGATCCTTTTGGATTATTCACCGTTTCTGTGAAAGTATCACCATTCTTCAAAGTAACGGTTACTTTCGTAATCCGCTCAGTTTGGGATACCTTCGGCACATCATAAACACGCTCTATACGCGACATATAGTCTCGTACTGATTGGTCTATGGTATCTATCTTAAATAGTTCATCCTGTACCGCCCCATACGCGAGGACTTGGTACACGACGTATTCTATGGAAAACTGCCCTTCTCGACCTGTTGTTGGCGATGTATAGCGCAATGCCGCATCAGCGCCAGGTGGGAAATGAACAGTAACTCTATCTATATCATCCCAAAGGGAAGAAACGAGGGTGGCACATAGTCTACGTTTACCTTGCTCCTCTGCATCTGGTGAAACGTTGTAGTGCTTAGACACATACGAAGAAGATGTAGTATATATACTATGTGCCACGATTTCTGCTGCTTCAGCGCCACAAATGGCTGCCGAGCAATACGGGTGGACTTTCATCCATAAACCAGGCTCAATGAGTTGTCCTGGTGCTAACCAACGGCTAGCGATGTCATTTGATGTAACAGTAATATTACCGATGGTCTTAAACCAACCCCGTTCAGGGTCAAATGGTTTTGTACTTGTTTGAAGTGATGTATGTTGTAACAGTTCGTAAGCCCATACGCCATTGCGTGCTGCTAGTCCCGCATGGAGCGGCTTACCATCTGTACCACTTTGAAAGAACATGCCCGCCGATTGAGTAGCAGCCAGAGACAGGAGCTGAGCCAAGCTTTCACCATGAAGGCCTCGCAAAGCGCCTATAGCGGCCGCTGCCCCAATCACACCAACAGTCCCCGTAGAATGCCATCCTTGGGTCCGATGGGCAGGATTGATGAGAGAACCAATAAGCCCCTCAAGCTCGGCCCCGATGATATAGGCACGAAGAAAATCATGCCACGTATCTGTGGGCTCGAGCACTGCCAATAAAGCAGAGTATAAAACAGTACTGAAGTGACCCGCCAAATTCGCCTGCGCATCATCAAAATCTAGATAATGCGAAGCAAAGCCATAATATAAGGCTTTATCGGCTTTAGATACATTTTCTCCATTAGTCCCGATGAACCGAGCCAAGTCTTGAACGGTCTGTTCCGTCTCAGCCGGAGCTAAGGATGCCAGATAATCTAAAAAGGCAATACGAGCCACTGACAGGAGGTCCTCACGGTTCGTCACATCCGTTTGTTCTATGTAGTTCACAATCGTCTTTGTGACTAAATCCATGGGTTCCCTTTCAGTTATTTAAAATTAAATCTATTATTTACCAAATTTTTCAGCACGGTCGTTTGGTTCTAACCAAACAGAGTCGTCTGGACCTTTTGGAACAAGGCGTGGTAGATCTTCAAATGGCGTATGGTCTACGTAGTAGAAACGTTTACGCATAGAGTCGAAGTCTGTTGTACCACCGAATGCTGGATTGGAGTACAAATCCTTCGCGTAGTTCCAAAGGTTTGGATAGTCTACGAGACGTTTTTTGTTAACTAAGTATTTTTGGTAGAATACGAGGTCAAAGCGAGCCAATGTTGGGAAGATACGGATATCTGGATCTGTAATCGTATCGCCCATCAAGTAACGTTGCTTGCTAAGGCGTTCTTCAAGCCAGTCCAAACGAGCAAAAATACGATCGTAGTAGTACTCGTAATCTTTTTGATTTGTTACAAGAGCTGCCAAGTTTACCGCTAAGTTAAAATCAGCGTAAATAATAACATTCAACGCATCGATATCGGCACGTAATTCCTCTGGATAAATATCTGGTGCATCAGGAGAGATGAAATCTTTAAAGCCCAATGCTAATTCAGTGGTCAACGCATGGTAGTCATTGTTTACTACCGCACCAGTTGTAACATCTACAATGGCTGGCACTGTGGAACGTGCGTCGTAGTTCGGATCACCTTTGCGATATGCTTCACCTAAGGAGTGAATGCCTAGTACCGGATCCTTTTCATCTTTATCAAGGGTAAAGAACCAGTCTGCAATAACCCCTGCTGGACGCAATGGATCAACTGTGCCTTTAGAGATTACTGTATCTAAGCCAAGCAAATCGATAGCGATGGCAATGCGGTGAGCCCAAGGACAATGTTTAGACCATACAAGACGGTAACGGTCTTTTTCTACAGGTAGAAGCCCTGGTTCACTCCCAAAAGGTGTTGTGAATTGAGGTTCTTCGCTATCAGAATATTTTTGACGACGGTTAAAATTCGATGCATCTTTACCTTCATACTCCTTTTGCTCCCCTTGAGAACGAGGATTACTAGACTGAAACTCAGAAAAATCGATAGGACAAGGATTCATAGCACGTTGGAACTCAACTTCTTTTCGAGCTGCCGCGATACTAGGATCCTTGATGTTGCTTACATCTACGTGTTCACTCATTCTATACTCCTATAGAGGTCATCTCGATTCGCTTTACAATTCTTATTTTGAAAGCTACTGTGATATCCCTCACTTATTCCTACTAATTTAATATGATTATGCGACTATATTACATTATTTAAATACCTATGTCAATAATAGGTATTTAAAATTTATAATGATTATTGAAAATAAAAAGCCCGAGCTAAATCTTTTCTAGATATAACTCGAGCTTTATTTAGATTATGTAATTAGAACATGAAGTTTACATCTGTACGCCAGTAATCACCTAATTTATTACCATCCATATCTTTATTACCGAAGCCATAGTAAGCGCCGATAGATACGTTTTGGAATGGTACGTAGTTTACATTAGCTACGAAGCCTTTAAAGCCATTACGTACATGGCCGACACCTTTATTATCTACATAGTGTTGATTGTAGAAGCTATAGGCAGGAGCAAAGGCACTACTGAAGATTGGAGAATTTGCTTCTTCATAGTAGTATTGACCGCGAACGCTATAAGTATGAGCTTTCTTAATGTCATAGTTACCATAGCCAAGGCTAGCCATCCAAGCATGAGAGTCAGAAACACCTGGTGCTGTAAGCCATTCGCCGAATACATTCCAACGTTTAAAGTTCATATTAGCATTGAGTCCCCAAATATTTTTGTATGGAGAATCAATAAAGGATTTAACTTGTTTACCAGTAAGTGCATCCACATCTTGGCCTTGGTACAATTTACCATCGTGGAAACGACCATACATACCACCAAGGGTAACATGTTTATTAAGTTTACCTTTAACTTCAACCATAGCTGCCGTAACTGTATTTTCTCTGGTTTGGTAAGTAGGAGCGCCGCCCAACCAGTAACCATAACTAGCGGATACATCAAGCTTGCCATGTTTGTACATAAGACGAGCACCATCAACGAGATCATCATACATAAGACCTAGACCTGGTGTATATAATTGACGACCTACGCGCAATGTTGTGTCTTTACCGAAATGATGATCTACATAGGCAAGATTAATTTTACCTTGTGTAGCATTGCTATTGCCGAATTCGCTAGAACCTTGAATACGTACAACAGCATCGGTTTTATCATTAACTTTAGCATTGAAGATTACACGGGCACGATAATCAAAGGAGGAATGTTTACCATACGCATAGGTATCATTTTTCAATTCGCTACCACGGTAACGCAAACGGTAGTTACCAGTCACCTTTACATTCCCTACTTGATTTTCTAATTTGGCTACTCGTACACCTAATGTGTTGAGTTCATTTCCAAATTCATCGGCCAAACGATTAATCATCGCTTGTTGTTCCGCATTGGCTTTATCTTGGTTAGCCATCGCTTTAGCTACCATTTGAGCCATTTCGTATCGCGTAATAGGATTGTTACCTTTGAAGGTTCCATCTGGGTACCCGTTAATAATACCTGCATTTGCTAATTGCTCAACAGATTGATACGCCCAACTAGAAGCATCTACATCGGAAAATGGATTGGCTGCATACACACTTACAGAACCCAATACCATACAGGAAACTAAACTTGCTACCAACTTTTTATTCATTAAAAAGACCTTCTCTCATATAGATATCACACAATATCTTATACATTATTTTATACAAAACACATTTGATGTCTAAAATAAAATCTATTATGTTTATTAACCACTAACAATTGTAAGATTTTTATTCGTGAGGTGTTGTATAGTTAATATCTTGTGCCTTGTAGCTTTCACCATGAGCTAATACGTGAACAATAGTTTCCAATGTGGCACGTACAGTTTCAACAGCCATGCTTGGTTGATTTGGTTTATCCACTACTTGGGATGGCAAGTACGGAATATGCATGAATCCCGCCTTGATATTGCCCTTTTGCGCTGCATAATGACATACACCATACATCAAGTGATTGCATACGAAGGTACCTGCTGTATTAGAAACCTTAGCTGGAATACCGTTTTGGTGCAATGCATTAACGATGTTTTTAATTGGTAATGTCGCAAAGTATGCACTAGGACCATCGGCTACAACAGGTTCATCTTCCGGTTGGTTGCCCCCATTATCTGGAATACGGAAATCATCACAGTTAATAGCAACGCGTTCTACTGTAATATCAGGACGACCACCTGCTTGACCAACACATAGAATGGAATCTGGTTGGCACTCTTCAGCCACTGCTTTCACAGTATCAACAGATGTATAACGTACAGTAGGAACCATTTGAGTCACTACCTTATAATCACCATCAGTATAACCATCCATTGTTTTTACCGCTTCCCAAGCAGGATTAATAGGTTCACCGCCGAATGGATCAAAACCGGTAATCAAAATTGTTTTCATCACACTACCTCATAACGATATTCTATGATTTATATCAATAAGCACATGTTTTCATAAAAACAATCATACACAAAACTACATCATAGTAGATAGTAGATTGTATATAGCATCCAATATCATAAGAATATCGTTCTTTCAAAGATAAAGGTTAAATAAAGTAATACATTAATAGGATGTTTAATACGAGCATAATTAATGCAATTGGAAGTTGGGCTTTAATAACGCCGTATTGGTCGCGCATTTCAAGGAGCGCTACTGGTACGATGTTAAAGTTTGCCGCCATAGGTGTCATCAATGTACCACAATAACCAGCAAGCATTGCAATAGCACCAACAGCAGCTGGGTTAGCACCATGAGCTACAACGAGCATTGGAATACCGATAGCACTTGTAATCATCGCAAAGGCTGCAAAAGCGTTACCCATGATCATGGTGAAGATAACCATACCGATGCAGTATGCTACAACTACGAGAAATACATTATCTGCAGGCACTACGCTTGCTACGGCACTGGAGATAATTTTACCAACGCCAGCCAAATTAAATAGATAGCCTAGGGCCGCTAATAATTGGGACAAAATAGCAGTCCAACCGATAGCATCAATAAGACGACGGCCTTCATGGAAACCTTGGTTAAGTGAACCCTTAGTGATGTAAAGAGCAGCACACATTGCAATAATTGCAGCAATGCCAAGACCTACAAGAGCGCCTAATTTAGTAAAGAAGCCGATTACGAAGGTAATGATACCAACAAGCAAAGCTGGTACGAAAATAACATTGCCAATACGAAGTGCTTCGCCTTTTTTAAATTCGAGAGCAGATTCAAAGTAATTGCCCTTGCCAAGTTGTTTTACCAACACGATAACTGCCATAGCAATTACGAGCCAACCATTAATTTCCTTAGAAAGATAAGAACCAAAAATAAAGGACACGCTGTACAAGAGCCAGAATAATCCTGTACCGATGCGATATTTATGTTCTTTATCTAAAAATGATTGAATGGCAAAGATAAATAGAATAATCCCTACAAGAAGATATACATAATCTAAGGGCTGCATTTTATAGAGTATTTCTAACATATTATTTGCCCCCTTTCGCTAATTCTTCTGGTGTAACAAGGATATTAAATTCATTAGGTACTAATTTACCAGCTTTCATATCCGCTTCGTCACGAGCTACATAGGCTTGAATTGTTTTGTCGAAGATAATAAAGCGAATGAAGTTAACGATATATGCACAAACAGCAGTTGGCAATCCGTACAATACCATATCTGTTAACTCCACAGAATAGCCTAATTGTTCCATAACGCCTTTGATGAGCAACAAGCCACCAGCAGCAAGGAACAAGTTTTGACCAAAGAAGTTACCTGTATTATCTGCAGAAGCAGCTATACCACGCACCTTATCAAGGGTACGTTGAGATACTGGACGACCTTGCGCTACCGCAGCTTCACTCATAGGCGCAATCAATGGACGAACCATAGCAACCATACCGGACATGTTAATACCAAAGGCTACTGTTACTTGGCGTACAAATAAGTAAATCATAAAGATACGACCAGCAGTAGCAGCATTGATCTTACCGATCAAAATTTCTGCCCGTTCACGCAAGCCGTGACGTTCCATAAGACCAATAACAGGTAAAATCAAAATGAATAATGACATATAACGATTTTTAACGAAAGCCTCTCCAATGGCACCAACGATATCGTTGATACTGAGACCACCTGCAAGGCCCGTTACAAAACCTGCGGCTACGACAACTAACAAGGCATTAAAGCGTAGCATCAAACCGATGACCATCACTAAAATACCAGATAAGACTAACATAGTCTCACATCCTTTCAAAAACCATCTACCATTCAAAGCTGAACGCATAGATATAATATATATGTATATATTATATATCCAAATGTAAAAATTCTGTATTATCTTGTACAAAAAAATACACCTCATAAGGAATTTCCTCACGAGGTGTATAGATTATAGAGCCTTCTTAAAGAAGATGGTAGTATGTAATTTTCCGGCAAAACGCTCGCGATCAAACTCTTTAAATCCAAAGCTTTCATACATTTTAGGCAACCATGGATGTTCAGCAGCCGTGCCTAATGTAACATATGGCGTTTTATACACAGTACGCAATAAGTCTTCAATAGATGCGAGCATTTCACGGGCATAGCCTTTCCCCTTATGGGCTGGGGATGTTACAAAATGCGCAATATGCGGGTACACATCCGGCGTAGAATGACGGACCCACGGCATTCTAAGTGTAATGGAGCTAACAAGCTCGCCATCTACGAACAAACCGTATACAGGATACGTTTCAACCCATTCACGAGACTCTTCAAGCGTAAAATCCGCAGCATCAAAAGAGATTGGATAATCCTTTGTCTCTTCATAACCAGCAAGTAATACCTCGTGATATACATTCACATCTGCGTCTGTTAATTGTCTAAATTCTTTCATAGTCTTCCTTTCTCTTTCACTATACTGATATACCTACATCCGTTCTACAACACTTCTTATATATCGATTTTCGCCAATATAATATTTATACATAATTATACCATAAAAGGACTGCCTAGATGATCTGCACCCATTTTCTTGGACAGATATAATTAAGCTACTTTATGGGAATGAGTTCGGTATTCTACCGGACTCATTCCTTTTAATTTGAGCTTAATGCGTTTGGTATTGTAATAATTAATATAATCCTTTAATTTGTTGATAAAATCTTCGTAGGAAGCAAACTTTTCTAAATATAACAACTCTGACTTCAACAAACCAAAGAAGTTTTCCATCACGCTATTATCCAAACAGTTACCTTTTCGAGACATACTTTGGATGATAGCGTGATTTTTTAATGTTTTTTGATAAGTACTATGCTGGTACTGCCAACCTTGATCTGAATGTAGGATGCAGCCTTTGCTATTTGGTCTATTCCTAAAGGCTTTATCCAGCATAGATAATACCTGTGTTAATACAGGTCGTTCTGATATTTCATAAGATACAATTTCACCATTATACATATCTAAGATTGGTGACAAGTAAACCTTACGCCTAAACAAGTGGAATTCAGTAATATCTGTGGTCCATTTTTGATCTGGCTTTGTTGCAGTAAAGTTTCGGTTAATAATATTAGGAACAATTTTTCCTTCAGTACCTCTATATGAACGGTATTTCTTTAGTCGAACTTTACATGTTAAGTTTTCTTCCTTCATAATACGCATTACAACTTTATGGTTTATATGAATACCTAATTTATGTAATGCTATTGTAATTCGGCGATACCCATAACGACCTTTATTCATCGCCACAAGTGTGCGAATAGCTTCTCGTTCCTCTGCATATTTGTCTCCCTTTTTTATGCTAGCTAAACGTGCATAATATGTACTACGACTAATACTAAAGTACTCAAGCATAAACTGAAGGGGATATATTTTCCTTAATCTTTCGATGGCAATTGTTTGTGCTTTTTTTTTACAGCTCTATTAGGTTTAGCAATTTCACGCATTTCTTTCATAAAGTCATCGTAAAAAGACATTTCATATTTCAACCGAGCAATTTCAGCTTCTAGTTTTTTAATCCGTTCTTTGTCTGATTTAATACTTTGCTCTTTTGTGGGAGATATTAGTTCTTTCGGTTTCATAGATGGTATACCTTTAGGCTTGGGGTACAACCCCAAAATTCCTTCGTCTAAATACCGCTTTTGCCATATAGAAATTAGACTAGGATTATCTAAATTAAATAATTCTGCTGTTTCATTAAAGGATAACTTATTCTTCCACCTAGTTTCAAGAACTTTACGTTTAAAATCTGCTGAAAATACTTGTTTACCAATTTTATGGGTCAAATTATGACTAAGTTTAAACTTGTATAGCCAATTTCTTACAGTACTTTCTTGAACTTCAAGCTCTTTAGCAATTCTAAAGCGACCCCATCCTTTTTCAGAAAGATAGATAGCCTTTTCTTTTACTTCTTTTGAATATTTTGACATAAAAAAACTGCACCTCCAAAAATTGTGTCCAATTTTTGGGGTGCAGTTCAAGAGCAGTCCTTTTTGTTACTATTTTTCACTATGAAAGTTGTCATTTCCACGTTTTTAACGCAATTAAATCAAATCTTTTTTAAACAATACGGTTGTATGTTGTTTTCCTCTAAAATGCACTTGGTCATATGCTTTAAATCCGAAGGATTCATACATCTTAGGCAACCAAGGATGTTCTTTGGCAGTCCCCAATGTAACAGCTGGCGTTTTAAATTTCTTGATCAATAATTCTTCCGCATAGCCAAGAATTTCCCGAGCATAGCCTTTTCCTTTAAACTCAGGTGCTGTTACAAAGTGAGCAATATGTGGAAATTTATCTGGTGTAGAATATTTCACCCATGGCATACAGAATGTAATGGAGCTAACAAGATGTCCATCTATATACAATCCATATACAGGATAGGTTTCGATCCAATCCTTAGATTCTTCCTCTGTAAAGTCAATGGCATCGAATGTAATTGGATAGTCCTTAATAGCTGCATACCCGTCAATTAATACCTTATGGTATTCCGCTGTATCTGCTAGTGTTAATTGTCTAAATTCTTTCATGGTCTTTCCCTCATATCTATATTTTTATTCACTAACTATGTATATTTATTACTTATGAACGTTATTATACACCTATATGTATTTACTTGCAATCTTTTTACATAAATATTATATGAAGTTTTTATATCTATTAAGAAAATACAGAATGATATATTGTAATACTAGCATATTTCTATTATGAAAGTTATCCAATATACATAAGATGTATAAATATTAATTTTACTATTTATATTTCAGGATTAATATATCAATTCTACATAAGCACAAAAAAACAGGATGTATCACCGAGATACATCCTGTTTCTGAGCTTTCACAAGCTCGAGGGGAAGTTATCAATATATTATTGATTGATACGGGAACCGTATACGTCGCGTTGGTTATGAGGTTCATTGTTAACGCGAACACGTTCTGTTTTATGACGATCGTTGTCAGCACCAGAAATACGGTCAACACGGAAGTGGTTAAGACGAATATTTTGTAATTCAGGACCAAATTCATCCATAGCACGTTTCATGTTGTCATCGATAGGAGCACCATTTTGAAGTGCACGGTACAACATAGTAGCGAATTCGTAACGAGTCATCTTAACGTCGCCTTTGAATGTGCCATCAGGGTAGCCAACAAGGATACCATTACCAGCCAATTGGCTAATGTATTGGTAAGCCCAATGATTACGAGGAACATCTGGGAATTCAGCAGTTTTGCTAGGGTCGATTGCATGTGGAGTCAAGATTTGTAACAAGTTGTTATATTTGTTTTCCATATCTTGAAGACGTGCATTCAATTCAGCAATTTCACGGCCCATAGCTACACGAGAGCGGGACTCAGGAGAACGTTTACCAAGACGGATGGATACGCCAGCGTTCAATTGAGTTTCGCCAGTACCTACTGTACCACCAACGGAGAACATTGTGTCTTCGTTAGGACGGTAGAAAGCACCTAATGCAGCGGAGTTAGCATTGTGGTAGTGACCATAACCAGCAGCGATTGTCCATTTGTCATCTGGGTTGAAGTCCAATGGATGCAATGCAGCCAATGCAGCAGAACCTGCACCTACTTTATTAACGCGTTTTTCAACATCACCAACACGGTTGTTCAAATTAGTGATATTGTTATTAATTGCACCTGGTGTGGAATTATCTATTTGATTTTGTAAGTCTTTTGCCACGGAGAACAATTGGCTACCGTTAACAGCATCTGTAGATGTAGCAGAGATTTCACCTGCGGCTACATTTTTAATTTGACGTTCTTGACCAACTTGACCTACAGATACAGAGCCTTTAGCTGCAGACCCTACACCAGCAAAGTTACCATATGTATGAGTTGCAATTGGAGCACCACTTGTAATGCTAGTTGTCGCAACAGAAGCACTGCTTACGGATGTTGCCGGAGCAGATTGAGATTGATATCCAATAGCAACTGAGTTTGCATCAGTCGCCACAGAATGATCGCCAATTGCCATAGCATAGTTAGCTGTAGCATGTGCATCAGAACCGAAAGCATTTGCACGTTCACCTTGAGCTTGTGCACCAGCACCATAAGCTTGAGCATGATCACCAGAAGCAATAGCGGAAGAACCGATTGCATTAGTATGTGCACCAGTGGCTTGAGCACCAGAACCAATAGCGTTAGCCTTGTATCCAGCGGCTTTTGCTTCATAACCAATAGCTTGAGAACGAACTTCAGATGCATTAGCGCGTGTACCAATTGCAGTAGACCAAGTACGTTCAGCATTAGCACTATGACCAACAGCAATAGCTTCGTTCATCAAAGCTTTAGATTCATGACCTACTGCTAGTGCAGAACTACCAGCTGCTGTATTTTCAGAGCCAATAGCAACGGAGTTACTTCTCCAATCTCCAAGTTTTTTAGTACGGTCATCAGATTCATTATCATAATCACGGTCACGGAAATTAGCATCAGATTCTTTTACAGTGTTTTTGTAACCATAGCCGATAGCATGTGTACCATTAATAACATTGCTATCACCAAATGCTTGTGCATAAGCACCTTCTACAGTATTGCCATCGCCAAATGCGTTAGCTTGATCACCATTAACTGTGTTTTGGTTACCATATGCACTGCTAGAACCATTAGCACTTGTAATTTTATTATCTTGACCTACAGCGATGCTTGTAGCTGAGTTATTTGCAACAAAACCATAGCTTACAGCATTGTGTGCAGCCGGTGTTTGATTTACTTGATCACCTACAGCAGCAGTAATGAAACCATTAGCTTCAGTTACAGGATTAGCGGCACTTACAGGAGTAACCGTAGCACCTACAGCTGCAGCAGCAGCCAATACAGCAAACGCTAATTTTTTGGAATGTTTGTTTTCTCTCATCTTACACCCTCACTTAATTAAAATTCTTAACCAAACACAATACAATTTTTCAATCTCTCTAAGTTCCGCCTCTCTCCACGGGCTGAAAAAATATACTTCTCACTTCTCACATAAGAAATATATTCAATTCAATTTAAGAAAAATTTATATTGTTTACTAGCCTAGAATATCAAAGTTTTACGATATAAACAAGCCTTTTTCCCATATAAAGTTCATTAATAACTCTTCATAATTCAAAAAAATAGCATGATTACTACTATTCTTTGTTATATTAATATTTTCATCATTTTTTCTTATGAGTAATAAAAATCACATACTTTTAAGGATTCTACAGAATATACTTTGTATAACTTATAAATTATTATTACTTTAATAAGATAAACAGATATTTAGACTTACCAATTATTCCCTGTTCACATTAACTTCATGAACATTTTCTGAATTTTTACGGAACAGAATATTTAATCATTTTTTTGGATTTTATACTATTTTTATTTTTATTCATAACAGCATAACACATCTGATTAAATAAGTAGATAAGTATACACAAATCACCTAAATATTTCGCATAAGTTTACAAAAATACGTCTAACTCTATATGTAAATCGTCAACACTCTTTCCATATCCAGCATAAAACTAAAAAGCTCCTACGTTATATGAACGTTAGGAGCTTTTTATATATTAAGCCAACAAGGCTTTTACAAGGTCTTCTGCTTTGCCAAAATCATCAGCATCTGGGTTCCAGTTACATTTGATTTCAGGTTCTACCACAGAGAAACCATATTTAGTTAATTCTTCACGAAGTACCTTTGTAGATTCACCAGACCAACCGTAGGTACCGAATACAGCAGCCTTTTTATTTTTAAACTTCAACTCGCGTAAGAAGTCGAGCCAGCCTGCAACAGAAGAGATAACGCTATTTCCTACTGTTGGAGATCCAACAGCAATGGCTTTAGACTTAAATACCTCTGTCATGATGTCATTTTTATTGGTTTTACTGATATTAAAGATCTTAACCCGTGTATCAGGGGATTGTTTAGCGACCTCATCGGCAATTTTATGGGCTAGTTTTTTAGTGCCATCCCACATAGTATCATATACAACTGTAATTTGGTCTTCTTGGTATGCTTGAGACCATTCATAATATTTCTCTACGATTTGCAATGGGTTTTCACGCCAAATAGCACCATGGCTTGTAGCGATGATATCGATTGGCAAGTTTAGCTTTTGAATTTCTTCAACCTTTGCTTTTACCAATGGAGAGAACGGGTTCAAAATATTGGCATAGTATTTCATTGCCTCTGCCCACAAACGACATTGATCAGCCTTGTCGGCCCACAACTCTTCTACGGCGAAATGTTGACCGAAAGCATCATTGGAGAACAAGATATTGTCGCCAGTCATGTACGTTGCCATAGAATCAGGCCAGTGGAGCATGCGCATTTCCACAAATACCAAGGACTTACCGTTGCCGATATCTACGGAATCTCCTTTTTTTACAGTTCTGAAATTCCATTCTGGATGATGGTATTGACCAACCAAGGACTTAACCGCATTTTCTGTGCAATAAATCGGAGTATTAGGGATTTTTTCCATCAATGCTGGCAAAGAACCACTGTGATCGACTTCGCCGTGATTACATACGATGAAATCAATCTTATTTAAATCAATTTCAGATGCCAAATTATCGATAAACTCTGTGGAATGAGGTTTCCAAACAGTATCAATGAGGACAGTCTTTTCCTCTTCGATCAAGTATGCGTTTTGGCTAGACCCATTATTAATACTGTAATCAGAACCGTGGAACTCTTGTAATTCCCAGTCAATTTTACCAACCCAAGATACGTTATTTTTTATATGCTTTCTCATAATAACCTCCATAATTCTTGTGAAAGTCTTTCACAATCAATACTATGTATGGCCTATGTGGTATTTATGTATATATATGTTGACTTATATATCTATATATATGTGCGTTCATCTATATACCTATGCATATATCACAACTCGGTCATTAACTATGGTTTTATTATAATCATATCGCATAATTAAGTCTGTATCTGCAGGTACAGATTTGATAATTATTCTAAAAAACCACTCATAGATAATCAAATTCTATACATTAGCGTACAATAGATTTCCCATGAGTGGTTCGACTATATGCAGTTTTAATAGTGGATTGCTTATTATCTGGCTTAGATAATCTAGGATAACGTCCGATTATTCATTCCCAGTCTTAGATAATCCTGGGATAGCTTTATAGATATATAATGCAATATATCCATCAACCATGCTGTGAATGATAGTACCACCACCAACAAGAACAAATACGACATAAATAATATCAATATTTGGAGCAGTAGTTGTAGTATAAAATAACAAACAAGCTAATACTTCTGCAACAGCATGAATCAAAGCGCACACAAAGTTAAAAGTCACAAAGGAAAAAGCATTAGATAATACTTCCTTGTGATTTTTAAGATACCAGGCACCTAGCAAAGCAAAAAAGATATGTGATGCTGCACGCATAACAATAACGATAGGAAATCCTGCTACAAAGAACCCTAACGTAGAGCCAATAACTACACAGGCTGCCGATTTACGCGACATAAACATAGCCAAAAAGATTGGCACGTGACTCGCCAGTGTGTAAGAGGCTGGTGGTATGACGACTTTCAATGGCATTATGATAGGAATCATAATTGCTAAAGCCATTAATAACGCAGTAATAGTGAGATTTCTGTACATAGTTGATTTCATGGTAAACACCTCATTTTAAAACTATACTAAATACAAGCTAAAAAATACCTCACCAAATGCGATGCAATGTCGTAAGCGTTCTTTTACCGCACATGATATAGGATCATGCATCTGACTATATGACAGAAATCAGAGAACTAGTCAAGATGCACGGCCTTACATGACTACAAACGTTTAATAACAGCTTGTGCCACTTCTGTCATACCTACACATTTTAAACCATATCAGGAAAGATCATCGACCCCATAAATTAAGAATCACAACGCCTACTACAATTAAGGCGATTCCCAATACAGTATAAATATTAATTCCTTCACTAAATATAAAGACAGAAATCAATGTCGTCACCACGAGACCCACACCAGACCAAGTAGCATACGTAACACTTAGCGGAATATAGTTCAACACATGTGTTAACGTATAAAAAGATCCTACATATCCCAGTGCGCACGCAATGGTCTGCAACGGTCTAGTAAAGCCATCAGATGCTTTTAACATTGTCGTTGCAAATAACTCTAACCCAATTGATAAAGCTAATAAAAAATATGGTAACATGACATCTTCCTGTCAAAAAGAGAGGGACTTTCCCTCTCTCTTCTTTCATAATATTAAAGTCGTTCAATAACAGCTTGTGCCATTTCTGTGGTACCTACGCGTTTCAAGCCTTCGCGGTAGATATCGCCTGTGCGGTAACCGTCAACGAGCACTTGTTCAACAGCTTTTTCAATAGCATCAGCCACTTGAGGTAAATCAAGGGAATGACGGCACATCATAGCTGCAGACAAGATGGTACCCAATGGGTTCGCCAAGTTTTGGCCCATGATGTCTGGTGCGGAACCGTGGATTGGCTCGTACAATGCTGTGCCTGTCCCCATGGATGCGGATGGTAAAAGCCCGATGGAACCGGAGATAACAGCGCCTTCGTCGGACAAGATGTCGCCGAACAAGTTTGTTGTCACGATAACGTCGAATTGTGCAGGATTTACAACGAGTTGCATCGCTGTATTATCTACATAGAAGTAATCTGTTGCGATATCTGGATTAGCTGCCGCTTTCTCTTGGGCAATTTTACGCCACAAACGAGAAGAAGCCAATACGTTTGCTTTATCTACAGATACAACCTTTTTGTTACGTTTACGAGCTGTTTCCATAGCGATGTCCATGATGCGCTCTACTTCGTAACGGCTGTAAGTTTCTTTATCCCAAGCAAACTCGTTAGCACCTTCGCCTTGTGCCTCTTCGCGTTCACCGAAGTAAATACCGCCAGTCAACTCACGAACGATAACAAAATCTACATCTTGTACGAGTTCCTTTTTAAGTGGGGAATACTCTTGCAAGGACGGATAGATTTTTACAGGACGCAAGTTACAGAATAAACCAAGCTCCTTGCGAAGGCCAAGGATTGCTTTTTCAGGACGGATAGAAGGATCTACATTATCCCATTTAGGACCGCCTACAGCACCAAGCAATACAGCATCAGCTGCTTTACAAGCCTCGATAGTATCCTCAGTCAAAGGAACGCCGTATGCATCAATAGACGCACCGCCTGCTTTTTTATCAATCCAATTAACCTTTACACCGGCTTTCTCAAAAGCCACATCACACACAGCCTTCGCTGCTGCAATAATCTCAGTACCGATACCATCACCAGGAATCAATACGATATTCTTTTCACTCATAATACCTCTCCATATAACAAATGCTCATAGATGAACCACAAACGCATCAGCCTTTATTGCACTATTCAGGTCTATATAGCCGGTGCCGAGCCTTCACACTCCCGAGAGCCGAATGCTCGTCGAAAACGACTTTGGCCCTGCGGAGGCCGCAGGCCGAAGTCAGACCTGGCCAGTGGAGGCTTGAGGCGAGTGTTCGGCTCGCCCTTACTTGCGGTTTTTCGCAAAGTTCACAAGACCGCCAGCTGCCGCAATATCTTGAATGAATTGTGGCAATTCAGTGCCTTGGTATTGTTCGTTTTTAGTCAAGTTGTACACGATACCTTTAGACAAGTCTACGCCGATAGCATCGCCTGCATCGATACGATCAACTTGTTCACCGATTTCAATTACAGGTAAGCCGATGTTGATGGCATTACGGAAGAAGATACGTGCAAAGGAGTGTGCAATGATAACAGGTACACCTTTTGCTTTGATAACGCCTGGTGCGTGTTCACGAGAGGAACCGCAACCAAAGTTTTTACCTGCTACCATGATTTCGCCAGCTTTCACATTAGGAGCGAAAGTTGTATCAATATCTTCCATCGCATGTTCAGCCAATTCGTTCCAATCAGCAATTGCCAAGTAACGAGCTGGAATGATTACGTCTGTATCTACATCGTCGCCATAGCGCCAGATTTTTTTGCTTTCAAAATCCATATTAAACCTCCTCAGGGCCTGCAATGCGGCCTAATACAGCACTTGCTGCTGCCACGTAAGGGCTTGCCAAATATACTTCAGAATCAACGTGACCCATACGACCACGGAAGTTACGGTTTGTTGTGGAAACTGTGCGTTCCCCTTCAGCCATGATACCCATGTAACCGCCTAGGCATGGACCACATGTTGGTGTGGACACAGCGCAGTCAGCTTGAATGAAGATGTCTAACAAGCCATCTTTCATAGCTTGGTCGTATACATCTTGGGAACCAGGGATTACGATACAACGAACGAATGGAGCTACTTTGCGACCTTTGAAGATCTCCGCAGCAGCCACCAAGTCTTCGTAACGGCCATTTGTACAAGAACCGATGATAACTTGGTCGATTTTAATATCTTTGTCGATTTCGTTGATGTAATGTGTGTTGGATGGCAAATGAGGGAACGCTACCACTGGTTGTAATTTGGACAAGTCAATTGTAATTGTTTGGGCATATACTGCATCAGGGTCAGCATTAATAGGTTCTACAGGACGATTTACGCGACCTTTAATGTATTCTTCAGTCACTGCATCGTAAGGGAATACGCCACATTTACCACCTGCTTCGATAGCCATGTTACAGATTGTAAGGCGATCAGCCATAGTCATATGTTGTACGCCTTCACCAGCAAATTCAAGAGCCATGTAACGAGCACCGTCTACGCCGATTTGACCAATCAAATCAAGGATTACGTCTTTACCAGTTACCCATTTGTTAGGTTTGCCGATAAGTTCAACCTTAATAGTTTCAGGTACTTTGAACCAAGTTTTACCTTCTGCCATAGCAACGCCCGCATCGGTAGAGCCTACGCCTGTGGAGAATGCATTTACCGCACCATATGTACAAGTGTGGGAGTCAGCACCGATCATCATTTCGCCAGGACCGATAAGACCTTTTTCTGGCAAAATAACGTGCTCGATACCCATGCGACCAACTTCAAAGTAGTTTGTAATGCCATGTTCGCGTACGAAATCGCGCATTACTTTTGCTTGTGTAGCGGATTGAATATCTTTATTTGGTGTGAAATGGTCAGGTACCAAGTAGATTTTATGACGGTCAAATACAGGTTTGCCAATTTTCAAGAACTCTTTACGAGCTGGTGGGAATGTGATGTCGTTCATCAAAACAGCGTCCAAATGACATTCGATGATTTGGCCCGGTTTTACAACATCAAGACCCGCGTGGCGAGCCATATTCTTTTCAGTAATGGTCATACCCATATTATTTTTCCTCCTCTTGTTCTAGCTCCATAGCTAGGAATACTGAGTTTACTGCATTAATATATGCATTTACACTTGATTTAACGATATCGGTGCTGATACCACGACCATGGTACAAACGACCGTTATATTCTACCTTAAGGGTTGCTTCCCCAAGGGCATCTTTACCTGCTGTAATAGCACGGATTTGGTAGTCTTTTAAGCTGATTGGCAAGCCAACCACACGTTCAACCGCTTTAAGGGATGCGTCTACCGGACCGTCACCAACGGCAGCATCGGCTTTTTCACCTTCTGGAGTCATGAGGCGAACGTCTGCGTAAGCATAGCCTTTTTCACCCAATTTGTAGTATTGAGCCACAAGCTCAAATGCTTTTTTGTGATGTAAGTTGTCTACTACAAGAGCGATGATATCATCATCGTATACTTGTTTTTTGCGGTCTGCCAATTCTTTGAATTTAGCAAAGAGGTCGTTGATTTTCTCTTCTGTGAAAGATTGGAACCCAAGTTTTGCCAAATGATCAGCGAAGGCATGACGGCCAGAGTGTTTGCCCAATACGAGGTCTGTTTTTTCAGCCCCTACGGACTCAGGAGTCATGATTTCATATGTTTCAGGATTGCTCATCATACCATGTTGGTGAATACCAGACTCATGAGCAAAAGCGTTAGAACCTACGATTGGTTTGTTTGGTGGAACTACGACACCTGTCAAACGACTTACTAGTTTAGAAACTTTCGTAAATTGTTTTGTATCGATGTTCACTTGAAGATTGCCGAAGTAATCATGGCGTGTTTTAAGAGCCATTACAACTTCTTCAATCGCTACGTTACCAGCCCGTTCGCCTAGGCCATTAATTGTGCCTTCTACTTGGCGTGCACCTGCTTTAATAGCGGCTAACGTATTTGCATTAGCAAGACCTAAATCGTCATGGCAGTGAACAGAGATAATTGCATTTTCAATACCTGGTGTATGTTCTTTGATGTAACGAATCTTATCACCGAACTCATTAGGGTTCATGTAACCTACTGTGTCTGGTACATTAATAATTGTTGCACCACCAGCAATGGCAACACCAAATACTTGGCATGCGAAATCTAAATCAGAGCGTGCCGCATCTTCACCGGAGAACTCGATTTCATCAACCTTACCTTTTGCATATGCCAATACAGATTTAACCTTATCCAATACCTCTTGGCGAGTCATTTTTAATTTATATTCCATATGAAGTTCAGAAATAGCAATGAATACATGCAAACGGCTACGTTCCGCATCTTTCAACGCATCAATCGCTTTTTGTACGTCCTTTTCATTAGCACGTGCCAACGCACAAATTGTTGCGCCTTTCACTTCGCGTGCAATCGTTTGTACTGCTTCAAAATCCCCAGGGGATGCTGCTGGGAAACCAGCCTCGATTACATCGATGCCGAGGCGTACTAGGCCTTTCGCAATTTCAATTTTTTCAGGAGTTTGTAAAGACACACCTGGTGTTTGTTCCCCATCACGAAGGGTTGTATCGAAGAAATATACGCGATTTTGATCCATAATCTTCACCTTTTCTATACTAATAAAACATAACGCTGTATTATATCTATTTATTGTGAAAGTTTAGTAAAATCGCCGATTTCAACGCTATTTCGGCTGAAGCCAATGTAGATACATCAAATCAGTAATTTTACTAGACTTTTACAATAAAAAAAGCCCCTCAGAACAACTGTCGTTGCTCAAAGGGGCGTTATATTCATAACACGGTACCACCCTAATTGGGACTCGTTGCGGGTATAACGGAACCACCGTCGATGACTACTGCTGCATTCGCCACCAAAGCTCACGGGAGAGTGTCAGCGTACAACCTCTATTGCCTCGCACCAACCGGCAACTCTCTGAAAGCAGGATTTGTAAACCTTTATACCCATTCATAGCTCGTATTTAAGATATAAAGGTATTATACGGTATTCTATAGAACTGTGTCAACAGGATGGACATGTGAGTTTTGTGAAAACACAGTTTTATCGTTACAATTTGACATCCCCCATGATCTCACGTCATCCCCCATGATCTCACGTATAGTGTAAATAGGCAGTACCAATGATTGGAGGAATTATTATGAGTGGTTCAAGTAAATTCTTCTTTATTTTATCGGGTATTGTAAGCATTATCCTGGGGATATTCTTACTCTTAAATCCCGTTATTAATCTCATAGCTTTTGCCTGGCTTTTTTCTATTATCTTTTTCGTCAGTGCGGTCAGCTCTATTATAAATTATTTTACGTTATCGTCTGAATTACGTAGCGGCTGGTATCTTATCAGCGGCATTATCAATGCTCTATTCGGTATCTATTTAATATCCGGCGGATTTGCATTCCTACCATTAGTACTCCCAAGCACAATCGGCATCTGGATGGTAATTGACGCCATCTTTATTTTCATTAAATCAAGAAAGTCCGACAGCATGGTATCACTCATGGGACGTAATGCAAAATGGCTTGCACTAATTCTTTTACTATTAGGCCTATTACTCATATTTAAGCCGATTGCTTCCGGTGAGGTATTTATCTACTTTATCGCTTTCGGTTTCTTATTTGACGGAATTTATTCCATCGGTGAGGCTTTTAAAAAATAGAATATAACTAAATAATTACACTATAAGATCGACCATGTACTGCCAAATAGCTGTCATAAATTACGATGTCTATTTCGTATTTGTGGCAGCTATTTTATTTGTTTTGGCTAGCCGTCATGGTAAATGTATTCGCCTACTACATTTGCAAGTGGTTAGACGCTTTTCTAGCTCTTTTATTTAGCAACTAGCCCAACGCTCTAACATTAGCGTAATAATGGGGTTATAGGACAAAAATTAGTACAACCCTGTAGTAATTTAAAATCCCCTTGATCAGTACCAAGATACTCATCAAAGGGATTATATTAATTATGAAAAAGACAAATAGCCCTTCGTTATCCTAGGATCGCTATTAAATTCAAGTCACATCTTAGGCTTTAAATATAACACCATTATGCTCTAGTTGTTCCACTGTTTTTTTACCAATGCCCGGTAGCATCAATACTTCTTGTTTAGTAATTGTTTTAAAATCATCTACTGTGTATAGGCCGGCTTGTGAAAGTGTAATTTGTGCACCGAACCGTATATTGTCATATACCGGATTTCCACGCAAAGCCCCACCTTTAGCAACCTCTACGGGGCTCATATGAGCGGACTCGCGTTTTCCCATATAACTATCATTAGAGTACCGATTTATAACAGTTCGACCGGTAACACGTTCATACGCATCATATAGAGTCTGCCATAATGGACTTTCAAAATCCACTAATTGAGTTGGTAAAAATGAGATAGCAGTATATAAGCTTATTAATTCTCGTGGGTCATAATCTATGTTGCTCACTTGGTCTACCATATACATAATAGCCTCTAAATGATCTTCTACAAAATCGTTCCAGCGCGTTGCATCTTGTAATAACCAATCAATATCTTCATATTCATCAACAAGATCTGCTAATACATCATGGGCTATCTTGCTTTCACCACACTCCAAAGCCAATAGAATATACAGCATATGCATAGGCAACATGATATCCGGAGCCTGATTAAATGCATTTTGTATATCATCGCAACACGCAAGATATCGCTGATATACCTTGCGGCCGCGATCCCAGTTGGCAGCGCCACAACAAGCAACCATCATATACACAAGAAATCCTGAATGATCTTGCTTGTCTCCGTGAAAAACTGGCGTAAAGCAGGCAATCGCATCATTATACATATTATATTCTAAATATATCATCCCCATGTCGATGAGGCAACGCATATAAGGACGCGTCTCTATTATATTCCAATCTATTTTCTTTGGTTTTTTCAACGATTCTACTAGCTGTTTCAACTGATAAATTTGAAAGCTTGGATGTAACTCAAGGGCTATGAGTTCTCGTTTAGCATCTACTTCATCTGGACATAATGCAAGGATTTCATTGTATAACTTCCTTGATTTCTCATTCGTATCAGCCTCTTCTGCAGCCTCATATAAATCACGTAATTTCATTTCTATCGTATTATTAAAATCACCACGATTATATTGAGTCATAAATGCTTCTAACAAATCCTCAATAGATTTGAAATCAGATTCATGTTCGGATACAAATTGTTTCTGTAAACGTAATAATAACTCACTATAAAAGTTAAACATAGAGTATCTCCTTATACATATGAACGTAAAAATACTACTCATATGTAATATAGCACGAGGGAATATATTAATTCTAGAGGTAATACCTCGACCTATTAATATCTCATCTGAAAATGGGGGTTATAGGACAAAACGTGTTGGTACTTTAATCCCAATCATTGAAAGATAATTTGTCATAGTTATGCAAATCACCCCAAGAAATGGCATCCCCCCAAGTTGGAATTATGCCTTGAAGTTGGGCTCTTTCATTCATAGAACTCTATATTGTAGAAATACTTGCATCAGTTGGCATTACCTTAAGTATTTCTTTTGCAGAAAGCGGTCTTGGTGAGTGTAAATAACACCACCAAAAGACCGCTTTTATACGTTTTTCTACAGACATTCCTCGATGGTAACGCAATAAACGTCTGAGTTGTGCGTTTACTCCGCCTTCAATAGGGTTATTAGTCCTCGGACATTCTTTATCCAACACCAATGTTTCATCTAAATATCGAAACATTGTCTCTGTATTAATTAATACCACTAGAGAGTTATAGGCTTTTAGTAATCGTTCATGCGTAGCTCTTAAATTATCATTACTATCACGTGTCATTTCATTTAGAAACTCTTTAAAAGTCACCCTCCAATTAAATAATCGTTGAATCCATATTTTTGCATCTTCCTGTGTTTTTACGTTATATAAATCGCTTGCTAAATCTTTTAACATAATGCCTGCTAATGTCTTAGGCCGCCTAGTAGTGTAACGATGTACTTACCATACGGCATGAACAATACAACGTTGAAGCTTGGCGGTACGCCAAACTTTTTTTAATGCTTTTCTAAGACCAGGTCCACCATCAGAAACGACCACAATGGGGGTCGCTATTCGCTGCATAAGAGCTTGCCATAAGCGAGACTGTTCTGACCTACATAAATACCACCCTAATACATATTCACCATCATAACAGATCAAAATACAAGCTTTTTTAGCTAAGTAAATACCATCAACGAATACCACATCTCTCGAGGTTTCAATTTTGGGCGGCATAGGCCATATTTGCCAGAAATCAGCTATCTGTCTACGAAATGTACGGCCCTGCCCAGGCATGTCCTGTTATGTTTCTTTACTAAATAACCAATTTAGAAATCGATGAAAACATTTAGTAGTATTATCAATAGTTTGTGTAAAGGTGATGTTACACTGCTTACAATGCCATCGTTGTGATCCAGCTTTAGTTTTCCCATATTTTTGACAAGAAAATCCACAATTTATACATCTTACCAGCATGATTATTCCCTCCACTTAGAACACGATTTTCTAAGAAGATATAACCTTATTGAAGCCAGTAAAATCAAGGATTTTGGGACTTTTTACCAACACATTTTGTCCACCCTCTAAGTTTATCAAAAGAACTTAAAATAGCGATGGAGCCAGTAATTTACTGGCTCCATCGCCTATAAAACCAACACGTTTTGTCCTATAACCCCATTCTCGTTAGTAACTAGCACAATAAAAATAGCAGGGCTGCCACCCTGCTATTTTTTCGTTCATATGAGACTATGTCACATATTGACATCCCTTGTCATATATAGAATAACACTTCACTATAGTGTAGTCAATAAATCCTCTACGCAATCACTCTTAAAAGCTTATCCACTCTAAATTCTCAAAATTATTTAAAATTCGTTTATCCATTTTTACCACTTGATTGGAAAACTCTATTCGATTATTAACAAATGAAATATCTGTATACCATTCCTTTAAACTAGCATACACTTCATTCTCTAAATCAATAATAATGGTTTCAATGGAATCCCAGGTTTTGCATCTTACAGACTCGACCATAACCATACTATTACCTATGAAAGTAACGTCCCTACCATAAATCCAAAACGGTAATACTTTCCCCTTTATAGAAATAGAATATATAGCATCTCCATGAGGTGGTTCCGTTTCATATTGTGCTTTTATATTGTACTTTTCCATTATCTCATTGCTAGCATTTTCTATATATGGCAACGTTGAAATCTTGTAATTATCTGCGTTCATAAAAGCTCCGTTATTTTTAATATCAACCACAACAAAGAGGACTGTATATCGCTATTTGTGTAAAAAGTATTTTGCTATACTATAGGTGTTACCAATTCCTTTCCAAATCAGGTAACGGAAAGGAGGTGCATTTAAATCAACACGCTCTCAACGATTCTTGTAGCTATCATGGTAAATATAATAAGTTATTATATTTGCAAATGGTTAGATTGGCTACTATCGATCATTGGTAACTAACCTTGGTTTGTCACCACTATCTGACAAAAAAGCCCTTGCTAGGACCGGCATCCTTTGCAAGGGCTTCTTTAGTGCATTTAATCAACACTTTGCTCTATCGTTATTCTACCATAAAAAGTAAAATACTGTCACTATGAATAACTTCATTTTCATATATAATGTACAAAATCCCTCGGAGTTGCCGCTCCGGGGGATTTTGTAGTTAATTGCACAACTATCAATTGGCTATCTAGAATATACTACACTTAAAATAGTTTTTCAATCAGAACCACCCGTAAAACGGGTGGTTTGCTCACGGGCTATAAGCCCGTAGTACTAGGCCAGCGTCTAAAGGCGCTGGCTTTCACTACGTTCAAGCCGCATAGCCATTGACTCGTAACGTTCCCCTTAAAGGGGATGTGTATTACTTGCTACCCTTAAAAGGGTCCTCATATTCTTTTACACTAAGTTTATCTTTCATTTGGTCATGTAACTCTTGCTCACGTATATATTTCTTTACTGTAGCCTCATTTAAACCTACTGTACTAACATAATAACCCTCGGACCAAAAGTGTCTATTTCCAAATTTATACTTTAAGTTTGCGTGTTTATCGAACATCATTAGTGCACTTTTACCTTTTAAATATCCCATAAAAGATGATACTGATATTTTGGGTGGGATTAATACTAGCATATGCACATGATCAGCCATAAGCTCCCCCTCTATAATCTTGACGCCCTTATATTCACATAAACGTCTCAATATTTCACGTAAACTATTTCTGTATTGATTATATATAACTTTACGTCTATACTTAGGTGTAAATACTATGTGATATTTGCATAACCATTTTGTGTGCGCAAGGCTCTGTGTCTTTGTTGCCATATAAAATCACCTTTCTTTTGCATATAATGCGGCTTGAACACCTACATTATACTTAAGCAAGGTGATTTTTTTGTATAACTTTCGTTGCCGCACCCGCATAGCGGGTGGTTTTATGATTCGCGACTACGTCACGAACCAGTCTAAAGACAATAATAAAAATAGCAGGGCTACCACCCTGCTATTTTTCGTTCATATGAGACTATGACCAAACATGAAGTTACCTATGTAATTATCATAGTTCTGTTATCAGTAGTCACTATCATTGCACTACTTAAATAGTACAACGATAAACACCTAACATATTGAGGAGTGCAGTCCTCTAACAGGTTAGGCGGCATCATAATTTTGTTCAATTTTAGATGAGCCTAACGCCCTAATCACGTTAAGGGGCGCTCTTTATATGTATATAATAAGCTAATCTTACTTAAAAAGATAGTACAATAAATAGCTCAATTTATACTTACACTATTAATCATTTCTCTAGTCCGCTCAACAGAAATAGGCTCATTAAATAAGAACACATGGCTCTGCCCCTCATGTTCCCAAGATGCTAAGTAAACGGCGCCATCTACCATTCGATAAGTCACGGTTATGCCATTTATAACCTCTATTTTCTGAGGCACGTAATCTTTATAGTCACCTGCGATATTACCTGATAGAGTCGATACGCGATATTTAATATACTTTGGCATATCATCTACACGGTCAAAGTATTTTCCTTTTAAAAGCTCATGATAGGCATACACTACTTGTAATACATCGTGATCCACAATAGATACATGTACAGGACGTAATCCCTCTAAACCACTTGGTAACTGCGGCTTAAAGTTCAAATGTTGCTTAGCCTCATATATAGTATCAAACACCTCTAGCGATTGACCTTTACGAGTGCTTCTATAATCCTCATCAGTCATAGTACAACTTCCAAGTCTATCTGGACAAGGAAACTCATTCCGATCACCATAAGGTTGGTCATAAATCGAATTACCATTAAGACGGAACCGCATCAAATCATCTGCGGAAACAACATTGATGGAACCTATAAAAGCTAATACAAGTAGAATCCATATAGTCTTTTTCATTTACTTTACCTTTATATTTTAAGACTTCTGTATACGCTGAAATAAAATTTTTATTCAGTCAACTTACTGAAGTCAGTTAAAATTTGAGCTACATCTTTACCTAATATTATAAATAAAGATAATGTATAAACCTTATCATACCAAGATTCAATTTCTTGATTAGATAACCCAGTAAGCATTTGTTCCTCATTATTATGACGAATATTAAATTTATTGTACATATAGAACAACTTCTCTAAAGCTTGAATTTTATCATTATTTACCTTTAATAAACCTTTTAATTCATTAGATTTATTAAGTGGTTTTCTCCAAGGTTCTAATAGATCAGCAATTCTCTTGAGAATCTCTTTCTTTCTCTCAATATTCCCTTTATTAGAAAAGTGATTATACTCTAGAATGCTTAATGCCTCTTTTTCATCAGCAAATTCTGTTACAACCTGAGCAGACTCATTAGCAAATACATTATCTTCAATAATAATTCTTTTATTATCTATATAAATCACTTTATGTCCCAATAAATTAACCGTCCGTTCTATTTGTTCCTCAATACAGTGTACCTGACGAATTAGATTTATAGATTTTTTATAGGGAAGTATTGATAATAAATCCAAGTACATTTCAGAAAAACAAAATAATCGTTCTTCTTCAGTCATGGGAATTGCGAGTATAGTCTCTAGTAGTTCATCCAAAGATAATATATGCCCTCTATGTTTATATTCTTTAAAATTATTAGAGATTAGTTCATAGACAGATTCTGGATAATGCTCACCCCAAAACTTTTCTTTTAGTAACCCCTGCAACTTATTCAATTCTACAACAGGATTTACGCTAGTCCCTTTTAGTATTTCAAAATAATTTTTTCTCATTTACTAACCATACCCCTTAACAATGATATCATCAAATATTCTGATTCATTACTGATTGTATCATTTGTATTTGTTCAAATTCAAAGCTACACAGCTCCTCTAATCATTCAGCTTACTCTATGTTATGACCAAAGTCTTCTGTATATTTTATAAGCCCATCATGAGATTCATAATATCGTAAAGCCTCTAAGTCTCTTCTTCGACGTTTGTTAGCATAAACAGCTTTAGAATTGCTACGGTATTTTTCAATAAACCAACAATACCGCTCAAAATCCCACCTAAGATTTCTACCATAAAGATCACTTAATTTAAATAAAATAGATAATCGTTTAGAAGCATGCTCACCATATCTTACAGTATATCCTGCTCTCGAATAAATTGTATCAGAATCCCAATTTGGACTATAGTCTTCATCCTCATAATTTGCTTCAAAAGTTAATGCCTGATACTTATCCATACTAATTTTTAATTCAAATAAAAGCATATGAGTAATATCATAATTAAGTCGTTCTAGATCGTCTTCATTACCTTCAATATACTCATAAGGTATTGTTCTTATAATCTTCTCCAGATGTTTAATTATGGGGGTGATGTGTCGTTCACGTATAATTTTATCCTGACAATACTTCTTCAATTTATCTTCATAGATATGATTAATAAATTCGTCTTTATCCCCTACAACTATATAATCATAAGCCTCATGTATAAATATTTCTGAATCTAAAACTATATCAACAGGTAAACTGTCAGAAATAATTACAGCACAAGGATTAAATTCATCTGGCTTTAAATCTAATAAGTCTTGACACGAAATAATTCTATTTACAGATATACACATAGTTAGCCCCCAATGATACACCTAAGATAATACGAGTCCTAAACACTTACATTTTATTATTCGCCACAAATTATGAAAATCCCTTCATAATTGATCTAATAAAATTTTATGTAGAATTTGCAATAAATCTATCATATTTGATAGTATCTATCGTAAATTATTCTACTATTCAAAATAACCGTAGATGTTATAATGGCCCCATCAAAAGGAGCAGGTGCCCATATGATACTAAATGCACTATTCCAAAACTATAGTTAGTAGTTATATGGAGGAAATAATCATGACACATACACAATTAACACAACTCGTACAAGCGTTATTAGATGCACCACAAAGCAATCCTAAAGTAAAAGAATTCGCTCAATCTTGGCTTGATGCAGAAGGCACAGAAAAACAAGTAGAGCTTACAAAACAACTCGTATCCGTAGCAGAACAAAACATTGCCCTCATCGACGAAACAATTGGCTTTGCAGGCTCTGAGCTCGCTACACAAATCCTTGGCAAAGAAGGTGCTGCTAACCTATTACAACACGCTAAAGACATCAAAGCAGAAGGCGCAGAATTCTGTGACTGCCCTAGTTGCGTAGCCGCAAAAAATATTATCGATTTGAAAACGGAAATTGCTTAACAATATATTACCTATTAAGAGGACATCGACACACTGTTGATGGCCTTTTTATATACAAAAACGGCCCCTCGTGAGAGGAGCCGCTTCTTATATAACCCTTACAGTGTCCATGCGAGTGCTTCACCACAGCTCGCATGCCTATCCCACTAGGCTAGACTGTTATATTATTTTGTATATGCTGTATGTGCTGTAGGTGCTACAGTATTAGCAATGATCGCTTTTGCCATGTCGCGATTTACAGGGCGTTCAAAGTACATCGCATGGTTTTGACCATCTTTTGTCCAACCAGCGAGATATACCATTTTTTCGCCACCTTTGAAAGTAACCTTTGTACCGTTTACCTTTTCTGTAGCTGTAACGCGATAATCCTTATGATTACCACTGATATCACCTTTTGTAGTACCTACGCGATACACAATACGTTTGCCTGCCGCTTGGTTCCGCGTTGTATCTTCACCAGCTTGGTAAACATACACAACTTGCAAAACATCTTTATTGATTGTGCTTACAGACTCAATATTATAGCCTACAGGTAATACTTTAGGTAGATGAGGCATAATATTCATGTATTTAGCAGCTTCATTAATAGTAGCGAATTCATGAATTGGGCTTGGCATACCAACCATTGGCGCTGCCTGTTCTGCAACTACAGGTTTAGCTGGATCTGGCTTTACATCAAAAGTACCTTGTGCACCAGCAACAGTGTAAGAACCTACACAAGCACATGCAACTGCCATTAATACAAATTTTTTAACCATGAGTATAATCTCCCTTCGGTCAATAAAAATATTATTAAAAACACATTTATTTTGTATGTGATTTTTCCTCAACAATATTATGGATAATAGCCTTCGCCACATCTCGTGTAACGGGACGCTGAAATTCTAAAGAGTGATTTTGTCCATCTTTCATCCACGATGCAAGATAAACCATTTTCTTACCACCTTTGAAAGTAACCTTTGTACCATCTACACTTTCAGTTTCTATAACCTTATGAATCTTATGGTCATCGCTGATATCACCTTTTAATGTAGTAGAGGTACGATAAAAAATAAGAGCACCACCGGCCTTATTTACGTACGGATCTATACCGGGTTCATACACGTACACAACCTGCAAAATGTCTTTCTCAATAGTAATGACAGATTGAATATTAAATCCTACTGGCAACAGCTTTGGCATCTGAGGTCTAAACCCTATATATTCAGACGCTGCTTCTACAGTGGTGAACACATGTACAGGACTTGGCATAACAACGCCAGGAACAGCTGCTTCAACAGACATTTCTAAGGGGCCAGAAACTTTAGTTTGTGCATCCATAGCATCTTGACCCTTAACAACTCCATAGGTACCTATACAGATGCAAGCTAACGCCATCAAAAAAGATTTCTTTAGTATTGAGGTCATAATAATATACTCCACAAAATACATTTTGCAAAATTATATTTATCAAAACACGCTTAATAAATATATCCTAAATAATTGGGGAATTCAAGTAATATTCATCATATATCGGTTTTTATTAATATAGGTAAATAAAATCATTTATCAACTATGATATGACTAGTTACTTTTACCCAAACTATCAAGTATTAAGCTATTTCTTATGTACCATAAAGCCTGCCGCTTGTTGGTTCGCCATAATGGTCACATCAGAGATTTGCAAGCGTTTAGGTTGGTTCGTTACATACAATACTACATCGGCCACATCCTCTGGTTGAACAGCCTCAATGCCAGCGTACACAGATTTAGCTCGTTCCGCATCACCGTGGAATCGTACTTCGCTAAATGGAGTTTCTACGATGCCTGGTTGAATGGTAGTAACCTTAATATCTGTAGCTATGGTATCCATACGAATGCCATCGCTTAATGTCTTTACCGCCGCCTTTGTAGCACAGTACACTGCACCATTAGGATATGCATAAATGCCTGCAGTAGAACCCATATTTACAATATGACCTTCATTTTTATCAATCATAAAAGGCAGTACTGCTTTTGTTACATATAAAAGGCCTTTCACATTGGTATCAATCATAGTCACCGCATCATCAACAGCACTATCTTGGAAAGGATCAAGCCCTTGTGCAAGACCCGCATTATTAACGAGCACATCGACGCCACCAAAAGCCTCGATAGCTGCAGGAACCTTGCTTTCAACATCCTCGCGACTACGCACATCAAGAACTAAAGTCTCAACACGCACGCCATATTCCTTAGACAAACGAGCCTGTACCTCGCCCAATAACTCAGCACGACGACCAGAAATCAACACATTATCGCCATGCTTTGCATAAGCCTCAGCAATACAAAGACCGATACCAGACGTTGCACCAGTGACAAAAATATTATGAGCCATAAAAGCCTCCACATCATCAATCCGTTTTATTCTAATAAGTTAATTATACCATTATGAAAATAAAAAAACGCTACCCTACCCCCTATAATCGATAAAAATAGTGTATACATTGGAGCCTTCCGCTATTCTCTAGAATGATATGCTGGCGCATCTGTATGTAAGACAAAAATATTTGAGCTCTACCACAGCTAGAAAGTAAATAGGGATACCTATTCGAAGCCGCCTTGGGCGCTACGCGTAGCATTCTCTCCTTTTCCCCTAAATGATATGTCGGCGCAGATAGGATTTAAAAGAATACATAAAGTGGCTTATGGATTTATGAATATGATAATAAAAAGAGGATACCCTTTCTGAAAACGACTTAGCTCGCTTTAGAGCCTTCTACTATTCCCTAGAATAATATGCTGGCGCATCTGTATGTAAGACAAAATATTTGAGCTCTACTACAGTTAGAAAGCAAATAGGGATACCTATTCGAAGCCGCCTTGGGCGCTACGCGTACCCATGAAGGCTGAGGATAGGTATCCCTATTGTTTTATTTAATTTAATTTATAGAGCTCAAATACGCTAGCTTTTATTTCAGATGCGCCAACATATCATTTAACACTTCCATGCAATCCCCCACGATGCCATAGTTAGCGTGCTGGAAGATTTCTGCGTTTGGATCGTTGTTAATAGCCACGATTGTGTCTGCACCGGAGATGCCGCTCACGTGTTGGATAGCACCGGAGATACCAAATGCCAAGTATAGTTTAGGGCTTACAGTTTTACCTGTTTGACCTACTTGATATGGCAATTCAATCCAGCCTTTTTCCACAAGTGGGCGTGTAGCCCCTACAACACCACCGATAGCATCGGCTAGTTCATAAAGCTTATCAAAGTTTTCTTTAGAACCCATGCCACGGCCACCAGCTACGATGATATCCGCTTCTTGGATATTGTAACCATCTTTACTGAACGGTATGAAATCGAGACGCTTCATGCGAATATCTTCAGGCTTGAGGTCAAATTGTTCAATTTGAATACGGCCCCAGCTATCTGCAATACGTTCAGGCTTTTTAAATACATTAGGACGTACGGAACCCATTTGAGGACGATGGTTTGGAGAAATGATTTCCGCCAAAATATTGCCACCCAAGGCAGGACGTGTCCATTCAACAAGGCCTTCATTCGTATCTACCGTTAAGATTGTACAGTCTGCCACAACGCCGTTTTGCATGCGACCAGACATACGAGGCGCCAAGTCACGACCGTTGTTAGTGGCACCAATCAAGAGAATATTAGGCTTATGATCTTCAAAGAAGTCTGTTAAGACCTTCGTATAGCCATCCGTTGTATAGTATTTCAAAAGGGGACTTTCAAAAACGTGAACAATATCGGCACCATGTGCTACGAGTTCCTCTGCTTCGGTTTGAACATTCTCGCCCAATAGCATAACTTGAACGAGTTGGCCCAATTCCTTAGCGATACGGCGAGCTTGGCCAATCAGTTCATACGTAACCGGATGTACCACATCATCGATGGTATCAGCTACGACAAAGACGTCTCTATATTCATCAAAATTTGTCACGGCCATTACCGGTCACCTCCTTTAGAACCTTCATCACCTTTAGCAGCTGCTACCGCCTTAAACTCACTAGGGGATACGCTTTCAACAGACGCAGCCCGTTGCACAGGGTCTTTTACATCTACACCCTCATCATTGTCCTCAGCCACCTCAACAGGTGCATCATTTGGCACTAATAGATGAGCAAATTTTTCTGGCTTAATATGATAAGCCAATTCGAGAACCTTTTTAGCCCCTTCCTCTATAGATGGTAACATTTCTACCTTGCCGCGGAGAGGTGGTTGATA
Source organism: Veillonella sp. (assembly GCF_041333735.1). NCBI lineage: Bacteria > Bacillati > Bacillota > Negativicutes > Veillonellales > Veillonellaceae > Veillonella > Veillonella sp. The sequence continues at coordinate 659,749 of NZ_JBGKFB010000001.1, forward strand.
CACCTTGCGCACACGCGTAGGGGAACCGTTAAGACCAATACGGCTTTCATCAATATGCGGCATATCGCGCAATGTAACGTGAGTAATGGTATAACGTTTTGCATAAATAGAGCTCCAAAGGCCTGGTTGGCGTGGCTCGTTGAGCTCAGCTGTGGCTGTAACCAATAACGGCAATGGAACCTCTACGATTTCATAGCCATTTTCATGTTGTCGTTTCACCACTGCTTTTTGAGCTGCTTGATCTACAGATAATTCACAAGCATAAGTAGCTTGTGCCATACCGAGTTCCTCTGCAATTTGAGGGCCTACTTGTGCCGTATCGCCGTCGATTGCCTGTTTACCACAGAAAATGATTTGGAACTGACGGTTCATAGTCCGTTGAATATGACGGATGGCAGACGCAATGGTATAGCTTGTAGCCAATGTATCTGCACCACCGAACGCACGGTCTGTAACGAGTACCGCATCATCAGCACCGAGGGCTAAACATTGACGAAGTGCTTCTTCTGCTTGTGGAGGCCCCATGCTGACAACTGTTACACGACTACCTTCATATTGGTCTTTTACCGCCAATGCCGCCTCTAACGCATGCATATCGTCAGGGTTTACAATGCTAGGCAAGCCTGTGCGGATGAGATTATTTGTTTCCGGATCCAGCTTAATCTCAGATGTATCTGGAACCTGTTTGATACATACTAATAACTCCATACACTCACCCCTGTCTAAATTCTACGCCCTTAGCGTTACGCGGATATTTCCATGTTTTTACGATTGTTTCACCACAAAGAACGCGGCATGTACCACACTCTAAGCAACCAGCGAAATCAAAGGCTAAATCGCCATTCTCTTGTAATGTATATAGACCGGCAGGACAGCCGTTTACGAGTTTCATTTTCTCTTCGTGGCTAAAACCAGCGCCATCCACCAAGATATGAGGAGACGTTTCATCTACATAATATTTATTGGCGCCCAAACGCTCTTCTAATTTCATAGGGAACGCACCCCTTTCCAAGCATCACGAATCAAGGTAAATAGGCCAATGTCTCCGACACGGCGCATAATTTTTTTCATCATTGGCACTGCACCATCACCGTTTACAGTGAATACGTCGTGCATCAAATTGTTAACAAATGCTGGGTATTCATTGAAAATACGCGGATGTGTAGCAAGGAATTTTGGCATATTCTTGTAACGCTTCAAATCCTTCAGCAACCAAGAATCCTTGATTTGACGTTCATACAACTTAGCCACACGGTCCATATTTTCGTCGCGCAACGCTACGTTAACCGCATCTGCTGCACACATACCAGACTCGATGGCAAGGTCCATACCACGAATAGTATAGCCAAGGTTCATACACATACGCGCCGCATCACCAACGATAATATACCCATTACCGCCCAACTTAGGCATAGATTTATAGCCACCTTCTGGTACGAGATGGGCACTATGCTCTTTCAATTGGCCATTTTTCAATAATGGTGCGATTCTTGGATGGCTTGTGAAAGCTGACAGCATATCGTCTACAGAACGATCGGCTTTGCCAATATCTTCAAGGCCTACAACCATACCTACAGAAAGGCTATCTTTATTTGTGTAAATAAAACCACCGCCTAATAAGCCAGAGGTCATATCGCCTAAAGTGAGCCATGCCATCCCGTCATCACCAGACAGCATGAGTCGATTTTCAAGATCTTCTTTCTTTAGTTTGTATACCTCTTTTACACCTACTGCCATTGTACTTGGATCAGTAGGAGCTATGAGGCCAGACTTTTCTAATAATAATGTATTGGAGCCTTCTGCGATGATAACGAGTTTTGCATATACTTCATCATCGTGGCAGCGAACGCCTACAACACGTTGTTTTTTGCCTTCTCCTTCAGTAATGAGGTCTGTTACCTGTACATTGGATACGAGAAGAGCCCCTTTTTTCTCAGCCTCTTCAGCGAGCCATTTATCGAATTTGGCGCGTAATACTACGTAGGATTCCTCGTTAGGTTGTCCATCTTCGTAGCTGTATTCAATAGTCGTCATTTCATTGCCAGCGCCAATAGAAATGCGTTCTTTTGTTACCTTACGTTCCAATGGGGCACGGTCTCTAAAGTCCGGTACTAACCGTTCTAAAGAATGCGTATAGATACGTCCACCCATCATATTTTTAGCGCCTGGTGCGGTACCGCGTTCAATGAGTAAAACCTTTACCCGTTGCTCCGCGAGGCGTAACGCCGCCGCAGAGCCTGCTGGGCCTGCACCAACAACGATAACGTCAAATGTTTCATTGCGATCAATTGCCATATACTCAGCTCCTTTAAATCAAAGCTTAGACTTACATAAGTTCATATAGTATATATATTTCTCTATTAAGAACCAAAATACCTCTAAAAATTACCACAGAAAAATGAATATATTCTATATTTTTTAACATTATGTTGTAAATAGCTCTATAGGATGTATATATACTCATTATATACTTATACTATTGCATACTATTCATTACCAACAGGTGCAACAAAATTCATCAATTCGTGAAATTTATAAGTTTATCTAGCTTTCACAGTCAAAGTAGCGTATGATAAAAGTAGGAAAAACCCTATACGGAGCAACACGCGTATAATACGACCGCATAATGCAAGACCACGGTCAAGGTTAGGCACTCATTATTTTGGAATTACCAGAGGAGGCCATATGGACCCGTTAAGAATCTTGAAAGCATTATCAAATCCACATCGGTTAGATATTATATTGTGGCTAAAGCACCCAGAGAAAGAATTCGGTGTACAAGTACACACTAAAACTCTTATCGATTTCCCTAACAGTGTGAGCGTTAAGAGTATTCAAAAGCGCTGTGGTGTATCTCAATCTTCCATCTCTACATTTATGAGCATCTTAGAAAATGCGGAACTCGTAGAGTCTCGCAAAATTGATCAGTATACCTATTTCCGCCGTAACGAAAAAGTAATTCGTGAGTTCGGCGAATGGTATAACAAAGAGGTATCCATCCAATCGGATGATAAAGAGGTATTCATTCAATCGGATGATATCGATAAATTATTAAAAACGCTTAACTTAGAAGACACTTCGTATCCTACAACAGAGGAAACCTCTGCACCTGGCGAGCAATTCGCTGCCGAAATCAATACTAAGGGATCCGATTATGATGAAAACAGAAAATAAAATTCTCCCTTATTCACTATACTTAGGGATAAAAGAAAAAGAGCTATAATACATGTAATTATAGCTCTTTTTGATTTTTACTCATCTAATATATTTTGTAAATCTCGCCGATTATAGTAAATATGACGAACCTCCATTACATCTTCAATTACTACATAAAAGATATAAAAGTTACGTACTATAATTTTATAATATGGATACTCACGCATTTTCTTACTCGGATATACGGCAAAAGATTCTGGACAACTTAATCTTGTGTATATAGCAGCCTCAATATCTGTAATTAGTTGATGAGCGACTTCTCTATTATGCAGAACATAAGTTATATAATCAACAATATGATTAAGCTCCTCTTCAAATAATGGTAAAATCGTAAGTTTATATTTCCGCTCCATCGATTCTCTCCCTTACGCGACGAAATACATCGGCACCAGAGTATCGAATTTTACTTTCTTTTGCTGCAGAATCAGCTTCATCCAAGGCGTACTCAATAGGATCTGTTAATGCTGAATATTGTTCAATACTCATTAACACCATAGTTCCATATCCATTCTTAGTTAAAAATACAGGCGAATTTGTTGTAATAACGGTTTCTTCAACTTCAGGAAATTTATTACGCAAGTCTGATACAGGTCTAATATTAATCAATATATACACCTCCTTATATCATAATTCTATCATTATTTTATTAATTTTACTAACAATATTATGGCAATCAATAGTTCAACTAAAAATGCCCTCCAACAGGAGGGCATCTATTATATTAGAATTATACTTCTTCTATCGTTGTGCTTCATAGGCTCTGAATAGTTTAGATAATAATTCAGGTGCCAAGCGCAATAGGTCTGGATTTTCACAGAAGGATACGCGCAATTGTGTTCTACCTGGATTATCTTCGCCTTTTTTACCACTATAGAAACCATTGAGTGGAGCCATGAGAAGTGTATATTCTTTACCATCATCAAGACTAATAGCACCGTGTTCAGCACACCAAGAGGCAAATTCCACACCGTCAAAGCCAGGTTTCGCTACCTTGCGTACGTCAATAACGAAGTAAATCGACGCTTCTGGACGAGATACGATGAAATCAGGTTCTACCGCTTTGAATCCTTCGTGAAGTTCAAAAATCATTTGACGGTAGTAATCACGTTGTTGCTCATACCAGTTATGAAGCTCTGCATAGCTTTCATGAGCCAAAGCACCAAAGATATATTGACCTAATGTATTAGCACTAAGGTTCGCTGTATATTCGGCTACAGATTTTTCATAGCATAATTTGTTATCCGTAATGATGGCACCAATACGTAGGCCACAAGCGTTCCATACCTTACTAGCTGTTTCAAGACTAATACGACGGCCTTCAATGCCAGGCACATCCTTATCAGTTAAAGCCCAAATACTAGATGTTTCTTTCCCTTTTTCGTAAGCCAATTCGCGATAGGCTTCGTCAGAGATAATCCACAAATTATGTTTCACACATAATTTTGTATATTCAATCAAAGTTTCTTTACTGAATAATTGACCTGTTGGGTTATCGTAAGGAATGATGAGCAACGCACCTGGTTTTGTATCGATGATACGTTGTTCTACAGTTTCTACGGATGGCAATTCAAATTCACCATTTTCATTAAGTTGACGCTCCACAGTAACTGTTTTACGACCAATGCGAAGACCTACCGCATCATAGTTTGTATAGGATGGGTTGAACATTAATAGAGGACGTTCCTCTTCACCAGCACCACCACATACGCCAAGCATGATAATTTCCATGGCCATGGATGCACCGTCTGTTACAAGTACATTAAGTCCTGTTGTATCAAAGCCTTGGCTGCGTAAAATATGAAGGAATGCTTCGCGGCATTCATCGGTACCTGTAGTTGGTACATACGGTACAATGCCTGTGTGGAACGGGCTATTCACACCGCCCAAATCGAACAACCGACGCTGCATGGCGGGATGCATAGGACGCATTACATTACCAATAGAACCATTCACCAAAATTGGTGGGTTCTTACGTTCCAAGAATTTAATTTGTCCTAGGCGAATGCCAGATGGCTTTCGAGCCATCATATACGGCGACAATTCTGGTTGTTTCATTCAGATCCAACTCCTCTAAAAAAGAAACTGCCTCGATAGGGAGGCTATATTAACTGTAAAAGTAACAAAACCACTACATACATGCCGTAGTTCTGTTCTTTACAAAGATAAAGTACTAATATATTGATATATATAGATACCTAATATTATAGTGCTTTTACTATAGAAAATCTATAGTTTTATAATACAGACTTATGTTCTTATCTTTCATATACCATTTGTGCCATGAAGTAAATACCGCGACCAATATGATAGGTTTTAGCTAGTATTGATTCATTAGCTAGAATAGCGACCTTTTTATTTTTAATGGCTTTAAGGTTTGCTAATGTAGGATCATTGTAGTAGCTATTGAGTACCGCATCACGATTAAAATCTGCTGCTTTTATGTCCATCGGCACGATGATAACATCGGGGTCAGCCTTGATAAGATCGTCTTTTTTACCTACATAAGACCTTTTCACACCGACTTTAGTGGCCGCATTGTCTACATTTACATATTTGAGCATATCTTGAATCAGTGTATCTGGAGCCCCATATAGGCCATTTTCATTATAAACGGCAACGGTCTTCTTTTGCTCATCACGACGAGCAAAGCGCAGTGATTCTGTATCCCGAATATAATTCATCATAGTTCCAACTAACGTTGCCACCTTATCTTCACGACCCAATAGCTGACCTACTGCTTTTGTTTGGTCCTCTACCTCGTTTACCGTCTTAGGCGCTCTTAACAGTGCTACCTTTACACCTGCTTCTCGTAGAGGCCTAACGAGGTCTGTAGCTCCATTGTCATCTTCAACAATTACAATATCTGGTTTTAATGCCTCAATAGCTTTCACATTAGGCGCCACGCGCTGCTTTACACCATTCGATGTTTGGTACGGTGCTGCAGTGCTAGCCACCATAGAATCACCAGCTAGTTCAGATACAAGATCTGCTGCATTAGGCCCCACTGCTACGATGCGCTCTGCCTTATGATCAAGGATGACCGTCTCACTCGTGCCATCTACCATCTTATAAATGCCCTTTGAGCTCAACATGCCAAAGATTCCGCCACTGGTGAAAGCATTCCAAGACTTATACATGCCCATAATAGCCACTACTAATACGCCTACAAAGACGGCTAATATGATTAATAAACGTTTTAACTGCATATGCTCTCTCCTCATATACCATTATATTTAACAATACCCTCATAGGTGCTAGGTCCATAGAGCCATTTTGCCATTTGTTCCATCGCTGAAAAGGTTTTTGTGGAATAACTCATCAAAGACATTTCATGGATAGGATATACATAGCCTTTTTTAACAGCTGTTATATTCTGTAAATCCGGATCTTTCATAATGGCCTCTACATCTTGTTTGTATTCAGGCAACTTATCTAGATAGCGTGTCGGCACAAAGATAACATCAGGATTAATACGGATTAAATCTGCTTTTGTGCCCATCGATTTCGTCATATCCACCGTCGTTTTATGATCACGATACCACCAAACATCAGATAACATATTAGGGTCCTTGCCGCTTTCCAATATAACAAGGTTCCCAGCACCATCTATACCATGTACTGTTTCAATCATGTCCCGCACAATGCCCGACCGATACACGCCATGATTGCTATTATACAAAGCAATAACTGGCTTTTTATCATTTTGGTGCGGTTCTACATATTTCTTAACCATCCGAGTATATCCGGAAAATGCGCTGCTCCGATCTTTCTCATGGAATAGCTTCGCCATCGATTGCGCTGTCTTTATGATGCCATCTAAACTGTCCTTTTTTGTATATACAAAGACAGGAATACCTGCTGACCGCAATGAAGCCACAAAGCTCGGTGGCACCGTATCAGATGCGACTACAACCTGTGGGTCATAGGACTTAATAGAATCTACCGTTTGCTCTACGCGACCATTAATCTTAACCGAACTTGCATAGGAAGAACCATCACTGGCGACAATGTAATAATCCCCACCTGCAGATTCGACAATATCGACCGTATTCTCCCCTAGTGTAACGATACGTTCCACATAATCAGGTACTGTCATAGACGTCCCCTGATTATCTACAACCTCCATTTGGTTCCTCGCGGCTAACCATTTGCCTACCGTGCCATGTCTTGGTATAACATCGCCTAATAATCCAGGTGATATAGCAATAACCAAACCAATCACTATAAGGATACCTAAAAAGACATAATTAAATACAATCCATTTTAAGGCTTTAAGTATGCTCGATTTCTGATTCATAAGCAGCCCTCTCTCATCTACAACTTACGATTTAAGGATAATTTATATGTTAAGTATACAGTATGAAACTAAGCGCGGTCTACACGGGATATCATCATTGATACAAAGAAAAGACCGAGCCCCATTGAGCTCGGTCTTGCATACGACATGAACAATCGAACAATTAAATAGTTAAATTATCTATCGATTGTTTTACGTCCACTGTTCGTAGAGTTTGAATGATTTGTAGCTTTAGCAGTATGTTTTGTTGTAGAAGCCTTAGTCACAGGTTTTACTTCTTTACCTTTAGCAGGTTTAGCTTGTTCTGCTTTCACAGGTTTAGCCTTTTCTTGTTTTACCTTTTTGGGTTTCTCTTGTTTCACTTTCACAGGGTTTTTAGCATTAACTGCCGCACCTGCTGGTTTAACAAAGGCATTATTAAGGTTTGTCGCCACTTGTAATGCTACGTCAGAGTTTGGCGTAGATACGATGGATTGGCCTGCTACTGTTACAGTACCACCGCTGTAAGATGCAGAGCCTGGTGTAATTTGGTTGTTATGGTACAACCGTGCCAATTTACCAGCCATGTAATACGCCCGTTCTTCCCCTGTATAGCGGCCACTGCCTGCTGGGCTATAGATATTATCGCCATTGACGTAAACAGCGCCATTAGACACGTTTACGTGATTTCCAGAGTATGTGTACATGCGGGAAATATTGTTATTTACACGATCAGACAACTTAGGATGGTTGTTAGGTGCCACTACTTGTGAAAGCCCTTCACGATAGTGTTCCCCTACCTTGTTGCGTAGAACCGCCATAGAACCAGCTGCACCGCCCACATTATATGGAGATTCGCTTAAAATCTTGAATCCTAGTTCATCGGCTGCTTTTTCTTGGCTCATTGTAAATACTTGGTTAGACAAGTAGTTGCCTGCTACGTTAGATAATAACGCGGCCCCTTCGCTACCACCCGCCGCAATACCTACAGCTGTAGAAAGGCCGATTTGCTTTTTAGCACCATTGATAATGTCTTTATGCTCACCATGAGCAATTTCATGGGCCATTACATAGGCCAATTGATCATCATCAAGGGTATCCAAAGCACCTTTATTAACAGACATAACGCGACCAAGCGTTGCAAAGGCATTAAACTCTGTATCAGGGTTGGCATAGACAACATAAGAACGTTTTACGCTAGGAGAAGCCTCTAAGGTTTTCAGGATACGTTGTACGCGTGCTTGCGCTGCACTATCGTTCAAGTAACCAGTTTTCTCCTTAGTACGTGCCAAGCTTTCTTGTTGACCTTGTTCAGAGTTATCCATTTTATTTAATGCAGTAGATACATAAGCCATAGCAACAGCGCCACCAGCCAATGTTTGTACTGCACTAGATGCCGCATTCACAGGTGCTGTTTGCATAATAGCAGGCGCCATTGTTGCTGCCATAGCCACAGATAACGTAGCTGCTGTAAGTTTCTTGTTCATTCTCTCAACCTCTCGAATTGATTAACCATATAGTAATAAAACAAATTATCACACTAGATTTACACACTATGTATATAGTATCTCTTCATGGTAAATATAGAATGAATAATGGAACAATCATTCATTTATCAGCCATCATTAAGCTATAAACAATTGCGTGATAGTTCTAAATAATTGATCTATCACAACTAATACACTCAATACAGCTGATTCATCTATAACAAGTGAATAAAATGTTGCAAACTATTCATCAGATGGTACTGGTTTAGCTGAAAGTATAACCGCTTCTTTACCATCTTTAGAAATGGCGCCGCCATGCGTATAGCCAACTACATCAAAGCCCGCTTCTGCACACTGCTCTGCGATGCTTTCATAATTTTCATTCTTACCACGTGTACACGTAGAAAGATGCACCGTAGTAACCCCTCTACTCTTGAAAGACTCGATTTTCTTGGCTAGATCGCCACCACTATGGGTGAAGCCTATCAACTCAATATCCTCATCTGCATAACGCTCAAAGGAATCCGCTTTATTCATAAATGCTTTTAAGCAACCGCCACAAGAACAGCGTTGCATTGTATCTTCATTCACTAGAACTGCAATTTTCTTAGTCATAAGACCTCCTATGAAAATATAATTTGAATTTTAGTATAACATATCTATTGAAAAATTACGTATCCCAAAACACGTTAATTAATACTTATTATAGATAGGCAAATTGAGGTTTGAATGCATATATGCTATCATGAGAGAAAGAAGGATTGGGATGGAGAAACCTAAATTCATATCTTATACTAGACCAAATGGTCATAACGAATTTGAGGAGGAATATTATGCCACTAAAGACTTTAGATAAGATATTTGAAAAAGATATAAATAATCCAGCCTTAACAGAAAACTATTTAGAAGAGAAAGCCAAATTAGAAAACGCGTTAGCCGTTTTAAAAGCACGAGAGGCTGCGGGTTTAACACAGCGTGATTTAGCTGAAAAATCTGGTGTTCCACAGTCAACAATTGCCCGTATAGAAAAAGGAGCCAATACAAGTTTAACTACTATGTGCAAAATTGCATTTGCCTTAGATAAACAAGTAAAGATAAGCTTAGTATAAAAAATAACCCCTATAAGCCGATATGATGGATTATAGGGGTTTTAATATGTTTATAAATAAATACTTTGAAAGGAGTTGTATTTACACAAATTTAGAGTTACCCAACTGATTTACGGTTCGGTAACATTGGCACGTCGTGCCGCGTTACCGTGTAGATTTAGTTT